>NZ_JBVJHP010000016.1:0-275244 GCF_055586745.1 Nonomuraea sp. NPDC049378
TCCTGCGCAAACTCCGCTGCTGCCCACTTCTCGCAGGTCAGCTCGTCAAAGCGATCCTCGTCCTTCAGCTCCGTGAGGCTGGATGAAAAGCATTCACTAGAACGGTCCCGCGGGGCTCATCCAAGGTAGCTTGATATAAGCGCTACCTTGCGGATTGTCGTGTCTCGTCCATCCTCTGGCCCATTTACGAACCTGGTAGCCGATGTTGTGCCGGAAGCAGCTTTCGTCGTTCGCGCCATTCTCGTCGTAATAGACGATCACATCAGGAGGGCCCGCGCCCTCCGGGTCGACGACGATGGCCGGGCTGTAGGGGTCACCCCACAAATCGCAGATGATGAAGTGATTCTGGTTCGGCCCGTCGTTGCACCAGGTGGTCTTTCCGACCGTCCTGCCATCAGAATTCACCAGCGCCCACCAGCCCGTGCAGGTCTCGTTCGCCGAGACCTCGTCCTGCTGGGATTTATAGGAAAACTCCGGAGTATCGGCCGCGCTGTATGCGGCTGCGGGCGCGATTGTCATGCCCACCAGCACTACCAGTGGAAGTACGAGAGCACTGACGACGCGCCGCCAGGCCGTGAAACGTGATAAGCCGGTCACTTCTCCTCCTGTCTTTCGGGATGTACGCGATGAACATCGTCAGTATCTTCAGTGGAAGTGACCATTTCCAGGGCGAGATCCGGACAATTTTGAGGTGTTGCATAAGGACATGGCAAAGCCCGGCGCAACTTGACCGATAACCTCTTTTCGCGCGCCGAGCCGAGAGTGGGGGCCGGCCTTCCGGTTCGACACAACGCCCGAAAGCCACCTTGCTGGTCTCTGCCTGCGCGGTGCCATCGTGTGGATCCGGAGCCTGCGCCCCCACCTGAAGATCCGAACTTCGATGCAGGTCCTAGTACACCTCGATCCTGTCCATGCTGATCACAGTGTTGCTCGAGGCGGGATTCCTGTCGCCCGTGACGCGCACGCGCAGTGTGTGGGGCCCGGCGGGCAGGACCGGGCTCTTGTAGTTGAGGTGTTCGCCGACCCGGATGCCGCTGTAGTAGTCGACGCGTTGCTCGGGACCGCCGTCGATGGAGATCGCGGCGATGCCGTTGCCCACGTCGCGTACGCTCAGCAGCGCGATCTGGGTGCCGGTGAACTGGATGGTGGCGGTGGCGCCCGCCTGGCCGCTCCAGTGGTCATTGCCCCAGAAGCACTGGATGCCGCAGGCGGACCCGGACTTCCACGTGCCCGCGTACGTGACCTGCGGGTCGGTGTCGTTGATCACCGAGGTGGTGGCACCCGGGTCCCCCGAGGGCAGCGCCCGGGTGGCGCCGGCGCCGCGCGGGCGGCCGAAGTTCGGGGTGCCGTCGGCGTTCCAGGTGAACTCCTGCACGCGGGTGGTGCGGAAGGAGTACGTGTAGGTGCTGGTGTTCTTGGCGTGGTAGGCGATCCAGTCTTCGGTGCCGTCGGGCGAGCGGAAGAACGAGTGGTGTCCCGGCCCCCACACGCCGCCGGCGTCGTGGCGGGCGAACACCGGCCCGGCGTGCTGCCTCCAGTTGGCGGCCACCATCGGGTCGGCGCCGTTGGCGATGCTCTTCATCCAGAGCTGGTAGTCGGGCTTGCCGGTGTCGCAGGTGGAGTAGGTCAGGAACGTCCGGCCGTTGCGGTAGAGCGGGGTCGGGCCCTCGCGCACCTCGGTGCAGCCGCCGTTCGCCGGGATCGCGACCCGGCCGCCGGTGACCGTCCAGGGGTTGCTCATGCGGGCGATGTAGAGCTGCTGGGGGCCGGTCATGCCGCGTCCCGGCCCGCTCCAGACGAAGTACTGCTGCCCGTTGTGGGTGATCGGCTCGCCGTCGATCGCGTACTCGCCGAAGTCGGCGATCCTGGCCTTGAACGCGTACGGGCCCATCGGGTCGTCACCGGCCGACTCAAGGACGTACATGCGGTGGTTGGCGCCGACCCCGTCGGAGGCGGTGTAGTAGATGTACCAGCGCGAGCCCACGTGACGGAAGGCCGGCGCCCACATCTGCTTGTTGCGGCTCGGATCGCTGTCGCGCCAGACCACCTGCTCGGGGGCGGCCAGCAGGGTGGCCAGGCTGGGCGACTTCCAGATGCCGATCCGGTCGCCGCGGGTGGTGGCCACGTAGTAGTTGCCGTGGTGGTACATGAGGCTGGGGTCGGCGCTTGCGTTGACCGGGTTCCGGTACGTCAGCGTGAGCTGGGCGGCGGTTGCCGAGGCAGGTCCGACCAGCATGCTCAGGGCGATGGCCGCGAGAGCACACCACAGTGATAGGCGGGGCATCGGGGTCTTTGCTCCATTCTGCCGGGCGAGTTTTCTGGTGATCGGTGTGAGCGTCGTGCCGGGACACGCCATCGGCGCGGAGCCCGACGGGCTCCGCGCCGATGATCAGCCGTTGAGGCCGAATAGGTCCTTGATGAACTCGACGAAGATCGAGATCCGCCCCTCGTTCTGGCGCACGTCGTCGATGGCGTTCACGACGGTATAAGCCCGGTAACCCAGTCCCTCGGCCTCGTCCTTCCCCAGTTCCTTCGCGATGTGGAGGCTCGGATTCTTACCTTGTATGCCAGCCCATGAGGGAGTTCGCCGGCCTTCGGTGACGCGGCGGCCGTTGATGATGATGCTGAGTGGCTGACGCCCCGGCTGTGGCTGGGTCACGGGTTGGCGTTGGGCCTTTGGCGGTGACGGCCGATGTCTTGCGCGGTGGCTGGTCGGGCGTTTTGCTGGGGGTTCTCGACGGGCGCGGACCGGAGGTTTGCCGGCTCGCCTGCTGGGTGCCGGCCGGACCGCGGGTCGCCCCTTGGCGATTGCCCTGGGCTGGGCGGCCCGCCGCCTGGCCCGCGCAGCGGCCGCCTTGTACGCGTTCGCCACCGCCTTCTTGATGGCGTCCGCGATGGCGCGCCGCCGCGCCGCCGCGCGAGCCCTCTTGGCGGCCGCTTCCAACGCCCTTCTTCTGGCTTCAGCGGCCCTGCGGAGCCTCGCTCGCTCGGCGGCCGCCCGCCGCTGCGCCTCTTGGCGGGCCTTGGCCCGCCTGGCGGCGGCGTTGGCTATCCTCTTGGCGACCCAGCGGGCCCCGACCCTGACCACGGCGCCCACGATGAACCAGACGAGCTGGCCGTCGGGGTCGCTCGCGCTGACCGGGCTGTTGTTGGCGTAGGCGTAGGCGTTGAGCTGCTGCGGATCGCCCTCGTCGATGATCGGGTCGACCGAGATGAAGCGGCCGAGCTTGGGGTCGTACTCGCGGGCGCCGAGGTGGACGAGGCCGATCTCGGTGTCCTGGGTGCCGCCGACGAAGCCGCGCTGGCCGGGCCACCACGGCGGTGGGGCGCCGCGATCCTCGCCGAACGGTGTCTGTCTCCGTATCGCCACGTCACCCGTGCCGGCGTTCACCGCGGCCTGTGCGGTGCCCTGGTGGTCGTTGGCCAGGAAGTACACCTGGTTGTCCGGGGCGCGCACCGCGATGGGCTGGTTGTCGATGGTGTAGTAGCGGGTCTGCTCGACGACGTCCTTGGCGTAGTCGAAGCGCAACTCCATGTCGTCGATGTAGAGGGTGGCGTCGGTCGGCGTCCTGCGGAGCAGGCGGTCGCCGTCGGCGCTGTAGAGGAACGAGGTCGTCTTTCCGGCCTCGGTCACCGACTCCAGGTTGCCCTCGGCGTCCCACACCAGGCTCTGGTCGGACGTGCCGACCTTGCGCCTGGTCGTGTTGCCCGCCGCGTCGTAGGCGAACAGGTCCGCGCCGACGCTCTGCAGCGCGTGCGGCTGCTTGCCGCCCGCCGCCGGATAGGCGTAGTTCCGTACTTGTTCGCTTCCGCCGCCCCAGGCGTGCTTGGTCTCCTTGGTCCGGTTGCCGGTGACGTCGTAGGCGTAGCTGACCGCGTACGGGGCCACGCCGCCGATCTTGTCCGACTGCGGGGTGCCGCTGGCGCAGTCGTCGGTGGCCGTCCACGCCGAGGTCAGGCGGCGCAGGTGGTCGTGCTTGAAGCACTGCGTGTCCTGGCCGCTCGCCCTGTCGGCGATCTTGGTGATGTTGCCGACCTCGTCGTAGCTGTAACGGAGGTCCAGATCGCTGGCGGTGGCACCTGCCCGGTCCAGGCGCACACCGGTCAGGCGGCGGGTGCCCTCGTCGTGGGTGTAGGTGAGCCAGGTCTTCCTGTCGCCCTCGCCCAGCTCGTACTGGAGGGTCTCACCGAGCTTGGAGTAGCGGGCCGCGCTGACGTACGCCGACAGGCCGGCGACCTTGGTCGGCTGGCCGAGCGCGTCGTAGCTGTAGGCGACCTGCTCCTCGGCCAGCCCGCCCGCGGCCGGGAAGCTCACGGACTGCACCTGGTCATCGAGCGTGTAGCGGGTGTTGAGCAGGTAGGAGCCCGCCAGCTTGCCCTCCCGTGCCGGGATGGTCACCGTCTGGCGGAGTGCGCGGTAGTCGGCGTCGACGGCGTTGATCTCCGCCTTGTATGCCTGCCCGCCCGCGTACCGGATGCTGGCGTTCATGTGCCCCTTGGCCAGCGCGTCGTACTTCCACTCGGCCAGCAGCGTGCCGGTCTCCGCCCCGTCGCGTAGCTGCGTCTTGCGCCCGAGGGCGTCGTAGCCGTACCAGAGCGTCTTGCCCCGCGCGTCGGTGGTGGAGACGACCTCGTCGGCGTCGTTGTACGTGGTGGTCGTGACGCCCCTGTCCGGGTCCTCGGTCCTGATCTCCCGTCCGCGCAGGTCGTAGTGGTGGCGCCAGACGTTCCCGGCCGGGTCGGTCACCGTGGCCAGGCGGCCCGCGGGGTCATAGGTGTACTTGGTGGAGTCGTACTCGCCGGTCGGCGTCGCGCCCTTGTACTGGCGCAGTTCGATCAGCCGGTCCTGCGCGTCGCCGATGCGGGTGGTCGCCGTGCCGCCGGCGGGCGGGGTCACGTGGATCCGGTCGCCCTCCCGCTTGACCGAGACCTCGAGCTTCTTCACTCCCTTTGATGTGAGCGCCTGGGACGCCACCTCACCGGTGCCGTCGAAGAAGGACTCCACCTGGGTGGGAACGTCGGTGTCGGCCGGCTTCGGCAGCAGCTCGGTGGAGGGGGCTCCGGCGGCGAAGTAGCCGGTGTTCTGCTTGAACTGCTCGCCCTGGGAGTTGTAGAAGGTGTCGGTGATCGTACGGCCGTCGCGCAGGGCCGGGTCCTGGGTCTGCTCGTCCCTGGGCGCGGGCTCCTGAGTCTGGCGCTCGCGCATCAGGCCGTCGTACAGCTCGTGGCTGGTGATGTAGGTCGTGTCGGTGAGCAGCGTCTTGGTGGTGACCACGCTGGGTCCGTCGGACCGCACGGTGTAGGAGTACTCCGTGCTGGGCGACTGGCCGGCCGCCTTGCTGCGGTCCGGCTGCCAGACTTTGACCAGGCGGCCCAGGGCGTCGTGCTCCATGTCGACGCGGCGGTTGTTCGCGTCGATCTGGGCGATGGGCTCACCCCACGCCGGCTCCAGGATCGTGCGCAGGCGGTGGCCGAGGTGATTGGTCTCGGTGACCTCGGTCGCCAGGGCGCCCGTGGCCGGGCTGTAGGCGATCGTGGACGTGGTGCCGACCGCATCGGACTTGCTGGTCTCGCGGCCGTAGACGTCGTACGTGTGCGTGCTGTCGGTGATCGTCTGCCCGTCACCGGAGACGACCTGCTGCACGGCGGTCACGTCGCCCTTGCGGGGCGCCTCGCCGACCGGTTGACCGTCGTACTGCACCTTCTCGTCGGAGATGATCTCGCCGGCGGCCAGCGTGGAGACCGCGGTGCCGCAGTTCGCCGCGACCTTCTGGATACGGCTGGGGTAGTCGAGCATCCAGGCCGTGTCGTTGCGGGCGTAGAACATGTGGGTGCACTGGTCGTCATCGGTCGAGGCGAGGTCGCCCTTCTCCTCGACCCAGGTGAGCATGCCCGCGCTGTCGTACAGGCGGTTCTCGCCGGTGCGCCGCCACTTGCCGCCCGCCAGGGCGGTCCGGGTGACCATGGAGTCGGCCTCGACGATGTGTGCGGCCTTGGTCACGCCGCCCTGCGTGGACTCGGCCGTCTTGACCGACCACGGCTTCTCGGCGGTGGCGGTCACGATGGACCCGCCGTCGCCGTCGAAGAGGATCTCCTCCCGCTCGAAGCCGGAGTACTGGTCGAGGTCGTCCAGCTTGACGCCCTCGGAGTCCTCGACCTGCGCGCTGCGCTTGGAGCCGTCGGCCTTCCTGTCGCCGTGCATGCCGCGGAAGTAACGGAACTCGGTCAGCGTGCGCTTGGTGTCCTGGCCGTCGCCCTCGCGCACCCGGACCCGGCCGAAGCCGCGGAAGTCCGCCCACGTGCGGTGCTCCGGCTTGACCAGGATGTTGTCGGCGTAGTGCCAGGCCGCGCCCTCCAGGTACTCATAGTTGGTCTCCACGTTGGGCGAGCCGGCGACGAGGTCCACCTGCAGCGTCTGGGCCACCACGTACTTGTGGAACCAGTCGCTGACCTCTTCCTCGTCCGGCGGTGACCAGCGCTGCGGGAAGCACAGCTTGGCGTTGTCGTCGGCGACGGGCAGCGCATCGGGCTTGCACTCGGCGGTCTGGTACTTGACCCGCAACTCGCCGCCGGACCCTTCGCGGACGGATTGCACACGCCACTTGTACAGCGGGGCGCGGCCCTCTTTCGCGTCCACCCGGTTGGCCAACTGGACGCCGGCGAACGTGGTCTTGGGCAGTGCGATCGTGCCGCCCACGTGACCGGTCTGCTGGATGGACGCCAGCCACAGCGCCGGGCTGAGGCCGTCACCTGGGGCGGGGAACTGATGGGTCAGCTCCCAGGAGTCCACCGGGCCGTAACCGCCGGCCGTCTTGAGAATCTGACTGCTGACCTTGGTCAGCCGCTTGCGGCTGAAGAACGTCGGCGCCAGCCGGTCGGTGCACTTCACGCCCGAGTTGCAGATCTGGTCGAACGGAACGTCCGGCCAGTGGCTGGCGGTCTCCTTCTTCAACTGGTCGGGTGCGCAGGTCACGGTGCCGCTGGGCAGGCAGCGCTCGGCCACGTCGAAGACCACCTGCGCGGCGGGCGACTTGGTGAACAGCTCGCTGGACAGGTAGCCGTAGTCGATCCGGTTGAGGTACGCGGCCCGGTCGTACACGGTGCCCAGCTCGGGCTTCATGTTACGGCCGTAGTAGTTCTTCTCCTGCGTGTACCAGTACGTGGTGGCGTTGCCGTGCGTGTCCACCGCGTAGTCCAGGTTCCACCGATACGCCTGCTGGCACCACGCGTTGGCCGGAGTACTGGAGTAGCAGGGCTCCCCGCTGTTGTTGCCGAACACCGGCACGTTCTGCACCGACTTCGTTTCCGGCTTGCCGGTCGTCCAGCCGGGCAGCCGGTTCAGGCCGAAGGTGTACTGCGTGCCGTCCAGTGCGGTGACCCGCCAGTGCTCACCGTTGTTGTCGCCGTTGGCGGCGCCGGTGAGTGCCTCGATCCGGGTGCCGTCGTCGCGCTTGGGCCGCCACTGCTTGGTGGTGGCGTCCTTGACCAGCTCGACGGAGGAGTTGCCCAGCGACATCGTGGCGTTGTCCTGGTCCCAGCACAGGTCGCCGGTCTTCTTGCCGTCGATCATGCACGACTTGAAGCGGCGCTCGATGTAGCCGCTGGGGTTCAGCTCGAAGCCGTCACCGGCCCAGGACGCCTGGTTGTTGGTGGAGGCGGTACGGCCGTCCACGCTCTGCGAGGAGTAGGCGAGGGAGAGCTCCGGCTCCTCGCCGCCCAGCGCGGGCGGCGTACGCATGTCGTAGCTCCAAGAGAAGTCGCCGGTCTGCGTGCCGACGCTCCACGCCGACGACGGCGCGAGAGAGGTGGCCGAGTGGTCGCCGGACTGACCCGAGGGAGCCGCGGCCAACGCATAGACCGCACCCGTCTCGACCTCGGCGGTCAGCGTGCCCTTCCCGGCGTCGTTGCTGGACGAGACCGGCTCCGACTGCGGGCAGTTCGCGAGGGTGGCGTCCTTGAGCGCGCAGTCCCGCACCTTGACCAAGCGCAGGCGGGCGCCGTAGTCACCGCCATAGGCGTAACGGAAACCGGAGTAGTCGATCTCCAGCCGGGTCTTCCGCGTCTTCGTGGCTTCCTGCCCTGGTGAGACCCGCATCGCCAGGCCGAGACGGTCGGTCTCCAGTAGCTCGACGCCCACCGGCTCGGCCGCCGCCTTCGCGGCCCGCTCCGGGGCCAGCCGTACCGGGAAGCCCTCAGGCGGCGTGCTCGCCGTGCCCAGCTCCACCTTCTGCGGTTTGGGCCAGGCCACGCCGGGTGGCGCCTTCCACGCGTGCTTCTGCACCGGATTCGCCAGCGGCGGGCGCACCGGGACCTTCTTGCCCGTGACCGGTACTTCCTGCTGCGTGGCCGGGGCCTCGCGGGGTGCGGCGTACGCCGGCATGGCGTTCACCAGAGGCACGATCAGGACGATCGACAGGACGCCCGCCAGCCTGCGCGGCCAGGGAGACTCGGGCTTGACCTTCCAGGAGCGGTTCCAGGAGGGAGAGGGAATGTCGGGTTCGTCGGGGGCGTCGGATCGCTGGAAACCATTCCAGCGGGATTCGGGCAGCTCTAACTCATCCCATGATTCCATGAGCCTTCTTCTCTCGGAAATGCTGGTCGGGACTATTGGGCGGCGAGTTGGATGATCTGCTCGTCGGTCAGAACGCCGTCATAGGTGCGGACGTCGTCCACGGTCCCCGGCCAGTAGCCGGTGAACCCACCCGCCGCCTTGGTGCGTCCCAAGTGCAGCAGGCCAGTGGCGTTCCAGGCGCTCACGTGCTTGGTGACGGTGCCGGTGGACAGGCGCCCGTTGACATAGATGCGCAGCTCACCGGCCAGCGCGTCGTACACGCCGGTGATGTGGGTCCACTCCATCGAGTTGGGGACGGGGCCGGAACGGGCCCCGACGGGCACGGCGGTGTCGGTGTCGGTGGGGGCCATGGCGAAGGCCCACCGCGTATGCTCCTTGTCGAATCCGAGCTGGAACCCGGCGGCTCTGTCGCCCGGCTGCGACACGAACGCCTTGTCGCGGGAGGGCAGATAGTCGAGCTGGGTCCATGCGGCGACGGTGAAGCTGGTAGCGGTGTTGACCGCGGGCGCGGCGGCGTGGGCCTGGCCGCTGAAGCCATCGAACGCCAGGGCTCCGTCCAGCCAGCCGGGCGTCCAGGTGGAGATCCCGTCCAGGCCCAGCGCGGTGGCTCGTCCCGAGGAGTCGGCGGCCGACCTGCCGGACTCCTCGTCCAGCTTCCAGTGGCCCACCAGGGTGACGGCGCTGGTGACCAGTTCGGCGACTTCAGCGGCGAAGATGACACGGCCGTAGACCCGCACCTCGTCGAGGTCTCCGGACCAGTGGTCGGAAGGCACCCCGCCGTTCTTCCCGCGGCCGATCGTCAGCGGGCCCGTGGCGTTCCAGGAGGGCGGGACGTCGGCGGTGGACTGCAGCCGGCCGTTCACGTAGAGCGAGATCTGGCGGGCTGCTCCGTCGTAGACGCCGGCGAGGTGCGTCCACTCGTTCAGTCTGGGCGCGGCGGTGGACAGGGCACGGATCGGCGCCGCGTCGGTGTCGGAACCGGTCATGGCCAGCGCCCAGCGGTCCTCGGCCTTGGTGTACTGCAGGGCGAACGCGCCCGTCCTGCCGCCTTCCTGGGTGACGGCCGTGGCGGAGGCGGCGTTGCCGGTCAGGCGGGCCCAGGCGGTGACGGCGAAGTTGCGGCTGGTGTCGATGACGGGGCCGGAGGTCTGCGCGTAGGCGCCGGCCAGCTTGAGGCCCGTGCCGGTCTTACCGGGCGTCCAGGTGGCGCCGTGCAGCGTGGCCGGGTGGGCGCCGGTGGCGTCGGCGGTCACGGTGCCCTGGCCCTCGTCCATCCGCCAGTGGCCGCTCGCACGTTTGCCCGGGTTGACCATGAAGACGTAGGTACGGATGGGTCCGAGCTGGCCCGCGCGGTCCTTGCTGCGTACGGCCAGCACGTTCGGGCCTTCGTGGTGCGGCGTCAGCGTGACGGTGGCAGTGCCGTCCGGTCGGGGCGTGGCCACCGTCGTGGGCGTGGAGTCCAGGCCCCAGACGTAGGCGGACACGTCGGCCACGCCGTTCGGGCCGAACGCGAACGTGCCGGCCATGCCGACCCCATCGCTCCACGCGTTCTCCGCGAACTGGGGCGAGGACACCGTGGGCTCGCGGCCGGGGGCGGTGGCGTCCACGGTGGCCTCGCACCAGGGGCTCCACTCGCTGGTGGCGATGCCGTCCTCGGCCCGCACGCGCCAGCGGATCAGCTCGCCGTCGGCGTACCGGGCCCGCGGGATCGTGGCGGAGAAGGCCGTGCCGGAGGAGCCGAGCGGGGTGACGTACTCGCCGGCCTTCACCCCGGCGGCGTCGTACCACTCGAAACGGCCTTGGACCGAGCTGTCGTCGTCCTTCAGCTTCGCCCACAACTTGGGCGCGGGGGTGCTGATGATCGGGCGGTCGTCACCCGAGACGCACGGGCCGCCCGGATCCGACCACACGTCGGCGGCCACGGGGGCGGCGGGGTAGGAGTTGTAGTCGATGACGACGACCGGGTTGTTTCTGAACTTCTTCCAGTAATAGGGATCCACCTCGTTGGGAGACTTAAGGGCGACGGTGGGGTGCACCCATTTCAGACGGGCGGCGTCGGCGAACCACGAGGTGACGTCGAACTCCACTCCGCCCGGCGCGCACTCTCCCGTGCCGTAGCCCTTGGCCACGCTCACCGTGTCGAGTTTCCGGGTCCACGGCGGCTGGTTGAGCCATGTGGTGCTCGCATTGACATTGCCGGTTCCCCACGCCTCGACAGCCCTTTTCCCGCACGAGTACGACCACGTCTCGAACGCGCGCAGTGTCGCCTTGATGACGTGCTTGCCGTGGATGGTCGTGCCCGAGTTGATGTTGAAGAACGAGCGGTTCTTCTGTCCCTCGACATAGCCCACCCTCGCGATGTCGCTGGAATTCAGGTAATTGCTCTTCGGATGGTTGCTCCAGACCGCGGTCCAGGAGCCGCGGGCGGCGGTATAGGACGGGTCCAGGTAGACGGGGAACTCGGTCTGCGGATCCGTCATCATCTCGCGGTCCGGCTTGAGCCGCAGTCGCCCGCCGGCCAGCTCCACGCCCATGGTGGCCTCGCGCGCCTCGGGGGAGCGCCCTTCCTTGAGCGCCTGCGGGCTCGTCATCCCCTTGGAGTCCCACATCTTCGGGGTGGGCGCGATGAAGATCGTGCCCTTGCCCTCGTCGACGGCCTTCAGGTTGCCCGCCTTGTCCGACGTCAGCGTCAGGCCCTCGGCGGCGAGCGGGAATTCCAGCTCGGTCAGCTTCGCGGCGGCGGCTCTCGACTTGACCACCAGGAGGTGGGAGAAGCCGTCCACGTCGGCGGTGACCTGGAGGTCCACACCCGGCATGACCTCGGCGTAGGTGGCGGTGTCGCCCTGCAGCGTGGGCTTGGGCAGCCCGCCGCTCCAGCCCAGCTCCAACGACTTGGCGCCGCGGGACAGGTGGGCGAGGGGGGCCGACCCTCCGCCGGAGAACGTCAGGCCGACGGCGGCGGCCACGGGCTCGACCGCGCCGTCGGGACGCAGGCGCAACGTGGTGTCCACGGGGACCCAGCGGTCGTCCTTGCGCACGCGTACCGGGCGGACGTGCACCTCCATCGTGGAGGTGCCGTCGGGCTGGGCGAAGACCTGGCGGGTCTCGTTCGTCATCGACTTGACCTCGACCTGCCGGTTCTCGCGCCGCGCCTGGGCGGCCGCGGCCCGCTCAGGGGAGATCGTCTGGTCGTAGGAGATCGTCTGCGCGGACTTGGGTGCCGCCGGTGGCGTGACCGCCTGGACGACCGGATTCGGGGGGATGATCACGATGGAAAGCGCCATCGCCGCCGCACTTGAAAGACGTACAACCCGCACTTTGGCCTCGCCGGGATGGAGTGGGAGAGTGAGCGTGGTTTCATGCCGAACGGATCGGCCGGGCATTGACGATCTTCTGAATCGCCCAGCGAATTCTCACTCTCGCCCGAGTGTTCGGTCCAGAGTTTTGTTCCTTTTGCTCAAAAGTGCCCGATTAATGTCCTTTATATGCCCTCTTTCTGGCCTGGCAGCAGTGCCATTGATGGGGGACGATCGTTCATTGCCGTTCAATAGCCAAGGAGTCGCATATGACCGTGACGCCGCTCGCCGAATGCCGAAATCCGGCCGACATTGATTTCGACCCGGGGCCACCGGTTGCCGCGCCGCCGACGCGCACCAACGCCGAGCCGACGTTGGACGTTTTCGCCCGCGGCCCGGACAATCAGCTCTACCACCGCTGGTGGAAACCCGGCGTCTGGACCGGCTGGGAGAGCCTGCGCGGGGATCTCGCCGCGGGCGTCGGTGTGGGCACCCACAACTCCGGCATCCTGCACCTGGGAATACTCGGCCGCGACGGCAAGATCTACGACCGGTCGTTCACGAACGGCGGGCCTCCCATGCTGTTGAACGGGTGGAGCGGCTGGACCGAGCCCGGCACCGGATTGTTCAGCTCAGCGCCCTCGCCCACATCGTGGGGGACCGATCACTTCGCCATGTTCGCGCTGGACACCGAAGGCAAGGTCCGCCAGAACACCTATCGCTTCGGCGGTCCAGGCTGGACCGGCTGGAACGCGTTACCCGGCGACCGGACCTTCGGCTCCGCACCGGCGGCGGTCGCGTACGACGTCAACCGCCTGCACGTGTTCGTCAAGGGCACGCAGGATCGGATCTACGACATCCACCTGAAGCCGGAGGGCGGGTGGACCGAGTGGGCGCCGATCGGGACTCTCGCGGCGCTGGCGGGCCCGGCGACGGTGTCGTGGGGGCCGACGCATCTCGCGCTGTTCGTCGTGGGCCGCGACGACCGGAAGGTGTGGCACAACACCTACGACTTCGGGGTCGGGTGGGGCGGCTGGACCCAGTTCAGCGGCGGCGAGACCTTCACCGACGTGCCGGCCGCGGTCTCGCACGCGCCTGGCACGCTGAACGTGTTCGCGCTCGGCACGGACGGGCGCATCTGGGAGCGGCACCGGGTCCCGGCGAACGGCACCTGGACGTCATGGGTCTCCACCGGTGACCAGACGTTCACCTCAGGTCCGGCGAGTGCCTCCTGGAGCAACCGATGACCGAGCACCTGACCCGCCGCGACCTGCTCCGCCTGACCGCCGGTGTCGCCGGCGCCGCGGCGCTCCCGCCCGCGTTGTCAGCCGCACCCGCCTCGGCGGCTCAGGTCGGCGCGATCCTGCCTCAGGCGGCCGTCCCCGACCTGCTGGCCGATGACGTGTTCCCCATCGGCTTCTACTGGCCGCCGCCGCGGCGGCAGATCAACGACGAGCGCTATGACGAGATCGCCTCCGCCGGGTTCAACCTCGTTCTCGGCGGCAACGACGTCTACAACAAGAACGCCAACGTCAGGCTGCTGGAGGTCGCCGACCGGCATGGCCTTCGCGTGCTGGCCGTCGATCAGCGCATCAGCAGCGCGGTGCCCACGCCGGGCTATGCGGACCGGATCCGTGCGGTGCTGGAGGAGTATCAGCAGTACAACGCGTTCGCCGGCTTCCGGATCGTGGACGAGCCCAACCCCGTCACCTATCCGCGCTATCGCATGATCACCGATGTGCTGGCCGAGGCCGCTCCCAGCAAGCTGAGCCACCTCAACCTCGTGCCGGTGTACAACCCGGCCTGGGACCGGGCGTACGAGACGTATCTCGAGCGGTACGTCGAGCAGATCGCGCCGTCGTTCGTGTCGTTCGACCACTATCCGTTGCTGAAGGACGGCACCTTCAGGCAGACGTTCTTTCTCAACCACAAGCTGATCCGGGAGGCCGGAAACAGGGCCGGCCTGCCGACGTGGGTCTACGTCTGCTCGGTCGACCACGGCGTCATGAAGCGGCCCACCCCGGCCGAGCTGGCCTGGCAGATCAACATGGGGCTCGCGTACGGCTGCAAGGGGGTCAAGTACTTCACGTACTGGACACCGACCGCGAGACCTGACTTCGAGTTCGGAACGGCTCTGATCGACAAGGCGGGCTGCCAGACGCCGCTCTATGACGCGGCGAGCACGTTCAACCGGACGTTTCTGCAGCCGGTGGGGCGGCAGCTCAAGCACCTGCAGAGCAAGCAGGTCTTCCACACGGGGCCCTCCCAGCCGCTCGGTGCCGAGCCGTTCTCCGCCGCACGTTCCCGGGTGCTGAGTGCGGTGTCGTCGTCGCCGATGGTGCTGGGCGAGTACGAGCGGCCGACTGACGACGGGCAGAGCTGGATCTTCGCGGTGAACCGCTCGTACACCACGACCACCGACGTGTCGTTCACGCTCAAGCCGGAGGTGAGCTCCGCGGAGGTGTTCAGCCCTTCCTCCATTCCACACGTGAGGGAGTACGTTCCGGTGCCCCTCCGGGACGGGGGACGCACGTTCAGCGTGAGCCTCGCACCGGGCCAGGCGGAGCTCTACCGCTTCACCCGCCGCACGACCTGACAACCGGCGGGCCCAGGCCTCCGCGCCGGCCGGCCGGGCTTTCGAGGGGTACATCCGCAATGCCCGCCAAAAGCCCCGCCCTTGACCTGGTCACTCTGCCCTCCGATGGCAGAGACTCGTGCGACCTACGCGACTGGCGGGCCTGGCTTCCTGCCGCCGGAACGCATCACAATTCACATCGAGAGGCATACCTGCACATGACATCATCAACCGCGTGGTCGCGCCGTTCGGCGGTTCTCGGACTCGTGCTGGCCGTGAGCGCCACGCTGTCCGCCGGCACCGCCGTCCAGGCGTCGGCCTCCACGGCGGGGAGCGAGCCCACGTCGAGCACGGCGGCACCGCGTGTCAAGGTCTACGAGTTCGTCACCAAGACGGGCGGCTTCTTCTACACGGCCAACGAGCGGGAGAAGCGGACAGCCCTCCAGTACGGCTGGCGCCTCACGAAGACCCCGATGTACTACATCGCGAGCACGCCGTTCGCCGGCAGCAAGCCTCTCTACCGGCTGCGTTGGAAGAAGACGACCTCCTACATCGTCTCGACCACCGAGACGGAACGCGATCGGCTGGTCGCCACGGGCAACTACCACTACGACGGCACGCTCGGCTACGCACCCGCCAACCGGAAGGCCGGGGGCGAGGTGAAGGTCTGGCGCCTGTCGAGCAACAGTCGCTGGCGGTTGGCGATCGACGAGCACAAGGAGAGCATTCTGGCCAAGGAGCCCGGCTGGGAGCTCGACGGGTGGGTGTTCTACCAGTTCAGCAGCGCCGACTGAGGTAGCGGGCCACCTTCCCGCCGGGCCTCGGCGGACTCTCCGCCGGCTCTCCGAGGTGCGGATGAGCGAGGCCGGATAGGCGGCCGTCACCGGTGGGTCCCCTGAGCGCCGCTGGGGTGGGTGGGTGATCTGCTCCACCGCCCATCCCAGCGGCATTAAGACAGCCCACTCCCCGGCACATGCCGGTGGCCGAGCGGCGCGGTCGCGCGTCTGCGGCGGTGGTAGTGCAGGGTCGCGCCGCCCAGGGCGAGCCCCCAGGGGAGCCAGGCGAGTGTCGGACGCCAGACGGCCCAGTTTTCCAAGGCGGCGCTCGGCCCGGCGGGCGTGAGCCCGAGCGCCATCGACAGAAGGCCCCGATAGATCGACAGCCCCGCGGCGGACAGAATGATCGCTGCCAGTCCGCCGGGGATCGCCACCAGAAGCACGGGCACCGGCCGGCCGGGCAGGATCGGGCTCCAGCGTGGCACGCGGCTCCCCCACTTCTGGCGCAGGCCCAGGGTGAGCAGCGCGCCGGCGACGGTCATCGCGCCGAGAACGGCCTCCGTCAGACGGGCGCCTGGAGCGGTGTACGGCCGCACGAATTCCTCCGAGACTCCGACATGGATTCCGAGTGCCCAGGTCAACTGCCGGGCCGCGTACAACAGCGGAAGGACTACGGCGGCCAGCCACACCCGGCGTTCGTGACCGGACGGCCGCGTGCCGGCACCCGGCGGACGGTCCGCCTGTGCCGCCCGCCACCAGGCGAACGCGCCGGCAAGGACGAAGACCTGGTGCGGCACCATCGCAGGAAGGTCGCCGAGGCGCAGCATCAGCACATTGACCAGAGCGACGAGGAGACGGGCGTCGGGGACGGCCAGGAGCAGGAGGGCGGCGACCGCCCCTGCCGATCGCGCGGACCACATGGTCGTCTCGGACCGGCGCAACAGGCGGAGTGCGGCAAGGGCCAGAAGGGCGACGGCGATCATCGCGATCGTCACCCCTGTCGCGCCGGGCGGCAGTCCCACGAGAAGGGCGCCCGCGGAGCGCGCGGCGCCGGCCTCGGCGTAGGGGAATCCGGCTCCGCCCCTCGCCCAGTACAGACCGAGACCCCCGTATGCCGCGGTCCAGATCGCCGCGGCCGTCCACCACAGGACCCCCCGCTTGCCCACGGCGGTCACGTGCGCGGCCTGCGCCGGCGTGACCGCCAGGCG
Source organism: Nonomuraea sp. NPDC049378 (assembly GCF_055586745.1). Classification (NCBI taxonomy): domain Bacteria; kingdom Bacillati; phylum Actinomycetota; class Actinomycetes; order Streptosporangiales; family Streptosporangiaceae; genus Nonomuraea; species Nonomuraea sp. NPDC049378. The sequence goes on from NZ_JBVJHP010000016.1 coordinate 16,428, forward strand.
AAGACGGCGAAGGCGGGCCCGCCGACGAGGGACCATGGCCCTGGCCCTGCCGGTTGGATGAGCAGTCCAGGTGTCTGAAGCGCGATCATCAGCGTCTGGAAGGCCAGGAGCAGCGCGGCGGTCCAGCAGAGCGTGAGAAGCGTCCGGCGCCACCTCTGCGGACCGCTGGTGCGCGTCAGTTTGAGAGCCGCTCCCGCGAACACCAGCGCCATCGCCGCGATTGCGACGCCGCCGAGCAGGTAGGCGCTGATGGGCGTGTCCGGGGTGTTGAGGTATCCGATCGTGTAGATCGTCAGGTGTGCTGTCGCGAGAGCTGTGGCCATGCCGGCGGCCAGGTAGCCCATGGTCTTCGTGGTCGTGGATCGGGTTCTGAGAGTGGCGGCGTGGGTCATGTGAGTCTCCGCGTCGTTGGTGGTGGTCAGGAAGAGCCTGCCGGTGTGAGCGAGTCGCCGGCATCCATCTGGAGGCAGAGATGACGTGCGGTCGAGGGGCGAAATCTCTGACTGGCGGCGGAGGTGACGAATGTGGACGCGTCATAGACTTCGCCGCATGAACGGCAGCGGACACGCACAAGCCGGCGTGGTGACCGGAGCCGTGTGCGTGACGCTGGCCGTCACGCTCGCGGCGTTCGTCTGGACGGAACCGCTCAGCGCGCTTGGCGCCAGTGTGTGCGTCGGCGCGGCGGTGCTGGCCGCCGTTCTCTTCCACGCCCGTCGTTCGACGACGACGGTGGTGCTGACGTTCGCGGCGGCCTTGGTCTCGATCGGGCTGACCTCGCTCTACTCTCCGCCCGCGGGATCGGCGGAGGGCGTGGCCACCCTTGCGGAGGCCGCCGGCCTGATCGTCCTCATCCTCCTGTCCGCCCGGTTTGTCCCGGCAGGGGTTGCTGTCGTCTGCTGCCTGCTCGCCGGCCTGGCGACCTCCGTGCTCGTGCTACGGCTGACAGAGATCGCTTCCGTGCTGGAGGGTCTCGGCATGTCCCTGTTCGGCGGGGCGCTCGCCTGCGCCGCGGTGGCCGCCGGTGCCACCGGCCGCCGCCGGCATCACGTGCGTGAACGGCGGGCCATTCAGGTCCGGCGGTCACAGCGCGTCGAGCTGGCCAAGGACCTCCATGACTTCCTCGGCCACGATCTCAGCGGCATCCTGGTGCAGGCTCAGGCGGCGATCTCCGTCGCGGACGACGATCCGGCCCAGCAAGGGGTCGCGTTGCGCGGTATCGAAGCGGACGCGCTGCGCGCGCTTTCGACGCTTGACCGTACTGTGCGTACGTTGTGGGGCGAGGGCGAAGACGAATCGGCCCACGGATCCGCCGCGCAGAAGAATGGTGTGCGACCGGCCGCCGAGCTCCGGGACCTGCCAGAGCTGGTGCGCCGCTTCGACGACAGCGGCACCGCTCATACGGAGCTGAACCTGGAGCCGGGCGTCGAGGAGAACGTCACTCCGGAGGTCGGGGCCACGATCTTCCGCATCGTGGTGGAGGCATTGACGAACGTCCGCAAGCACGCGCCGGATGCCGCCACGGTCGAGGTGAGGGTCGCATCGGCGTGGAAAGGCGCCGTGTCGTACGTGACCGTCGAAGTGATCAGCGATCACACGTCGGAACCGGCGAATCCGCTGACCGCGGGTTCCGACGGATTCGGCCTGATCGCCTTGAGGGAGCGGGTTGAGGTGCTCGGGGGGACGTTCGCCGCGGGGTTCGCCGAACCTTCGCGATGGCACGTCAAGGCGTCGCTTCCCCGGAAGAAGGTGTCATGGGGACCAGAATCCTCATCGTAGATGATCACGAGCGGGTCCGGATCGGCTTCAGAATGATCTTGGATGCGCAACCCGACATGTGTGTCGTGGCGGAGGCCGGCGACGGTGAGGAGGCGCTGAGAGCGGTCCGGAAGCATCGTCCCGACGTCGTGCTCGCGGACATCAGGATGCCGGCACTCGATGGCCTTGAGCTGACTCGGCGCCTGACCGGGCCGGAGTTCAAGGGCGCCGTCAAGGTGATCGTCGTCACGACGTTCGAGATCGACGAATACGCCTACATCGCGCTGCGGGACGGCGCCAGCGGATTCTTGCTGAAACGCTCCGGCCCCGCTCTTCTCATCGAGGCGGTGCGCTCCGCGATGAACGGCGACACACTCATCAGCCCGCAGATCACCGTCCGGCTCCTGGAGCACTTCCGCCGTCAGCACGCGGGCACCGACGAGCCGCGGGAAACGCCTCTGACCGAGCGCGAACTGGAGATCGCCAGGCTGGTCGCGCGAGGGCTCAGTAACACCGACATCGCGACGGAGCTGTTCATCTCGATCGGCACGGTGAAGACCCATGTCGCGAGCGTTCAACGAAAGGTGGCCGCCACCAGCCGGGTCGGCATCGCCGCATGGGCATGGGAGAACGGGCACATCCGGAGAACGGGATGACGGCGGGCCGTACTTGTGTGGTGGCCCGCCGGCGGCCCTATCCCCGTGGAAACGCGTGGGTGGTCATCGGCGACTCACGTGAGCGCTTGATGCAGTTGCCGGATCGTCGATGCGACCCGGTCACGGTTTCCCACGACGAGGAAAGTCTCGTAGGTCAAGACGTCGCCTTTCGCGACGTCAACGGCAGGGGAGGTCACCTGCATGGTGTACTCGCCCGCCATGCCGTTGTACGGCGACGGGGGTCGGGTCATCGTGTAGTAGTAGGCGGATGTGCCCAGTACGGCCGGCCTGACATACATGCCGAGGCAGTACAGATGGTCGGCGGTGCAGCGTAATACGGGGTCTTTTGTGACGTATTCGGCGGCCGGGCCAGGGGTGAGGACATCGCCAGTCGGCTCGTACGAGTAGACGCGCACGAAATCCCGCTGAAGATAAGCTATCAGCACCCCGTCGAATTGTTCGTGCAAAGAGTCTTCGGAGGTCAAGTCAGCAGACAGCCGGACCACATTCTTCAGCGCCGCGACCTTGTTGTCGGGAGCGAGCTGGACCTGGGTGCGCAGCCAGTACGGCGACAACCCCAAGGTGAATGGACTGGTGTTGGGCTGGACATTGGCGGCCAGGCAGCCGTCATAGCCGGGCTGGCGATCGGCCCGGGTCAAGTACATCGCCGGTCGCGATTCAGTGCGAATCGATGAGCCGGCCTTGGCCATGACGTACAGGGCACTTGTGCTGGGTCCGTGATACGGTTCGCGCTGGCCCACGTCGTCGATGCGCGCCCCTGCCTGTGTGGGGTTGTAGCATTCGGTGGCCCTCCCGGTCTTCTGCCAGGCGTGGAAGGCGTATTGGAGCGCGGCCCCGTGCCCGCCGCTGGCGACGAATTCCTTTCCGCCCACCTTGACCGAGGCGATCGCCCCGGCCAGCGAGGTGGAACTCGTCACCGCGAGGTTGTTGCGGTCATCGACCAACGCCGACACCGAGACGTCGGGGAACGTACGGTTCCAGTTGCGCACGGAAGAACACTCGCTGCGGTATGTCTGAACGAACTGGTAATAGTCGGGACTGCTGGCCGGTGGTGGCATGCAGGCGCCGTCCATCGCATGGACAGAAGGCGCCGTCGCGGGCACGAGGGAGACGCATAAGGCCGGCACTACCAAGAGCGCGGAGGCTTGTCGAAATCTCATGAACGCAAATACACCACACCGGCACCCCCGGGCTCAGGCATAATCGTTGTCATCGAAGTCTGGAAATGCCGATGAAGTCAAAGTGAAGCCGTCATGCGAGATTGGGCGCCGGCCCATATGTGTTTTCAGCCGCCCGCGGCCAGTGCGGCATCGTCGGCTGCCGCCTCCTCCTCCGTCCATGGTGATGGGGAGGGGTGATCCAGGTGCCAGCGTACGGACTGGGAGACCCGCTCGGCGGGGTCACCGGCTGACCAGCCGAGCAGTGAGGCGGCTCGGTGGGAGGACACGAGGATGTGCTGGAGCGGTGCGCCGGCCAGCGCCAGCGGGGGCGGAAGAGCGGCGTCAGGGACGCGCACCAGCTCCGCGGACGAGCCGGCGGCATCCAGGATCTGCCGGAACCAGCCTCCCAGAGTCAGGGTGCGTGACTCGCCGATCGTGAGGGCCTGTCCGTCGGCGGCCCGGGTGTCCAGCGCGGCGAGGACGGCCGAGGCCAGGTCGTCGACGTGCAACCGGGTCCAGAGCAGGTTGGCCGCGCCGACGGGGATGCGCTGACGGCCGGCGCGGACCCTGCGGAGAATGGGGTCCTCGCGGCGTTGCCAGTCGTGCGCGCCATAGATCATCGGCAACCGCAGCACCACGGCGCCACGGGGCAGCCACCGCTCCTCGACGTCGAGTTTCTCGTAGTCATCCGGCACACCCGGCAGGCCGGCGCCACGGTAGGGGTAACGGTCACGGCGCAGCTCGGACTCTTCGTCGAGGGGCATGGCGGCGAGCTCGCGGCCGGTGTTCAGTCCTGTGAACGCCTGATAGACATCGACGCTGGACAGCACCACCGCGGGGACGTCCGGCAGGACCGGCAGAACCGCGTCCACATCAGCGCCCGTCAACGCGAAGGCGTCGACCACTGCCTCAGGGGCGAACCGGCGGACGCGGGCGGCGTGACCGGCCAGCGCCTGACGGTCGGTGAGCAGGTGAGACACCCCCGGCAGGTCCTCTGCCATGGTCGTTCCTCGATGAACGACCAGGACCTCGTCGCCGCGCTCGGCCAGCCGCCGGGTGATCCGTCTGCCGGTGAATCCGGTACCGCCGAAGATGAGGACTCTCATGCGACCGACTCCGGCATCATCTGAGGACCTCCGGCGAGGGCTCTGCCAACGCCTGTCCGCGAACCGACGCCCAGCAGCGCGCGGAACCGCGCGGAATCAGAATGTGTCATTGAGCGTCCTCGCGGATCGTCTGGAGCTCGCGCCAGACCTCATCGGCCTTGGCATCTCGAATTTTGGAGAAAATGGCCAGCGACTCCTGCCAGGCGGCCTCGGCCTCCGCCAGGCTCCCCTGAGAACGGTAGGCATGACCCAGGTTGAACATGGCCATGGCCTGTCCTCGCGGGCTCTCGATCGCCCGGCATACGGAGATCGCTTCCAGATGGTGTTTGATCGCGTATTCGTGGTCCCCTAGGGCAGAGTAGGCACGCCCCAGGTTGGAGATGTTCGTCGCTTGAACGAAGAGGGCACCGCTTCGACGATTGATGACGAGCGCTTGATGCCAGCACTCGATGGCCGAGGCGATGTCACCAAGGCCCAAATGCGCCTCGCCGAGCGTGTCCAGAGTGTGGGCGTGGCCCCGCTCGTATCCTGAGTCGACGGCCACGGCTATCGCCTGCTCACATCGCTTTCGCGCCGTCTCATAGTCCTGGACGTCGATGGCGTTCATGGCGATGTTCCCGAGAACCTTGGCCTCGCCGCGGCGGTCTTCGCATTCTCGGACCGCCGCCAGCGCCTGGTAGAAGTATCGGGCCGCCTCGTCGAGGCGAAGGAGCTCAGAGCACGTGTTACCCATCGCGCTGAGCAGATGCCCCTCCAGCCGGAGGTCGCCGATCTTCTGTGCCGCTTTTACCGCTATCTTGTGGCCGCTGAGCAGTTCGTGATAGTAGCTGTAATGAAAAAGGTATACCTCTTGCAGGTAGGCGATCTGACAGGCGGCAAGAGACTCGCCATTGTCATACGCCCAGGCGGGCAACGCTATCAGCGTCTGGTGTTCCAGTTCGTACCAGTGCCGGGCCGCAGACTCATCGGAAAAGGCGAAGGGCGCCATTGTTTCGCTCAGCTCACTCAGCTCGCCCAGAGGCTCCCGCATGCGGCCGGGCGTGAAAATGACGTCGGCGGCGTACATGCCGTGGATGAACCACGTCAGAAGCCGTGAGACGGCGTCGGTGCGGACCGAGGTGGCGTCCTGCCGGCGGCTCTCCTCGGCTGCGTACGCGCGCACCAGATCATGCAGGTTGTAGCGGTCATGGCTCTGCTGCTGCACAAGGTGCGTGGAGACCAACCGGTCCAGATGCCTGCGCGCCTGCCCGGGGGAAAACCCGGAAAGAGCGCCGGCCGCCGCCAGGCTGAAGTCACTCCCGGGGTAAAGCGCGCCCAGCGCGCGCAACATCCACGCGGCGTCCCTGTCGAGGTGCTGATAGGACCATGAAAGAACCGTACGCATGTCCGACGGGGCGTCGTCGCCGCTGTAGAAGACTTCGAGCCGCTCATGGGTGATTTCGTCGACGACGTCGGACAGGCGGATATCGGGCCGCCGTGCGAGGCGTTCACCGATGATCCGCAGCGCGAGAGGTGAGTTGTCACACAGATCCGTGAGCTCGCGAACGGTCGGGTCGTCGAACGGGACCGTGGACCGGCCCGAGACCCGGCTCAGCAGTTCGACAGAGTCCCGCAGTTCGAGCGGGGGAACGCTGATACGGGCGGTGGCGTCGCGTGCCGCCAGACTGCGTAGCTGGTCGCGACTGGTGACGACGACAGTACAGCCAGGGGCGGGCAGCAGCGGGCGGACGTGCTCACTGTCCAGCGCGTTGTCCAGCAGGAGCAGCAGGCGTTTGTTCGCGGTACGGGTCCGGAACAACGCGGACGCGTCGACCGGGTCGTCAGGGATTTCGTCAGGGGCTACACCCATGCTGCGGAGTAGCATGGCCAAGGCGCTCACCGGCTCGATGGGAGCGAGCGTTCCAAAGCCTCTGAGGTTGACGTACAGTTGCCCGTCCGGAAATTCGTCCGCGACCGACGAGCACCACTGAAGCGCCAGCGTCGTCTTGCCGATTCCAGCGCCACCGACGATCACCAGAACCCGGAGATTCGGCTCCACGGCCGATTCTGGTTCCTTGAAGAGGCCGTCCAAGACGGCGAGCTCCATACGCCGCCCGACGAAGTGTGCGGCGTTGGGTGGCAGTTGCTGCGGCGTGGTCATCAGACGCGGTCGCAAGTCGTCATCGGCGGTCACCCCGCGGCCGCCGGCCGCGGAATTTCCCAGCCTGGGGAGGTTCAGCACTCGAACCGAAGCGGTGCGGGCCGCGGCGATCAGCTCTTCCTTTTCGGCGTCCTTCAGTCCCAGCGACCTGGCCAGCGCGTACAGTGACGCGGTGCGCGGGCGATGAACCTCGTCGAGTTCCAGCCGGCGGACAGTACGCGTGTTGAGCCCGGTGCGGCGAGCCAGTTGCTCCTGAGTCAGCAGTGCCCGTTCCCGCCACGTTCGCAGCAGGCCCCCCAGGGTCTGTTCTTTGTCAACCGGACCGGTATCGGCTGTGTCTCGTTCTCTTGCGAACATCAAACATCTCCAATGAGCACATCCACCCACATGCGTATGAGTAAGTCATCGGGTGATTCCGGTCTGCGTCATGCGCTGCAATCCACCTGTCCGAACCGGACCGCGGTCAACCCATCGTCCGTCGAATTGCTCCCGAAATCCGAATGGCTGCTGATGAGGAAGAATGTCGGTCGACCCGGTCGGGCCGATGGTCGGTGGCCGCAAATCCGGGCCGGCCCCGTCTTGTCTCAGCCGGCTTTCGGAGGGGCGGGAGACCGCGATCCTCTAACGGCCGCGGGAAGTCGCCGACTGACCGCCGCCATCCGCGATGTGCGAAACTCCGTTGCCGAGGTCGTCTGCGGAACGCCTGCCCCTCGCACCGCGATACGCGATCACGGTGGCCGCCACACCGGCGGTGATGGCCAGCACGACGCCGAGGGTTCTGATCCAGGTGCCGAGGAAGATCCCCAGTGCGGACGGGTCGGCCAGGGTGTCCAGTTGACCGATGCCGATGGCCGCGGCCTCGGCGAGCCCTACCAGTGCGCCGAGCGCCGGCGTCCAGCGCCACCTGGTGAAGGCGATCAGCAGGGCTGCTCCGACCAGGAGAACCAGACCCGGCGGGACGATCGGCATCGGGACCCCCGAAACCCCCTGGATGACCATTCCGGCCGCGCCGGTGATCAACCCGCCTACGGTGGCCAGCCGGACTCCCGAAAGCCTGACGTTCATGGCCTCGTCCTTTCGTGAGAGCTTTCGTGAGAGCTGAAGAGTTCACTATGGGCCGGAAGCCTCGGCCAGGGCATCCCCGTGGCTGCGGCTTTCGCGTATACGCAAGGTTGCGTACGGCGTGCGGCGTTCAGGCGGCGTTATGGTCGGTAACGTGAGGGATGTCTGGAAACGGGCGCAGGGCTGGTCGGTCGAAGCGTGGCCGTGCCTGCCGTTTCTGGCGGTCGGCCTGATAGGCACGGGGCCGGCGGCCACGTTTCAGCCGGAGGCGGCCCGTCCGCTGGACCCGCTCGCCTACGCCTTGGTGGTGACGGCGGCACTCGCGCTGGCCCTACGGCGCCGGCCGGGTGTGGCACTGGCGGTCAACGGTGCCGCGGTGGCGGCGTATCTGGCGGCGGGATACCCGTTCGGCCCGATCCTGCTGACGCTCCCCGTCGCGGTCTTCAGCGTGGCAGTCGCCTGGCCGATCGGCCAGGCGACCTCTGCCGTGTCGGCGGACCTCGGCGTGCAGGTGGTGGCGCTGTTCGCCAAGGCCGCTCCCATGGCCGGCGAGTCGTCGACTTTGGCCACTGACGTGTTCATCTGGGCCGCGGTCGCCCTGGTCACGCTGGCGGCCGGGATCAGCGTACGAGTGCGGCGGGAGGCCGCGGACGGGCTGCGTAACGAGCACGCGCGGCGGGTGGCCTCCGAGGAACGGTTGCGGATGGCGCAGGATCTCCATGACACCATCGGTCACGGACTGGCGGCCATCGCGATGCAGGCCGGGGTGGCGTTGCACGTGTTCGATCGCGATCCGGCCGAGGCACGCCACGCCATGCGGGCCGTACGCGCCACGAGTCGTGAGGCTCTGGACAACCTGCGGGTGGAGCTGGAACGGCTACGCGGCGACGGGTTCGCGCCGCACGCGCCGGCACCTGGTCTGGACGACCTGGCCGCGTTGGCAGACCGGGTGCGGGCGGCCGGGATCGAGGTGACCGTGGAAGTCCAGCCGAACCTCGGCCTGGCCGGGCCGGTGGACGCGGCGGCGTTCCGGATCGTGCGGGAGGCGCTGACGAATGTGCTGCGCCACGCCGGTGCGGCGAACACCCGTGTCCTGGTGTGCCGCGACGGGTCCCAACTCCTGGTCGAGGTCACCGACACAGGTGCCGGCACGCTGTCGGCGCCGGACGAAGGTCTTGGCATTCGGGGCATGCGGGCGCAGGCCGAGACGCTCGGCGGAAAACTCGAAGTAGGTCCTCGTCCCGGCGGGGGATTCGCCGTCCGGGCCCAGATGCCGGTGGAGGCGACATGATCCGCGTCGTGGTCGTGGACGATCAAGCTCTGATCCGCGTCGGGGTGCGGACGCTGTTGCGCTCCGAGCCCGACACGGAATTGGTCGGCGAGGCCGCCGACGGTCGTGCCGGGCTGGCCGTGGTCCGCGACACGGCGCCGGACGTGGTCCTGATGGACATCAGGATGCCGGAGATGGACGGCCTCGCGACGCTGCGGGAGATCACCGACGATCAGGCGCTGGCGTCGGTCCGAGTGGTCATGCTGACCACGTTTGGGCTGGATGAGTATGTTTTCGCGGCTCTGCGGGATGGTGCCAGCGGATTCATCCTCAAAGATGCCGACCCTGAGGAGTTACTACGCGCGGTACGTGTGGTGGCACGGGGGGAGTCGCTGCTGTCGCCAGGGGTCACCCGCAGCGTGATCTCCCAGTTCACCCGCCGTGCCCCCGTCATGATCGCGCACCCGGACGTCAAGGATCTCACGGCGCGCGAACGCGAGGTGGTGGCCTGGGTGGCCGCCGGCCTGTCGAACGACGAGATCGCGAGCGAGCTGGTGCTCAGCACCGAAACCGTCCGAACCCACGTCAGCCGGGCGATGCTCAAGCTGAAGGCCCGCGACCGGGCGCAACTCGTGGTGTTCGCCATACAGTCCGACCTGGGCCCGCCGATGTAGGTACACCGGCGGGCCCAGGCGAGGGATCGGAGCGGATCGCCGCGGGTCAGGAGCCGCCGGGGAGCCGCTTCCAGAAGTCGCAGTGATGCGCCGCGGACACGTCGACCGGCTTGACGCCCTGGGCGTCGATGGACAGTACCGTCGCAGGCTTGTACACAGGCCAGTCAGATCCCGGCGTGCCGGACTTGGCGAAGCTCGTCCAGTAGTCGACCATCCTGTCGCGCAGGGGCGACGGCGGCGCGGACGGGCGGTCCGGATCGAGGCTGTCGAGCAGATAGGGGACGTCCGCGTTGTGCGATACGCCGATGGGCATGCCGTTGATGACCGCCCCCTTCACCGGCTCGGCGAACTCGTAACCGAAGACCTGGGCCTTTCGGGCCGCCGCGTCGTTGGCGGGCAACTGGGAGCAGGCGCCGATCTTGCCCCCGTGGTCGCCGAGCAGGGTCGCCAGCGCCCACGCCGGGCTGGCATACCGATCCGCCGGATACTGCCGCAGCACTCGCTGGCCTTGCCGGGCTCCGAACAGCTCCTTCACCGTTCGCCGATACTCCGCTACGGTGATCTTGGCGTGGCGGCGGGCCACCACGACGGTCATCTCGTCGCGAGTTCCGCCGTGGATCATGGGGATCGATGAAGCCCGCAGCGCCTTCACCGGCTGGACCGGGATGGCCGGAGTGTCCGCCACCGGCCCCCACGGCATCGCAGTGCGCCGGGGTTCGATCGAAGCGACCTGGTCCTCGTACAGGCCGACCAGATCGTCCAGCGGCTTGGCGCGCAGACAGGCGGCGGCGGTACGCGGATCCGCGCAGCCCAGCCGGCGCGCCGTGTCCAGGCCCCGGCGCTCGGCCACCTTCCTGGCGAGCAGTGCGTTCCCGCACGGGCCACTCTGAACGATCGCCTTGTGGAAGAGGCCCTTCGCGCCGGTAGCGGCCAACTGGGCGCAGGCGCTGACGGCACCTGCCGACTGACCCCACAGGGTCACGTTCCGCGGATCGCCGCCGAACCGGTCGATGTTGGCGCGCACCCAGCGGAGCGCCGCCTGCTGGTCGGCGATGCCGAAGTTGCCGCCGTACGGCTCGCGCAGCCCCGGATGGGCGAGGAAGCCCAGCGCGCCGAGCCGATAGTCCAGGGTCACGACGATGACCTGACCGCGCTCGACCATGCGCCTCGCGTCGTACGTTCCGCCGCTGCCGCTGGTGAAACCGCCGCCATGGACGAACACCATCACCGGCAGGCGCCGGGACGACGCCGCGGCCGGCGTCGCCACATTGAGATACAGGCAGTCCTCACTGCCCTGCGGTGGTTCGTCGGGTGACTCTCGCCAAGGGCACGCCGAGCCCGGTTTGGTGGCCTCTCGAACCGCGGTCCACGGGGTCACCGCGGCGGGGGCACGCCAGCGCAACGCACCCACCGGTGGTGCGGCGTAGGGGATCCCCTGGAACAGGCGGGAGCCGTCGGTGACCTTCCCGCGCACCGGGCCGTCGGTGGTCCGCACCACCGCGGCATCGGCATGGGCTGGTGCGGTCAGGCCGGCCATCAGGATTGACGCGATCGTCGCCGTCTTGAGGAAAAGGGTTCTCAACATGCCCCTCACCCTCATCGTGACACGCCGCCCGTGTCTTCCCTCCACAGCCGTATCCGGCGGCTACGCGTCGCCGCGTAGTAGGGCGCTGCTCCATTACCGGCCTCACGCGGCGACAGCGGATCGTGATCGGCTTCGTACGGGTGCTGACGGCCGGCTCTTCGCGGGAGCCGTCATGGGACAAAGCGCGCGCGTTGACATTCACCCCGCTCGCGCTGCCACTGCGGGAATGCCCAGAATATGTCCCGCCGCTGTCCTTGCCGGAGCTCTGTGGCTCACGAAAGATTTGTGGTGACAAGCGAAACCCATTGCCTCAATGAGCCTGGGCGGGCCGGCGGGCGACCGCTTGCCCGCGCCCGAAGCGGTGGTGGCGGGCCGAGCGGCCGGGGGACTGGTGGCCGGCTTGCTCGCGGTCCGGTTCGACGACCTGATCCATGTGTCCGGTCAATGTCCAGCCAGCGCCCTGGCCCTGGTCATCGCTGATCGTGCACGGTTGGAACACGGCAATATTCGGATTGTATGTGGAAGGAAGCATCATGATGCGGAAAATCGCTTACCGGACCGCGACCGTGATTGGGCTGAGCAAGGGGAAGATGGGCGGCCGCTACTGGTGGTTCCACTAAACCCTCGTCCGGGTGGGCGGCTGCTCTCTCAGCCGCCCACCCTCACGGAGAAACCGGAAAGCCGCACCGAATGACCGCAACCGTTTCTGGCCAGATACCGGGCCCTTCTGGGCGTCAACTGCTGGATGCCACCTATGAGTACGAGCGTGACCGCCTCGGCTTCATCACCCGTTGCCGGCGTGAGTTCGGTGACGTGTTCCGGTTCAGCCGGGCGACCGTGGTGGTCTCGGATCCGGAGGTCATCCACGACCTCTTCACCCGTACCAATACCGACTTCCGCACCGAGGGCTCCTTGTTCTCCGGTGACCGGGATCCATGGGAGGCGCAGGCTGGGTCCAACATGCTCGCCCGCAGGAAGGGGTGGCGGGGCGCCAACAAATCGGCCGCCGCGGCCCACGGCGCGCGTTTCCTCGAACAGCTCGACAGGCTGGTCCGTCGCTCCAGCGATCAGGCTGTCGAAATCTTTCCGCTGATGCGGGAGTTCTCCGGTCTCGCCGTCGCCGACTACTGTCTGGGCGGCCACGGCGACGACGTCACGGAGATCGCCGACGCCGTCGCCGCCGGCGCGACCATGGCCGTACGGCTCATGGACAGCTCGCTGAGCCTGCCGCGCTGGCTGCCGCTGCCCAGCGTCCTGCGGATCAAGAGAACCAGCCGGCGCGCGATGGCACTCCTCGAACGGCACGTGGCCGACCGGCCGGCGGTACCCGCCGGAGTGGAGGCGAGGGATCTCCTCGACGTGCTGCTGACCGGCGGGGAGGCAGACCTCGACAGGACCTCCGTCGTACGGCTGATCGACGTCGTCCTGCGTGCCTCGCACGGCGTGCCCGGTGCCACGCTCGCCTGGGCGATCCGGCAGTTCGCGCTGCAGCCCGCGCACCTGGACAGGATTCGCGCCGAGGGCCCGATGGTCCGGGCGGCCAGGCACGGCGAGCCCGTCGCGGTCACGGATCTTCCCTACACGGCGGCGTTCCTCAGCGAGTTGCTCCGCGTGTTCCCGCCGACCTGGCTGATGGGGCGCTGGGTGCAACGGGACACCGAGCTGGCCGGTTTCCGGCTCCGGCGCGGTGAGCAGGTGATGTTCAGCGCCTTCCACGTGCACCGCGATCCGCGCTGGTGGGACGAGCCGCACGAGTTCCGGCCGGAACGCTGGCTCGACCGGGATCGCCCCTACGCCGGGCGGGCGTACTTCCCGTTCGGCGCCGGTCCGCGCATCTGCTTCGGTAACCAGCTCGGCCTGGTGCAGTTGACCCTCGCGATCGCCTGGCTGGCCGACACGTACGACATCGAGGCGGTGAACGTCACCGAGAAGTTGCCGAATCCGAAGGCACTCCTGGTGCCCGACGGGTTGAGGGCGCGTTTCACGCCGAGAGGCTGAGGCCGGACCGCATATGAAGCGATCCGCGCCCTCAGCTCCCGCTGACCACGAGGCGAACCTGCGGCTTCCCGTAGGAAGGTGGGATTCGAACCGCGTCGGCCTCAAGCGATCAGGTGATGGACGGCGAATCGACCGCGGCCGTGTCGGGCATGGGCTGGGCGTCTCCGATGAAGCGGCTCAACTCCTCCCCGCTCAGCAGCCGCACCGGAGAGGGTGTACGCGTCGTACGCGTGGCCGGGGGCCGCGTCGGCAGGCGGTCGTTCGTACCCACGAGTATGAGGTTGCCGATCTGGTCGCCGCGCAGCACTTCCGGTTCGCAGAACAGGCCCACGTCGCCGAAGACCGCACAGAACGTCGCAGCCACGCCTCGGGTGAAGGCGAAAGGTGCAGAATCCATGACGTTCAACGCGTACTGTCCGCTCCGGTCCAGTACCCGTGCGGCTTCGGTGGCGAACTCGACACTCGCCAGCCGTGCGGGCACCCCGGTCCGGTTCACCACGTCCGTGACGACAAGGTCGTGAGATCGCGCGGGTAGCGTCCGTATCGCGTCGCGGGCGTCCGCGATGTGGACGTGCAGCCCGCCCGCGGCCGGCAGCGGCAACACCCGCTGGACCAGCGCCATCAGCGCCGCGTCCCGGTCGACGACCAGTTGGGCCGAGCCCGGCCGGGTGGCGGCGACGTACCTGGGGAGGGTGAGAGCACCGCCGCCCAGGTGCAGTGCCCTGATCGGAGCGCCGGGTTCCGCGACGATGTCGGCGATCGACGCGAGCCACCGCACATACCTGAATTTCAGGTGGCGGGGGTCGGCGAGATCCACAAAAGACTGCGGAAAATGGTCCAGCAGCAACATCCAGGCTCCGGGGCGGCCCTGGTCCGGAACGAGATCGACCATGCCGAAATCGGTCTGCGCCGCTACCGCGCCACCGTGAAGGGACATTTCACACCGCCAGTGTTCTGAGGGCGACTCCGAGGATGCGGTCGGCGGGGTAGAGGCCGACCTGGCGGGAGTCGCGGCCCTCGTCGTTGTCGCCGAGGACGATCAGCGAACCTGCCGGGACGATCCGGGCGGCTCCCGTCGCGGCCTGAGCCTGCGCGGGGATCGGGTCGCCGGGGAGGGCCGCGACCCGTTTGACGTTCCATCGCGGTTGCGGTCGCATGGGGACGAGCTGTGTGACCTCGTCGGGGATGTACGGCTGGGGCGGCTCCAGGACCACGATGTCCCCGATCTTCAGCCCGGCGATGCCGCACCGGCGCACCAGGAGCCGGTTTCCCGGCTGGATCGTCGGTGTCATGCTGATCCCGGTCACCGTGACGACCACGATGCGCCGTCGTAGCAGGGTGGCCACGGTCACGCCCGTGGTGAGCAGGACGATCGCCCAGACCATCATGAGAGCGGCCGCGCGTCCGGCTCGGTGCTGTATCCCGAGGCCTGCATCCGGAAGAGCCTGGCATAGGTGCCGTCCCGGGCCATCAACCGGTCGTGGGTGCCCTGCTCGGTCACCTGGCCGCCGTCGAGTACGGCGATATGGTCGGCCATGCGCACGCCGTTCAGCCGGTGGGAGATGATCACGCTGGTCCTTCCGCGGCGATGCTCGACCAGCCGCTGATGGATCGTGTGCTCGGCTTCGGCGTCCAGGCCCGAGCTGGGCTCGTCGAGGATGAGCAGGTCTCTGCGGCCCCGCATCAGGCCACGGGCCAGGGCGATCCGCTGCCACTGGCCGCCGGACAACGTCAGGCCGGTGCTGTCGTCGTCGGGTTCGGCGCTCATGAAGAACATCCGGCTCAACAGCGTGTCGTATCCACGCGTCAGGCCGGCGATCGTGTCATGAACCTCGGCGGAGACAGCGGCGGCGCGAATCCGGTCGCGGTCGTCGCGCGCCGGGAGGTCGCCGATGCCGATGTTGTCCGCGGCGGTGAAGTCGTAGTTCATGTGGTCCTGGAACACGGTGCCGATGCGCTCTCGCAGGCTGGCGACGGAGAAGAGCCGGATGTCGATGCCGTCCCACAGGATCTGACCGCGCGTGGGATCGTACAGGCGGCACAGGAGCTTGACCAGCGTGCTCTTGCCGGCGCCGTTCGTTCCGACCAAGGCGAGCAGCGCGCCGGCGGGGACCCGCAGGTCGAGCCCGCGTAACACCCACGGTTTGTCCTCGTCGTAACGGAACCAGACGTCCTTCAGCTCGATCGCGTTCCGCAACGGTGGCGCCGGCACCGGGCCGGCCGGCGTCATCAGGTCAGGCTCGGTGCTCAGGATGTCGAGGTAGTGGCCGAACTGGAGCAGCGCCTGATGTCCTCTCGCCACCTGGGCGATCAGCCCGGACAACCCTGCCTGCACCCCGGCGACCGCGGCGGTGAAGATGACGACGTCACCGGGGGTGAGCCGGCCCGCGCGCGCCAGCAGAACGCCCCAGACCAGGCCGCCGCCCGCGACCGTGGCGGTGAGCGCGGCCAGCCAGAACTGGGTGTGGAACGTACGCCGGTCGAGTGCCCGCTCGGCGTCGTTGACCTGACGCAGCTCCTTCAGCATGCGCGACCGGACGAAGCCGCCCAGGCCGAACAGGCGGATCTCCTTGGCGGCGGTACGGTCGATCATGAGCTGGGCGTAGAACACCTGCCTGCGCACGTTCGGGCTGGTGGTCCACAACAGCTCGCTCCGCCTCCTGCTCAGGCTCAGCTCGGCGACCACGACCGGGATGGCCGACAGCAGGACCACCCCCGCCATGACAGGGCTCACCGCCAGCAGCGAGACGACGAAGCCCGTCATGGTGACGAGGCTGCGCACTCCTGCCAGCAACGCGTCGAGGACGAGCTGCGGCGCCTGATCCCCGGACTGCTGGGCCAGCCGGATACGGTCGTAGAAGGCCGGATCGTCGAACCTGGCCAGCCCGGAGAAACGCGACAAAGCTCCGTACAGCCGGTCCTGGTTGTGGAGGCGGACGGCCCGCCCCATCTCGGCCTGCGTGTACGCGAACAAGTGCGGCAGCGCCGCGGCGAGCAGTCCCAGGCCGGCCAGCAGCGAGCCCTGCCCCACCAGCCAGCCGATGGAGCGCTGCCGCAGCAGCAGCTCGTCCAGCACCTGCTTGGTCACCCACGCGACACCCACCGGCGCGGCGCCCATGACGAACACCATGACCATCTGGGCCACCAGCAACGCCGCCCTGACACGCCACGCCACGGCCAGGGCGGCGAGGCATCTCTCCGGCCAGCGGGTGTCGCCGCCGGCCGCGTAGTCACCTCTTCCCATCAGCGCATGACGGCCTGGGCAGGCATCAGCCTGTCGACGCCGGAGACGCTCTCCGAGACCGTGCCGTCCGGGGCGAGCACCACGAAGCTGGGCCAGACCCGTACACCGAAGGCGCTCTCCACCGGACCGCGCAGCGGCTCGACCACCACCCGGGACACCTCGCGTACGGCGTCGATGATGTCCGCGCCTTCTTCGGCCGACCCGGCGAGCACCACCAGGCTGCGTTCGCGTCCGCCGGGCAGGGCGCCAGCGAATCTGACGAAGGCGGGAAGCTCGTCCCGGCAGGACGGGCATCCCGAGGAGAAGAACCCGGTCAGCAGCGGGCCGTCCAGGCCGTGCGTTGAGACCTCGTCCCCGTCGATCGTCGTCGCGGTGAAATCGGTCACGCGGGTTCCTGTTTCGGGCACCAATCCGCGCTCCGCGAGAGGGTCATGGCTCCTCTGCTGGTCATCGCGCAGGCGGCGGAGCACGGCGAGCATCAGTAACAGGTTGAGCCCGCACAGCGCACCGACGATGGCGACCGCGGCGGTCAGTACGGCATTCATCAACACACTCCTGATCGGTCAGGTTTTCGAGGGTCGGCGGGCAGGGCGTCAACGAGCGAGCACCAAGGACACGAGGTCGTCGTAGGCGATGAGCATCGCCGCCAGAAAGAGGGCCACGGATCCGGAGAGCAGCAGGGCAACCGCGTCCCATCCCGCGGCCCCCGGATTCGTGGCCAGCACGGTTCCCGCCGTTCCGCAGGCCGCGATCGACAGGAGGATGGCGTTGCGTACGAGGTGCCGTAGGCCCAGTGGCCGCGCCGAACCGCCGAAGCAGCGGCAATCGGCCGGCGTGCCGCGCCGCAGGGCCACGGCGATCGCCGACGTGAAGGCGATCAGCAGCGCCGCGCCGATGGCCAGACCCGCCAGAGCGGTGACCTCGACCGGCAGCAGGGCCGCCGCGGCGAGTTCGCCCCCGGCCACTCCCGCCGTGACCGCCGGCCTCCAGCGCGGCCGCACGCCGAAGGCCGCCAGCGACGACCGGAATTCAGTAAGATTTCGCCGCCGAAACAGCTTGCCCGCCACCGCGACAAGGAACACCACCGCCAGCAGCAGCCGACAGCCGAAACCAATATAGGCGATCAATCCGTTGACGTTGATTCACTCCCTCCGGCTGTTTCTTCGGTTGAATTCCGCACGGCCCCGAGACGCGGCGCATTCATGCCCGGCTCGGCGGCGGGCCGCGGGACCGAACGGAATGGTCAGGGTCGGGTGCCTGCGATCAGCAGCAGGCTCCCCTCTCGGTGTGGCAGTTGGTGTAGACCGTCAATATCTGTGTGTGGATCGGACCACAGCCGGAGGCGGACACGCACCCTCTCCAGTATTCGCATCCTCCTGCGCCGGCGGTTTCCTTGGGGGCGAGATGCGCGAGCAGCCGATCGCCTACTCGGTTCAGAACTGATGTCATGACTTGCGTCCTCTCTTCCGGATTCGTTTCCTGATGCTCCAGTGAGTGGGCATCGGGCAACAGCTCAGCTTGCGCCGTTATTTGGTAATTATCGAGGTGATGGTCGAAAAAACCAGGCCATCAGACGGTCGTTTAGCGGTCGTTCAGCGGTCATTGTGCTGTCCGCCGGCAGGGGAGCCTTCAGTTCCGAGATGGGGGTAACTCTTCCTCAGAGCGTGTTTGAGAGGGGTGTAGCAACGCCGTGATCATCGCTGGTCAGACTGAGGAGGTGTGGAAGCGCGGGATAGGCGGTGGGCAGAGTTGTCCCCGCGGGTTCGTGATCGAATCGACGAACACCTTCGTCATGGACGGCTGATCGCAGCCATCATGCTGTTACGGTCCAAAGGCGGCGTTGATCCTGTGCCTGGCCTATACGAGGCGCCGATATACCTCGTCCATACCGCAGCATGCGATGCTCGCGAACAACTTTACGAGACCAAGAAAGGACGTTTTGTGAAGCGAGTTCTGACGGCTGCGGTGCTGGCAGCAGCGAGTTGCTTGACACTGCTGGTCGGCGCATCCCCGGCCAGCGCAAATGTCACGATCGGCACCTACTCCACTCGTGCGGCATGCGACTTGGCCGACAAGATGCACTCGATGCTCAGCTCGAGTGCGTACTACTGCTGGCGCAATGGGAATCGCTACCACCTGATCAAAGTAACCTAAACAAGGTATAGTAATACCGTTCGGCGTGGCGCCCACGGCGCGTGGGCGCCACGCGCGTTCGGACCGGGGAGAAGCCCAGCACCCGGGCCACCGCGGGCTTGAGGTTGTCGTAACGCACCTTGCCCGTGGGCAGCCCGCCCAGTACGGACATCGCGTGCACGTGTCCCTCGAAGAAGGCCTCTTGCGAGCACGTGAGGGGTCTGGCCCACTTACGGATGACACTGTCCCGACCGTACTCATCGCTGGTTGGCGCGGGGCGGCGCAGCGGAGTCACCGGTTCGGCTGGGAGAGGTGTGCTGCGATCGGGCCTGGGAGCGCGGCCGGCCGAGGACCCGGTCGCATTCGCCCAGTGCCAGTCCGGCGATGATGAGGGCCGCGGCGGGTAGGCCGAGCCGGTCGAGGCCGACCCCGGCGTGCAGGAGCACGCCGCCCAAGAGCGGGGCGATGGAGACGCCGAGGTAGTTGGCGGAGGAGGTCAGCGAGATCGACATCTGGGCGGAGCGGGCATTCACCTCCACCAGCCGGTGCTGGATCGGGACAAGCAGCGCCCACCCGCAGGCTCCCCAGAGCGCGATCGCGACGAGCGCCGGGCCGAGGTGTTCACGCGTCCACGGGGTGGTCATGAAGACGGCCGTGGCGATCAGCCCGGCGGTGTTGATGACCACGCGGTTGCCGAACCGGTCGGTCAGCCGGCCGGAGATCAGGTTCCCGGCGGTGGCCGCGACGCCCCAGACGAACAGCAGCCAGGCCAGCACGGTGCTGTTGCCGCCGGTGGCAGGGGCGAATACCTCGCTGACGTACGTGTAGAGGATAAACAATCCGGTGTAGGCCAGCAGGACCAGGGCGAGCACGCATCCCACACGAGGGTTCGACAGTGGCGCCAGCCGCTGCCGGAGGCCGGTCGCCGCGGGGGTCGGTATCGCGGTCGGTAGCGTCAGGACGGCCAGTATGGCCAGGATGCCCACTACGGCGATGAAGGTCATCGTGCCACGCCAGCCGGTGACCCCGCCGAGCGCGGTTCCGATCGGCGCTCCCAGCGCGGTGGCGGCGCTCAGCCCGCCGAACAAGATTGACAGGGCGGTGGCGCGCCTGTTCTCCGGGGCCAGGCCCACCACTGTGGCGGCGGCCGTGGGCGTGTACATGGCTCCGCCGAGGCCGGCGAGCACGCGGAACACCAGCGCGACCTCATAGGTGGGGGCCATCGCCGTGCCGACGTTACCGAGGACGAACACCGCCAGTCCGGCCAGCAACAGCCGCTTGCGCGGCACGCGTGCGGTGATGACGGCCATCACCGGCGACAGCACCGCGTAGGCAAGGGCGTACGCGGTGATGAGCCCGGCCGCCGTGGACAGGTCGACGCGTAAGTCCTGGGCGATCTTGGGCAGGATCCCGGCCGCCACGAAACTGTCGGTGCCGATGGCGAACGTGCCTACGGCCAGGACCGCGCTCCGCGGGCCAATCTTGTTGTCACCGTGTGTCATCGTTTCCTCGCGCCATCCTGAGTAGCTAATGGAGAAAAGAATGTTTCTCCGTTATTTCGACAGATGGGGACTGTAGCAGCACTAATGGGCACTGGCAACCTTTACCATTAGTGGCATGGACAGCGCCGCCCAGCCCGTTCCTGGCTCCCCGGTTCCCGGCGAGGACGACTTCGTCTCGCTCGCCTTCGTCAACACCCGCTTCGACCGCCCCGCTGGCCCCCATGAAGCCCTCTCCACCGCGCCGGCAGCCCGTGCCTGGCTGCATGATCGAGGGCTCCTGCCGGCCGATGCCCCCCTGGGCGAACGGCGACTGCACCTGCTACGAAGCATGCGCGACTGCCTGCGCGCCCTCTTCGAGGCGCACATCAGCGGCACCCCTCCCGCAGCCGAGACCCTGGACCGGTTCAATGCAGCCCTGGCAGCCTCGCCCGCCACCCTCGGGCTGCAGTGGCCCGCGACCGGCCCGAAGCAGACGACCGGCTCCCGTCCCGGTGACGCGCTCACGCAGGCCCTCGCGAGGCTCGCCGAAGACGTCATGACGCTGCTCACCGGCCCCGAGGCCGCCAAGCTCGCCTCATGTGCGGCCCCAGGGTGCACCCGCGTTTTCCTGCGCTCTCACGCGGCGCGACGCTGGTGCTCCGACCGGTGCGGCAACCGCGTCAGAGTGGCCCGTCACGCCGGACGCACACGCACGTAACTGAGCCGTTGCGTACAACGGCGGCAGACCTTCCGGTTGGGACGGCGCTTGGATAACCGCCGTCCTACCGAAAGCCCTCGATCAGGTTGACACGGCACCTGATGGGCGTGCGAGTCCGAGGGGGACACACTCGATACGTACATGCCCTTCGCCGCATCCACCTCCCTTATTCTTCCTGGTCGGGAGGGGTGAGGTGGTACGGAACCGAACACTCGGGCGGTGCGCCGGATTCAGCGAACGACCATCGCGGCGTCGGCCTGCTGGCGGGGATCGCCGCTGTCGTCTCCTTCCAACACATGCACGAACTCTGCCTGTACCACGGGAAGACCATCTCGCAGCAGTTCTCAAGTGCGCACCCGACCCGGCCCATCGACTGCACCACCTCGTGCTTGCGGCATTCGGCCTGGTAGCGGGCAGCTGCGTACTCCTCCGAGCCGCGATCCGAATGGAAGATCACCCCCGCCACGTCACCACCGCGCGTGACCACGGCCATCTGCAGCGAGGCGACCGTCAGCGCCGCGTCATGATGCTCCGACATGGCGTAGCCGAGCAGCCGGCGAGAGAACAAGTTGAACTGCGCCGGGTTTCGTGGGGACTCTAACTTTTCCTGGGCGACACTGGCCTGGGTGAGGAGCCTAGGAGGTCAACCTCAAGACCAAGACCGCGACGCTCGGCTTGCTGGTAGGCGAGCCAGGCCAGGGCGAGGTCCTGCCACGGCAGCCCCACGGGGGCGTAGATGGTGCGCTGGCCGGGATCGGTGCGGCCGGGATACTCGCCGCGCAAGATCTCGCCGAGAGTGGCGTGAGCAGCCTCCTCCGGAAGCCCGGCTGCGGCGAGCACACCCATGGCTGCAGTGAGCGACCGGTCGTCGACGGCGAGCAGGGCGGCCTCCAGCACGTCGCGGGCGAGTTCCTGCTTGCCCGGTTCATCGGCGCCCAGGCTGGTGATGTGCTGCCCTGGCCGAGTGTCGGCGAGGTGAAGCAGCGGGGTGCGCGACCACGTAGCGAGCAAGACGATGTCGGCGCGGGCGGCGACCTCGGAAGCCGAGCCGACGCAATGGCCACCGTGGCGGGCGGCGAAGGAAGCCGCGTGGGCCGGGTCGATATCGTGCACAACCAGTCCGCTCACACGACGAAGCCGCCGCAGGCCAAGGACCATCAGCTCGGCTTGCGCGCCCGCGCCAACGACACCGAGGACAGCACCTTCCTCGGTATCGGCGGCCAGGACGTGGGTGCCGAGCGCCGCGGCCAGGCCGGTGCGCCAAGCGGTGATGGTCGCCGAATCGAGCAGCGCGAGCAGTTCGCCGTCTCGGCCACTGTGCAGGCAGATCACCCCGCGCAGAGCGGGTCGAGCTCCGGGAAATTTGGCGTTGACCTTCACCGTGTAGGCGTCGATCCCGAGCAGCAGCCCCGGGATCAGCGCGGTGGCGGTGCCGGGGAACGGCAGGTCGGTACGGATGCGCTGCCCCGCGACAGTCACGGCATTACTCCGGGTGAAGCCATCGCGCAAAGCCTCGATGCACGCGTTCGGGTCGAGGAGGGCGATCAAGTCTTGGTGGGCGAGGATCCGAGTCATGCGGATGATGCTTTCAGATCGATGCGGATCAGCCCGATCTGAGTCTTGTCGTTGAAATCCACATACAGTGCGGTGAGAGGGGTCTTGAGGTCGTCCGTCACACATTGATCGTCAACACCCTTCGTCGTTCCCTCACCCCAACGACTTAGGACTTACTCGTCTAGGGTCGGCAGGATGGTGAAGGACTCCCGCAGTTCCCTGCTCACGTCCTCCAATAGGTACTCAAGCTGAAGTTCGCCGGAGTCGTGCCGAGGGAAGAAGTAAAACTCGCCTGGTCCCCCATTTTGAAGAAGGGCCGACGGTGACGCACATCTTCATGCTCCGTGCCGTCCACCGGCTCGGCTACGACGCCATCGCCGACAAGCTGAACATCGAGCCGGAGAAGTATCCGCCGCCCACGCCGGTGGATCCACGCCGTGCGCTGGGCAGGTGGAGCGGGTCGGCGGTGCGGGAAATTCTGGCCAACCCGAAGTACACCGGTTACATGGTGTGGAACCGCCGCGCGACGAAGAAGGGTGGCAAGAACAACCCGCCCAGCGAGTGGATCTGGTCTCCTCGCCCCACGCACGAACCGCTGGTGACCAAGGAACTGTTCCAGGCGGTCTCTTCGGTGGGGAAGATCAGGGAACGTTCGCGGGCTGGCTCGGGACGCAACTCGCACCCTCAGACCAGCCGGACGTACTCGCTGCGTTCGTACGTCTTCTGCGAGATCTGCGACCACCGGATGCATGGCAAAAGCCGCAACGACGTGTCGTACTACGCGTGCGAGCCGGATCCGCGGCACCACAAGGATCGCCGCGACTGGTACGCCGCCCATCCCCAAGAGCCTGTGGATCCGGGAGGACGACCTGCTGGATCTCGTGCACGAGTTCTTCGCCGATCGCGTCTTCAACCCGCATCGCCTGGCCCAGCTCGGCGCAGACCTGGCTCAGAGTGCCCCGCAGGATGACACCGTGATCAAGCAGCTGCGAAAGGAGATCCTCGACCTGGAGAAACGGCAGAACAACGTGCTCGCTCAGAGAGAAGATCACGTCCCGACGGGCGACGACGACATCGACAGTGATTTCCGTGAACGGCTCCAGCGTCGCCACGCCAACCTGGCCCGGGCCGGAAAGGCGAAGATCACAGAGGTGAAGGCGCTGGCCGAGCAGGAACCGCAGGCCGGCAAGGAGGACCTCGGCATCCTGGGTGAGCTCCCGGCGTTGGCCAGGGGTCTCCGAGGCGTCCCGGAGGAGCTTCAGCGCAAGCTCTTCGAAGCCTTCAACCTGGAGTTGCGCTACCGCGTCGACACCCATGAGGTGCTGATCAGGGTCACAGTGAAGGAGGACAGCATGCCCGCGATCGCGGCCATGACAAACGAATTCGCCGACCCTCCGTCAGGAGAGTCGGCGACCCATCGTTCTTACCTTCTGTCTGGTGCCCCCTGCAGGATTCGAACCTGCGCACCCGGCTCCGGAGGCCGGTGCTCTATCCCCTGAGCTAAGGGGGCTGACGAGTGACAAGGCTATCAGCATCCCGACACCACTCGGCACCGGATAACGCTCCTTGAACACATCCCGTGAAAACCCGGCGTGACTACCTCACTACAGGTTAACTTGGCGCCCGTGGGCGAGGTTCTTGGGAAAGTACTGGTCGTGGACGATGACGAGGTCATCCGCCAGCTCATCGCGGTCAACCTGAACCTGGAGGGGTTCGAGGTGACGACCGCCACCGATGGGCAGGACTGCCTTGATCGCGTGCTCGAGGTCATGCCGGACGTCATCACGCTCGACGTGATGATGCCCTGCCTGGACGGATGGACGACGGCGGAGAAGCTGCGCACCGACGAGGCCACCAGTCACATCAAGGTGGTGCTGATCACGGCGCGGGCGCAGGACGATGACCGGGCGCGTGGCCTCGGCATCGGCGTGGACGCCTACCTGACGAAGCCGTTCGATCCGGCGGAGTTGATCCAGGTCGTCAGGGATCTGGCGGAGGGCGTTCAGCGGGGTTGATGGAGCAGGGGCACAGCAGGTGAGCGGGCCGGCCTGGGATGCGGGTCGTGATCGGTCGAGCGGTTCGCGATGTGTGTGCGGGTCGGGTCCCGTTTTCCGTACGCTGGCGGCACGACTTCTCGAAAGGTAGAAAACGTGCGTAGCTCCATCTTCGGAAACCTCGACGGCCAGCCGCTGCCCCCTGGCTTCGCCCTCCAGAACGGCAAGATGCTCCGGGTGCAGTTGCCCGAAGTGCTGGCCAAGCAGGGCTCGATGGTCGCCTTCCAGGGGCGGATGGATTTCGACTACGAAGGTTCGGGCGGCCTCGGCAAGCTGTTCAAGAAGGCCATGACGGGCGAGGGCGCGTCGCTGATGCGGGTGCGTGGCGAAGGGCTGCTCTACCTCGCCGACAACGCCGACGACGTTCACCTGTTCTACCTGGAGAACGAGGGGCTCACGGTCAACGGGCGCAACCTGCTCGCCTTCCAGCCGCAGTTGTCGTGGGACATCCAGCGGGTTCAGGGCGCGGGGGTCGCGGCGGGCGGGCTGTTCAACACGACGATCACCGGCACCGGGTGGGTGGCGGTGACGACGCACGGGACGCCGGTGCTGCTCGACGCCGCGCAGATGCCGACGTACGCCGACGGCCAGTCCGCGGTGTGCTGGAGCACCAGCCTCCAGGTGGGGGTGAACCGGACGGTGAAGGCGGGCGCGCTGATCGGGCGGGGGAGCGGCGAGGCCATGCAGCTGGCCTTCAACGGGCAGGGTTTCGTGCTGGTGCAGGCCAGCGAAGGCGCTCCCGTGGTGCAGGCTTCCTGACCGCTTCGGTTCCGGTGCAGGTCGGTGAGGGTGTTCGCCTCGGCCTACTTCCTCCGTAGTAGGGAAGAGACGCTCCTCCCGTCGGATGCTTCGTATACCCCTCCCCGGCATTGTGGAGGGAGAAGTCCGTTCCGAAGGGTTGGGTGAGCGCGATGCTGCTGATCGATGTGTACGTTCCCAGAGGCGCTCTCAGCGAGGACGAACGCCAGACGCTGGGGCGCCGGCTCATCGACACGCTGATGGTCGAGGACGACAGCCACGCCCTCGAGATCATCGATGCGCAACGGCTGATCACGCAGGTGCTCGTGCACGAGCCGGCCACCTGGGTTCTCGGTCAGCGGCCGGCGACGGATCCCGCGGCTCCGCCGCGCTATCTCGTACGCGTCACCGTCCCGGCGTCGTGGCGGAAGGACGTGTGCGAGCACATGGTGGAAACCATCACCGCCATCCTGGCCGAGATCGAGCGGGAGGCCGGCCGCGATCCCGAACGCGTGCGACGCGAGCCCCACGCGATGATCCTCGTCGAGGGCATCACCGAGGGCGGCATCGGGATCCAAGGGAGGGTCATGGACAGCATGGATCTCACCGAGTTCGTCTCGCGCCCGTACCGCGACGGCGCGCCCGAGCGTGAGGCGCCGCCCCAGGTGGATGACAAGCTGATCGACCCGATCTGCGGCATGAGCGTGGATCTCGACACGCCTCTCACCCTCGTTCACCAGGGCACCTTGTACGGCTTCTGCCACGGCCTGTGCCGGCGAGCCTTCGCTGACGAGCACGGGCTGTCGCTCAGCAGGCAGCACTTGTCCACCGACACCTGAAAGCGCCGGGTGCGGACGTGCCAGGGCGCCCGGCTCGCACTGTCCCGCAACGGTGCGCGGTCCCGCGCCCGGGACGCCCTCGGGGTTGATGGCCGCGAGGTCGGTGTGATCGTCGGCGTCGAGGTCGCCGGGAGCCTTCAGCCGCGCCGGGTGTGGACATATCCGATGGCGGCGCCGAGCAGGCACACCCCCCACGCCAGAAAGACCGGGTACGTCCCGGCGAACGCCCAGCTGCCGTCGAGAACCTCAGCGCCACCCTCGGGTGCGCACGTGCGGGTGATGCCGAAGGCCAGGCAGCTCGTCATCATCGCCCCGTACTGGCCGACGAGCAGCCCGACTGCCAGGGCCGGGACGGCGGCGAGGCCGGTCGGCACCCGCCGGCCGCCGAGCCACGGCACCCATGGGGGCACGATCTGCCCCCATCGGCTGATCAGCCCGAGGGTGAGCAGGCCGCCGGCCACCGGCCCCGCGACGAGCAGCCCCCAGTACACCGGCGAGCCGCGAAGCGCCGCGAGCCCCGCCGCGGAGGGTCCCGCCACGCCGAACGGCACGCCGAGCCCCCACAGCAGGTGCGGTACGGAGAACCCCAGCACCGGCACGCCGGCCGCCGCCCAGGTCGCCGCCCTGGCCCAGCGCGCCGGCCGTACCGTCCCGTCGGGTTCGCGGGAGAGAGGGCGGCTGCCGTGGCGCACGGTGGCCAGGGCGAGCAGCACGCCCAGGGCGGTGAGCAGGAGCTGCCGGCCGAGTGCCGGATCGTCGAGCTTGCCGAAGGCCAGTCGCATGACGAGGTTTCCCGGCGCCACCAGCGCCAGCGCGGCGGCTCCTGCGAAACCCGCGGTCAGCAGGGCCGGCCTGGCATGTGGTCTCATGGCCGACAAGCTATGGCCGGCGCGCGTGCGGGGCCTCCCCCTGGGGAGGGAGACGGCACCGGCGGCCGACGACCGCGTACGCCTCACGCCGGCCGCGATCAGCGCGGGCCAGGACTAGGAGCAGGTGGGTACGGGCGCGGTGTTGGCGCCGTTCCACGAGGCCAGGAAGCCGAACGTGGCCGAGGCGCCGGGCGCGAGCGTGCCGTTCCAGCCGACGTCGCGCACGATCACCGAGGAGCCGCTGGCGCTCAGCGTGCCGTTCCAGATCTGGTCGATCCGCTGCCCGTCGGCGAACGCCCATCGCACCTCCCACCCGTTCATGGGCGCCGTGCCGGTGTTCGTGACGGTGACCTCGCCCTGGAAGCCGCCCTGCCACTGGCCGGCGTTCCTGTACGCGGCCGCGCAGCCGCCCGGAGGCGGGTCGGTGGGGTCGGGATCGGGGTCGGGGTCGGCGCCGGCCAGGGCGTCCACCAGCGCCGGATACCAGGTGTCGGCCATCTTCTGGTCGCCTGCGGCGTTGGGGTGCACCCCGTCGTAGGTGTCCGTGGCCGTGCTGAACCCCGTCCACTGGTCGACGACCGTGATCGGCGACCGCTCGGTGGTGGTGGCGGCGGCCCAGGCGGGGACGGCGTTGTTGAAGGCCACGGCCCGCTGGGCGCAGTCCGCGCAGCTGGACGGGTTCATCGGGATGATCTTGGCGACGAGGATCTTCATGGCGGGGTTGCTCGCCCGCATCTGGTTCACCAGCGTGGTGAACGCGCCCAGGATCGTCGCAGGAGCGATGTTGCTCCACACGTCGTTCGTGCCGAAGTGCATGAGCACGACGTCGGGCCGGGTCGCGGAGAGCCAGCCGGGCAGCTGGTTCTGGGCGGCGACGTTGGTGGCCAGGAAGCCGCCGTGGCCCTCGTTGTCGCCGTCGTGGGCGACGCCGCAACCCTGGGGCGGGAGGGTGCCGACGAAGTCGATGTCCGTGTGGCCGGCGTTCTGGAGCCTGTTCCAGAGCAGCGCCCGCCAGCAGCCGGGGGAGCCGGTGATCGAGTCGCCCAGGGGCATGATCCTGGTCGCGGCGGCGCCGGCCGGCGCGGTCGTCGCGAATAACACCGCGGCGGCCGCGGCCAGCATCGCCGCCAGCACGGCGCTGATCCTTCGCATCGTCCGCTCTCCCGTCGTCGCCTGCGCAGATGGTAGGAAGCGCCGGTCCGCGGCGGGAAGCACGTGCCCGTGCCCGCCCGGGTGACCTGCGAAGACGGATGTAACTTTCAGGCCCGCGCCACGCCGAAGGTCGCACCACGGAGGGGGTCAGGCCCGCACCACGGCGAGCGGGCAGGGGGTGTGGTGCAGCAGGGCCTGGCTGATCGAGCCGAGCAGCATGCCGGCGAGCTGCCCGTGCCCGCGCGAGCCGACCACGAGCAGGTCGGCGCCCTCGGCCGCCTCCTTCAGCACCTCGACGGGGTGGCCGTGCACGACCTCGGGCAGCACGTCCACGTCCGGGTGCCGCTCCTGGCGCTCGGCCAGCAGGTCCTGCAGCTGGTGCAGGGTGTGCTGCTCGTTCTCGGGGTCGGCGGGCAAGAAGCCGCCGGGCCGCGGCCACGCCCACGCCTGTACGACCCGCAGCCGCGCCTCGCGCAGCTCGGCC
Organism: Nonomuraea sp. NPDC049378; assembly: GCF_055586745.1. Classification (NCBI taxonomy): domain Bacteria; kingdom Bacillati; phylum Actinomycetota; class Actinomycetes; order Streptosporangiales; family Streptosporangiaceae; genus Nonomuraea; species Nonomuraea sp. NPDC049378. The sequence continues at coordinate 45,121 of NZ_JBVJHP010000016.1, forward strand.
TCGGCGAAGGCGAAGTCGAGTGCCCGCAGGCCGGGAGGCGAGCCGTCGGTGCCGGCCACGATCTCGCCGCGGGGCGTCGCGGGCCGCTCTCCGACCACGACAACGTTCGTACGGGCGTGGGCGGCGACCCCGTGGGCGACGGATCCGACCAGCAGCCCGCGTACGCCGCCGATGCCGTGGCCGCCGACGACCAGCAGGTCGGCCTGTTCCGCGACCTTGATCAGCGCCGTGCGGGGGTCGCCGGGGAGCAGGGTGGTCTCGACGATGATCGCGGGGCGTTCGCGCAGCGCCCGGTCGCGTGCGGCGGCGAGCACCGAGTTCGCCTCGTCGCGCATCCACCGGGCGACCTCGGCGTAGCGGGCGGACAGCTCCTCGCACACCCACCGCGGCACCGCGTGGGCCACGGTCAGCCGGGTACGGCGCAGCGCCGCCTCGGTGGCCGCCCAGCCGGAGGCCTCCAGCCCGGCGCGCGAGCCGTCCACCCCAACAATGATCATGGCGTCTGCCCCCTCAGGAGAAGGCGTAGCACTCCACTTCGGCGCGGCGGAACGAGATGCCGTGCTCCTCGGAGTCGCGGATGCAGGCGCGCTCGGCCTCGCTGAGCTGGAGCGTGCCGCACACGGTCACGCCGGCGTACGTACGGCAGTCGAGATCGGCGTCCCTTGCGCCGATACGGAAGATCTCCTTGACCGTCGAGCGGCAACGAGCCTTGCCCGTGTCGGCGAAGCGGCACTGGGCGAGCAGCGTCCGGTACTGTTCCTTGCTCACCTCGTGCTGGTCCGTCCCGTCGCCGTGGGCGGCGGGGGCGCCGAACGTGGCCAGCAGCACGAGTCCTGCGACAGCGGCGATCTTTTTCATAGTCCCCCTGATGGGGTTGGTACCGCTGGAGAGGGCCGTCAAACCTCGCGCTTGATCGCCAGGACGCTCAGCCACGTGCGCCCGGCGGTGTTCAGGCCGTGCTCGACGGTGTCGAATCCGGCCGCGTGGAGAAGGCGCAGGAGCGCGCCGGGGTCGCGGTGGACGAACCAGCGGTGCCGGCCGGCCTCGCTCGGAACCTCCTCCCACCCTTCCGAGTCGCCCGCCGAGGTGCTCAGGCCCAGCACGCCGCCCGTACGCAGGGTCAGCGACCAGGCGCGGAGCGTGGCCTCGGTCTCGGCGGCGGGCACGTGCAGGAGGGCCGCGACCGACCACAGGCCGGCGAGCGAGCCGGGGGCCACGGGCGGCCGGCGCAGGTCGCCCAGCACGGCGGGCACGGCGTCGGCGAAGCGCTGCCTGAAGGCCTGGAGGCCGGCGTCGGGGCGCTCGGTGTTCGCGGCGAAGGCGGGGGCGATGTGGTCGTAGGTGGCTGCGGTCGTTGACGTGGGATCTTCCATTTTGCGGATGATGTCATGTTTCGTTCTGGCGGGGGCGTGGGTAGGATCAACGCCGTCCAACGCGGGAGCCCGGTGCGGACCGGGCTGAGAGGACGGCTGCGAGCCGCCGACCGCCAGAACCTGCTCCGGGTAATGCCGGCGAAGGGAGTTTGCGCGATGACCGACGCGCGTGTCCCCACCTTTACCAAGATCTACGAAGGCGACCTCCGCGTGCCCAAGCGCCAGGTCAACCTCTCCGACGGCTCGTCGGTGACGCTCTACGACACCTCGGGCCCGTACACCGACCCGTACGTCGAGACCGACGTGCGGCGCGGGCTGGCGGGCCTGCGCGAGCCGTGGGTCGCCGCCCGCCGCGCGGCGGGCGAGCCGGTGACCCAGGTGGCCTGCGCCAAGCGGGGGATCGTCACCAAGGAGATGGAGTTCGTGGCCGTGCGGGAGGGCGTCACCCCCGAGTTCGTACGCCAGGAGGTCGCCGCCGGCCGGGCCATCATCCCCGCCAACGTCAACCACCCCGAGACCGAGCCGATGATCATCGGCCGCAACTTCCTCGTCAAGATCAACGCCAACATCGGCAACTCCGCCGTGACCTCCTCCATCGAGGAGGAGGTCGAGAAGATGACCTGGGCCACCCGGTGGGGCGCCGACACGATCATGGACCTGTCCACCGGGCCCGACATCCACGAGACCCGCGAGTGGATCATCCGCAACTCGCCGGTGCCGGTCGGGACCGTCCCCATCTACCAGGCGCTGGAGAAGGTCAAGGGCCGCCCGGAGGAGCTGTCGTGGGAGGTCTACCGCGACACCCTGATCGAGCAGTGCGAGCAGGGCGTCGACTACGTGACCGTGCACGCGGGGGTGCGGCTGGCGTACGTGCCGCTCACCGCCCGCCGCAAGACCGGGATCGTCTCGCGCGGGGGCTCGATCATGGCCGCCTGGTGCCTGGCGCACCACCGCGAGAGCTTCCTGTACGAGCACTTCGACGAGATGTGCGAGCTCCTGGCCCGCTACGACGTGTCGTTCTCCCTCGGTGACGGGCTGCGCCCCGGCTCGATCGCGGACGCCAACGACGAGGCCCAGTTCGCCGAGTTGCGCACGCTCGGCGAGCTGACCACGATCGCGCGGGCGCACGACGTCCAGGTGATGATCGAGGGCCCGGGGCACGTGCCCATGCACAAGATCAAGGAGAACGTCGACCTGCAGCGCGAGCTCTGCGACGACGCGCCGTTCTACACCCTCGGCCCGCTCGTCACGGACGTCGCCCCCGGATACGACCACATCACCTCGGGCATCGGCGCCGCCATGATCGGCTGGTACGGCACCGCCATGCTCTGCTACGTCACCCCCAAGGAGCACCTCGGCCTGCCGAACAGGGACGACGTCAAGACCGGCGTGATCACGTACAAGATCGCCGCCCACGCCGCGGACCTCGCCAAGGGCCACCCGGGGGCGCAGGCGTGGGACGACGCGCTCTCGGACGCGCGGTTCGAGTTCCGCTGGGAGGACCAGTTCGACCTGTCGCTCGACCCCGACACGGCACGCTCGTTCCACGACGAGACCCTGCCCGCCGCGCCGGCCAAGACCGCCCACTTCTGCTCCATGTGCGGCCCCAAGTTCTGCTCCATGCGCATCAGCCACGACGTCCGGCGCTACGCCGACGAGCACGGGCTGGACACGCAGGAGGCGATCGAGGCCGGCATGGCGGAGAAGGCGGCCGAGTTCGCCGAGCGCGGCGGCCGGGTCTACCTGCCGATCGCGGACTAACCGGGCAGCGTCTCGCCGCCGATCGGGGCCAGCACCTCGCCCGTGTAGTACGACGACATCCGGCCGGAGGCGAAGAACACGTACGAGGGGGCGATCTCGTCCGGGTCGGCGGGCCGGCCCATCGGGACGTGCCCGCCGAACGAGCCGACCTTGTCCTCCGGCAGGGTCGCCGGGATCAGCGGCGTCCAGACCGGGCCCGGCGCCACTGCGTTGATCCGGATGCCGCGATCGACCAGGTTCTGGGCCATGGAGTAGGTGAAGGCATTGATGGCGCCCTTGGTGGCGGAATAGTCGATGAGCGTCTTGTTGCCGCGCAGGCCGTTGATCGAGGAGGTGTTGATGATCGCGCTCCCCTCGCGCAGGTGGGGGAGCGCGGCCTTCATGACGCGGAAGTAGCTGTGGATGTTGACCGCGAACGTGTGCTCCCACTGCTCGTCGGTCAGCTCCTCCAGGCCGTCGACGGGCGCCTGGTAGGCCACGTTGTTCACCAGCACGTCCAGGCCGCCCAGCTCGGCCACGGTCTGCTCGACGACGGACGCGCAGTGGTCGCGGTCGCCCAGGTCGCCGGGCAGGAGCACGCAGCGCCGTCCGGTCGCCTCCACCAGCTTGCGGGTGTGCGCGGCGTCCTCGTGCTCGCTGAGGTACGCGATCGCGACATCGGCGCCCTCCTTGGCGAAGGCCACGGCGACCGCCCGGCCGATGCCGGAGTCGCCGCCGGTGATCAGCGCCTTCTTGCCGTCCAGCAGGTCGCGGCCCACGTAGTCGCGCATCTCGTCGCGCGGCTCAGGGGCCATCTCGTCCGTACGGCCCGGGTACGGCTGGTTCTGGGCGGGTGGTGTTTGCGACATGCCCAGCGGCTGCCCGCGCACGGGCCGGGCTAACGCCCTTACCGGACGAAACCCTCGTCCCGCAGCCACTCGCGCGCCACCAGGGCGGGCACGTCGCCGTCCACGTCCACCTGGGCGTTGAGGCCGCGCATCACGTCGTCGGTCAGCTTGGCGCTGATCGGCGCGAAGATCTTCGCGATCTCGGGGTGCGCGTCGGCCAGCTCGCGCCGCATGGTCACCGCGGCGTTGTAGCTGGGGAAGAACTTCTTGTCGTCCTCGAGCAGCACCAGGTCGAGCGCCTGGACGCGGCCGTCGGTCGTGGTGACCATGCCGACGGCGCACTGGCCGCTGGCGACGGAGTTGTAGAGCACGCCCACGGACACCAGGCGCACGTTCGCTCTCGGGACCTCCTTGCCGTAGGTCATGCCGTACGCCTTGAGCATGCCGAGGAAGCCGTCGTCGCGGCCGAAGGTCTCGTGGTCGACGCAGAACGTGCGCTCGTTCACCGGGATCTTCATGATGTCCGAGATCGTCTTCACGCCCCACTTCTGCGACGTGGCCCGGGTGACGCCCATGGCGTAGCTGTTGTTCAGCGGTGCGGGCGGCAGCCAGACGATGCCGTTCTTCCGCAGGTCGAGGTCGCGGACCGCGACGTACTGCGCCTGCGGGTCGGGCAGCGCCTCGGTCTGGCCGAGATAGGTGATCCAGCCGGTGCCGGTGTACTCCCACATCAGGTCGGCGTCGCCGCGGGTCAGGGAGGCGCGTGCGTTGACGCTGCCCTGCACGTTCGTCTGGTCGCGCACGTCGGCGCCGGCGGCGGTGAGGGCGAGCACCGCGATCTTGCCGAGCACGAGCTGCTCGGTGAACTCCTTGGACGTCACCCGTATCGGCGTGCCCTCCAGCGACGGGATGGGCTGGATGCCGGCCGGCTCGACCGGCGGCACGAACGACGACGCCGGCTGCAGCCCGCACCCGGCGGTCACCATAACGGGCACCAGGACGAGCAGCAGGGCCAGGAACGCTCTCACGACAGCCCCTTCGGGGCGAGGACCCGCTGCGCGAGCCCGCCCACCCAGTCGATGATCAGCGCGAGCACCGCGATCAGCACGCACCCGGTGACCAGTACCAGGTTGCGCTGCGTGCTCACACCGGTGGTGATCAGGTCGCCGAGCCCGCCCGCGCCGATGAAGGCGGCGATGCTGGCCGTGCCGACGTTCAGCACCAGCGTGGTCCTGACACCCGACAGGATGACCGGCGCGGCCATCGGCAGCTCCACCTTGAACAGCACTCTGGTCGCCGACATGCCGATGCCCCGGCCGGCGTCGATCAGCCGCCAGTCCACCTGCTGCAGCCCGACCATGGTGTTGCGCAGCGTGGGCAGCAGGCTGTAGGCGAACAGGGCCGCGACCGCCGTCCAGAAGCCGATCTGGAAGACCACCGCCAGCAGCACGACCAGCCCCACCGCCGGAGTGGCCTGGCCCAGGTTGACCACGGCCAGCACGAACGGTGTCGCCCGGCGCATCGCGCCCCTGGTGAGCATGACGCCCAGCGGCAGCGCCACCAGCAGCACCAGCAGGGTCGAGTAGAACACCAGCTGGATGTGCTCCCACGTGCGGCCGAAGATGTAGGGCAGGTTGAGCGAGCCGCGCTCGATGCCGTCGAGCGGCACCGACTGCGTATAGATGATCATGGCCGCGCCCACGGCCAGGTAGCAGAGGAGCGGCAGCACGATGTGCCAGGAGCGGCCGAGCCGCGGCTCCGGGCTGACGGCTTCGTCGGCGGCGGCCGTGGGAGCGGTCATCCGCTCTCCCCGGGGTGGTTGCGGTGCAGGCGGCGCTCGCGTTCCCTGGTCTTGATCGTCTGGATCGCGTTCTGCACGGTGCTCAGCGACAGCGCCCCCGCGTACGCCCGGCGCCTGCCCACCACGGGCACCACGTCGTTGTCGGCGTTGAGCAGGGACTCCAGGGCGTCCTGCAACGTCATCCGGTGGCCGAGGGTGCCGGTGATCGGGTCGCCGGCCGAGCCGACGGGCCCCTCGACGCCCTGGAGGTGCTCGGCGCCGACCCAGCGCAGCGGCCGCCGCATCCCGTCCGTGATCAGCGCGTAGCCCCGGCCGTCGCGCTCGATCTCGGCGAGCACCCCGGCCGCGTCGGCGTCCTCCGACGCGTACGGCACCTGGTCCACCTCGATGTCGCCCACCTTGGTCAGGCGCAGCAGCCGCATCGAGGAGCCGGCGCCGAGGAACTGCTCGACGTAGTCGTCGGCCGGGTTCGTGAGGATCTCGGCGGGGCTGGCGTACTGGACGATGTGGCCGGGCGCCTTCATGATCGCGATATGGTCGCCGATCTTCAGCGCCTCGTCGATGTCGTGCGTGACGAAGACGATCGTCTTGGCCAGGTCGTCCTGGAGGCCGAGCAGCTCGTCCTGCAGGCGTTCGCGGCTGATGGGGTCGAGCGCGCCGAACGGCTCGTCCATGAGCAGCACGGGCGGGTCGGCGGCCAGCGCCCTGGCGACGCCGACGCGCTGCTGCTGGCCGCCGGACAGGCGCCGCGGGAAGGTGCCGCGGTAGACCTGCGGGTCCAGGCCCACCAGCGTGAGCAGCTCGTCGACCCGCTCGGCGATGCGGGCGCGGTCCCAGCCGAGCATTTTCGGCACCTGGGCGATGTTCGCCGCCACCGTCATGTGGGGGAACAGGCCGGCCTGCTGGATGACGTACCCGATGTTGCGCCTGAGCCGGTCGGGGTCGATGTCGTGGGAGCTGCGGCCGTCGATGACGATGTCGCCGGAGGTCGGCTCGATCAGACGGTTGATCATGCGCATGGTGGTGGTCTTGCCGCACCCGGACGGCCCGACCAGCACCACGATCTCGCCCGCGGGGATGTTCAGGTCGAGCTCGCGTACGGCGGGGTCGCCGCCGCCGGGGAAGGCCTTGGTCACCTTGCGCAACTCGATCGGCACCCCGGCGGTGCTCTGGTCAGCCACGGACGCCTCCTGTGGTCAGGCGCCGGCTCAGCGGGCCCTCCGGCCTGGTCAGCTTCCCGATCAGCACGAAGCAGCCGTCGAAGAGCAGCGCGAGGATGGCCACCCCGATCGTGCCGGTCAGCGTGGAGTTGACCGCGTTGGCGCCGCCCAGCCTGGCCAGCCCGGAGAAGATCTGCTCGCCCAGCCCGGGCCCTGAGACGTACGCGGCCACCGCGCCGATGCCCATGGCCAGCTGCGTGGACACCCGGATGCCCGTGAGGATCACCGGCCAGGCCAGCGGCAGCTCGATCCTGGCCAGCGACCGGCCCCGGCCCATCCCGATGCCGCGCGCCGCGTCGACGACGAGCTGGTCGACGCCCTGCAGGCCGACGACGGTGTTGCGGATGATGGGAAGCAGCGCGTACAGGGTGATCGCGGTCACGCTGGGCGCCACCCCGAGCCCGAGCGCCGGGATCAGCAGGCCCAGCATGGCCAGCGACGGCACGGTGAACAACACCCCGGAGGAGGCGGTGGCCAGCGAGGCCAGCCGCGGGCGGCGGTAGGTGGCCACGCCGATGAGCACGCCGAGGACGGCCGCCACCAGGACACATTGGGCGACCATGCTCGCGTGTTGCGCCGTCTCGAAGAGGATGAGGTCCCACCGGTCCTCGACGTACTCCCACAGGGTCATCGACTACGTACTAACCGGGATTCGACGTACCAAACATCGCAACTGACACTTTTGTCCCTTTAGTCACACCTGTCTCAGACGAGCCACAACACCAGCGCGAGGGCCATGAGCACGTAGCCGGCGACCGCCCCGAACACCTGTTTCCGCTCCGCCCGGAGCTCCAGCAGGCCGGCCCCCGCCTGCACCGCGAACGTGAGCAGGACCAGCAGCGGGTTCCACACGACCAGCAGCCACGCCGCCATCTCCTTGGCGATCATCCCGCCGCTGATCAGCGCGTTCACCGGTCCCAGCGCGGGCTCGGGCCTCTCCTGCGGCCCGCGCTCGGCCGCGGGCAGGCGCCTCAGCCCGACCAGCCCGAGCGGCAGCACGAGGCTCCACGTCAGCAGCCCGATCCACGCTGCCTCGACCGCGCTCATGCCCGACCAGAGCACCAGCCCCAGGCGGATCAGCTCCTGCAGCGCGAGATGGACCACCATGACCACCGTGATGTGCCGAGCCGGGTCCGCGGACCGCGCGAGCAACTGCCCGGTGGGCAGGGAGGTAAGGAACGAGCCGGCCATGAAGGCGATCGACAGCCCCACCACGACCCACGTGGGGCCGCCCGCGAAGAGCGCCAGCCCGGCCGCGACGAGCACGCAGATCACGGCCCGTACGAGCAGCTTCCCCCGCGGACCCGCCGTCATCGAAGCCTCTGTCAAGTGCCGTCCTTTCCGCAGAGCGGGCGGTCGTCCTGCACCCGGCCGTTCAGCGCCCCTTCCAGCGCGTCCACGGACGCGAAGAACGTCTCCCGCGAGACCTTGTCCTCCCAGACGCCCCGGGCACACCGGCGGAACAGCTCGCTGAACTGGGCATAGTAGGGCGACTTCGGCCGCGGCCTGGCCCGGTCGATCGACCTTTTCGTCTCCGCCGCCAGCCTCGCCAGCTCGTCCAGGCTCGGGTTGGTGATGTCGGAGCCGTCCTGGCGCTGGCACGACGGGCCGCCGCCGCCCGCGTAGCGCTCGTACACCTCGGTGAGCACCGGAGAGTAACCGCCGCAGGCGAACAACGTGGCCTGCACCTCCGGGCTGGTGAGCCGGTCGATCAGGCGCCTGGCGGGAGCCAGCTTGGCCGGCTTGATGTGCTGGGAGACGGCCAGCACCGACCCGCCGAGCACGCCGCCGCGCGCGGCGGGCGCGTACACGTCGAAGCGCAGGTCCTCGCCGGAGTCGCGCATGCGCGGATCGGCCGCCAGCTGGTGGAACGCGATCGGCCAGTTGCGCATCCAGGACACCGGCTGCCCGCCGACATGGCCCTCCTTGAAGGCCACGACGCTCGCGTCCTCGTCCATCTGGAGCGACTCGCGCAGCACCGCGACGTTCTCCCCCGTGGTGGACAGCGTGCGCCTGAACGACCTCAGCGCCTCCCACGTGGCGTCGCGCTGCTGGTCCAGCACGATGGAGGTCCTGTCGTCGCCGCCGAGCACCTTCCCGCCGGCCAGCTCGATCGTCTCCAGGAAATTGATGGTGCCCATCTCGTTGTCGTCGAGCTGCAGCAGGTAGCCGCCGGACCGCCGGTCCAGCCGCCGGAACTCCAGCGGCGCGTCGGCGGCGAACGGCACGCCGTACTGCTCGCCGTCGATCCGCCCGGCCCCCAGCGGGCCGGACAGGAATTCGTCGTCGCGATCCGCCAGATCGATCGGCTGGATGTAGCCGTGCCTGGCGAACTCGGTCACCCACGCCACGTCGAGCACGAGGATGTCGTACGCGCAGCTGCCCGCCTGCGCCAGCGCCGCCATCTGGGCGCGCCGCACGTCGGTGCTGGCGGACAGCTCCAGCAGCTTGGCCCGCGGGTCCCCGGGCGGCTTCAGCAGGCCGTTCCACTCCTCGATCACCTCCCGCCGCACGCTGCCCGTGCTGACGTCGTCGCCGGTGGCCACGACGAGCTCGGCGTCGTTGCCGCCGCAGCTCTCCTGAGGCGTGACGGGCACCGAGGGCGGGGAGATCGTCGACCGGGGACGGTCCGGCTGGGACGGTCCTGCGGACAGGCCGGACTGCCAGGTCAGGAGCAGCACCATCAGCAGGGCGCCGCAGCCGAACGCCACCACGTTCCCGCGCCGGACACGTTCGCGCCGGCCTGCCTGGAGCCACGTCCTCATCGCCACCCCCGCACCGTGATGATGGCCCGGGTGAGCGCCTTGTCCGCGCCCTCGCTCGCCGTCACGCAGCGGTACGGCTTGCCCGAGCCGGGCAGCGCGGTCACGGCGCACGCGTCCTGTCCGAAGACGACCACGTACAGACCCGAGACCGTCGGTGCGCGCTCCAGAGCTCGGGCGATCACCTTCGCGGCCTCGCCCCTGCCCTCGTTGTCGAACAACCTGCCGTCGGTCAGCAGCACCACGGGAGCGGCCACCGCCTCGTCGCCCGTGCCCAGCCGGGTCAGCCCCGCGGAGGCGGGGGCGTCCCAGTGGTCGAACGCGGTGCTCTCGATGCTCGCGGCCACGGCGCCGAGCTGCTCCCTGGTGCTGTCGGCGGCGATGCTCGTGACCTCGGCGGGCCCGTTCCTCGTACGCGCGTGCAGGCCGAACACCCGGACCCCGTCGCGCGGCCCGAGCAGCCGGCTGTTGGCCCGAACCGCCTCTGCGGCCCGGACCCGCACCGGGCGGTCCGCCGATCCCGAGGTGTCGACGAGCAGCCGCAGGTCGAGCTTCGGGCGCAGCTCGTCCAGCACCAGCTTCTTGAGCCGCCCGAGGTCATGGCGGTCGAGCTCGCCGTCGGCCGGCCCCGGCGCGTTGGGGAAGAGCGGGTGGGCCCGCAGCCACGCGCCGAAGTGGTCGACCAGCTTCTCCCGCTCGGCCGTACGCTGGTCCGGCCAGGACACCTTGACGAACTGGTAGTCGAGCGTGCTCAGGTCGTGGTGCCGCACCGCGACGAGGCGCGCGCTGTCACCCGTCCCCTCGCAGCCTTTCACCCGGCCCGCGTTGAAGTCGTCCACGCTGTGCCCTGGAACCAGCATCGCGATCTTCGGATCGCCGGCGCCCGACCTGTCGGCCAGCCGGTCGAACTCGCACAACAACGAGGTGACGGTGTCCGCGCCGAGCCCGTTCTCCACCAGCTCCTGCTCGGCCTCCAGATAGCGCGACTCGGGCAGCCCGCGGTCGTGGAACACGTCGTGGGTGCCGATCAGCGCGGCCACGGACGTCTCGGGGAACGGCCGCGCGATGGTCATGCCCATCTTCTTCGTCAGCGTGTCCCACACCTCGCCGAACGCATAGCCGTCCGGATTGTCCATGTACGTGCCCAGCTCCTCGTGCCGCTGCCCGGTCATGGCCAGGACCAGCTGGTCACGCCCCACCGCGTCCTCCGGCTTCGGAGCGCCGAGCGAGCGGAGCTCGCCCGCCCTGAGCTCGTCCGGCTCGGCAGCGGAAGAGGCGACCCAGGCGTCGGGCTGCAGGTCATAGAGGCGGGCGTACGGCTGGTCGCGACGGTCCTCCCGCCACTCCCACCGGTTGTCGAAGGCGTCATGGAGATGGATGGGCGGCGGCGCCACCGCCACGGTCATCCTGACCACGGGGCAGCCGTCCTCCGTCTGGTGCTCGCGCACGTAGCTCCGGGCGCGCGCGGTCAGCTCGGTCACGTTCTCGGGCGCGGTGACCAGCCGCAGCTCGGCAGGCGCCGGGCACTGGTCGTCCGCGGCGACCGCCCGCACCCCGGTCCACACCCCGGTGGCCAGCGCCCCGCCGGCCAGCACGCACAGCGCCGTCCTGACCTCCTTCGGGTGCTTCTGGATGAGATCGCGCAACACCGGGATGAGCGCCACGGCCCCGACCAGGACGCCCGTCCCCAGCGACCCCCACAGCTGGATGTGCAAGGGCTGGCTCGTGAACAGGTCGAGCCACGGCGCGGAGATCCACGTCACGAACGCGCCGGCCAGGGCACCGATCACCGCAGTCTGCACCGCTGCGGCGAACCGCGACCTACCCGGCTCCGGCGCAGGGGGATTCTCCGGCTGGACATCGCTCATGTGAAAGGGCGCCCTCCTGCGACGGGATCACCTGAAGACTAATCCGCCTATCCGACGCATGTGTGGCTGTTATGCAGTCGTTCGATATCGGCCCAGGGCGAATTACAGCCGAAATTCGAGTTTGCCCGGTCCGTATTTCCCGCCGCCCTTCTGCCCGCCCGGGGCTCTACCGTGGAGGAATGCTGACCATCGGCGTCGATCTCGCAGCGGAGGCGGCACGGACCGCGGTGGCCTGGCTCGACTGGCACGACGGCCGCGCACGGCTCGTCGACGTACGGACCGGCGCCGACGACGAGGTGATCGTCGAGGCGGCGATGGAGGCGGGCAAGGCGGGGGTCGACTGCCCGCTCGGGTGGCCGGACAGGTTCGTCGACTTCGTCACCGCCCACCGCGCCGGGCACGTCCGGGTGCCGGACGGGCTCGCCGGCCGGGCCTGGCGGCGAGACCTGGCCTGGCGGGTCACCGACCAGGTGGTGCACGCGCGGACCGGGCTGACGCCGCTCAGCGTCTCCGCCGACCGCATCGCGCACGCCACCATGCGCTGCGCCGCGCTGCTGGCCGAGCTGGCCCGCCGCGGCCGGCCCGTCGACCGGCGGGGCGGCGGCGCGGTCGTCGAGGTCTACCCGGCCGCCAGCCTCAAACAGTGGGGGCTGCCCCACCGCGGTTACAAGCGCACCGCCAACCTCGCCGGGCTGGGAGAGCTCGTCGACCGGCTGCGGGAGGCGGCGCCGTGGCTCGACCTGGGCGAGTACGAGCCGCTCTGCCGGGCCTCCGACGACGTCACCGACGCCGTCATCTCCGGCCTCGCGGCCCGCGCGTCGGCGCTCGGCCTCGCGACCATGCCCGACGGGGACCAGGCACAGGCCGCGGCCACGGAAGGCTGGATCGCCCTGCCGACCACGTCCCTGGACCGCCTCGTCACCTGAGCCCGTCAGCCGAGAGCTTCACCTTCCGGCGCGCTTCCACGCATCGACGAACTCCCGGTAGAGGAACCGTTGGTACGGCTGTGCTCCGGAGAAGGCGAACTGCTTGCGCTCCAGGAGCTGCCTCTTGACGTCTTCGATGTCCCTGGCCAATCGAATGCTGTCTTCATCGGTCACGCACTGCTCCACCGCCTGCCGTAAGGTCGTGGCGCGTTCGCGATATTCCTGGACTCGGGCCGACACGAATCTGATCCACGAATGGTCGTCGCGTCGGCCGGCGTCGGTGCGTCGCTCTCGTGGAAAAGGCTCCAATCGCGCAGCCGCGTGGACAGGGCGGTCTGCTGGCCCTCGCTCGCCTGATCGCAATTGAAAGTCTGCTCCACGAAGCGAGCTGGTTCGAGCATGACATTCCGTCTCTTCCCACGGGTCGAAGGAGCGCACAAGGCGGGAGGAGGGCGGGCCGGGTGCCCGCCCTCCTCCCGGTTCGTTCTGCATGAACAGGTCGGTCAGCCTTGGCGGATCCAAAAGGACTCGATGCGGTCGTTCATGTACGAGCCCACCCATCCCTGCAGGAGGCACCGGCAGGGTTTGTTCATCGACCACGTCTGGCGGTCGCCCTCCCACAGGGTGAAGTTGTATCCGGTGACGACGTTGCACCGGCTGTAGGAGTTGAAGCCGGAGATGTTGTTAGCCCAATGGTCGAGGATGTTGATGTGATAGCCATCGGCGTCGCAGTTGCCGTAGTCGCCGTGGATGCGGGTCAGGTTGGAGGGTGAGTTGTTGGCGTTCCAGAACCACTCCATGAGGAGCACCGTGTCGCTCGCGCTGGCCTTGCGGGAGGCGGTGGCATAGTCGTCGGCGCATTCGTGTGACCGGACGGGGGACGCCTTTCCTCCAATGCCGTTTAGATAGCGATCTTGCTGGTAGCGTCGTTTGGTGATCTTGTCGGATGACACAGGCAGTTCGGGGCGGTTGACGGATCTGATCGCCGTCGGAGCGCTGACATCGCTGATCCCTCGCCAGGCCCTGGACGCGGCCATCGCCACGCACGGATGCCGGGAGCGTCGCGTTCGCAAACTCCCCGCGCATGTGGTCATCTACCTGCTGATCGCGTTGTGCCTCTACCCGGACGACGACTACGAGGAGGTCGCCGAGAAGCTGACGGGCATGCTGGCCCTGGTGCCGGGGGCGCGCTGGCAGGCGCCGACCCGTGGGGCGATCACCCAAGCCCGCCAGCGCCTGGGAACCGAGCCGGTCAAGGACGTGTTCCAGCAGATCGCCCGGCCTGCGGCAACCGAGTCGACGCCGGGCGCGTGGCTGCACGGCCTGCGGGTGATGGCGATCGACGGGTTCGTTCTGGATCTGCCCGACACCGAGGCCAACGTCGCCGAGTTCGGCCGCGACAGCGCAGGCGGTTATGAGACCGCGTTCCCGCAGGCCCGGGTGGTCGCCATCAGCGAGTGCGCCAGCCACGCCATCGTGGCCGCCGATGTGGCGGGCTGCTGGGCCGGCGAGCAGACTCTCGCCTTCTCCCTGTATCGGCGCTTGACCGCGGAGATGCTGCTCACCGCCGACCGCGGCTTCTACAGCTTCCCCGCCTGGAACGAGGCCCGCCGTGGTGGCGCGCATCTGCTGTGGCGGGTCCAGGCCGGGCTGCGCCCGTACTGGCTGCGTGACCTGGCCGACGGGTCCTGGCTCGCCGTCATCACCAAACCGGCCGGCCTGCGCCAGTCACAAAAGGACCGGCTGCGCGAGGCCGCCCGCCAGGGACGAGACCTCAACCCCGAGCACGCGGTGATCGTCCGGGTGGTCGACTACACCGTGCCCGACCGCAAGGGCGAGCACATCCGGCTGATCACCAGCATTCTCGACCCGGCCGAGGCCACGGCCGAAGAGTTGGCCCGTTGCTACCACGATCGCTGGGAGGCCGAAACCGGCATCGATCAGCTCAAGACGCACCTGCGAGGGCCGGGCCGGATCCTCCGCTCCCGCACCCCAGAGCTGGCCTACCAGGAAATCTGGGCCTACCTCTTGACCCACTGGGCGTTATGCACCCTGATCTGCACCGCCGCAACCACCGCCGGGATCGACCCCGACCGGATCAAGTTCCTGGGCACCGTCCGCATCGTGCGCCGCTCGGTCACCGACCGCGCGGCCTTTTCCCCCTGAGCCACCCGACGCCACCTGGAACCGGGCCCTCCATCACGTCGCGCACCGACGGAACACGAACCCACGCCGCCGCCACCGCTCCTACCCACGAGCCGTCAAACGCTCCCGAAAGAGCAGCTACCGCGAGCGACGCCCCTCCGACAAGGGCATCCGGTACGCAGGACCACCGACCGTCACGCTCTTGCCCGCACCATCGGCCACCCAGCGAAAACCATGATCAACTGCTATCTAAACGGCATTGGCGCCTTTCCTGGCGGCGCCTTGCCGATGACCATCACGCAGTACTGGCCGGATGGGGCCGGTGTTTCGGCGGTTGCTGCCGCGGGCGCGGCGGATGCGGCCAGGAGGAGGGCGGCGGCGGCGAGCGCCGACAGGAGCAGGTGGATTCTCTTCATGGTGGTTTCCGTTCCGAGGGCTGCGGAGCCACGACGTGCCGCAGCGGATCCGTTCCCTCATCAGGTGGTCGAACAGCCTCCTGGCTGTTCGGCTTGTCCCTGTCACGCTCTCCTGGTGACGACGGCCCGGCCAGGACGATGACCGGGCATTCTCCGGACATCCCGTACATCTCCATGCCGCGTGCTTCGGCGGCGGCCCGGGGTTTCGCTAGGGCCGGCCCTACCTGGGAACGCCCGCCACCAGGATCGATGCGGCTTCAGCGGGATCACTGGCGTGGTCGCGTGATCACGTCACGTTCTCGCCGGTGGCCGGCCTGAGCCTGGCTGCGAGCCGTATGTCTGGCGCGCCTGCGGGGCTGCCGGCCATCTTGGTCGGTCGCCGACGTCAGGCCGGTCGCAAGGGGGCGAGGCAAAATTAAGGACGAAATGAGGATTATGTCCTGTTATATTCGATGGTCAGAAGACTGAAAATGGCAGGCACCAATGATGCTGTAGCGGTATAAGGCCAGCTCAATAGCCTGCGGCTGAATGTCGGCGAGCCTCTGTTTCCGCTCTGTGCGGCTGGCGGATGCGCCAGGTTGAGGTCGGTCGTGTTCCGTGTGCGCGACCAGGTCCGCCGATCGACGATTGGAGCAAAGTGCGGAGAGGACTGTCCACGCTGGCCGCCTTCGTGGTGACGGCGGCTGCTGTCACCGTCACGATAAGCGCGGCGGGCAACGAGGCGGCCCCGGGAGGGAAAGCCGCGGGAAGTGTCGGACAACGTGGCATCGCCTGGGCGCCGTGCAAGGAAGCCCCCACCGTCGAGTGCGGCACGCTGACCGTACCGATCGACTGGTCCAAGCCGAAAGGACCCACCGTCGACCTGACCCTGGCCCGGCGCAAGGCCACCGACCCCTCCGCGCGGATCGGAAGCCTGCTGACCAACCCGGGCGGACCGGGCAACTCCGGCGTTAACGACATCCTTCGCCCTTCCGGGTTCAGCGAGGATGTGCAGCGGCGGTTCGACATCGTCAGCTACGACCCCCGGGGCGTCGCCCGCAGCGGTTCGGTGACCTGCTCGGCTTCGCTGTACAACAAGATCCCGTACGAGGTCATGACCAGCCAGGCCGACTACGACAGGTGGATCGCCTTCAACAAGAAGCTGCGCGCGGACTGCCGCAAGCTCACCGGCCCGCTGTACGACCACATCGACTCGGTCAACGTGGCCCGTGACATGGACGCCATTCGCGCCGCGCTCGGCGACGACAAGCTGACCTCGTACGGCGTCTCCTACGGCACGCTGGCCCAGCAGATGTACGCCGAGCTGTTCCCGAACCGGGTCCGGGCCATGGTGCTGGACAGCAACATGGACCACAGCGTGAACGCCAAGGCGTTCCAGGTGAGCGAGGCGGCCGCCATCCAGGACGGCTTCGACGAGTTCGTCGCCTGGTGCGAGCGGGACACCGACTGCGTCCTGCACGGGCGCGACGTCCGGGCGCTGTGGAAGGGACTGCTCAAGAAGGCTGATCGCGGCAAGCTGTACTGGCCGGGGGTCTCCGACCGTCCGGTGAGCGCCCACAACCTGCTCTGGCTGGGCGTGGTGATGAACGAGGGACCGGACTGGCCGCTGGAGGCCAAGGTGCTGCGCGCCCTCGAGGGCGGGCCGGTGCCGGATGACATGCCGGACCCTCCCGGCAACGGGCCCGTGAGCGGTGAGCACGCCGAATTCCCCACCGCGATCCTCTGCGAGGACTTCAACCTCAAGCTCCGCGACTACGCCGAGTACGCCGATGTGATGCGCGGCGCCAACGCGGCGGCCCCGGACATGCGGTACAACCCGATGCCGATGGGCGACATGCCGAGGTGCCAGGGCCACCCGGTCAACAACCCGCAGCACCGGCTTCGGTACACCGGGAGCGCTCCGCTGCTGGTGGGCGCCTCCAGGCATGACCCCTCCACGCCGTACAAGTGGTCGGCCAACGTGGCCCGCCAACTCGGCTCCAAGGCCGCGCTGCTCAGCTACGAGGGCTGGGGCCACGGCATCTACGGCATGACCGAGTGCACCACGGCGGCGATGGACAAGTACCTGATCTCGCTGAAGGTGCCCGCGAAGGGCACACGCTGCCCGGCGGACCCGGACCCCGCAGCCAAGGCCGAGCAGCAGTAGACCGGCGGGCGGCCGTCGGCGGGCTGCCGTCGGCCGCCATGCGACCATTGCCCGGCCGGCTCGTTGTCGTCTCCCGCATGACCTTCCCGCGGGCTGAAGGGCCGGTCTGCCGGAGGCGCTTCCGCCGAAGGCGCGGGGCATGTTTCGAAGTTTTTTCATGCATTCTGCCCTGCGGCGCAGCGACAGTACGATGGCCTGATGCCGCAATCCGAAACTGCGTTCACATTACTTCGCCGATAGTTGACCTGATATTCAGCCATCGGCGCCGTAACCCACGCAAGGAAGGGCGGAATGTGAACGTCGGGCGCATGGAAGTGCAGCCTGAAGGGCTGTCCGGCGACGCCGCGCGGCTGCGCGCCCTGGCCGGGGAGCTCGACGAGATCAGGTCGATGCTGGAGGGGGAGATCGCCGCCAACGAGGGCTGGGAGCGGAACGACGAGGCCGGCCGGCAGCTCGCCGAATCGCTCGAGCCCAACAGCGACGTCGCGATGCACCTTTTCGGCCAGGTGGTCACGCAGCTGTCGGGCACCGCGGACGAGGTCGAGGCCACGGGTCGCCTCGCGGCGGATACCGACGGCGCATGAAGGCCTGATCCATGGAGTTCCCCGCCTGGGCCGAATGGGCGGCCGGATGGCTCGGCGGCTGCAAGTGGCCGGATGTCGACCTCGAGGGCATGCGCCGCCTCGGCGACGCGTGGCTGCGCGCCGCGGACGGCATAGAAGCGCTCCTTCCCGCCCTGGACGAGGCCCTCGGCCAGGTGATGTCGCACAACAAGGGCGACTCGTCCGCTGCGTTCTCGGGCCGCGCGTCCGAGCTGCGCGAGTCGGCCGCCCGGCTCGAACAGCTCTGCCGGGCGATGGGCACGCAGTTCAAGGACGCCGCCACCGAGATCGAGTACGCCCAGATGATGATCCTCGCCACCCTGGCCGTGGTGGTCGTGTCGATCGTGCGGCTCGTGACCGCGCTCTGGGCAGGCGGGATCACCGCGGCTGCGGTCGCGGCCCGGCTGACCCAGCAGCGCATGCGGATCACGCTCATCTACCGGCAACTGCTGCAGGCCTTGGTGCGGTACGCCGCCGTCGACTTCGCGACGGGGGCCGGTCTGTCCATGGCGGTCCAGGGCATACAGGCGTTCCAGGGCAACCGCGGCCGGATCGATCTCGGCAAGGCCGCCATGGAGGGTTTCCAGGAGGCCATGGAGTCGGTGGTGCAGAGCCTCACCCAGGGCGCCCTGAACCGCAGGGGCACGCCGGGTGCGACCGGCATCGCCGACGCCGGCCGGATGTTGCTGCTGCGATCCGCCGGCCACAGCGCGTTCAGCGGCGCCACCGGTGGCGCCGCGGCGGCCGCTGTCATGGGCTTCATCACGGGGCAGCCCGTCTCGCTCGAGGACATGGCTCGTGCGGGCGTCTCCCAATCCGTCATCGGCACGGCCACGGACATCCGCGAGCTGATCACCCCGTTCGACGCCGGCCCGGCGCCCGCCGCGCCGTCGACCGGCTCTTCGGGGCCCGCCGGCTCCGCTTCCGGGTCCCTTCCCGGCCCGGCAGGGACCGCCGCCGAACCCCCTTCCGGCCCTCCCAGGGGCACGGGCCTGTCCGCCGCGCCGGTTTCCGGGGGCGCCGGCCCCGCGCCCGCGGCGGACCCGTCTCCCCCACCCGCAGGACCTCCGGTCGCCGACACCGACCCAGCACCGGCTCCGCCGGCCGGGTCCGCACCGCGTCCGTCCCATCACCCGGCCGCCGCGGCGCCCTCCGCGCCAGGTACGACCGGTCCTCCCACGGCCGCGCCCTCCCCGACCTCGGCCTCCCGGGTGTCCGGTCACGCAGGGCACGAAGGCGGCGGGCCGATGCACGCCGCGCCGCCGGATGCCGGAGCGCCGAGCACGCCTGCGGCCCCGCTCCCTTCCTCCGGTGACGACGCCGGACTCGCGCGTGAGGACGTCGTCCCGTCCGCCGCCGATCTGACGAGCGCGCTCGGCGGGACGGACGTCCCGGTCACCAGCCGTGCCGCTCCCTCTGCGGATCCGTCGTCGGGCGCGCCGGCGCGGACGGCCGAACCAGCTCCCGCGGGTTCCCCGCCCGCGGCTCAGCAGGGCCCGGCCCACGGGAGCCCGACGGCCTCCGCAACCGCGTCCTCCGCCCCCGCGGCTTCGCCCTCTGCGCCGGCCCAGCCGGTGACAGCGGCCCACGACGTTCCTGGTGCAGGAGCCGCACCCGGCGCGGTGGCGAGGGAAGCGGGGCAGCAGACGTACGAGGGCGAGGTGCGGCGGGAGGCGGAACGGCCGGCCGAGCGCCTGCCTGGCACCGGCCTCCGCGTCGATCTCGACGGCATGCACCCGGAGGCGGCGCGTGCGAGTGCGGCGGCCGTGCGAAGGCTGGCCGAGCGCTATCCGGTCGAAGGGCTCCGCCATTTCCGGGCCGTGAACTTCGATGAGGATTTCGCCCACATCCCTGGCGCGGACGCGCAGCCGGCCGTGGCCGTCACCAGCGGGGAACGCCGGGGTGTCTATCTCAACCGGCGGCAGTTCGCCGACCCCGCCGGCGTGGTGGCGCGTGCGGCGCGGGACGAGGAAACCGGCCGTACGGTGCCCGGCGGGGGCACGGTCGAAGGCATCGTCCACCACGAGTACGGTCACCAGCTCGCCGAGGGCCTGCTGGGCGACCCCGCCCTCCGCGCGGAACTCGACCGGGCCGTGTCGCGGGTGCTGCGCATGCGGTACGACGCGGGGGACTTCCACGACGACCCGGCGATCAGGACCGAGGTCGAGTGGCACCTGTCGACCATCGGGGCGGCCGACCCGCACGAGATGATCGCGGAGGCGTTCACCGAGTTCCACAACGCCGAACGGCCGCGCCCGCTGGCCACGGCGATCGGACGGCTGATCGACCGGCACCTGTCCCGTGACGCGGCGAGCCGGCCAGGCGGTCCCGCGGAGTCCGGTACGCGGGAGCTGGAGGAGGTGCATGCCCGGGACGCCTTCTCCCCGCGGCCGAACGACGCCGACGGCTTCTGGGTGGACGTGGCGCTGGAGGCTTTCCACATCGGGGAGGACCGTGCCGCCGCGGCGCGGAACCACCAGTGGGTTCGCTGGGAGGAGGGCAAGGCTTCGGAGCGGGAGCTGGTCATCGCCGCCGGGCTCGACGACCTGGCCGCCTGGCGGGAGTTCCAGGAGAACGGGCGAGCGGTACCGCCGGATCATCCGCGATGGCGCGACATCAGGAAGGGCCACGACTACGTCTACGGGACGCTGAGGAACCATTTCGGCAGGACGCACGAGGAGCTCTACCCGGAGGGTGAGGGCGGCCGGACGGCGGGGGAGGGCGATCGCGCGGGTTCCGGCGCGCGCCCGTCGGTGGCGGAGCCGTCCTCGGCCGGCGCCGGCGTGGTCTCGCTGTCCACCGACGCCGCCGGCCATGTGAGGAGGGCGGAGGAGAAGGCCGAGGCGGCGGCGCGCCGCGGCGAGTTCGTATCGCCGCTGAACGATCCGGCGCTGCCCAACGACCACCGGCTCGTGCAGCGGCAGATCCAGCGGACGCTCCGCCACCTGAGGGACACCTTGACGGACGCCGTCGACGCCGCCTGGGCAGCGGGGATGGAGCACGTCAAGAAGGCCCGGCCCGATCTGCACAGGAGCGACGTGCACTTCGCGGGACCCGCCAAGGACGCTGCCATGACGTACGCCCGCGAGGAGCTCGCCGAGTGGTTCGCCGGCCACGGGCCGGGCCTGCTCGATGGCGTGTGGGGCTATCGCGTCCGGGGCGGGGTCCATTACGACCGGCGCGGCCGCGAGGTGGAGGTGGCGGCTGACGGGCGGCTGCCGCTGCACAAGAGAATCGGAGCCGTCCGCGCCGACGTCGTCATCGAGCGCACGGTGTGGGACACGCGCCTCGGCGAGCGCTGGATACCGGCCCACATCATGGACATGGCGGTGCGGACGGAGGATGACATCAAGCAGCGCGGGCGGGTGAAGGACCGGCTCGGCCTCAGCCTTTTCCCCAAGGGCATCTCGCCGACCGGTTACGCCCCGCCGAACGAGTACGCGGCCGGGCGGGTCGCCCCTCCGAGGACCGACGACCAGTGGAAGGCCCTGTCGGAATACGTCATCACCAATCTGGGACACCATGTCGACAACGTGGTGATACGGGAGACGCGGGAGCCGCTCTACCGGGTGGACAACCGCGGCCCGGACCAGTTGAAGGAGGCCGGTTTCCTGGCGAAGGACATCCACGACGCCGACCTCGACCAGCACCTCGGCGCGGGCAACAGGGCCTTCGTGTCGACCAGCCGCAATCCCGTGATGCCCTGGCGCGGGAAATACCAGTACGAGCTCGACCTGGAGGGAGGCGTCGACGCGGACAGGACCGTCGGCAGCGAGCTGTACGGCGGGCACCAGCAGGAGGTCGCCATCCCCGGAGGTTTCCCCTTCAAGCACGTGCGGAGATTCCGGGTGATGCTGAACGAGGAAGCGGTCGGCAACCATCTGGCCGAGCCGGAATATGGTCCGTGGCACGACAACCCCGACTACGAACCGCCATAGAGAAGACAGGAGGGGGAGGACATGCGGCTACGGCCGGCCATCTGCGACGCGTGTTCCCGGATCAGGAAGCGGGCCAACCCGGCGGGGACGACGTCGGCCGACCGGGTCCTGCCGTTCTGCGAGGCGTTTCCCGGCGGCGTGCCGGACCAGATCTATTTCGGCGGTTTCGACCACCGGCAGGGCTATCCGGGGGACCGCGGCGTGCTCTTCGAGCTGCGCGAAGGCGGCGAGCCGGCGTTGGCCGCCTACGAGCAGGACGCCGGCGGGTAGGCCCGTTCCTCGCCTCGCGCGCCGCGCTATCGCCGCGCTAACCGGCGGCGAGTGCCCCTCCCGATAATCGCCACAACCGTCAGCAGGCAGGCGATACGAGGAGGCAGGACGTGAGAGTGATCATCGACAGGGCTCTGGAGCTGGTACTTCCGGAGGAGAAGGCGGCGGCCGTGTGCGCGTACCAGTACAAGTGCTTCACGAACGGCTGGCACAGGAGGTTGTGCTGCTCGTCCTCCGCCGACAACTGCTCGCCCTGGCAGCGGCTCGGCCCCAGCTGCCCGGTCTAGCGAGCCGGTCTAGCGAGCCGGTCTAGCGAGGGGGCCTAGCGAGGGGCCTGCCGCGGGCCGTGCCACGGAGGCCGTCGCCGCGCCGCCGATCCGGGGGCCGGCGAGCGCGGTGCGGTCCGAGGGCGGGCGGTCGCTTCAGGTCGTGAGTGAGTCGACGAAGCGGGACATCCCGGTGAGCCACCGATCGGGGTCGTCGGCCTTGCGGCGGACGTACTCGGCCACTTCCGGATGAGGAAATATGTGGAACCGTTCCGCCGCCAGGCCCTCGATCACCGCTCCTGCCACGTCCTCCGCGTCAAGAACGGGCGCGGAGGCGCTGACGGCCCGGGCGGTCAGGTGGTCGTCCGCCAGGCCCTGCTCCAGCATCGCCGTACGCACTCCTTGCGGGCACAACACGCTGACCCCGATGCCCTGGGTGGCGTAGTGGATGGCCAGCCATTCGGCGAACGCGATCGCCGCCGCCTTCGTCACCGCATATGGTGCGTCGCCGGGGCAGCTGATCAGCCCGGCCGCCGAGCAGGTGTTGAGCAGGTAGCCCCCGCCGCGGGCGATCATGGAGGGCACGGCGGCGCGGGCGGCGTAGACGTGGGCCAGCACGTTGACCGCGTAGAGGCGGTTCCAGTCCTGGTCGGAGGCGTCCAGGCCGTGGCCGTCGATGACGCCGGCGTTGGAGCAGAACAGGTCGACGGGGCCGAACGGGGTGTCGACGAGCGCGGCGACCTCCTGCTCGGACGACACGTCCACGCGTACGGCGGCGGCCCGGTCGCCGATCTCCTTGGCCACCGCGCTCGCTCCGGCGGCGTCGAGGTCGGCGACCACCACGCCCGCCGCCCCCTCAGCGGCGAACCTGCGGGCCATCGCCCTGCCGATCCCGCCGGCCGCGCCCGTGACGACGACGACCTTGCCCTCTGCGCGCATCCGTGCTCCTCCTGAAAGCCTGAGACGATCGACCGGTAACAGAACAACATTCTACTGCGTCGGCGCTGCCCCCAGATGAGAGTTCTCTCATCTGCACCTCAGCGTGGTCTCCTCGAAGGGCGTCAGGCTCGACCCCATGAAGCAGCGGGGAACCGTGATCCTCCTCGTCCTGGCGGCGGCCGTGGCGGGATTCATGTCGGTGGGGCTGGTGCAGGCGGCCGAGGAGCCCGATCTGGGCGGGCCCGTCGTGGTGACGCCCTCACCGGACGGGCACAGCACGTACGATCCCCGGACGTCAGATCCCAGCCCGAGCGGCCAGCAGACCTCCGAGCCCGCCGTCTCCGGCTCGCCGTCCACGAGCCCCGGTCCCCGCCACAGCGTCGGCCCCACACCGCGCAGGACGAAGGCGGAGCCGGTCAGGCCACCCTCGCCGAGACCGGGCGGTGGCGACGACGACGATGATGGTGACGACGACGATGACGACGACGACTGACGGGGAGGTCGCATGCGGGTGAGCGCCCGTGCCCGGATCGTGGGCTGGATGCTCGCCGTCGTCGGTCTCGCCCTGTCAGTGTCGATCTTCGCGACCTGGTCCGTCCTGCTCGCCCGGCTCGACAGCCGGATCAACCTCGAGATCAGCAACGAGGTGGACAAGCTGCGCGCCTACGTCCACCCGAAGACCGGCCACTCGTTCACCGCGCTCGAAGACCTGCTCGACGGATACCTGTCGGTCAACACCCCCGACCGGTGGGAGACCTTCTTCAGCATCGTCGACGGCGAGGCGCACAAGGTCACCGCCATCCCGCCGCCCGTACGCATCGACACCGACGCCGAACTGGTCGCCGACATGGCCGAGGCCACCGAGGCCGAGCGCGGCACGGTCGAGAGCGAGCAGGGCCCGGTCAAGTACGCCGTGATCCCGGTGCGGGTGCAGGGCGACCCCCGCCGGGGCCACTTCGTCGTGGCGATCTTCTACGAGCGGCACCGCGACGAGATCGTCGAGGCGGTGAGCACGCTCGGGCTGTCCGCGCTGGCCGCGATGGCGCTGTCGGGCGGCGCCGGCTGGCTCGTGGCCGGGCGCGTGCTCGCCCCGGTCCGGCTGGTCAGGCAGACCGCGGAGCAGATCAGCGACTCCACCGACCTCACGCGCCGGCTCGACGTGCCCGGAAACGACGACGTGGCCGCGCTGGCCGCGACGTTCAACCACATGCTCGACCGGCTGGAGCGCGCGTTCGTCGGGCAGCGGCGCTTCCTGGACGACGCCGGCCACGAGCTGCGCACCCCGATCACCGTCATCCGCGGCCACCTGGAGCTCATGGGCGACGACCCCGCCGACCGCGCCGAGACCATCGCCCTGGTCACCGACGAGCTCGACCGCATGCACCGCATCGTCGACGACCTGCTCACCCTCGCCAAGGCCGAGCAGCCGGGATTCCTCACGGTCGACGACGTCGAGCTGGCCGACCTGACGGTCAGTGTGGTCGCCAAGGCCCGCGCGCTCGGCGAACGCCGGTGGCGGGTCGACGAGGTGGCCGAGGCGCGGCTCCCGGCCGACCGGCAGCGGCTCACGCAGGCGCTCATGCAGCTGGCGGCCAACGCCGTGCGCCACACCACCGACGGCGACCTGATCGCCGTCGGCTCCGCCGTCCGCGACCGGCAGGTGGAGCTGTGGGTACGCGACAGCGGCCCCGGCGTGCCGCCCGCCGAGCGCGAACGCATCTTCGGGCGGTTCGTGCGCGGCACGGGCCGCACCGGCGCCCACGACGGGGCCGGCCTGGGGCTGGCCATCGTGCAATCCATCGCCGAGGCCCATGGGGGCGACGTGAAAGTGACCGAGGCTCCGGGCGGAGGAGCCCGTTTTGTCATGACCCTGCCGCTGCGGCAGGTGTGGAGGCAGTGGTGAACCGCATTCTGATCGCCGAGGACGAGTCCAGGATCGCCTCCTTCGTGGAGAAGGGGCTGCGGGCCAACGGCTTCGTGACCGCCGTGGTCGGCGACGGGGTCGCCGCGTACGACCTGGCCTGCGCGGGCGGGTTCGACCTGCTCATCCTCGACATCGGGCTGCCGCTGAGCGACGGGTTCACGGTGTTGCGGCGGCTGCGCGAGTCGCGGGTCACCATGCCCGTGATCATCCTGACCGCTCGGGACAGCGTGAGCGACACCGTGGCGGGACTGGAGGGCGGCGCCGACGACTACATCGCCAAACCCTTCGCCTTCGAGGAGCTCCTGGCCAGGGTGCGGCTGCGGCTGCGCGCGGAGCGCACGCCCGAGGTGACCGTGTTGCGGGTCTCGGACCTGTCGCTCGACCTGCGCACGCGGCGGGCGTACGTGGGGGAGCGCGCGGTCGACCTGTCGGCCAGGGAGTTCGCGCTGGCGGAGATCTTCTGTCGCCATCCCGACCAGGTGCTGACCCGCGAGCAGCTGCTCAGCCACGTGTGGGGCTTCGACTTCGACCCGGGCTCCAACGTCGTGGACGTGTACGTACGCTATCTGCGACGCAAGATCGGCGCCGAGCGCATCGAGACCGTCCGCGGCACCGGCTACCGGATGAGAGTGGCCTAATCATCACCTCACGGTTGCTTCACCCCGTACGTAGAGGCTGTTCATCAACGGCACTACAGAGGGAGAAAACGTGGCAACCGGGCTGGTGATGGACCTCGCGGCGATCGTCGCGCTGGCGTACGGGCTCTACTATCGGCGGCACCACCGGCGCGACCTCCTGTTCGCCTACGTCGCGCTCAATGTGGGCATTTTCGCCGTGGTGTCGCTGCTGCTCGTCCAGCGGGTCGACATCGCGGTCGGGTTCGGGCTGTTCGGGGTGTTGTCGATCATCCGGCTGCGGTCCAGCGAGATCACCCAGCAGGAGATCGCCTACTACTTCATCGCGATCGTGCTGGGGCTGGTCAACGGCCTGGCCGGGGCGTGGCCGCTGACCGCGCTGCTGCTCAACGGCGTGCTGCTGGCGATCATGTACGTCGCCGACCATCCGCGGCTGCTCGGCCGCACCCGGCAGCAGGTCGTGACGCTGGACGTCGTCCACGCCGACCCCGACCTGCTCCGCGCCGACCTGGAGAGCCGGCTGCGCGCGCGGGTGCTGCACCACGTGGTCACCCAGGTCGACTACGTGCGTGACGTGACCGTGGTCGACGTGCGGTACGCGGTCACGGCGCCCAAGGCGACGGGGGTGCCGCGATGACGGACGCGGACGTGCTGCTCGCCGGGGTGGCCGCGGCCGCCAGGCCGGTCGGGCTGGCCGACGTGCCCGAGCTGATGAGCCGGGTCGACAACAAGTATCTCGTGACGGGCGCGACCATGGCCCGGCTGGCGGGGGAGCTGGGGGACCGGTTCTCCGTGCTGCGGATCGGCGGGCGACGGCAGTTCCGCTACACCTCCACCTACTTCGACACCCCCGACCTGCTCACCTTCCGCCAGCACCGCCAGGGGAGGCGGCGCAGGTTCAAGCTCCGTACCCGTACCTACCTGGACGGCGGCGGGCGGTGGCTGGAGCTCAAGCTCAGCGGAGCGCGCGGCAGCACCGACAAGCACCGCATCCCGTACGACGGCGTGCCCGCGCACGTCCTCACCCAGGATGCGCGCGACTTCGTGCACAACACGCTGGTCGGGGAGCTGCGCCTCGCCCCGCCCGCCGGGCTCGCACCGGTGTTGTCCACCGACTACCGGCGGGTGACGCTCATCGACCGGGCGGGCGCGGCCCGGCTCACCTGCGACACGGGCCTGCTCTGCCACGACGGGCGCCGGCACGTGCCCGCCCGGCGCGACCTGGTGCTGCTGGAGTCGAAGTCGGCTGACGGCAGGGCGCTGGTCGACAGGGTGTTACGCGGGATGGGGGTGCGGCCGGTGAGCGTGAGCAAATACTGCATCGGGATGGCGGCTCTGCGGGACCTGCCGGGCGGCAACCGCTGGCGTCCGGTGGTGCGGCGCTATCTCGCGCCCCAGGAGGATCTTTCCTGTCTCCGCCAGGTGGCATAGTGATCGCCATGGACGACGAGTTGATGCGAAAGGTGCTCACCGCCCATATCCGCACAGAGGTGGCAATCGGGCGCAGCACGTTCGAGCAGGTGATCCGTGGCGCCCTGGACGTGTGGGAGCAGGAAACGGACGACCACGACCTCTTCGTGCGCGCGGCCGAGGAGATCGCAGGGCGCGAGTTCGCCGGGCACCTCGCGGCGCAGGACACCTGGCCGGAGGTCACCGCGTGCGACCGGCTCAGCATGGCCATGATCGACCTCGCGCTGGCCGGCATCCTGCCGCGCGAGAGCTACACCGACTGCCTCAACTGCGGGCGCACGGAGCTCGGCGGCGAGCTCGCCGAGCTCCCCGGCATGCGCGGCTACACCTTCTACCACCGCCAGGACGCCCAGGCGGCGGCCGGGGGCGGCGGCGTCATGCTCGCCTACGGGGCCACCGGCGACGGTGACGCCGCCGAGATCGGCGCGGAGATCGTGGCCGCCTGCCGGCGCCGCGGGCTGGAGCCCGAATGGGACGGCGACGTCCGGCAGCGCGTCCACGTGCCGCTCGACTGGCAGCGGCGGCGCTTCGGGCCACTGGCCGGCCACCCGGGGGCGGAGCGGGCACCCGCCCAGCCCACCGTGCCGGTCACCTTCTGCGACTACACCTCGATCTGGCGCGACGAGCCCCTGACCATGTCGGCGCAGGAATGCCGCGACCTGCTGCTCTGGCTGACCCCGCACGACGGCAACTTCGTCTGCTACCGCGGGCGGTCGGGGCCCACCCTGCAGCTCGCGTGGGAGCCGGGGATGCGGCTGTGGGCCGAGTCGCCCGATCCCCAGGCGCGGTGCTCCCACGGGCGGCACGTGACCGTTGACGAGGCGCTGGAGCTGATCACGGTCCACGTCAGGAACGGGCGGACCACCCTGGCGGATCTGCGGGAGGCGAAGACGGTGCCGTGGTGAACGTCCGCGACACGATGCGCCTGACCGTTTCCTCCAGCGAGCTGGCCTGGTCGATGACGATCTCGCCGGCGCCGGGGAGCAGGTCGCGTTCGACGTACCAGCCGCGCATCATGTCGGCCCCGAACTCCCTGCTCTGGGGGCGGGTGGCGTGGCGGCGCAGGGTCTCCTCGAAGGAGACGTCGAGATAGAAGAAGTGGCTGCGGCCCGGATGGTCGCGGCGCAGCGCGGTCAGCATGTCGCCATAGCGGGCTGCGGTGAGGATGCCCTCCAGGACGACGTGGTGGCCGTGGCCGAGGGCGTCGCGGACGGCCCGCGCGACCGTCGTCTTGCCCGAGCCGGAGTTGCCGCGCAGCACGATCAGCCGCGTCTCGTCCGAGCACGTACGCACCGCACCAGGCTAGCCGCATCCGTTTATCCGGGGCCTGGCCGGTGATAGGCACCGTAACGACCTGCAGCGACGGCCGGCCACGAGGGACAGTCTTCATGCTTGAGCGCATCCACGAGATACCGGCCGTCCTGTTGAGCGCCGATGACTACCTCGACGACTTCTGGCCGAGTTACCGTCGGACCGACGACGTGTTGTGGAAGCTCGAGCGCGCCCAGAGTTTTCGCGCGGCCGAGGAGCCGGGCTGGGCCGCGCTGATGGCGGACGACTGGGACCGGTCGCTCAAGCTGATCGACGACGGGCAGGCCGGGGCCGGGGGGTTCGCGCGCAGGCGGCTGCGGGTCGTCGAGCCGCCCATCACGCCCTACCTGCGGTGGGAGATGCACGTCCTGGCACTGCGGGGCAGGGCGGGTGAGCAGGTGCGGGTGCTCGATGCTCAGCAGGTGGCCGATCTCGAGGTCGGCCGGCGGCTGCCCGAACTGGTGGTGCTGGGGACCTCGGTGATGTACGAGGTGACGTACGACGCCCTGGGCACCCACAGCGGCGCCCGGCGGATCGACGACCCGGAGGTGATCGCGGCCTGCAGGGGCGAGCTGGACAAGCTGTTCGCCGCGGGGGAGGACTTCAGGGCCTTCTACGAGCGCGAGATCGTCCCACTGCCCGCTCCCCAGGTGGCCATCTGAAGCAGCGAGGCTGCCCGACTCATATCCCGACGAGTCGTACCCGATTTCCGCAGAGCTTCTTCATGTCGTCCACATCTGAGGTCAGCATGACGACAGGCCGTTGTTGTCGTATGGCCATCTCGGCGACCGCAGCGTCGATCGCGTATTTGTGCCCGTGCAGCCCTGCGCCGAGCAGGAGAGCGGACGCCGCTCTGGCCTCCTTGTCGCTGACCGGTGAGATGCGCAGACCGGACAGGAGCCAGGCCAGCCGGGTCTGGTCGGTGTGGCGATGTGTGGCTTCCACGATGGTCAGGGCATTGATCAGGACCTCCATGCCCCGGCGACGAGCCTCGGCCACCCGCGCGGCCGTGGGCTCGTGGTCGTCGAACAGTCTGGAGAGACCTTCGCAATCCAGGACGAGGGTCCCCTCATGGCTCAGCTTGCGGCGGGCCACTGGGCCTCGTCGGCGAACACTTCGTCGAAGATCTGGCGCGCTTTGTCCTGCTCCTGCGCTGATATCGCGCCCTTGCGCCGCTCGTAGTCGGCGAGGTATTCGTCCAGGATCTGGCCTCGCAGCTCGCGCTCGACCGCGGCCGCGACGTAGGCCGAGAACTCGCGCTTGCCGACCCTCTCGCTTATGGCCGCCGCCGTGCCTTCCGGCAGGGAAAGGCTGACCCTGGTCGCAGGGCCTTCGCCGATGGCGTACGAGTCTTCCTTCATGGAACCAGATTATCAAATGAGTAGGAAGACTGTCGGCGTCAGAGGGGCAGGTCGCCGGTGGCGGAGGCGGTGGAGCCGGTGGCCTGGTAGGCGGCGATGGTGCGTTCGGCGATGCGCATCTGGTGGATCTCGTCGGCGCCGTCGGCGAAGCGGGCCCAGCGGGCGTGCTGGAACATGTGCGCCAGCGGCGTGTCCGTCGAGTAGCCGAGGGCCCCGTGCACCTGGATGGCCCGGTCGATGATGCGGTTGAGGCTGTTCGCGACGAAGTGCTTGGCCATCGAGACCTCCGTGCGGAAGTCCTCGCCCTTGTCGATCTTCGAGGCGGCGTGCAGCACCATGAGCTTGCACTGGTAGAGCTCCATGGCCGAGTCGGCGATGAGCCACTGGACGCCCTGCTTCTCGGCCAGCAGGGAGCCGTGGCTGTAGCGGGTGAGCGCGCGGCCGACCATCATGTCGAGGGCCGTCTCCGCCTGCGAGATCCAGCGCATGCAGTGGGCGAGCCTGGCCGGGCCCAGGCGGTACTGGCCGAGGCGGTGGCCGTTGCCCCGGCCGCCGAGGATCTGGCTGCCGGGCAGCCGCAGGTCCTCGATGACGATCTCGCTGTGGCCGGTCGAGCCGTGCATCGTCTCGACCTCGCGCACGTCGTTCCAGCCGGGATCGGGCAGGTCGACGAGGAAGGCGGTGTTGGCGCCCCGCGAGCCCTCGGGCACGTCCTGCTCGGTCCTCGCGATGAGGATGGCGAAGTTGGCCCGGCGGGCGTTGGAGATGAACCATTTGTGGCCGTTGATCACCCACTCGTCGCCGTCGCGTACGGCGGTCGTCCGGATCAGGGTGGGGTCGGAGCCCGCGGCCTCCGGCTCCGTCATGGCGAAGCACGACATCTTGGTGCCCTCCAGGAGGGGCCGGAGGTACTTCTCCTTCTGCTCGTCGCTCGCCCAGTGCAGCAGCGTGTGCATGTTGCCCTCGTCGGGGGCCTGGCAGTTGAGCACCCACGGGCCGATGCGGGTCTTGGCCGCCTCCGACTGCACCATGGCCAGCTCGACGTGGCCGAGGCCCATGCCGCCCCACTCCTTCGGCATGTGCGGCAGCCACAGCCCCTCGGCCTTGGCCAGGGAGCGCAGGTGGAAGATCGTGCGGAGGTAGGCGTCGCGGTCGCCCTCCTCCAGCTCCTCCATGGCGGGCGCGACGGTGCCCTGGATGAAGGCGCGGACCCGCTTGCGGATCTCCTCGTGCTCGGGGGCGAGGGTGAAGTCGATGGCCATGCTGCTCCTCGTGGTCAGTCAGGTGAGCCGGTCGGGTGGTGGCAGGCGAGCCAGTGATCGGCACCGACCCGCCGGATCCGGGGCTCCTCCTCGGCGCACCTGGCGGACGCGCGCGGGCATCGCGTACGGAACCGGCACCCGCTCGGCGGGTCGACGGGCGACGGCGGTTCGCCGCTGATCAGGGTGTCGGCCGGCGGGAGGTCCAGGCCGCCGCCCGGGATGGAGGCGATGAGGGCTCTCGTGTACGGATGGGCGGGCCGGGAGATCAGCTCGGCGCTCGGCGCGAGCTCGCACACCTTGCCCAGGTACATCACCATGATGCGGTCGCTGACGTTCTTCACCACGGCCAGGTCGTGGGCGATGAACACGAGCGTGAGCCGGTAGCGGTCCTTGAGGTCCTCCAGCAGGCCGAGGATCTGCGCCTGCACCGAGACGTCCAGCGCCGACACGGGCTCGTCGCAGATCACCACCTCGGGATCGAGGATGAGCGCCCTGGCGATGGAGATGCGCTGGCACTGGCCGCCGGAGAACTCGTGCGGCCTGCGTACCGCCGCCGCCCGCGGATCGAGGCCGACCGCCTCCAGGACCTCGTCCACCCGGTCGCCGGGCAGGCCCCACACGCGGGGTCCCTCCCCGACGATCTCGCGGACGCGGCGGCGCGGGTTCAGGGACGAGATGGGGTCCTGGAAGATCATCTGGAGGCGGCGGCGGGTCCTGCGCAGCGCCTCGCCGCGCAGCGCGGTCAGCTCCTGCCCGTCGAGCCGGACGGACCCGGACCGCGGCGGCGGGAGCTGGACCAGCGCCCTGGCGGCGCTCGACTTGCCGCAGCCGGACTCGCCGACGATCCCGAGCGTCTCGCCCCGCGCCAGGTCGAAGCTCACGCCGGAGACCGCCCGCACCGTACGGCCGCGCCCGGCGGGGAACTCCACGACCAGATCCTCCACCCGCAGCAGCACCTCGTCACGGGGACGCAGGTGCGCGTTTCCGCTACCGGCCACCGCTGTCCGCCCCTTCCTTCAGAGCCTGCGCGTGCTCGCGCGGGTACCAGCAGGCGTAGGAGCCGGTCAGCGGCGGCGCCTCCTTCGCGCAGCGGTCCCGCGCGTACGGGCAGCGCGGCTGGAAGGCGCACCCGCGCGGCAGGTCCACCAGGTCGGGCGGCCGGCCGGGGATGACGCGCAGCCGGTGGTGCACCGGGTCCGTCAGCTTGGGCGCGGCCTGCAGCAGCGCCTCCGTGTACGGCATCCGGGGCCGGGCGAACACCTCCGCCGCCGGGCCCCGCTCCACGACCTTGCCCGCGTACATCACGATCACTTCGTCCGCCCACCGGGCCACCACCGACAGGTCGTGGCTGACCAGCACCACCGCCATGTCCCGCTCCTCGCGCAGCCGGTGCAGCAGCCGCAGCACCTGGTCCTGGATGGTGACGTCGAGCGCGGTCGTCGGCTCGTCGGCGAACAGCACGTCCGGCCCGCACGACAGCGCCATCGCGATCGTCACCCGCTGCCGCATGCCGCCGGACAGCTGGTGCGGATAGCGGCGCAGGGTGCGTCCGGGGTCGGGGATGCCGACGGAGGCCAGCAGCCGCGCGGCCTCGGCGCGGGCCTGCCGGCGGTTCATGCCGAGGTGCACCCGCAGCGGCTCGGTCACCTGGGTGCCGATCGTGCGTACGGGGTTCAGCGCCGTCATCGGGTCCTGGAACACGGTCCCGAGCCGCCGCCCCAGCACCGAGCGCATCCGGGCGGGACTGTGGCCGGTCAGGTCGTCGCCCGACAGGTAGACGTGGCCGCTCCTGACGGACGAGCCGGGCAGCAGGCCCAGGATCGAGCGGATCAACATCGACTTGCCGGAGCCCGACTCGCCGACGATGGCCAGCGTCCGGCCGCGGCGCAGGGTGAAGGAGACGCCGTCCACGGCCTTGACGACGCCGCGCGGGGTGACGAAGTGCGTACGCAGGTCCTCGGCCTGCAGCAGGCAGTCGGCTCGGACCTCGTGCTCCCCGGCAGGGGCGGGGGCGGCCTGGCGGACCGGCTCCAGGCCGCTCTCCCGCACGTCCGTCAGCGACCTGAGCCGGTCGCCCACCAGGTTGAACGAGAGCACGGTCAGGAACATCACCAGCGAGGGCGCCAGCACCACGTGCGGCGCGCTGTCCAGCAGCGTGCGGCCCTCGTTGATCAGCCCGCCCCAGGTGGGGGTGGGCGCCTGGACGGACAGGCCGAGGAAGGCGAGGCTGCCCTCGGCGACGACGACCACGGCCATCCCGATGAACGCGTACGACGCCGCGGGCACGGCCACGTTCGGCACGATCTCCCGCCACAGGATGCGCCGGTCGCGGGTGCCGAGCACGCGGGCGGCCAGCACGAACTCGCGCTCGGCGTAGCTCAGCGTGGCGCCCCTGATGAGCCTGACCCAGGACGGCACGCCGAGCACGCCGAGCACGATGAGCACGTTGCGCAGGTTCGCCCCGGCGAAGGCCACCACGGCCAGCGCGAACACCAGCGCGGGGAAGGCCTGCGCCACGTCGTTGACCGCCATGATGACCGCGTCGGTGGCGCGGCGGCGGTAGCCGGCCAGGATGCCGAGCGGCGCGCCGATGCCGAGGCCCAGCAGCACCGCCCCGACGCCCACGCCGAGCGAGACGCGGGCGCCGTGCACGACCCTGCTGAGCACGTCACGGCCGAGGCCGTCGGTGCCGAACGGGTGCGCGGCGCCGGGACCCGAGCGCGGCGGCCCGGCCAGCGTCTCGTCGTAGCGGGCCAGCGGCAGCACGTCGGCCAGGACGGCGGCCAGCAGCACCAGCCCGATCCAGCCGGCGGCGGCCCAGAACCCCCACCCCAACCGGCGCCCCAACCCGCGCCCCAACCGGCCCTTCAATGGGCTACGCACGCCGGATCCTGGGATCGACGGCGGCGTACACCAGGTCCACCGCGAAGTTGACCGCCACGTAGCCGACCGAGATCAGCACGACGCCTCCCTGAACCGTCAGGTAGTCGCGGGAAAAGATGGAGTCGACGATCAGCCGCCCGACGCCGGGCAGGCCGAAGAGGGTCTCGATGATCACCGTGCCGCCGATGAGCGCGCCCAGGTTGAGCCCGACCGCGGTGATCAGGGAGATGGCCGACGGGCGCAGCGCGTGCCGCCACAGGATGCGGCGCGGCGACAGGCCGCGGGCGCGGGCCAGCGTGATGTAGTCCTCCTGGAGGGTGGCGATCAGGTCCGTGCGCAGCAGCCGCGCGTAGACGGCGAGCTGCCCGCACCCGAGCGTGATCGCCGGCAGGATCACCGACGTCAGGTTCCAGCCCAGGTCGAGCGAGATCGGGGTCCAGCCGGTCGCCGGCACGACCTGCCAGGTGACGGCGAAGACCAGGATGAGCAGCACGCCCAGCACGAAGACCGGGGTCGACAGCAGCGCGAAGCTGAGCGCGGTGAGCACCTGGTCGAGAGCCCGGCCGGCGCGGCGGGCGGCGGCCACGCCCACGGGGATCGCCAGGCCCAGCGCGATGACCTGCGCCGCGACCAGCAGCTCCAGGGTGACGGGCAGCCGCTCGGCCAGCTCGCTCGCGACGGGCATCCGGGTGATGTACGACTCGCCGAAGTCGCCGGTGACGAGCCCGCCGAGCCAGCCGAGATAGCGCACCAGCAGCGGCTGGTCCAGCCCGAGGTCCTGGCGGACCTGCGCGCGGGCCTCCTCGGTCGCCGACAGGCCGAGGATCTGCGTGACCGGGTCGCCGGGCAGCAGGTCGAGCAGCGCGTACGACAGGAAGGTCACGACGAGCAGGACGACGGCGAGCCGGACCAGCCGGTGGACGACGATCACTGCGCGTCGACCCAGAGCTGCGCGAACGGGTGGTAGGGGATGGGCGACCCGGTCAGCGGCAGGCCCGGCTCGCCGTCGGGCAGCCGGTGCTCGCCGATGCCGTGCACCTTCGTGCGCGCCACGACGGCCCCGGTGTTCAGGTGGTCGATGAACACGTACGGCACCAGCTCGCGCAGCCGCCGCTGCACGGTCGCGTACGCCTTCTTGCGCGCGGCCTCGTCCGGGTCGGTGCGTCCGACGTCGAAGGCGTCGCTGAGCTGCTTGTCCTTGAAGCGGGAGAAATTGAGCGACACCTTGCCGACGGGCTGGGAGTAGGCCTGGTGCATCCAGATGTACTCCCCGTCGGGGTCGGGGGAGGAGAACTGGGTCCACACGGTGGCCGCGAAGTTGCCGGTGACGGCGCGGTTGATCAGGTCGGCCTGGTCCGCCTGCTTGATGGTGACGTCGATGCCGGCCTTGCGCCACATGTCCTGGGCCAGCTCGATGCCCTGCATGGTGTTCGGGTCGGGTGTGGAGATCATCTCGAAGCGGATGGGGCCCTTCTCGGCCTCCACCTCCTTGACCAGCGCCGCCGCCTTGGCCGGGTCGTACGCGGGGTAGCCGCCGCCCTCGGCGTACCACTTGGAGTCCTTCGTCCACGGGCCGTCGGCCGGCTCGGTCATTCCGCCGCGCAGGGTCGAGATGACGGTCTCGCGGTCGGTGGCGTGGGCGAGCGCCTTGCGGACGCGCAGGTCGTCCAGCGGGGGCACGGTGGTGTTGAGCATGAACATGTACTCGGCCACGGCCATGCCCTCCGACCGCTGGACGGTGTAGGCGTCCTTCTGGGCGGCGTACTTGGTGAGGTCCTCGTCGCGTGAGGTGCCCATGGCGTCGATGCCGCCGGCGTCGAGCGTCTGGGCGCGGGTCTGGCTGTCGGGCAGGATGCGGAACTCGATCTCGTCGAGGTAGGGCAGGCCCTGCCGCCAGTAGCGCGGGTTGCGCGTGACGACCATGCGGTTGTCCGGCACGTACTCCTTGAACAGGAACGGGCCCGTGCCCACCGGTTTCAGGCTGGCCGCCTTGGGGTTCTCGAGCGAGGCGGGCGGCACGATCATGCCGACCTGGGCGTCCAGGTAGTAGGGGAAGGCCACCCATGGCTGCTTGAGGACGACCTTGACCGTCATCGGGCCGGCCGGCTCGATCGCCTTGACCGGCGCCAGCACGGCGGCGTTGAGGGGGGATGCCTTCTGCGCCTCCAGGTTGGCCCTGACGACGTCACCGGTCAGAGGGAGGCCGTCGGAGAACGAGATCCCCTCCCTGATCTTGATCGTCCACTCGTCGTGTGCCTCGTTGGGGGTGAGCGATTCGGCCAGGTTCGGTTTCCAGTCGCCGTTGGCGTCCACGGCCGTCAGGGTCTCGATGATCGTGCCCGCCATGCTGTAGCTCTGCCCCGCGAACTGGTCGGTGACGGGGTTGAACCCGTTGGCGTCCGCGCTCAGCCCGTACACCAGGCGCCCGCCCTGGGCGGGGCCGGACGCGCCCGCCTGCGGGGTGGCGACGGGGCGTTGCCCGCTGCACGCCAGCATCACCGCCGCTGCCAGCATCAACGTGGCCGGCGTCCTCCAGCGTTTCATCCGCGCCTCCTCCCGGTAGGCCCCCGAGAGCAATTTCACCGATAGTACTATCGGTGAAAATCCGTACAAGAGCCACGGGAGAATCGTTACGGGAGGGGAGGGAGCACCGATGACGAGCACACCGCTCAGCAGGAGCGAGGCGAAAGACCTGACCCGGCGCAAGCTGGTCAGGGCCGCGCTGGCGATCCTCGACGAGGAGGGCGAGGCCGGGCTGACCACCGTCAAGGTCGCCAGGGCCGCCGGCATCGCGCAGTCGAGCTTCTACGTGCACTTCAAGGACATGCAGGACCTGCTGCTGGTGCTCGCCGAGGAGGGCGGCCGGCGGCTGCGGAACTCCATGCGCGAGGCCCGGCGCGCCGCCCGCGAAGCCCCCGGCGACCTCGAAGCCCACCGCGACACCTTCCGCATCCCCCTGGAGGCTATCTGCCGCCACCCCGAGCTGCTCCGCATCCAGCTGCGGGCCCGGCACGACCCGTCGTCCTCGCTGCGCGACTTCGCCACGGAGACCGCCGCCGCCTACCGCGAGCACCACGCCGCCGACCTGGCCGCCCTCGGCTACACCGCCGACGACGAGCACGACAGGCGGCGGCTGGAGATGATCGCCGACGGCATCAACGCGGCCACCAACGCCCTGGCCATCGGCCACCTGGAGGGCCGCTACCCCGACCTCGACGAGGCGGCCGACATCCTGGTGGCCCTGTCGCGGGGCGCGCTGCGCCTGCTCAGGTCCGGCGCGGGCCGCGACGAAGGCCCGCGCCCTCCGGAGCCCTGTTAGGGCTCAGAGCCCGGCGGGCGGTCATCGGTAGGCGAGTGCCTGGGTGAGATAGAGGTCGGCGTAGTCGCCACCCGCCGTGAGCAACTCGGCGTGGCTGCCCTGCTCCACCACCTGCCCATGGGACAACACCGCGATGTGGTCGGTCATGTGCACGGTCGAGAACCGGTGCGAGACCAGAACGGTCACCGCGCCCCGCTCGGTGAAGTCGCGGGTCTGCTCGGCGTACAGCTCGAAGAGGTCGTGCTCCGCCTGCGGGTCGAGCGCCGCCGTGGGTTCGTCGAGGACGCGCAGCAGCGGAGTCTCACGCATGAGGCCACGGGCGAGTGCGACGCGCTGCCACTGGCCGTGGGAGAGTTCGGCGCCGCCGAAGGTCCGTCCGAGCTGCGTCCGCAGGCCGTCGGGAAGGCTCTCCACGATCCCGCCGGCGCCCGCTCGCCGCAGCGCCAGCCCGATCCGGGCGGTGTCGTCGATCCTGGACAGGTCGCCGGCGCCGACCGATTCGGCCACCGGGGTCTGCAGCTTGAGGAAGTCCTGCAGCGTGCCGGTGCACCCGGCCGCCCATCCGGACGGATCGAAATCGCGCAGGTCGACGCCGTCCACCAGGATCGTGCCCGAGGTGGGCCGGTACACCCCGATGAGCAGCTTGATCAAGGTGGACTTGCCCGCGCCGTTGATGCCCACCAGGCCCAGCGTGCAGCCGGCGGGGATGGTGAGGTTCACGTGGTCGAGCACCATCGTGTCCGTTCCCGGATAGGTGAAGCAGACGTCGCGCAACTCGATGTCGGCGGTCAGCCGGGCCGGCACGGCCGTCCCCGCAGGGTGTACGCCGTGTTCGGCGGCGTAGGTGAGGAGCCAGTGATGGTGCTCGGCCACCCGGCCGCCGTCGGCGACCAGGGCGATGGACTCGACCGCGCTCTGCTGCTGCTGCCGTAGCTGACCGGCCAGCGAGATGATCAGCACCGCGTCGCCGGGAGTGGCCTGGCCGCGGGCCAGGAGCAGCCCCACGACCAGCAGCGCGCCGGCCAGCATGGAGAAGTAGAGCGCCCAGGCGCCGATCTCGCCACCGAGCCCGCGCAGCCGGGCCCTGGCCTCCAGGTCGGCCGCCTCCTCCCACAACGCGCGCGCGTGCCGGTCCAGCTCCGCGCCGTTGCCGGAGATCCAGACCTCCTTGGCGGGGTCGGGGTTCAGGCAGAGGTCGTGCAGCCTGCTCTCGCGGCGCAGCGACTCGGCCGTGGCGTCGAGCGCCTGCCGCTGCATCCGCATGGCCCGGTTGGCCAGAGGCAGGATCGGCACGGCCGCCACCGCCAGGAGCGCGAGCGCGGGATGCACCTGGATGAGCAACCACAGGCTCAGCCCGATCCCGGCGAGGGTGGAGGCCGTGTGCGCCGCCGCCCACCCGGTCTTCGACAGCGCCAGCGTGCCGCGGCGCAACATGGCGATCCGGTTGAGGAAGTCCGCCCGCTCCAGGTGGGTGATGGTCGGGATCTTCGCCGCTGCCTCGGTGATCTCCTGCTCCAGCGCCAGCTGGATCCGGTCGCGCAGATCATTGCGCAGGTTGTGGGTGAAGCGCCAGCCGATGAGCTGCAGCGCGTGGGCGGTCATCCCCAGCGCGACCGCGGCCAGCAGCCCGCCGAGCAGGTGGGCGCCGGCCGCGTCGACCAGATGCCGCTGGGCGTAGGCGATGCCGGCGGCCATCCCGGCCTGCAGCAGCACGAGCACGCCCACCGTGATGCTCACGCGGCGGTCCGCGCGCAGGCCCAGCGCCAGGGTG
Organism: Nonomuraea sp. NPDC049378; assembly: GCF_055586745.1. Classification (NCBI taxonomy): domain Bacteria; kingdom Bacillati; phylum Actinomycetota; class Actinomycetes; order Streptosporangiales; family Streptosporangiaceae; genus Nonomuraea; species Nonomuraea sp. NPDC049378. The sequence goes on from NZ_JBVJHP010000016.1 coordinate 84,317, forward strand.
TGCCGCGCCATCCGGGCGCTGTCCCGCAGTGTCATCGCGCCTCCTCGCCGCCCCCGCGAGCGACGGCTCCCTGCTCGGAATCGACGGCCCCGGCACCGTCGGCCCGGCTGCCGGCGGCTCCGTTGCCGGTGGCCCTGTCGTCGCCGGCCGTGGGCCTGTGGAATCTTGACGCCTGGAGCAGGAAGAGCCGGGTGTACTCGCCGCCTAGCCGCATCAGGTCGTCGTGGGAGCCCTCCTCGGTGATCCGGCCGTCCCGCAGCAGGACAATGCGGTCGGCGGGACGCACGGTGGAGAGCCGGTGCGAGATCAGCACGACCGAGGCGTCCCCGACCGAGCCGATCACCTGCTCGTGGAAGCGGGCCTCGGCCTTGACGTCCAGGTGTGCGGTGGGCTCGTCCAGGACCACCAGGCGCCGCCCGTGCTCCACCGCGTAGAGTGCCCGGATCGCGGCGAGCTTCTGCCACTGCCCGCCCGACAGGTCACGGCCGTCGGCGCCGGTCCGCCACAGTTCGGTGTCGAGCCCCGATTCCAGCCGGTCCAGCACCGGCTGCGCGCCGCCCTCCCGTAATAGCTCCAGGAGTCTTTCGTCGTCGGCCGGCGCGGCTTCAGGAGCGGCCAGCGTGATGTTGTCGCGCGCGGTGAGCGGGTAGTGGACGAAGTCCTGGAACAGCGCCGTCATCCCGCGCCGCCACGCCGTGGCGTCCAGCGAGCGAAGGTCTGTGCCGTCGGCGGTGATGCGGCCCTCGGTGGGCTCGTACAGGCCGGCCAGGAGCTTCACCAGCGTGGTCTTGCCCTCCCCGCTGGCTCCGACGATCGCCAGCCGCTCGCCGGGGCGGATGGTCAGGCTCAGCCCTCGCAGCACGGGCACGGAGGCGCCCGGGTACCGGAAGGACACGTCCTCGAACCGCACCAGGGGCGCGGGGCCACCAGGAGGAGCGCTTTCCCGAGGGGCGTGCCGATCCGGGCCGGTCAGGTCCTCCAGCTTCCGCAGCGCCGTCACCGCGGTCCTGCCGTAGTCGATGTCGTACGACTCCCCGCCCATCGCCGAGATCGCGAGGATCCCCCAGACCGCCACCAGGCACTGCGACAGCTCGGCGATGCTCAGCGCCCCGGCCCACGCGGCGAGCCCGGGGACCAGCAGGCCCAGTCCAGCGCACAGCGCCGCGAGCAGGAACGTGGCCTTCTGGCTGCGCAGCACGCGCCGGCGGGTTCGCCAGTGGCCGGCCTCCCACGCGTGGTGCGCCGCCAGACGCCGCTCGCTCACCCACCCCGCCAGACCGAACAGCCGGACCTCCTTGGCCGCGTCGGACCCTGCCGCCAGGTCCGCCCAGAAGTCGACCTTGCGCCGCTCGGGGGTCGCCGCGTCCTTGACCGCCTCCAGATGCATCCACTGCCGCCGGGTGATCGACCGGATCAGCACAGACAGCGCCAGCAGCACCACCGCCAGCACGGGGAAGTACGCGGCCAGCACCGCCGCCATCGCCACCGCCGACATCGTTCGCGCGGTGATCTCCAGTTGGCCCACGGCAGCGGCTCCGGGAGAGCGTATCCGCCAGGTGAAGCCCTGGTCGCCGGCGCGCACGGCCACGTCGTGGAACTCCGGATCCTCCAGGTGGGCGATGCGATCCGGGCGCAGGGCGATTCGCCGTACCCGGGAGCGCACCACACCGTCGATGCGCCTGCTCGCCGACGCCTTCAGCGCCCACGCGAGGACCTCGGCGGCCTGCCTGGCCAGCATCGCGGCCGCGAACCCCGCCACCGGCCACACCAGCGGTAGCAGGCCGGCCTCGGGAGACGCCGCCGTCATCGCATGCACCGCGTGGCTGGCGAAGATGGCGGTCAAGGGGGCCGCGGCGACCGAGGTGGCCACCGTCGCGCACAGGGCGGCCAGCGTACGCGGGCGGCTGAAACGTAACAGCGCCAGCAGGCGTCTTCGTTCGTCGAAGGTGTCCTGGATCCGGGCCAGGCTCAGATCGCGCCAGGAGAATCTTGGATAGGCCGGCTGCGTGTCGGTCACCGTGTCTCGCCGTCCCCCAGGTCGACAGTCGGGGTGATCTTCACATGGGCCGCTCCATAGGTCAAGAAATATTCATACGGTGTTAGATATGCAGCGTGGAGAGGCGGGGTCGCCGGACGACACTCCAGCGGCCCCCGCGCTATCGCAGCAGTTCGCCCGCGACGGACCCGGCGGCGGTGGCGTCCAGCCGGCCGTCGATCACCGCCGTGACCACCCGCCTGGTCAGCGTGTCCTCGACGATCAGCGGCCGGTCCCAGGCCAGGGCCTGGCCCACCCCCGGATACTCCTCGACGCGCACGAACCAGGGGTCGTCGCCGTCCTGCGCGAACACCAGCGTCCAGTCCCGCCCGTCCGGGTCGGTGCCGGACATGGCGACCCAGCGGTCCCGGCTGCCGTGCACCGCCCGCTCGTCCCCCGGCACCGTGGTCCTGGCAGTGGAGGCGCCGGGCGCGCGCCAGAAGAAGCCGCCGTATCCCGCGCCCGCGCGGCCCTTGGTGGCCGAGCTGTTGATCTCCAGCGGGGCTCCGGTGAGGTTGGTGAGCGTGAACGCGAAGTCCAGGGCCCAGGCGTCCTGGAGCGGCCGTACGGTGACCGCGCGCTCCTCGCGGGCCATCAGCCTGCCGCCGGGCCCGATCCACTCCAGTTGCTCGACGAAACCGCCGTCGTCGAGCCGCGAGAACGCCACGTGCCGCTGGACGCCGTGGTCGTCGAGCCAGGTGGGCCCCTTGTCCCTGACGTAGGTGCGGCCGCCCCAGAAGTTCGCCCCGCCCAGGTCGGCGATGGCCACACCGGCGCCGAGGTGGTGGACGTGGTCCTCGGGCCTGACCTCGGTGACCTCGACGCCGCCCAGCGTACGCACCCGGTGCAGGTAGGGGCGGGGGGAGTCGGTCACCGGCAGGTCGGGCCGCGTCTCGTAGCGGGCCACCGGACGGTCGCCGGCCAGCAGCTCCACCCGGGTCCACGGCACGTCCAGCTCGGAGTAGAGCGCCAGCCGCTCGGCGCTGCGGGCGGTGAGGCCGGCGACGCCCGGCAGGACCCGGCGCACGACCGCGCCCTCGCCGTCCCGCTCGACCTCCTGGTGCCGCTCGGCGATCGGCTGCGGCTCGGGCGCCAGCCGCACCGCGTCCAGCACCTGGGTGAACCTCTCCGTACGGGCCAGCGGGACCAGCAGCGGGGTCCCCGTGCGCACGTGGTCGAGCAGGTTGTCCAGCAGGTCGGTACGGTCGTGCACGGTGGTCGTGACCGACCCGTCCGGCAGCTCGACCCTGACGCTGTCCTGCGTGTAGACGAGCGTGGCCCGGCCCGCGTCGCCGTGCACCACCAGATACGGCTCGTGCCGCTCCGGCGCGCACAACGACACCGCGACGGTGAGCACGAGGCCGTCGTCGAGGCGGATCCGCACGCAGGACGTGTCGTCCGACTCGATCGTGTTGGCGCGGTAGAGCTCGGTCTCGATGTCCGCGATCGGGCCGTCCACCAGGGCCAGGGCGGTGGCCACGGCGTGCGCGAACGGGTTGGTGAGCGCGCCGTCCACCACGTCGGCGCCGTCCAGCCGGCGCCTGCCCGACCATGCCGAGCGGGTGAAGTAGGAGGCGGGACGCTCCCAGGCGCCCGCGCCGCCGATGCCGCGCACCCGCCCGATGCCGCCGCTCGCGATCAGCTCGCGCAGCGCCGGGATCGCCGCGGAGCCGAGTGACTGGAAGCCGACCTGGCAGGCCAGCCCCGTCTCCGCGACCGCGGCGGCGATCTTCCTGTGCGCCTCGGGTGTCGCCGCGGGCGGCTTCTCCAGCAGCACGTGCGAGCCCGCGTGCAGCGCGGCCACCGCGAGGTCGGCGTGGGTGTGGATCGGCGTGCAGATGATCGTGATCTCCGCGCCGGTCTTCGCGATCAGCTCGCGCAGGTCGGACGACTGCAGGGGCGAGCCGAAGCCGACCTCGACCGGGCGCACGTCGCAGATCCCGGCCAGCTCGGCCACGCCGGAGTCGGACAGCAGGTGCAGCTGACGCAGGTGGTGCCGGCCGTGCCCGTGTGCTCCGGCCAGCACGATTCTCGCCGGCGCCATCACGACCACCTCAGCCCCAGCCCGGCGTGCGCGCCCGCGCGGAGGGCGCCGCCGGAGATCTCCACCGGGTACGGCTCCGCCAGCAGCCCGAGGGCGGCGAACGAGGCGTCCTCCACGTCCTCCACCATGGCGGGCAGCGGCAGGGCCAGCGCGAGCTGCCCCGACATCTCGCTCAGCAGGTGCGGGTAGACCGGCACGTCGTACGTCCTGGCCAGCTCCACGACGCGCAGGAACGGCGTGATGCCGCCGACCCGCGCCACGTTCGGCTGGACCACGTCGCACGCGCCGGCCGCCAGCAGGTCGCGGAAGCCGTACGCGGTGTAGACGTTCTCGCCGACGGCGACCGGCACGTCGGTGGAGCGGCGCAGCTCCACGTGCGCGGCCACGTCGTCGGCGGGCAGCGGCTCCTCGATCCAGTGCAGGTCGAACGGGCGCAGCGCGGCGAGGGCCCGCCGCGCCCGATGCAGGTCCCACCGCTGGTTGGCGTCGATCATCAGCAGCCGGTCGGGGCCGATCACCTCGCGGACGGCGGCCACCCGCGCCACGTCCTCGGCCAGGTCGGGGCGGCCCACCTTGATCTTGACGCCCCGGTAGCCGGCCGCCACCCAGCGGCGGGCCTGCGCGACCAGCTCCTCCAGGGGGTAGTGCAGGTTGACGCCGCTGCCGTAGACCGGGACCTCGTCGCGCCGCCGTCCGAGCACGCCGGCCAGGTCGCGCTCGCCGCAGCGCAGGTCCCACAGCGCCAGGTCGACGCCGGCCAGCGCGACCGTGGTGATCCCGCCGGGGCCGGCCTCCCGCAGGTGCCGCCAGAGCCGGTCCCACACCACCTCGGGGTGCGGGTCGAGGCCGATCAGCGCCTCCCGGAGGTCGTGGTCGAGCAGCGCCTTGACGGCGTGCGCGCCGATCTGCGGCGTCCACGAGAAGCCGCTGCCGGTGCGCCCGTCCGCCAGCGTGACGTGGGTGACGATCACGTGGTTGGCCGGCACGTCCGCGCCCCAGGGACGGGGCAGCGGGACGCTGCGCAGCTCGGTACGCAGCTCGGTGACGGTCATGACGCCACCAGGTCGAGACCGGTCTTGATCAGCGCCTCCAGCTCCTCGAGATGCTCTGCGGTGACGTCCACCAGCGGCGGTCGGACGCCGCCCACGTCCAGGCCGCGCAGCCGGACTCCGGCCTTGACCAGCGAGACCGGGTAGCCGGGGACCTTGCCGCGCAGCCGTACGAGGGGGGCGTAGAACTCCGTCAGCAGCCGCTCGTCGCCGTTCAGGTAGGCCGTGGCGATCTCCGGCGCGAACGCGAACACCGCGCTGGAGTAGAGCTCGACGCCGATGCCCCGGTAGGCGGGCATGGTCAGCTCGGCCGTCGGCAGCCCGTTGAAGAACAGGAACCCGGGGAACCTCTCGCGCACGGCCAGCACGGTGCGCTGCATCCTGTCGATGTCGCCCAGGCCGTCCTTGAGCCCGATCACCCCGGGGATCCCGGCCAGCTCGACCACGGTGTCGGGCTCCAGCACGACCGTGCCGCGCTGGTAGATGATCACCGGCAGCTCGGCGGCGATCGCCGACACGTACGCGGTGTAGCCGTGCCCCGGCCCCTGCGCCAGGTACGGCGGCATGAGCAGCAGCCCGTCCGCGCCCGCCTCCCTGGCGGCCCGCGCCTGGCTCAGCGCCGCGCCGAGCGGGCCGCCCGCGCCCGCGAACACCGGCACCCGGCCGCCCACGGCCTCGGCCGCCACCCGCACCGCGCGGGCGTGCTCGGACTCCGACAGGGCGGAGAACTCGCCGGTGCCGCAGGCGGCGAAGACGGCGCCCGGGCCGTGCTCCATGCGCTGGGAGACGTGCTCGGCCAGCACCTCCTCGGCGAGCCCGCCGCCGGCGTCGAACGGGGTCACGGGGAAGAACAGCACACCGCTGAGATTCATCAGATGTCCTTGAGTTCGGTGCGCCAACTCCGCTTCGGCTGCCAGCCGAGCAGGCGCTCTGCCTTGGTGGTCGAGAAGGCGGGGGAGGCGCCGGTGAGCCCGGCCGCGAGCTGCTCGGTGCCGGGCACGACCTGGGGGAGCAGCTCGGCCAGCGGCTTCCTGGCCAGCGCGTCGGCGGCGCCGGCGAAGAAGACCTCGCCGTTCGGCAGCTCCGGCAGGGCCTGGGCGAGCACGGCGATCATGTCGGCGGCGTCGCGGGAGTCGATGTAGTTGAACAGCGAGACGCCGGCGAGCTCCGGCCGGTCCAGCCGCTCCTTGACGGTGTGCCCCGACTGGGTCGGCGCGCCCGCCCACTCCTCGGGCGGGATGACGAAGCACGGCCGGACCGCGGCCATCCTGGTCGTCCCGGCCACGGCGAAGGCCCTCATCGTCTGCTCGGCCGCCACCTTGGACAGGTTGTAGGCGTTCCACGGCCGCACGGGGTGTTCCTCGTCGATCGGCAGGTACGCCGGCGCCCAGCCGCCGGGGGCGCCGTACCCGAGCACGGTGGGGCTGCTGGCCACGACCACGCCGGCCACGCCGAGCGCCACGGACGCCTCGCAGACGTTGAACGCCAGCTGGGTGTTGATCTTGTAGATCACCGACTCCGGGCGGCTGAAGGGGGTGGCGATCGCGGCCAGATGGATCACCGTCTCCGGCCGGAATCGGGCGATCGTCTCGAACGCCTCTCCCGTGTCGGTGAGGTCGGCGGGTAAGGTGGCGGCGGCCTCACCTGGGGTTCCTGGGGCGCGGTCCACGCCGACGACCTCGTGCCCGGCCTTCGCGAGCGTTGTGACCACGCTGCGGCCGAGGCGTCCTGCGCTTCCGGTGACGAGGACTCTGCTCACCGTGAGGGGCTCCTTCAAGACTGCAAACAGTTGCACTAAACCTTTGTGTCAGGAAGGCCAGGGCGTCAAGAGGTGATTTCATGGCCAGCTGTCTAGCTGGGGTTTTCTGGTTGCTCAGGGTGCGGGATAGTACAGCAAGCGCTTTCATCTGCCCCATGGCCTCTGCAAGCGGTTGCGTTAGGGTGTGCGATTGTGACTGTGACGATTCGTGATGTGGCCCGGGCCTCCGGCGTGCATGTATCGACCGTGTCGCGGACGTTCTCCGCGCCGCACATGGTGAACGCCGCCACCCGCACGAGGGTGCTGACGGTGGCCGAGGAGCTCGGATACCGGCCCAACCGGGCGGCCAGGGCGCTCACGACCGGGCGCACCCACAATCTCGGCCTGATCGTGGCCGACATCGCCAACCCGTTCTTCCCGCCGCTGATCAAGGCCGCCCACGCGGCTGCCAGGCAGCGCGACTACCACCTGTTCGTGGCCGACACCGACGAGGAGCCGGCCGCCGAGGAGGAGCTGGTGCAGGCCTTCTCCAAGCAGGTGGACGGCGTGGTGTTGTGCAGTCCGCGCTCGTCCAACAAGGCGCTGGAACGGCTGGCCGAGCGGGTGCCGTTCGTGGTGATCAACCGGCGGCTGCGGGGGGCCGCCACCGTGCTGATGGACGTCGGCCACGGCGCCAGGCTGGCCGTCGAGCATCTGTCCGGGCTCGGGCACCGCCGGGTGGCGCTGGTGTCCGGTCCCGCCGGCTCGTGGACGAGCGCGGAGATCCGCGCCGCCGCCGAGCAGGTGCCGGGCGTGGAGCTCGCCGTCATCGGCCCCAACGCGCCCACCGAGCGGGGCGGCTTCGCCGCCGCGGGCCGGGTGCGCGACGCCGGGGTGACGGGCGTGCTGGCCTACAACGACCTGGTCGCGATCGGGCTCATCGAGGGCCTCGCCGATCTGGGGCTGAGCGTGCCCGCGGACGTGAGCGTCGTGGGGATCGACGATATCGTGCCCGGACGGCTCAACCGTCCCAAACTCACCACGGTCGCCATGCCCACCGCCGCGGCGGGGCGGCTCGCGGTCGATCTGCTCATCCAGGAGGTGAGCGCCACCACCTCGTTGGAGACCCGGCTGGTCGTGAGGGACTCCACGGCTGCTCCGCGTTAGCGGAGGGCTGCAAACGGTTGTACTAAACGAGGGCCAAATTCATCTGACTTCTGTTGAGGCCAACTCGCTGAGCAGGGCAAACACGTCAACGATATATCGGTAACGGCTAGGTAACGGCTGCAAAGGGTTGACGCTCCTTTCCCGCCAGCTATAGGAAAGCGCTATCCAGTACCAATCTCGCCGGAGGGTTCTTGATGAGGAGTGAGTTCCGTCATGGCTGACTCGGTGGCGGTGAGGCCCCGGGAGGCGGTGACCGGACCCGCGCGTGGTGGCGGACACCGCTCCACGAAACGCTCCCGTCGCGAGGCGCGGGCCGCCTATCTCTTCCTGGCCCCCTGGTTCGCCGGCCTGCTCGTCATCACGATCGGCCCGATCCTCGCCTCGCTCTACCTGTCGTTCACCGACTACAGCCTCCTGGAGGAGGCCAAGTGGATCGGCTTCGACAACTACGTCAAGATGTTCACCGAGGACCCGAGGTACATCTCCTCGCTGAAGGTCACCACGATCTACGTGGTCGTCTCGGTGCCGCTGCAACTCGCCTTCGCACTCGCGCTGGCCCTGGTGCTCGACCGAGGGCTGCGCGGCCTGGCGATCTACCGCTCGATCTTCTACCTGCCCTCGCTGCTCGGCGGCAGCGTCGCGATCGCGATCCTCTGGCGCAAGGTCTTCGGCGCCGACGGCCTGGTCAACGCGCTGCTCGGGGCATTCGGCATCCAGGGCCCCGGCTGGGTCGGCCACCCCGACTACGCTCTCGGCACGCTGATCATCCTGCACGTGTGGACGTTCGGCGCTCCAATGATCATCTTCCTGGCCGGGCTGCGCCAGATCCCCAGCAGCTATTACGAGGCCGCCGCCGTCGACGGCGCCGGCCCGCTGCGGCAGTTCAGGGCGATCACGCTGCCGCTGCTGACGCCGATCATCTTCTTCAACCTGGTGCTCGAGATCATCAAGTCGTTCCAGTCGTTCACGCAGTCGTTCATCGTGAGCAACGGCACCGGCGGCCCCGCCGACTCGACGCTGTTCTACACGCTCTACCTCTACCTGAACGGATTCAGGGACTACGACATGGGCTACGCGGCCGCGATGGCGTGGGTCCTGCTGCTCATCATCGCCGGGCTGACCGGGGTGAACTTCCTCGCTTCCAAGTATTGGGTCTTCTATGGCGACACCAAGTAGGCCGCTTCCGGTTCTGTTCCGCCCGCTCAAGGGCGGACGGGTGGTCAAGCACCTCCTGCTGATCGGCTTCGGCGTGATCATGCTCTATCCGCTGCTCTGGATGGTCTCCAGCTCGCTCAAGCCGGAGGAGCTCATCTTCCGGCAGCCCGGCCTGCTGCCGAACGAGGTCACGCTGGAGAACTACACCGAGGGCTGGACCGCGCTGAAGCACCCCTTCGGCTACTACCTGTGGAACTCCGCGGTCATCACCGCGCTGTCGGTGGTGGCGAACCTGGTGGCCTGCTCGCTGGCCGCCTACGCCTTCGCGCGGCTGAACTTCCCGCTGAAGAAACTCTGGTTCACGATCATGCTGGGCACGATCATGTTGCCGCACCACGTGGTGATCGTGCCGCAGTACATCATGTTCTCCGAGCTGGACCTGATCAACACGATCTGGCCGCTGGTCATGCCGAAGGTGCTGGCCACCGACGCGTTCTTCATCTTCCTCATGGTGCAGTTCATCCGCACCCTGCCGAGGGAGCTGGACGAGGCGGCCGAGATCGACGGCGCGGGCTACTGGCGCATCTTCATCAGGGTCGTCATGCCGCTCTCGCTGCCCGCCCTGGCCACCACCGCGATCTTCACGTTCATCTGGACGTGGAACGACTTCCTCAGCCAGCTGCTCTATCTCAACAACCCGGACAACTTCACCGTCCCGGTCGCGTTGCGGACGTTCCTGGACTCTAGTGGAGAGTCGTCGTGGGGCCCTATGTTCGCCATGTCGATCATCGCGCTCGGCCCGATCTTCGGTTTCTTCCTGGCCGGGCAGAAGTACCTGATCCGTGGTGTCGCCACCACGGGACTGAAGTAGCTCCTCCACCCCCCAACACAGAAGACCCCCTAGGAGGTAGAGCCGTGAGCTCTGGCAAGAAGATGTGGTCTGCGGCCCTGCTCGCCACCGCCGTGCTGGCGGTCACCGCGGCCTGCGGCAGTGACAGCGGCGGCGAGAGCGCCGACGGCAAGGTCAAGGTGCGCTTCTCCTACTGGGGCAGCGACGCGCGGCAGAAGATGACCGAAGAGGCGATCAAGAAGTTCGAGGCGAAGAACCCGAACATCGACATCGAGGGCGAGTTCTCCGACTTCGGCAGCTACTACGAGACGCTGGCCACCAAGGTCGCGGGCAACGACGCGCCGGACGTCATCACCATCGAGATCCGCGGCCTGCGCGAATATGCCGAGCGCGGCGCGCTGGCCGACCTCGCCGGCAAGGTCAACACCGCCGACATCGACGCCAAGGTGCTGGCCACCGGCAGCCTCGACGGCAAGCAGTACGCCATCCCCACCGGCGTCAACGCCTTCAGCCTGGTCGTCAACCCGGACCTGGTCGAGAAGAACGGGCAGAAGCTGCCCGACGACACCACGTGGACCTGGAAGGACTACGTCGACCTGGCGACGAAGATCACCGCCGAGAGCGGCGGCAAGGTCTTCGGCACGCAGCAGAGCTTCAACCCCGGCTACCTGCAGATCTTCGCCGCCCAGCGCGGCGAGGAGTTCTACCAGGGCAACAAGCTCGGCATCTCGCCCGACACGCTCAAGGCGTGGTGGGCCAACATGCAGAGCCTGATCAAGTCCAAGGGCACCCCCGACGCCGCCAAGAGCGTCGAGATCGGCGCCCAGAGCGTGGACCAGTCGCTGCTCGGCACCAACACCGGCGCGATGGGCATGTGGTGGAGCAACCAGCTCGGCGCCATCAACAAGGCCTCGGGCCAGGACGTCAGCCTGCTGCGGATGCCGAAGGCAGAGGGCGCCACCACCGGTGGCATGTTCCTGCAGCCGGCGATGCTCTACACCGCCTCGTCGAAGACCGAGCACCCGGCCGAGGCCGCCAAGTTCATCGACTTCATGATCAACGACCCCGAGGCGGGCGAGATCATCCTGAGCGACCGCGGCCTGCCGGCCAGCTCCAAGGTCCTGGCGGCGGTCAAGGACAAGCTGCCGGACACCGACATCAAGACGCTGGACTTCATCGACGAGGTCAGGAGCGAGCTGTCGGACCCGCCGGCCGCGCCGCCCAAGGGCGCCAGCGCCATGGAAGACATCCTGACGCGGTATTCGGAGGAGGTCCTCTTCGGCAGGATGACCCCCGACGACGCCGCACAGAAGTTCCTGACCGAGGCCAACGCCTCGATCGCGGGCTGATCCTTCGCACCAGAGGAGAGACATGAAGTACGCGTTCGTCGGGCTCGGGCACCGCGCGCAGATGTACGTCGACGCGCTGCTCGGGGAGTGGCGCGACGCCGGCACCATCGTCGCCCTGTGCGACACCAACCGCACGCGCATGGACTACTACGCCGAGCGGATCGGTGCCCAGGTGCCGCGTTTCACGCCCGCCGAGTTCGACAAGGTGCTCGAGCTCGCCGACGCGGTCATCGTCACCACGGTCGACGCCGCGCACGCCCGCTACGTGTGCGCGGCGCTCGACGCCGGCAAGGACGTCGTGGTCGAGAAGCCGCTCACCGTCGACGCCGAGGGTTGCGCGGCCATCGCGGCGTCGGCCGAGCGCAGCAGCGGCAAGCTGATCGTCACCTTCAACTACCGCTACTCGCCGCGCAACTCCGCCGTGCGCCGCATCCTCATGGACGGCGCGATCGGCGAGGTGACCTCGGTGCACTTCGAGTGGACGCTCGACACCATCCACGGTGCCGACTACTTCCGCCGCTGGCACCGCGACAGGGACAGCTCGGGCGGCCTGCTCGTGCACAAGTCCACCCACCACTTCGACCTGGTCAACTGGTGGCTGGGGGCGGCCCCGGCGCTCGTCTTCGCGCAGACCGACCTGCGCTTCTACGGCGCCGAGAACGCCAGGAAGCGCGGGCTCGACCCGCGTCCCGAACGCGGGCAGGGCGCGCCCGGCCTCGGCAGCGACCCGTTCATCCTGGACATCTCCGCCGACCCGCGCCTCAAGCGCCTCTACCTCGAGGCCGAGCACGAGGACGGCTACGTCCGCGACCAGGACGTCTTCGGCGAGGGCGTCACCATCGACGACAACATGTCCGTGCTGGTGCGCTACACCAACCGCGCGATCATGACGTACTCGCTGCACGCCCACGCACCCTGGGAGGGCTACCGCGTGGCCTTCAACGGCACGGAGGGGCGGCTGGAGCTGGACGTCGTCGAGCGGGAGTGGACGCCGCCGCACGCCGCCATCGACCCGAGCGCCGCCTCCAAGGAGCACGCGTCGGGGGCGTGGGAGCGGCTCACGCTGCGCCGCCACTGGAGCCGGCCTGAGGAGGTGCCGATCGAGACCGGGGCCGGCGGGCACGGCGGTGGTGACCGTCTCCTGCTCGACGACGTCTTCCGTGGCCCCGGCGACGACCCGCTGGCCAGGCAGGCCGGCTACCGCGACGGCATCCGCAGCGTGCTGACGGGCGTCGCGGCCACCATGTCCGCCCGCACCGGGGCCCCCGTGGTCCTGGAGGACGACGGCACGCGTGTTCGCTGAGCTGGCGGAGATCGCCGCGGCGCAGCGCGGGCTCTACCCCGTGCTCGGGGGGCCCGAGCTGCGCGCGGCGGCCCGTGCGGCGATGGGGGTGCTCGACCTGGCCGCCCGCGACGTGCGGGTCGAGCGCACGTGGACCGACGGCGACCTGGCGGGCGAGGAACTGTCCTGGTCGGTGGGGTTCGGGCCGCGCACCCGCGCGTTCCTGCTGCGCCCGCGCGACGCGGACGGGCCGCTGCCCGGGGTGGTGGCGCTGCACTGCCACGCCGGGATGAAATGGGCCGGCAAGGAGAAGATCGCCGACGGTCCCGAAGGGCCGTCGCCCGAGGTGAGCAGGGTGCGGCAGGACCTGTACGGCGGGCGCGCGTTCGCCAACGAGCTGGCCCGCCGGGGCTTCGCGGTGCTCGCGCACGACGTGTTCGTCTGGGGCAGCCGCCGCTTCCCGCTGGAGACCGGGGACGGCCCGGAGAGCGAGGCCGACCGCTACGACCGGGCCGCCGTCGCGCACGAGCACGTCGTGGCCAAACACTGCGCGATGCTCGGCACGTCGTTCGCGGGCGTGGTCGCGGGCGAGGACCTGGCCGCGGCGGCGTACCTGCGTTCCCGGCCGGACGTAGGGCCGGTCGGGTGCGCGGGACTGTCGGGCGGCGGGCTGCGCGCCGGGCTGCTCGGCGCCTTCGACCCGCAGGTGCGGGCGGTCGTCGTCGCCGCGATGATGTCCTCCTACCGCGACATGCTCGGCGGGCACGTCGCCAGGCACACCTGGATGTTCTACCCGCCGGGCCTGCCCCGCCTGGGCGACTGGCCCGACCTGGTGGCCGCCCGCGCACCCGGACCCCTCATGGTCCAGTACGCCCTGCGCGACGACCTGTTCCCCGAGCCGGGGATGCGGCGCGCCCACGCCACGATCGGCGAACGTTACCGCGACGCCCAGGAAGCGTACGAGGCGGTGTTCGCCGACGTGCCGCACAGCTTCGACGTGCCCATGCAGGAGCGGGCCTTCGACTGGCTGGCCCGCCGGTTGGCGGGCTGACGGACGGCCGCCGCCCGGCCTGCCACGGGCGGCGGCGCTCCTGCCACGTGCGGTGCTAGTCGGACTTCTTCCAGGTGGCGATGAGCTTGTCGTAGTCGAGCGTCTCGGGCTTGCCGCGCTCGTCGGTCAGCTTCGGCGCGGGGGCGCCGGGCTGGTCGTACCAGTACTGGGCGTCACGCTCGGGGTTGAGCTTCGGCGCGCACTGGCCGCCGTAGCCCTCCCGCTCGCGCGAGAGCCGCTCCAGCCGGGACAGGATGTCGTCCTGCTGCTTGGCCAGGTTGTCCATCGACTGCTGCGGTGTGGTCTCGCCGGTCACGGCCGTGGCCACGTTCTGCCACCACAGCTGGGCCAGTTTGGGGTAGTCGGGCACGTTGGTGCCGGTCGGGGTCCACTGCTTGCGGGCCGGCGAGCCGTAGAACTCGATGAGCCCGCCGTACTTCTTGGAGTTCTCGGCGAAGTAGTCGCTCCTGATGTCGGAGTCGCGGATGAACGTCAGCCCGACGATCGACTTCTTCAGCGACACGGTCTTCGACGTGACGAACTGCGCGTACAGCCAGGCGGCGGCCCTGCGCTCCTCCGGCGTGCTCTTCAGCAGCGTCCACGAGCCCGCGTCCTGGTAGCCGAGCTTGTTGCCCTCCTTCCAGTACGCCCCGTGCGGGCTCGGCGCGATGCGCCACCTGGGCGTGCCGTCCTCGTTGACCACGGACAGCCCGGGCTTGGTCATGTCGGCGGTGAACGAGGTGTACCAGAAGATCTGCTGGGCGATGTGGCCCTGGGCGGGGACCGGGCCCGCCTCGCTGAAGTTCATGCCCGCCGCTTCCTTGGGGGCGTACTTCTTGAGCCAGTCGACGTACTTGGTGAGCGAGTAGACCGCCGCGGGCCCGTTGGTGTCGCCGCCGCGCGTGACGGACGAGCCGACCGGGCGGCAGTTCTCGACCCTGATGCCCCAGTCGTCCACCGGCAGGCCGTTGGGGATGCCGGGGTCGCCGTTGCCCGCCATCGACAACCACGAGTCGGTGAAGCGCCAGCCCAGCGACGGGTCCTTGCGGCCGTAGTCCATGTGGCCGTAGACCTTCTTGCCGTCGATGGTGCCGTCGCCGTTGACCTTGTTGGTGAAGAAGTCGGCGATGTCCTCGTAGGCCGCCCAGTTGACCGGAACGCCGAGGTCGTAGCCGTAGGCGTCCTTGAACTGCTTCTTGATGTCGGGGTCGGTGAACCAGTCGTAGCGGAACCAGTAGAGGTTGGCGAACTGCTGGTCGGGCAGCTGGTAGATCTTCTTGTCCGGGCCGGTCGTGAAGCTGATGCCGATGAAGTCGTCGAGGTCGAGCGTGGGCGAGGTGACGTTCTTGCCCTCGCCGGCCATGTAGTCCGACAGCGGGAGCACGTAGTCGCCGCGCGAGTGGGTGCCGATGAGGTCGGAGTCGTTGACGTAGGCGTCGTAGATGTTCTGGTCGCCCTGGATCTGGGTCTGCAGCTTCTCGATGACGTCACCCTCCTGGATCAGATCGTGCTTGATCTTGATCCCGGTGATCTCGGTGAACGCCTTGGCGAGCTGGCGCGACTCGTACTCGTGCGTGGTGATCGTCTCGGAGACCACGTTGATCTGCATGCCCCGGTACGGGGCCGCGGCCTTCATGAACCACTCCATCTCGGCGAGCTGCTCGTCCTTGCTCAGCGTGCTCGGAGTGAACTCGTCCGACACCCACCGCTGGGCGGCGGCCCGGCCGTCGGCCTCCTTGAAGTCGCTCGTGGGCTTGTCCGCGCCCTGCGTGCAGCCGGCCACCACCAGGATGAGCGCCGCCGCTCCCATGGTCGCGGACCTCGTCGTCCGTCGCCTCATCGTCTGACTCCCTTTCCGTTAGCCCCATATGCCGATCGCGACCGCCACGAGCAGCGCGCAGCCGAGCGCGAGCCACATGGACAGGTCGGTGATTGCGATCCAGCCCGCCAGCACGACGGCGGCGCTGATCAGGCCGATGTAGAGCCGGTCGCCGCGATCGGTCTCGATGCGCAGGAAGCCCCGCCTGGCCACGGGAGGCGAGATGCGGCCCCAGACCGTCATGGCGATCAGCAGCACGGCGAGGCCGGCGAAGACCAGGGCCGTGGGGACGGTCCAGACCATCCAGTCGAGCACGGCTACACCCTCCCCATGGCGAAGCCCTTGGCGATGTAGTTGCGGACGAACCAGATGACGATCGCGCCCGGCACGATCGTCAGCACTCCAGCGGTCGCCAGCAGGCCCCAGTCGACGCCCGCCGCGCTCACCGTCCGCGTCATCGTCGCGGCGATGGGCTTGGCGTTCACCGAGGTGATGGTCCTGGCGATCAGGAGTTCGACCCAGCTGAACATGAAGCAGAAGAACGCGGTGACGCCGATGGCCGAGCGGATCATCGGCAGGAATATCCGGACGAAGAAGCGCGGCAGCGAATAGCCGTCGATCGCGGCGGTCTCGTCGATCTCCCGGGGAATTCCCGACATGAAACCCTCGAGAATCCAGACGGCGAGCGGCACGTTGAAGAGCATGTGAGCGATGGCCACGCCGAGGTGCGTGTCGAAGAGGCCGACGCTCTGGTAGATCTGGAAGAACGGGAGCAGGAACACCGCCGGCGGCGCCATCCGGTTCGTGAGCAGCCAGAAGAACAGATGTTTGTCACCGGCGAACCGGAAACGCGAGAAGGCATAGGCCGCGGGCAACGCCACGATGAGCGACATCACGGCGTTGAGCGAGGTGTAGATGATGGAGTTGAGGTAGCTCGAATACCACGACGTCTCCCCGAAGAACGTGGCGTAGTTGTCGAACGTCACCCGTTCGGGGATGAGCGAGAAACTGCCGAGGATGTCCTCGTTCGGCCGGATCGACATGCCGAACATCCACAGGATCGGCAACATGAGCGTGGCCACGTAGAGCCAGAAGACCGTGCGCGCCCACGGGAGCCGTCTCATCGGTTCACCTTCCCGACCTGGTCAGCACGGTGAAGAAGACGTAACAGAGGATCTGCACGAACAGGAAGTAGAGCAGCGAGAACGCGCCCGCCGGGCCCAGATCGAACTGGCCGACCGCGATCTTCGACAGCAGGATGCTCAGGAACGACGTCGCGTTTCCCGGGCCGCCGCCCGTCACCACGAACGGCTCGGTGTAGATCATGAAGCTGTCCATGAACCTGAGCAGGATCGCGATCGTCAGCACCCCGCGCAGCCTGGGCAGCTGGATGTGCCGGAAGGTCGCCCACGCCGAGGCCCCGTCGATCTGCGCGGCCTGGAAATACGGCTGGGGGATCGAGCGCAGCCCCGCGTACGCCAGCAGCGCCACCAGCGGCGTCCAGTGCCACACGTCCATGACCAGCACGGTGAGCCAGGCGTCGGTGGAGTCGAGCGTGTAGTTGAAGTTGACGCCGAGCACGTTGTTGATCGCCCAGCCGCCCAGCCCGATGTCGCCGCGGGCGAAGATCTGCCAGATCGTGCCCACCACGTTCCACGGGATGAGCAGGGGCAGCGCGACCAGCACGAGCGCCACCGACACCGACACGCCGCGGCGCGGCATCGCCACGGCGATGGCCACCCCGAGCGGGATCTCGATGAGCAGCACCTGCGCCGAGAACAGCAGCGTGCGCACGAACGCGCCGCGCACCTCCGGGTCGCGGGCGATCTCGCGGAACCACTCCAGGCCGACGAAGATGCGCTCGCTCGGGCTGAAGACGTCCTGGACGGAATAGTTGACCACGGTCATCAGCGGGATCACCGCCGTGAACGCCACGGACACGACCACCGGCAGGACCAGCCACCACGCGCGGTTGTTCTTGGGCCTCGGGTCCACCCGGGCGTCCCTCGCCTCCTCGGCCGGAGGGGGCGCGGGTTCGGCGGGGCCGGCCGGGTTCGGCGCGACGGTGGTCTGGTCGGTCATGCCGGCCCCCTTCCGTTCAGCGGCGCGAGGGAGCCGCACCTGACCTCGTCGCGGAACAGGAACGTCCGCTCCGCGGGGAAGTGGAGGAACACGGCCGCGCCCGGCTCGCAGGCGGAGCCCGCCTGGGTCTTGGCGATCACCGGGTGCTCGCCGACCCGGGTGTGCACGAGGTCGTACGCGCCCATGCGGTCGGTCCCGGTGACCGTGGCGGACGCGCCGGGTGCGGCGTCAGGCCCGGCGATCCTGACGAACTCGGGCCGCACCCCGATCCTGACCGGTCCCGGCGGCAGCCCGTCGGGCGCGGCGCCCACGTCGGTGGCGCCGACGCGTACGACGCCGCCGTCGATCTCGGCGGGCACCATGTTCATGCCGGGCGAGCCGATGAAGTGCCCCACGAACTCGTGCGCCGGCGACAGGAACAGCTCGGCCGGCGGGCCGGCCTGGACGATCGCCCCGTCGTTGAGCACCACGACCTCGTCAGCGAAGGTCAGCGCCTCCGTCTGGTCGTGCGTGACGTAGATCAGCGTGTGGCCGGTGTCGCGGTGGATCTCCTTGAGCTTGCTGCGCAACGTCCACTTGAGCGCCGGGTCGACCACGGTCAGCGGCTCGTCCAGCAGGACCGCCGCCACCTGTGGGCGCACCAGGCCGCGGCCCAGGCTGACGATCTGCTGGCGGCCCGGGTCGAGCCGGCGCGACCTGCGGCGCAGGACCTGGTCGAGGCCGAGGAGCTGGGAGACCTGGCGGACGCGCTGGTCCACCTCTTTCTTGGGAAATTTCCGGTTGCGGAGGGGGAAGGCGAGGTTGTCGTAGACCGACATCTCCTCGTACAGGACCGGGAACTGGAAGACCTGCGCGATGTTGCGGCCCGCCGTCGGCACGCCGGTGACCTCGCGGTCGCCGAACCAGATCCGCCCCGCCGTGGGCGTGATCAGGCCGGAGATGATGTTCAGCAGCGTGGTCTTGCCGCAGCCGCTCGGCCCCAGCAGCGCGTACGCCCGGGAGCTCTGCCACGTCCAGGTCATCGGCTTGAGCGCCCACGTGCGGCCGCCGTCGTAGCTGTGTCCCACGCCTTCGAGGCGGATGTCAGCCATGCAGGTCGACCTCCGCGGCGCTGGTGGCGAGCAGGCGCCCCCCGGACTCGTCGAAGACGAAGACGTGCGCCGGGTCCACGTAGGCGACCGTGGACTCGCCCGGCGTGAAGAGCTGGGTGCCCTCCAGGTGGGCGACCAGGTGGAGGCCGCCTCGGAGCAGCAGGTGCAGGAACGTCGCGCTGCCGGTGACCTCGGCGAGCCGGATCTCGGCCGGCAGTTCGAGCGCGGCTTCGCCGTTGGAGGTGAGGCTGACCTGGTGGGGGCGCACGCCGAGCATGACCCGGTGGCCGTCGGCGTGGGCGCGGGGCGCGGGGAACGACGTGCCGAGGCATTCGATGCGGCCGTCGCGTACGACGCCGGGCAGCAGGTTGAGCGGCGGGTCGCTGAGCGTGGCCGCCACGTCTAGCGTGGGCGGGTGGGCGTACATCTCGGCCACCTCGCCGGTGTGCCGGACTTTGCCCTCGCCCAGGACCACGGTCGGCGCGGCGAACGTGAGCGCCTCGTTCGGGTCGGCGGTGGCGTAGAGGACGACGCCGGGGGAGTCCGCGAACATGGTCTTCAGGTCTGCGCGGAGTTGTTCGCGCAGCTTGAAGTCCAGGTTGGCCAGGGGCTCGTCGAGCAGCAGCACGTCGACGGGGCGGGCCAGGGCGCGGGCGATGGCGGTGCGCTGCTGCTGGCCGCCCGACAGTTCGGAGGGCCGGCGGTCGAGCAGCCCCGCGATGCCCATGAGCTCGGCCACCTCGCGGACCCGCCGGTCGATCCCGTCGCGGCGGAACTTCGGGTCGAGGCGGAGCGGCGAGGCGATGTTCTCGTAGACGGTCAGGGACGGGTAGTTGATGAATTGCTGATAGACGAAGGCGACCGAGCGTTTGCGCACGGAAATGCCGGTCGCGTCCTTTCCGCCGACCACCACCCGGCCGGAGTCGGGCGGCAGCAAACCGGCTGCGACGCGCATTAGTGTCGTCTTTCCCGCAGTCATGGGGCCGACGAGGGTGGTCATTCCATTCGGTAATTCCAGGTGAATGTCGTCGAGCCAGGTCTCCCCGCGCCGCCGCACGAAGACGCCATCGAGTATCAGCGTCACGGTGCCCGGTCCTCTCTGCCGGCGCATGATCAGTTCCTTTGCTCTCCATCTAACATGATCCGGTTGTGTGTGCAAAGAGGGCAGTTGCTAACACAGTTAATGGTGGGGCTGTTGTGCGTCACGATTCGAGTCCGAGATAGCGGTGAACGGCCGGGCCTATCGCCTCGACGACTTCTTCCCTGGTCAGCGCGACCATGGGAGGGATGGCCAGAACATAACGACATAGGGCCATTCCAAGTATCTGCGCGGAGACGAGTCCTGCCCGGACCGGAGCGCCCCCCGGGTCGCCGGTCAGAGCGGCCGCGACGGGAACGAGTTGTGCGACGAAGACGGTGCGCATGCGCTCGGCGGCCGCCGCGTTCGTGACGCCCGTGCGCAGCAGGATCTGCAGGGTCTCGTCGGACTCCCAGAGCTCCAGGAAGTGGCGTACGAGCGCGGTGGCGACCTCGCCGGACGGCGTGCCGAGCAGGTCGGGCAGGTTCAGGTGGACGGCGCACGCCGCCGCGAACAACCGGTCCTTGCTGCCGAAGCAGCGCATGACCTGGCCCGGGTCGACGCCCGCGTCGGCGGCGATGGCCCTGATCGTGGCCCGCTCGTAGCCGTCGGCGGCGAACCGCTCGCGGGCCGCGGCCAGGATGATCGCCTTCGTCTCGCTGGATGATCTCCTCATGCCAACAACTGTAGGCCAACAACTGTTGACAAGCGCGGCGGTCCTCCTTAATGTCAACATGTGTTGGCCTACGAACGTTGGCTCTCCTGAGGAGGAGAAATGATCGACACAGAGGTGCTCGTCGTCGGCGCCGGCCCGGTGGGGCTGGCCACCGCCGTCGTCCTGACCCGGCTCGGCCACGACGTGGTGGTCGTCGACGGGCAGGCCGAAGGCGCCAACACCTCCAGGGCCGCCGTCGTGCACTCCCGCACGCTGGAGCTGCTGGAGCCGTACGGTGTCACGCCGGCGCTCGTCGAGCGCGGGGTGCGCACGCCCCGCTTCACCATCCGCGACCGCGACCGGCTGCTGGTGCCGGTGCCCTTCGACGGGCTGCCCACGCCTTACCCGTACACGCTGATGATCTCCCAGGCGGACACGGAGGCGTACCTGCTGGCCCGGCTGAAGGAGCTGGGCGGCGAGGTGCTGCGGCCCGTGCGGGTGACCTCGTTCGCGCAGGACGCCGGCGGTGTCACCGCCGCGCTCGACGACGGGCGCTCGGTGCGGGCCGCCTACCTGGTGGGCGCCGACGGCATGAACAGCCTCGTACGCGAGCAGTCGGGCATCGCCTTCGGCGGCGGCACCTACGCCGAGTCATTCACCCTCGCCGACGTGCGGCTGAGCGGCGGCGTGCCGCCCGACGACGTCATCCTGTACTTCTCGCCCGAAGGCCTCGTGGTGGTCGCGCCGCTGCCCGACGGGCTGCACCGGATCGTGGCCACCGTGGACGAGGCGCCGCACGAGCCCGGCGTGGAGTTCGTGCAGCGGCTGCTCGCCACGCGCGGGCCCGAGGCCGTGCCCGCCGTGGTGGAGGAGGTGGTGTGGGGATCGCGCTTCCGCGTCCACCACCGCATCGCGCAGACGTACAGGAAGGGGCGGGTGCTGCTGGCCGGCGACGCCGCGCACGTGCACTCGCCCGCAGGCGGGCAGGGCATGAACCTCGGCATCGAGGACGCCGTCATGCTGGGCGAGACGCTGTCGGAAGTGCTCGGAGGCGGCTCGCCCGACCTGCTCGACGGCTACGCCGCGGCCCGCCGCCCCGTCGCCGAGAAGGTGGTGGGGCTGGCGAGCCGCCTGACGAGGCTGGCCACCATGAGCGCGGCCAGGCGGCCGCTGCGCAACCTCGTGCTGCGGCTGGCGGGCCGGCTGCCCGCCGTGCGGCGCCGGCTGGCCTGGCAGCTGTCCGGCCTGGACCGGCGCTGACCGCCGGCCTCCGCCGCACGGCGAGGACGTGGCCTTTCACGGCATCAGGCGGACTCAAGGACGAAGAACAGGAAACACACGAAGGAGTCCGAGGGCTTGTCCGCGAAGACGTCGGGGAAGAGCTCGCGGGCGCCCGGCGCGGGGGGTGGCTCGCTCATGACCGCGATCCGGAAGCCCGCCGCGGTGAAGGCGTCGGTCATCGCGTGCAGCGGCCGGCCATAGAAGCGCATCAACGCGGTGTGCCCGCCGAGGGTCCATTCCTCACGAGCCTCGCGGATCCCGAAATAGCCGCCGCCGGAACGGGCCGCCTCCAGGAAGTCGACGAACGGGTGATTGACGGACACGATCAGCCGGCCGCCGGGCGCCAGCACCCGCCGCAACTCGGCCAGCGGCGCCGTCCAGTCCTCCAGGTAGTGCAGGACGAGGGACGCGACCACATCGTCGAACGCGGCGTCGGGGAACGGCAG
Source organism: Nonomuraea sp. NPDC049378 (assembly GCF_055586745.1). Taxonomy (NCBI): domain Bacteria; kingdom Bacillati; phylum Actinomycetota; class Actinomycetes; order Streptosporangiales; family Streptosporangiaceae; genus Nonomuraea; species Nonomuraea sp. NPDC049378. The sequence goes on from NZ_JBVJHP010000016.1 coordinate 106,489, forward strand.
CGGCTCGCCCAGGTCGGCCAGGTGCAGGTCCGCATCGTCGCCGAGCCGCCGGCGGGCCAGCTCCAGCATCTTGGCGCTGGAGTCGAAGCCCGTCACGACGGCGCCCCGGTCGCGCAGCGCCGCGGACAGCGGGCCGGAGCCGCAACCGGCGTCGAGGATCCGCCGGCCGGCGACGTCACCGGCGAGGTCGAGCATCGCGGGCCGCTCGTAGTAGGCGTTGAGCAGGCTGGTCTCGTTCTCGGCCGAGTACGCCTCGGCGAAGCTGTCGTAGTCGTTGGGCGCCGCCCGCTCCGCGCCCTCGGAGACAGGACGGATCCACGACGGCTGCGTGGGAGCCGGGATGTCCGACGGCCCGGCGGAACTTCTGGAAGCGAAAGCCATACGGGCGATCCTGGCACGCCCGGCCCGTCCACCGCCTAAGGGAGGATGGAGTCCACGTAGCCGCCGTCCACCCGCACCGCCGCGCCCGTCGTGGCCGAGGCGAGCGGCGAGCTGAGATAGGCCACCATGTTGGCGATCTCCTCGGGCTCGATCAGGCGCTGCAGCAGCGACTGCGGCCGGTGCCGCAGCATGAACACCCGTTGCGCCTCGTCCCACGGCAGCTCCCTGCTCACCAGCTGGTAGACGAAGTCCTCCACGCCCTCGGTGTGCGTCGGCCCCGCGATCACGGAGTTGACGGTGACCCCGCTGCCCGCCGCCTCCTTGGCGAACCCCCTGGACACGGCCAGCAGCGCCGTCTTGCTCATGCCGTAGTGGATCATCTCGGCGGGGATCGCGACGGCGGAGTCGCTGGCGATGTACTGGACCCGGCCCCAGCCCCGCTCCATCATGCCCGGCAGGTAGGCGCGGGTGAGCCGGACCGCGGCCAGCACGTTGACCTCGAAATAGCGCCGCCACTCGTCGTCGCTGATCTCCAGCGCCGGCTGCGCGCCGAAGATGCCCAGGTTGTTGACCAGGATGTCGACCTGCGGCAGCACGCTCAGCACCCGCTCGCACCCGTCGTCCTTGGACACGTCGCCCGGCGCCGCGACCAGGTCGCCCTCCATCCGCTTGACGACCTTGGCGACCGAGCCCTCGCCCCGGCCGTTGATCCCGACCCGGGCGCCCGCCCGCGCCAGCACGGCGGCGATGGCCGCCCCGATTCCCTGCGTCGACCCGGTGACCAGCGCGGTCTTCCCGGTGAGATCGATGTGCACGACTCCGCACCCCCCCTTGCTGCCATTCTCGGCGATCGGTCTTCCGCGGGCACGCACCGGCTCCGGCGCCGGTGCGTAGGCTGTGGGGGCAGGCGTGGAAGGGGCGTGGGTGCACCGGATCCTCTGGTCGATCGTCGCGGTGGCTCTCGTCGTGGGCGCGTTCGTGCCCGGAGCCTCCGAGCCCGAAGGGTGCCCGCCGCGCGACACCCGGGTCACCGCCCCCTACGCGATCACCGGCTACTGGGTCATGCCGCGGGCCGACCGCTGCGTCACCCAGCGCATGGTGGAGGCGATCCACACCATCGGCGGCGACACTCTCATCACGTTCGGCCCGCGCTTCAACGCCCGCGAGGACCCCGGGTTCGCCGCCTGCCGCGTCGACGGCCGCCCGTGCGCGCAGGTGCCGGGCAAGCGGATCCGGCAGGTCTACACGTACACGACCAGCGAGGAGTTCGGGAAGGGCATGCTGCGCTGCCCCGGGCTCGAACGGCGGATCGAGAGCGAGGGCCGTGTCTTCTACCGGCTGTCGCTGGCCGATGACTGCCGCGAACCCGTGCACGACCTCGTGCTCGTCGCCACGGACGGCGACGGGCTGGGCAACCTGATGGCCGAGGCGGCGGCGTACGGCATGAAGGTCTTCCCCGGGCTGCCGGCGGCCGCGCAGCGGGAGGACAAGCCGTGGGAGCCCGACCACGACCACACCGGCGCGCTGAACGCCTTCACCGCTCGGGTGCTCGCCGACTACCGGGCGCGCTTCGGGGCGTCCGGCGCCTTCGGCGGGGTCTACCAGTCGTTCGAGCTGGCCATGCGGGACCGCGCGCCGAAGGACCCGATCATCGAGCTCTACACGGCCCAGCACGCCGTCGTCGCCGGCGCCCTGCCGGGCAAGCCGATCCTGGTCAGCCCGTACATCGACGCCCGCCGCGGGCGCGGGTTCCCGCCCGAGCAGGCGGGCGACGGCGTGGAGGACATCGCGGCGACGCGGGCCGGCGCGCCCATGGCCATCGCCGTCCAGGACGGGCGCGGCACGGGCAAGGTGCCGGTCCACGGCCCGCACGAGGCGGGCGCCACGGTCGTGCCGCGGCTGGTGCCCGTGGTGGGCGAGGTCAGCAACGCCCAGGCCTACCACGGCGCCACGCGCGACTACGTCGAGGCGGCCGCCGGCGAGGTGCCCGACGGGGTGGAGCTGTGGGTGAACGTCGAAGGCTTCGAGCCCACCCCGGCCGCCGGCGAGTGCGGGCGGGTCGATCCGCTGCCGCTGCGCGGGCGGACCACGAAGAGCCGGCTCGACCAGCAGATCATGGCCTCGGGCCCGCACGCCACGAAGATCATCTCGTACGGGTGGGATCCGTTCTTCACCTGCCAGGCCCGCTACGACACGCCCTCGCTGGCCGACGACATCGCGAAGGGCTGGCGGCAGCCCGTCATCGTCCACGCCGTGCGGCAGGACAGGAACGGGCGGGCAGGCATCCTGGTCCAGGGCCACAACCTGCGGGGCGGCTCCCTGCGCTTCGGCCCGGAGGGCACGGTGGTCCGGCAGGAGTGGCACTCCGGCGGCCGGCTGGAGTCGGCGTGGGCCCCGTACGTTCCCCAGGGTTCGTGGACCTCCGTCACGGCCACGAACGGCGCCGGCCACACCAGCACGAGCCCATACGTGATCGGCTAGGCCAGCGCCGCGACGAGGATGTCGGCGAGCAGCGCCGCCTGGCCGCCGTCCTCGTCCAGGTCGGGGTCGAGGATCGTGACCTCCAGACCGGCCGCGCCCGGCAGCGCGAGCAGGCCGCGCAGCAGTTCGGTGAGCCGGCCGGCGTCGAGCCCTCCGGGGGTGGGCGAGTCGACGGCGGGCAGGATCGACGGGTCGAGCACGTCCACGTCGAGGTGGATCCAGAAACCGTCGAGCTCGTCGCGGACGAGGACCTTCCCGGCGGCGTCCAGGGAGATGTCGGCGCCGGGGACGTATGCGATGCCGCTGCCTTCGATGTCCCGCAGATCCTCCTCGTCGCGGACGCCGAGCACGATCACGTCCTCGTCCCTGACGTAGGGGCTCAGCCCGTCGATGTCCGTCAGGTAGCCGTCGCCGCGGCCGGTCGCCAGGGCCAGGTCCTCCCCGGCCGCCGAGCCGACGTGCGGGGAGTTGCCGAGGTGCCGGAAGTCGGCGTGCGCGTCGAGGTACGCCAGCCCGTACCGGCCGCTCCTGCGCAGGGCCAGGGCAGGGCCGAGCAGGATCGAGCAGTCACCGCCGAGCAGGATGGGGAACCCGCCCGACGCCCTGATCGCGCTCACGCGGCCGGCGAGCCCGAGGGTGTAGGCGGCGATGGCGGGGCCGTTGCGCACGCCGTCGCCCGGCCGCCACGTGGCGACGTAGCGGGGCGGGACGAGGGCGCCCGCGTCGATGGCGCCGATCCGTTCGACCAGCCCGGCGTCACGCAGGGCCCAAGGGGCCTTGTAACAGCCGGGGACGGCGCCGGCCGCGGGTGGGCGCAGGCCGAGGTTGGAGGGGGCGTCGAGGATTGTCGATCTTCTGTCAGGAGCTACTATGGTCATAGTCGTGACGGTAGCAAGGGGGACGCGGATGCGCCAGTTCGCCGAGACGGGTGTGGTGGCGATCGACCTGGCCAACACCTGGGACACCTATCTGGACGATCCCGAGCGGCTGCCGGACGTGGCGGCGCTGCGTCGCTTCTGCGCTGAGCTGGGCGAGCATGACGAGGCCGGGGCAGACCTCGACGCGGTGAGATCGGTGCGCGCCCGCCTGCGCGCCGTGCTGGCATGCGACCCGCCCGAGCGCACGCCCGCCCTGGCACGGTGGGCGGGTGAGCTGCCGGTCCGGGTGACGGTCGCCGACTCCGGCGGCACACCGCGCGCCCGGCTCACCGCGCCCGGCGGCGCTTCCATGGCGGAGCGGCTGGCCGTCCGCGCGGTGGCGGAGCTGCTCGACCTCGCCGCCTCGGGCGGCTGGGAGCGCCTGCGACTGTGCGCCGCCCAGCCCTGCCAGGACGCCTTCGTCGACCGCAGCCGCCCGGGCCGCCGGCAGTTCTGCTCGACCCGGTGCGCCAACCGCGCCCACGCCACCGCCTCGCGAGCCCGCCGCCGCTGAGCCGGGCGCCCCGGCAGGTGCGCTTTTGTCGAGGAATCTCCCTGGATTGGCGGTCAAGGTCAGGCCTGTGATGTTCTGATGGCCGGGGGAAGGCGCGTGAGGGCATGGCTGGGCCGGTCGTTGCGGGTGCGGCTGGCGATGTTCGCCGGCAGCGCGATGCTGCTGCTGATCATCGTCGTCAGCGCGTTCGTGCTGCACGGCATCCGCGACGAGCTCGCCGACATCCAGGCGCAGGAGATGTCGGGCAGGGCCGTGTCCGTGCTGCTCAAAATCAAGGAGGACCGCCTGCCCCAGGTTCTGGAGAACGCCGGGCTCGACGGCGTCCAGGTCATCGACCCGTCGGGGCGCCCGGTCACCTCGACGCTCAACCTGGTCGGGCTGCCCAGGCAGACGACGGCGATCCCCCGTGACGGCCAGGCCAACGCCGTCGCCGAGCTCTGCGGGCTGAGCGGATTCCCCGGCGAGTGCAAACTCGTGGTCGCCGTGACCGCGTACCAGCCGGACGGTGAGTGGATCATCTACGCCTTCGAGCCGGCGATGCCCTGGTACGTCGGACCCCAGGTGATCCTCTCGCAGGTCGCTCTCGCGGCGGCGCTGGTCGCGCTGACCTGGTTCGTGGTGTGGCGCGCGACGACCAGGACGCTCGCCCCCGTCAGCGCCATCACGAAGCGGCTGGCCGAGCTCACCGCGTTCGGCGGCGGGATGCGCGTGCCCGTGCCGCGGAGCGACGACGAGATCGCGGCCCTGGCCGAGACCGCCAACCGGACCCTGGAGCGGCTGGAGACGGCGATGCGGGAGAAGGAGCTCGCGATGGAACGGCAGCGCAGGTTCGCCGCCGACGCCTCGCACGACCTGCGCAGCCCGATCACCGCCATGCGCGCCCAGATTGAGGAGGCCCGGCTCTACCCCGAGGAGACCGACTGGATGGAGACGAGCGACGAGGTGCTCGCCAGCCTGGACCGGTTGCAGGGGATCGTCTCCGACCTGCTCGTGCTGACCAGGCTGGACGCGGGCGCCCCGAGCCGCCGTGAGCCCGTGGACCTGGCCGAGTCGGTCGCCGCCGAGGCCGCGCGGCGGCGTTCGAAGCGGGTCGTCACCGACGTGCGGGGGGACGTGGTCGTCACGGGTGACCGGCTGCAGCTGGCCCGCCTGCTGACGAACCTCATCGACAACGCCGACCGGCACGCCGAGAGCCAGATCACCGTGACGGTGCGGGAGGAGGACGGGCAGGCCGTGCTGGAGGTCCTCGACGACGGCGAGGGCATCGCGCCCGAGCAGCGCGAGGTCATCTTCGAACGGTTCGCCCGGCTGGACGCCGCGCGCAACCGCGACGCCGGGGGCAGCGGGCTCGGCCTGCCCATCGCCCGCGAGATCGCCACGGCCCACGGCGGCACGCTGACCGTCGAGGACTCCGAACGCGGCGCCCGGTTCGTCTTCAGGATGCCGCTCAGGGACGGGTGACCCCCGGGGTTCACCCGTACGCGGCCGTGCTCTCCCGGACGATCAGCTCCGTGGCCAGCTCCACCCGTTTCGTCTCCGGCACGTCACCGTGGCCCATGGCCAGCACCGTACGGGTGGCCAGGGCCGCCATCTCCTGCAGCGGTTGGCGTACCGTCGTCAGCGGCGGCCAGGCCGACTTGGCCAGTGGCAGGTCGTCGAAGCCCACCACGCTCAGGTCCTCGGGGACGCGCAGCCCGCGCTGCCTGGCCGCCTCGAAGACGCCGAACGCCATCAGGTCGCTGTGCGCGAAGATGGCCGTGGGCGGGTCGTCGAGGTCGAGCAGGGCGTGGGCCTGGTCGAAGCCGGAGTCGACCAGGAACGTGCCGCGCCTGATCAGCTCGGGCGCCACGGGCAGCCCGGCCGTCTCCAGCGCGGCGCGATAGCCGTCGATCCTGGCCTGGCTGCAGAGCATGTCGGACAGGCCGCTGATCATGCCGATCCTGCGGTGGCCCAGCTCCAGCAGGTGGCGGGTCGCGGACAGGCCGCCGTTCCAGTTGGTGGCGCCCACCGAGACCACGCCGGGGGCGGGCTCGCCCTCGGGGTCGACCACCGCGAACGGCAGCGAACGGGCGCTGAGCTGGGCCTGGATGCCGGTCGACAGCTGCGAGGCGACGATCACCACGCCGTCGGTCCTGCGCGCGGCCAGGCGTTCGAGCCAGTCGCGTCCCGGGCCGGCGTGCGTGTGCAGGACGGAGATGACCACGCTGGCCCCCGCCTCGTGGGCAGCGCCTTCCGCGCCCCGCACGATCTCCATGGCCCACGGCGACTCGATCTCGGCGAACACCAGGTCGACCAGGCCGGCCGGGGTGTCGTCCTGGCTGATGCGCCGTTGGTAGCCGTGTTCCTGCAACAGCCGCTCGACCCGGTGGCGGGTCGCGGGAGCGACTTCTGGACGTCCGTTGATGACCTTCGAGACCGTCGGGATGGAGACTCCGGCCTCCTCCGCGATCAGTGCGATCGTCACCCGCCTCTTCGCTGACACGTTCGGGAGTGTATCCGAAAGTTTCGGTTTGCCATCGCCCGGCCCCCAGGTGTTGACGCTTTACCCGGTGTTTACTTACGCTCCGAGCGTAGAAAGTATCGGGGGTTTGGCGAAATTTTCGATTCCTGAGGAAGGGACCCCTATGCGACGCAGTGTGGTGCTGATCGCGGCCCCCGTGCTGATCGCCGGGCTCGTGACCGGCTGCGGCGGCGGAGAGTCCGCGTCACCCCAGGGCGAGGGCGGCTCGCCCGGCAAGGTCACGATCGAGTGGTGGCACCTGTCGACCGCCGACCCGCTCAAGACGCTCTGGGCGCAGCGCGCCAAGGAGTTCATGGCCAAGAACCCGAACGTCACCATCAAGGCCACCGTCCTGGAGAACGACGCCTACAAGGCCAAGCTCACCACGGTGACGCAGTCGGGCAAGGCGCCCGACGTCTTCGCGACGTGGGGCGGCGGGGTGCTCCAGCAGCAGATCGACGCGGGACTGGTCAAGGACCTCTCCGGCGACGTCGCCGACGTCCTGCCGAACTTCACGCCCGCCGCGCTGAGCGCGTACCAGTTCGACGGCAAGACGTACGGGCTGCCGACCGACATCGGGCTGGTGGGTTTCTGGTACAACAAGAAACTTTTCGAGAAGGCGGGCATCAGCGAACCCCCCGCCACCTGGTCGGCGTTCCTCGAAGACGTCAAGAAGCTCAAGGCCGCGGGCATCACCCCGATCGCCCTGGCCGGCAAGGAGAAGTGGCCTGGCCACTACTACTGGGCCTACCTCGCCATGCGCATCGCCGGCCTCGACGCGCTCAAGCAGGCCGCCACCGACCACGACTTCACCAAACCGGACTTCGTGGCCGCGGGACAGCAGGTCAAGGCGCTGGCCGACCTGCAGCCGTTCCAGAAGGGCTTCCTGGGCGCCGGGTACGGCACCCCTGACGGCCAGGCGGCCACGATGGGCAACGGCAAGGCGGCCATGGAGCTGATGGGCCAGTGGGCGCCGGTCACGCAGGAGGACGCGGGCGAGGGCCTCGGCGACGACCTCGGCTTCTTCCCCTTCCCCGCGGTCGAAGGCGGCAAGGGCTCGATCGGCGACGCCTTCGGCGGCGGCGGAGGCCTGGCCGTGGGCGCCGACGCGCCCAAGGAGGCCGTCGACTTCGTCAAGTACATGACGGAGATGGAGAACCACTCCAAGGCCGTCGAGGCGGGCGGCGTGCTGCCCGTGCTCAAGGGCGAGGAGAGCGCGGTCAAGGACGCCAACCTCAAGCAGGTGGCGGCCCTGCTCGCCGAGACCACCGGCTACCAGCTCTACCTCGACCAGGCCTACCCGCCGGCCGTCGGCCAGCAGGTCAACGACAGCGTGGCCGAGCTCATCGGCGGCACGAAAACGCCGGAAGAGGTCTCCCAGGACATCACGGAAGTGGCCAAGAGCGAAGAATGACGACACTCACCAGAGGGCCGGAGGCGGTCAAGCTTCCGGCCCCCGCCCCCGCCGCCAGGCGGCGCGGACGCTGGGTGACCATCACCCTGTTCCTGCTGCCGGCGCTCGTCCTGTTCCTCCTCCTCGTCGTGGCCCCCATGCTGGTGGCCGTCTACTCCAGCGCCTTCAAGTGGAACGGCTTCGGCGGGCTGCCGACCGACTTCATCGGCTTCGACAACTTCACCCGGCTGTTCGGCAGCGAGATCTTCGCGCAGGACCTGTGGCACCTGCTGGTGCTGGTCGTGTTCTCGATCTGCGTGCAACTGCCGTTCTCGCTGGCCCTCGCGATGCTGCTGAACCAGCGCATCCGCGGGCGGGCGCTCTACCGGGTCGTGTTCTTCGCGCCGTACGTGCTCTCCGAGGTGATCACCGGCGTGCTGTTCTCGCTGATCCTGGCGCCGGACGCGGGCATGGCCAACCAGCTGCTGTCGGTGTTCGGGGTCGAGTCGGAGTGGCTGGCCGACCCCGACACGGTGATGCCGTCGCTCTTCCTGGTCATGACGTGGAAATACTTCGGCTTCCACATGATGATCTATCTGGCGGGACGGCAGAACATCCCCAACGAGCTCATCGAGGCGGCGCAGATCGACGGCGCCACGGGCTGGAAGACGTTCAGGCACGTCACGCTGCCGCTGCTCGGCCCGACCATCCGGATCAGCATCTTCCTGTCCGTCATCTACACGATCCAGCTGTTCGACCTCGTCTGGATCCTCACCGGGGGCGGGCCGTCGCACTCCTCCGAGACGATGGCCGTCACGATGATGGAGTGGGGCTTCAAACGCACCCAGGTCGGCTACGCCAGCGCGATCAGCGTCGTGATGTTCGTGCTCAGCCTCGTCTTCGCTCTCGTCTACCAGCGTTTCGTGATGCGCCGTGACCTCGAGGGCGCGTCCACCTCCATGGGAGGCCGCCGATGAACCACGGCAAGGCGACCCGTGTGCGTCGCACCACCCTGCCGCTGCACCTGATCGCGTGGATCGTCGGCGCCTTCATCCTGATCCCGGTCGTCTACGCGCTGCTCGGAGGGTTCAAGCAGAACAGCGAGCTGTCCTCGAACCCCTTCGGCCTGCCCAGGACCTGGGCGACCGGCAACTACACCGAGGTGCTGGCCTCCGGCTCGTTCTGGTTGCAGATGTGGAACAGCACGTTCATCGCCGTCGCCACGACCGTGGTGACGGTCGCGCTGTCGGCGCTGGCGGCGTTCGTCTTCGCGAGGTTCGCCTTCCGCGGCAGGGAGCTGTACTTCACGCTCTTCACGGCCGGGCTGATGTTCCCGTTCGCGGTGGCCATCCTGCCGATCTTCGTGCTGCTGCGCACGCTCGGGCTGCTGGACGACCCGATGGGCGTGATCCTCACCCAGGCCGCCTTCGGCCTGCCGCTGACGATCATCATCCTGCGGGGCTTCTTCCGCAGCATCCCCGGCGAGCTCGAAGAGGCGGCCACCATCGACGGCTGCTCCCCGTTCGGCTTCTTCTGGCGCATCCTGCTGCCGATGGCCAGGCCCGCCATCGCCACCGTCTCCGTCCTCGCCATCGTGGGCAGCTGGAACAACTTCATGCTGCCGCTCGTGGTCTTCAGCGAAGAGGCGAGCTGGACGCTGCCGCTCGGCATCCAGCAGTTCCAGGGCCAGTACGCCTCGGACACCGCCCGCATCCTCGCCTACCTCGTCCTGGCCATGGTGCCGGCACTCGGGTTCTACGCCGTCGCAGAACGCCACCTTGTCGGTGGTCTCACCGCTGGTGCTACGAAAGGGTGAACATGCTTCACGTGTCCGGAACCCAGCTCGTCGCGGACGACCACACACCGGTACGACTACGCGGGGTGGGTCTCGGGGGCTGGATGAACATGGAGAACTTCATCACCGGCTATCCGGCCAACGAGAGCTCGATGCGGCGGGCCGTGCGCTCGGTGCTCGGCGAGGAGCGGGCGGAGCTCTTCTTCGACCGGCTGCTCGCGTCGTTCTTCACCGAGCAGGACGCCGACCTGCTGGCCGGGCTGGGGATGAACTGCGTGCGCATCCCGGTCAACTACCGCCACTGGGAGTCCGACGACCGGCCGTTCGAGATCGACCCGCAGGGCTTCCGCCACCTCGACCGGGTGATCGGGCTGCTCGGCGAGCGTGGCATCTACAGCGTCATCGACCTGCACGCCCTGCCCGGCTCCCAGAACCAGCACTGGCACTCCGACAACCCCACGCACGTGGCCGGGTTCTGGCAGCACCGCCACTTCCAGGACCGGGCGGTGCACCTGTGGGAGGTCATCGCCGACCACTACCGCGACCATCCCTGGGTGGCCGGCTACAACCCGGTCAACGAGCCGGGCGACCTCACCGGCAAGGTGATCGGGCCCTTCTACGATCGGCTGGTCAAGGCCGTGCGCGCCGCGGACCCGGGACACATCCTGTTCCTGGACGGGAACACGTACGCCACCGACTTCTCCATATTTCGTGAAATGTACGAAAACACGGTTTTCGTCCTGCACGACTACGCGCTCGCCGGCTTCGCCCACGGCGGGCCGTACCCCGGCTACACCCGGGGCGAGTGGTGCGACCGCGACGAGCTGGAACGCACCTTCGCCAGACGATCCCGCTTCCAGCGCGAGACCGGCACACCTCTGTGGGTGGGCGAGTTCGGCCCCGTCTACACCGGCGACCCCGGCGTGGACGCGCAGCGCTACCAGATCCTCCGCGACCAGCTGGACATCTACGACGGCCACGGCGCGGGCTGGTCGTTGTGGACCTACAAGGACGTGGGGCTGCAGGGCCTGGTGCACGCCGCGGGGCCGTACCTCGACAGGTTCGGCGACTTCATCGACAGGAAGCGGCGGCTCGGGGTGGACCGCTGGGGCTCCACCATGGAGGAGTCGGCCGACGTCCTGGCCCCGCTGCACGCGCTGATCCAGACGGAGTTCCCCGGCTGGGAGCCCTATCCGTGGGGCGCCCGCTACCAGACCGACGACCTCATCCGGCACATCCTCATGGCCCAGGCGCTGCTGCCGGAGTACGCGGAGCTCTTCCGCGGGCTCGACGACGGGGAGCTGACCGCCCTGGCCGACTCCTTCCTCCTCGACCGCTGTGTACGCCGCCAGCCCCTGCTCGACCTGCTCTCCGACAACCTCAAACCCCGCTGACCGCCATCGGCCGGCCCGCCGTGGACGCCCGGGTGATCCACCCCGGGTGATCCACCCCCGGGTGGTCCGCCCCGGTGATCCACAGGGTGCGCTCCTCGTCGTCGATGGCATTCCACTCGGTAGGGTCCTGTTCCGTGACGACGGAGCTGGAGGACCTCGCCGTACGGTTGCGGGAGTTCGCGAAGGTCAGGGAGTGGGAGCAGTTCCACACGCCGAAGAACCTGGCGATGGCGCTCGCGGGCGAGGTGGGGGAGCTGGTGGCGGAGTTCCAGTGGCTCACCGCCGAGGAGTCGAGGAGCCCCGGCGACGAGGCGCTCGCGCGGATGCGCACCGAGCTCGGCGACGTGACCCTCTACCTGGTGCGCCTGGCGGACGTCCTGGGCGTCGACCTGGTGGAGGCGGCCAGGGCCAAGCTCGACGACAACGACCGCCGCTACGACCCCGACGCCTATCGCGGTTCGGCCAGGAAGGCGCCGCCGTCCGCCGGCACCACCTGAGGAGGGCTTCTTCTCGCGGTCACCTGGCCGCACATATGGTGACGAGCATGCGATTCGGGGTGTTGGGCCCGCTGGCCGTGTGGACGGACGCCGGCGAGACCGTCACGATTCCCGGCCGGAAAGTCCGGGCGCTCCTCGTGGACCTGCTCGTCCACGAGGGCCATCCGGTGTCCGTGGACCGGCTGGTCGACGACCTCTGGGGCGAGGAGGCGCCGGCCAACCCCGCGGGCGCGCTGCAGGTCCGCGTGTCCCAGCTGCGCAAGGCGCTGGAGGACGCCGAGCCCGGCGGCAAGAACCTCGTCGTCTCCCGTGCCCCCGGCTACCTGCTGCGACCCGATGGCAGCCCTGATGGCAGGGCCGTGGACGCCGTCCGCTTCGCGGCCCTGCTGGCCCAGGCCGAGGCGGCGGGCAGCGCGCGGGCCAGGGCGCGGCTGCTGGGCGACGCGCTGGCGTTGTGGCGGGGTCCCGCGTACGCCGACTTCGCCGACGAGGAGTACACGAGGACGGCCGTGCTCCGGCTGGAGGAGCAGCGGCTGTCGGCGCTGGAGCAGCACGCCGAGGCCCGGTTGGAGCTGGGCGAGCACGGGCTGCTCGTCGGCGAGCTCGGCGACCTGGTGGCCAGGCATCCGCTCAGGGAGCGGCTGAGAGCCGTGCACATGCGGGCCCTCTACCGGGCCGGGCGGCAGAGCGAGGCGCTGGCCGGTTACGGCGAGCTGCGCGAGCGGCTGGCCGACGAGCTCGGCCTCGACCCCGGTCCCGAGCTGGTGGCGCTCCACCAGGCGATCCTCGGGCAGGCCCCCGAGCTCAACGTGCCCGCCGCGCGTCCCGTGACCAACCTGCCCGCCCCCGTCGGCAAGCTGATCGGCCGGGAGCAGGCGCTGGCCGAGGTGTGCGCGCTCGCAGGCGACGAGCGGCTGGTGACGCTCACCGGCAGTGGCGGGGTCGGCAAGACCCGGCTGGCGCTGGAGGCCGCGAACCGGCTCGTGGACGACTTCGCCGACGGCGCGTGGCTGGTCGCGCTCGACCAGGCGTCCCGCTCGCCCGCCGAGGCCGTCATGGCGGCCCTGGAGATCAGGGAGGACACCGGCGGCGACCCGGCGGGGCAGCTGACCGCCGCGCTCGGGCCCCGGCGGATGCTGCTCGTCCTGGACAACTGCGAGCACGTGGTCGAGCAGGTCGCCGAGCTGGCCGAGCGGCTCCTGCGGGCCTGCCCCGACCTGCGCGTCCTGGCCACCAGCAGGGAGCCGCTGGCGGTGGCGGGCGAGGTGTTGTGGAGCGTGCCGCCGCTGGACGTGCCCGCCGGCGCGGACCTTTCGACCATGGCCCGCTCCGACGCCGTCAGGCTGTTCGTGTCCAGGGCCGCCGCCTCCTCCCGCGGCTTCCGGCTCGACGCGGGCAACGCGCAGGCCGTCGCCCAGCTGTGCCGGCGGCTCGACGGCATCCCGCTGGCCCTCGAACTGGCCGCGACCCGGGTGCGGGCGCTCGGCGTGCACGGCGTGGTGGCCCGGCTCGACGACAGGTTCCGGCTGCTGGCCTCCGGGCAGCGCGGCGCCCCCGCCAGGCAGCAGACGCTCACCGCGGTGATCGACTGGAGCTGGGACCTGCTGTCCGACGGCGAACGTCGCGTCCTGCGCCGCCTGGCCGTGCACGCCGACGGCTGCACCATGGAGTCCGCGGAGGCGGTCTGCGCCGAGAGCGGCCTCGACGTGCTCGACCTGCTGGCCCGCCTCGTCGACCGCTCGCTCGTCGTCGTCACCGACGCTCCTGGCGGCGTCAGGTACCGGCTGCTTGAGTCGGTGTCCGCGTACTGCGTGGCCCGGCTGGCCGACGCCGCCGAGCTCGACCGGGTACGCCTCGCACACCTGCGCCACCACCTGGAGCTGGCCGAGCGGGCCGAGCCGGAGCTGTACGGGCCCGAGCAGCGCGACCGGCTGCTGCGCCTCGACGCCGAGGCCGCGAACATGCGGGCGGCCCTGGACACGGCGGTCGCGCAGAAGGAGGGCGAGCGCGCGGCCCGGCTGGTCAACGCGCTGGCCTGGTACTGGTTCCTGCGCGGCAGGCTGGCCGAGGGCCTGCGGTCGTTCGCGGAGGCGCTGGCGATCGAAGGGAGGCCGTCCCCCGCCAGGGCCAGGGCCGCCGCCTGGCACGCCGGGTTCGCACTCATCCTGGGCGAGCAGGTCGCGTACGAGCCCGCGCTGGCGGCGATCGACGACCCGGGCGCGCGGGCCAGGGCCGAGCTGTTCGTCGGCCTGCACCTCAGGGACATGCCGACCGGGCAGGAGCTGACCAGCCGGGCGCTGGCCACGTTCCGGGCCCTCGGCGACAGGTGGGGCATCGCCGCGGCGCTGACCCGGCAGGCGAGAGACGCGTTCACCCAGCGCGACCTGGACGCGCTCGAACGCACCGCGGGGGAGAGCGCGCGGCTGTTCACCGAGCTGGGCGACCGCTGGGGGCTGCTGCGGGCCACCGAGTGGCTGGCCTCCCAGGCCGAGATGGCCCACGACGCCGAGCGCGCGAACCGGCTGTTCGGCGAGGGCCTGCGGATGGCCGAGGACCTCGGGTTGTGGACGGAGGCCGCCACGCACACGGCGTGGCTGGGCTGGACCGCGTTCTCGAGCGGCGACTACGACGGCGCCGTCGAGATCTGCGAGCGCGCCATGAAACTGGCCATCGGGCAGGGCTACAAGGAGGGCGAGGTCATGGCCAGGATGGGCCTGGCCTTCGCCGCGCGCCGCGCCGGGCTCCCGGACCTGGCCGAGGAACACCTGCGCCGCCTGCTCGAAGGCGTGCCGCGCGACCCGGACACCGAGCCCTCCCTGCACGTCCCGTCCACGCTGATCGAGCTGGGATTCCTCACGGAAGGGCGCGGCGACCCGGCCACCGCCCTGGACCTGCAGCTGGAGGCGCTGGCCGGCGCCGCGAAGATCGGTGACCCCAGGACGATGGCGTGGGCCGTCGAGGGCGCGGCCGCCGCGACGGGGGCGCCCGGCGAGGCCGCCCTGCTGCTGGGGCTGGCGGCCGCGGCCAGGGAGCACAACCGGACCCCCGCGGGGCCGCCGGAGCAGGTCGAGATCGACCGGGTCACGGCCAGGGCACGCGAGGCGCTGGGGGAGGAGGGGTTCGCGGCGGCGTACGCGGAGGGCGCGGCGTACAAGCTGGTGGACGTGCACGACCTGCTTCGCGGTGGCGTACGGCGCTGACGATCCCCTTCTCGGCGCCCGAAGGACCATGACAGGGTGAGATCATGCGGATCATTCGCGCGGCCAGAGTGCTCACCGGACGTCCCGGAGAGGTGATCGCCGAGGGGGAGGTCCTCGTCGACGGGGCGACGATCGTCTCGGTCGGGCCGCGCGGCAGCGCCGGCGAGGCCGGCGAGGTCGTCGAGCTGCCCGGCCACACGGTGCTGCCCGGCCTGGTCGACGCGCACGTGCACCTGGGGTTCGACGCCGCGGTCGACCCGGTGACGCGGCGGAGCGCCGAGAGCGACCACCACCTGCTGCTGCGGATGGCGGAGAACGCGCGCAAGCTCGTGTCCGCCGGCGTCACCACCGCCCGCGACCTCGGCGGGCGCGACTTCCTCGACCTGGCGCTCCGGGACGCGATCGAGGAGGGGCTGGCCGTCGGCCCGCACATCGTGGCCGCCACCAGGCCCATCACGATCACCGGCGGCCACTGCTGGTACATGGGCGGCGAGGCCGACGACGAGGTCGCCATCCGCCGCGTGGCCAGGGAGAACCTGCGGGCCGGCGCCGACTGCCTCAAGGTGATGGCCTCGGGCGGCCAGATGACGCCGGGCGCGCCTCCGAGCTGGGTGCCCCAGTACACCACCGAGCAGCTCAGAGTGGTCGTGGAGGAGGCCGGCGCGCGCGGCAAGGGCGTCGCCGCGCACGCCCACGCCCACGCGGCGATCCGCAGCGCGCTCGAAGCCGGGGTCACCACGATCGAGCACTGCTCGTTCTTCACGCCCTCGGGCCATCGTTACGACTCCAAGCTCGCCGACCTCGTCGCGGCCGGCGGCACGTACGTCTGCCCGACCCTGCACGGCGTGTTCTGGCGCTCGCGCGAGGTGCTCGGCGCCGAGATGCTCGACGACTGGCTGAGCGGCATCGTGGCCATGCGGGAGGCGGGCGTGCGGCTCATCGCGGGGACCGACGCCGGGTTCGTCTCCGGCGGCGTGGCCAACCGTACGGACGGATTCGTGGCGAGCCTGGAGGTGTTCGCGGAGGCCGGGTTCGGCAACGCGGAGATCATCGAGCTGGCCACCGTGCGCGCCGCCGACGCCTGCGGGGTGGGGGAGGTCGCCGGCAGCCTGGAGGCGGGCAAGCGGGCGGACCTGATCGCGGTCGCGGGCGACCCGCTCACCCGCCTGTCCGACCTTCGCAACCTCGCCCTCGTCCTGGTCTCGGGCCGATCCGTGGGGCAGGCGGGCGTGGACACGGTGACGTCGTCGGCGGGCTGACGTGCTCGCGGACGGCTAGGCTCCTCCCATGAACTTGAAAGATCGCGTACGCGAGCTGCGCCTTCAGGGCCGCTCCCCGAAGGAGATCGCCCGCGCGCTCAAGGTCGCGCCGTCGGTCGTCGCGCCGCTCGTGCGGGCCATCGCCGCCGAGACCGCCCCCACGGGCGACCCCGAGGTGGTCGGGTGCTGGATCAACACCGGCTGGAGCGACGGCCTCGACGTCGACCCCGCGCGCGGCTGGGTGGACGAAGCCCCCGGCTCCGGCGCGGACGGCATGGTGTGCGTGCTCGTGGCCCGGCGGCACACGTGGGACCGGATGACGGTCTGCGGCTACCTCGCCGACGTCTACTGCCTGGGCGTGAAGAACGCCATCGGGCCCGACGTGCTCGACGACCTCGAGCTGCGGCGCTTTCGAGAATACTTCTTCGGCGAGTACGCGGGATGGCAGGAGGCGCCGATCGAGCTGGCCAGGCACCTCGTGCTCGGGTCGATCGACTACGCCCGCACGCTCGGGTTCGAGCCCGACGAGGAGTTCGAGCCGGCGGCCGGCGCGCTCGGCGCGTGGGACGAGAAGTCGGCGATCACGTTCGGCCGCGACGGCAGGCCCTTTTACGTGGAGGGGCCGCACGACGACGCGGCCAAGGTGCTGCGGATCCTGCGGCGCACGCTCTCCGACGACGACTTCGACTACGTCACCGCGGCCTCCTGACGGCCGGCCGCAGGGGACCTGGCCGGCACGGATCGCATGACGAGGGGGGCGCACGAGCGAGCCCGGCCGGCCAGGCGCCGCCATCCTCCGGCTGCCGGAAAGGACCCGGGACAGTGCGAAAGTACATTCTCTTCGATCACGATGGCGTTCTGGTGGACACCGAATTCTGGTATTACGAAGCCGGGAGGCTGGCCCTGGCGGACCTTGGCTTGACCTTGGACAAGGATCAGTATCTCCGGGGGATGAGCCAGGGATCGGGCACAT
This sequence comes from Nonomuraea sp. NPDC049378, assembly GCF_055586745.1. Lineage (NCBI taxonomy): Bacteria > Bacillati > Actinomycetota > Actinomycetes > Streptosporangiales > Streptosporangiaceae > Nonomuraea > Nonomuraea sp. NPDC049378. The sequence continues at coordinate 123,793 of NZ_JBVJHP010000016.1, forward strand.
GGGCTCAGGCCAGGGCGGCCGGTACTGATGAAAGGACCATCAGCAGGCAGCGTCAGATCCGTGATGACTTCTATCAAGAGTATCTGAGGACAGAAGCCATCGAGATCGAAGGCGTCGTTGAGGCGCTGGCTGAACTGTCGAAACACGTTCGTATGGCCATCGTGACGACTGCGAAACGTGCGGATTTCGAGCTCATCCATGAAGAGCGTCAGATCAAGCACTTCATGGATTTCGTCGTCGTTCGTGAAGATTGCCAGCTCACCAAGCCGCATCCGGAACCATATCTGATCGGCTTGAAGCGGTTCGGAGCCACCAAGGAAGAGGCGCTGGTCGTCGAGGATTCTTCCAGAGGACTGAAGTCGGCCGTGGCGGCCGGCATCGACTGTGCTGTGGTCCACAACGACTTCACGAAGTCACATGACTTCGCGCAGGCTGCCTATCGAATCGAAACTCTGGCTGAACTGAAGGACATCATCCTGCGGGCTGGATGAAAAAGCGTTGTCCAAAAATCCTTTGGTCGTGGCTCTTCCCCGGCGGCCGGAGCGATGACCCGCTGGGCGATGATCGAGCCGGCCAGGAGCGGGTCTCCGGGAGCCGGAAACGGCGCGGAAACGTCTGCTGCTCTAGACATGAGGCCGGCGTCGCGGTGGCTCCGGCTCGGCGAGTTCCGGGCATGCGGCCGGCGCCTTCCAGATGTTTCCGGCAAGGAAGGACCACGAGTATGAATCGCACGAAGGCCATCGGCATTGCCGGGCTGGCCTGCGCGATGATGGCGCTGGGCGGCGTGCAGACCGCCACCGCCGAGGCCAAGCCCCGGTACGGGGACGTGCAGAAGGCGCTGACCGCCCTGGCCAAGAACCCCGGGATCGTCGGGGCCATCGGCGAGCTCTATGTCGACGGCAAGAAGGTCGACGGAGGTACGGCCGGCTCCAGGCTCCTGGACGGCAAGGGCGGGAAGATTCCCGAGAACGCCCGCTACCGCATCGGATCCCAGGGCAAGTACATGACGGCCACCGTGGCGTTGCAACTGGTCGAGGAGGACAAGCTCGACCTGGACGACAAGCTCAGCGACGTGCTGCCGATCGTGGTCGAGCAGGACCTTGTGGAACTCGCCGACGAGATCACCGTCCGGCACCTTGTCCAGCAGACCTCCGGCATCCCCAACGGCCACCTCGACATCTTCGACTTCACGACCGACTACTCGCCGGCCGATCTGGTGAGGAAGACCCGCGACCTGCCCAGGACGGGGGAGCCGGGCGAGAAGTACCACTACTCCAACACCAACTTCATCCTCCTCGGAATGATCATCGAGGAGATCACCGGCAACCCTTCCACAGAGGAGTTCAAGCGGCGGATCTTCGACCCGCTCAAGATGACCCGCACCTACGGGACCGCCAGGTCCTCTGAGGGCATCAAGGGCCCGCACGGGCACGGTTACGCTCGTGATGACGAGGGCAAGCTCCACGACATGGACCGGCTCAACTCGAGCTACGGTGCGGGCACCGGAGGAGTGGTCTCCACCGCGCGTGACATGGGCAGGTTCTTCAGCGCGTTCGAGAAGGACAAGCTGTTGCCGGACGACCTGCAGCAGGTCTGGGACGAGAAGCCGCCCGGCAAGCCGGAAGCGCCGCCTCCCGCCGAGCGCCTATGCGGGAACGAGCCGCCGATGCGGGTTGCCGGAGGCGCAGCGGCAGGTTTCAACGCGACGACCTACAGCACGCTCGACGGGCGCGTGCAGTTCGCCGTCTCCACCACGCTGACCATCAATCCGCATGCCCCTAACCCGATCATCCAGCAGGCGGCCGAAGCGGTGCTCTGCCCGAAGCGGTAGCCGCCGCTCCGCGTTCACGCGCGTTCCCGCCGTGGCCCCGTGACGGCCGGCCGGGCGGAGGGACCCGGCCGGCACGGAACGCATGACGCCGGCGTCCGTGGCTTATCGGTGATCACAAAGTGCTTTTCATCCCGCTTCGCGGAGCTGTAGCACGAGGATTACCTCTGTTGTTGCGGCGGTCAGGGGCCGCCGCAGGCCGAGCGCGGTTTTCAGCTCCGCGCGACGCGAACCGTACAGGGCGATCGCGACGGGGCCGTTGGCGGTGTCCCGGGGGTTATCCCGCTTGGCCGCCTCAAGATCTCCTCACCGGCAGGTGTCGCGAGCCGCGACCACGGCCCGTAGGTGCGACGATTCCACGCGATCAGTGCGGTCAGCATCACTGCCGCCAGGACGCACAGGGTGAGCACCGGTAGCGGTGTCACGCTCGTGGCCGGCGCGGCCCATAACGCCCCGAGCGCCACCGCCACCGCCGCCGAGGTCCAGCCCAGCACTGCCACTGTTGCGACCCGCCGGTCGATCGGGTGGAAGCAAGCGGGCGGACGCAGCAGGTCAGGTGGACGGCCGGGCGGCTCCGGGCGTACGCTCGCCGCACTTTCGATCAAGGAGTGAGCGATGGCGCAGTCACGGGAGCACACCTTCTCCGGCACCAGGGGTCGCATCACGGTCCGCAGCTGGCCGAATGACCGGCCGCGCTATGCAGCCGTGCTGGTCCACGGGTACGGCGAGCACATCGGCCGCTACGAGTACGTGGCCGACCGGCTCGTCCGCCACGGCGCCGCCGTCTACGGGCCCGACCACATGGGCCACGGCAGATCCGAGGGCGATCGCGTGCTCATCGAGGACTTCGAAGACGTGGTCACCGACGTGCACACCGTCGAGGAGCGCGGCAGGGCCGAGCACCCGGACGTGCCCGTCGTGGTGATCGGCCACTCGATGGGCGGCCTGATCGCGGCCCGCTACGCCCAGCGCTACGGAGCCGGGCTGGCCGCGCTCGTCCTGTCGGGGCCGGTGATCGGCAGCTGGGCGATCGTGCCGGAGCTGCTGGCCTACGAGGAGCCGCCGGACACCCCGATCGACCCGGCGACCCTCTCCCGCGACCTCACGGTCGGCACCGCGTACGCCGCCGACCCGCTGGTGTGGCACGGCCCCTTCAAGCGCGCCACCCTGGAGGCGTTCGCGACGACGCTGGCCACGATCACCAAGGGCGGCACGCTCGGACCGCTGCCGACGTTGTGGGTGCACGGGGAGGCGGACGAGCTCGTCCCGATCAGCGGCAGCCGCCCCGGCGTCGAGGCCGTGCGCGGCACCGATCTGACGGAGCACGTCTACCCGGAGGCCCGGCACGAGGTGTTCAACGAGTCCAACAAGGACGCGGTGCTGGACGACGTCACGGCCTTCATCGACCGCGCCCTGCCCCAGACCTGACCCTCCCGACCCGGCCCCGGCGTGGCTCTCCTGGCGTCGGACGGTGGGTCCGGGCCTTCTGCTCCGGGCCTGGGCGTGGCTCTTCGGCGACGGGCGTGGTCTTTCGGCCTGGAACCGCCCTCGGCCGGGGCGGGCGCGGGGTCAGTCCACGGCCAGCCAGACGTGCCCCGAGCCCCGCGTACGGGTCAGCTCGACCTTCCAGCATCCCGGCTCGGGGAACACGAACCCGGTGCCCCACTCCTGACCGGGCCGCCGCCAGGTGGATCCGCCGTGTTCCTCGGGCCCCCAGACGAGCGTGGCGGCGGCGCCGCCGGGCAGCGTGGCCTTGACGCGCAGCGGCCCCTCACCGGTCATCCGCCACACGATCTTGATCTCGTCGCCATGGTGGAGCGGGGTCTTCTTCACGAAGAGCAGCCCCCACAGCTCCGCGTCCTGAGCCGTCCCCTGGACCTCGGGGAACCCCCCGCCCGCCGGCGGCGCCACGGCGTCCGCACACCCGCCGCTCCGGCCGGTGTCCGGGGTGGCGCCGGCGGCGCCGCTCGGAGCCGGGGTCGTCACGCTGGTCGGGGTCGCGCTCGCCGCCCCGCTCGGTACGCCGCCCGCGGTCGGGCTCGCCACGCCGCTCGGGGCGGGACCAGAAGCGGGCGCCGCGGTCGAACATCCGGCCAGGACGGCCGCCGCCAGCACGGCCGCCCCGCATGTCAGCCACCTCATGATCGAACCTCCTCACGTTGTCTACTTCCGATCGGCCAGGAAGGTTGCGATGAATTTCCCGCCGTGGCCGGGTCTTCCTGTCCGAGGAGGCGATGATGGGCGAGCAGAATCGGGCACTGGCCGCCGGTGTGGCGCTGCTGGAGCGGGCGATCGAGTATGCCGTGGGGAGCCTGCGGGTCGTCACGCCGGACGTGCTCTGCCGCGGCACGCCCTGCTCCGGCTGGAGCCTGCAGCGGCTGCTCGACCACGTCGGCGACTCGCTGCGGAGCCTGAACGAGGCGGCGGCGTCCCGTGCCGTCGAGCTCTGCGGGGCCGCCGCTCCCCGCCCGGCGGCCGCCAATCCGGCCCTGCATCTCAGGGACGACGCGACGGCGGTGCTCGGTCTCTGGACGGCCCTGCTCGCCGACGAGCCCGTCTCCATCGGCGGATGGCACGTGTCGAGCCCGATGGTGGCCGCGGTCGGCGCGATCGAGATCGCCGTGCACGGCTGGGACGTGGCCAGGTCGTGCGGGGAGCACCGCCCGATCCCGCCCGCGATGGCCGAGGAACTGCTGGAGCTGGCCCGGGTGTTCGTCACGCCCGCGGACCGCCCGGGCAGGTTCGCCGCGCGCGTGGTCGTTCCGCGCCAGGCGCCCGCGCAGGATCACCTGCTCGCCTTCCTGGGCCGCGACCCGGACTGGCGCGCACACCTGGGGACGTGATCCCGGCCACGGACGTGCAGGCGCGGCGCGGTTTCGTCCATCAACAGGAGATCTTGGGTGTTCCGCATGGATCGACTCTTGGAGGGGGAAGCGTCGCGGGCGCCACCCGAGGTAATCGAGCGCGCCCATCCCACCAAAACCACACAAAACGCCGTACGATCGTGCTGTACAGAGCAGTCACCCGGACATGACTCTCCGCGAACCCCCAACGATCCATCCGATACGGTGGGAAGATCGTAAGTGGCCACCGGTCACCACCGGACCATCACACGGGGCATTCCGTGTCACAAGGGGGCGGATATCCGTCCGGCCCGGTCGGCGGGGCGACCCGGCGGATCGCCGCGGCCTGGGCCGAGCAACGTGGTGGCGACGACCGTTCTTCGTGCGGCCGTCGCCACCACCCGACCCGGCTGGTCGCCGCCCTCCGATCCCGATGGCCGGGTGTCAGGGGTTGTCGTGCAACGTGGCCAGCACCTGCTCGCCGTATTTGGCCAGTTTGTTCTCGCCCACGCCGTTGACCTGGCTCAGCTCCGCCAGCGAGGACGGCGATCGGGTGGCGATCTCGCGCAGTGTCGCGTCGTGGAAGATGACGTAGGCGGGCACCCCCTGCTCCTTGGCGGTGGCGGCGCGCCAGGCGCGCAGGCGTTCGAAGACCGGCGCCGCCTCCTCGGGCAGCTCGGCCGCGACCTGGGCCTTCGCCGACGCGGTCCTGGCGCGGGCCGGGCGCAGCGTGTCACGGCGCAGCGGCACCTCGCGCCGGCCCCTGAGCACCTCCGCGCTGCCGTCGGTGAGCACCAGCGCGCCGTGGTTGGGCTCCACCGCCAGCAGCCCCTGGGCCAGCAGCTGCCGCACGACCCCGTGCCACTCCGCGTTGCCCAGGTCGGCCCCGACCCCGAACACCGTCAGCGTCTCGTGGCCGTGCTGGAGCACCTTGGCGGTCTTCTTGCCGAGCAGGATGTCGACCGTCTGCCCCACGCCGAACTTCTGGCGCCGCTCCTTGTCGAGCCGCCACACGGTGGAGAGCACCTTCTGGGCCGCGGTCGTGCCGTCCCACGACTCGGGAGGCGTCTGGCAGGTGTCGCAGTTGCCGCAGGGCTCCGAGCTCTTCTGGCCGAAGTAGTCGAGCAACATCATCCGCCGGCAGCCCACGGTCTCGCAGAGCGCGAGCATGGCGTCGAGGTGGTGCACCTGGCGGCGGCGGTGTGCTTCGTCGCCCTCCATGGCCATCCGCCGGTGTTGCACCACATCCTGCAGGCCGTAGGCCATCCACGCGGTGGCGGGCAGGCCGTCGCGCCCGGCTCGCCCGGTCTCCTGGTAGTAGCCCTCCACCGACTTGGGCAGGTCGAGGTGGGCGACGAAGCGCACGTCGGGTTTGTCGATGCCCATCCCGAACGCGATCGTGGCCACCACGACCAGCCCGTCCTCGCGCAGGAAGCGGGCCTGGTGGGCGGCGCGCGTGCGGGCGTCGAGGCCCGCGTGGTAGGGCACCGCGGCGATCCCGTTGGCGGCCAGGAACTCGGCGATCTTCTCCGCGGACGAGCGGGACAGGCAGTAGACGATGCCCGAATCGCCCGGGTGCTCGGTGCGCAGGAAGTCGAGCAACTGCCGCTTGGGCTCGCTCTTGGGGAGGATGCGGTAGTGGATGTTGGGCCGGTCGAAGCCGGCGACGAAGTGGCGGGCCTCGTCGAGACCGAGCCTGGCGGAGATCTCGGTGCGGGTGGCCGGGGTGGCGGTGGCGGTCAGGGCGATGCGCGGCACGTCGGGCCAGGACTCGCGCAGCTTGGACAGCTCGAGGTAGTCGGGGCGGAAGTCGTGGCCCCACTGCGCCACGCAGTGGGCCTCGTCGATGGCGAACATCGAGATGTCACCCTTGGCCAGCAGCCGCAGCGTGGCATCGACGCGCAGCCGCTCGGGGGCGAGATAGAGCAGGTCGAGCTCGCCCGCCAGGAACTCCGACTCCACCAGCCGGCGCTCGTCGAAATCCTGCGTGGAGTTGAGGAACCCCGCCCGCACGCCGAGCGCCCGCAGCGCGTCGACCTGATCCTGCATCAGCGCGATGAGGGGCGAGACGACCACCCCCACACCGCGTCGCACCAGGGCGGGGATCTGATAGCACAGTGACTTGCCGCCGCCGGTGGGCATGAGGACGAGCGCGTCGCCGCCGGTCACGACATGGTCGATGATCTCTTGCTGACCCGCCCTGAACGAGTCGTAGCCGAACACGCGGTGGAGGACCTCGAGGGGTGTATCCATGCGGCTACCTTACGTGTTCGGGGGACGGCTTTTCGTGAGTTCGCCGACGGCGATCGGAAGATCGGGCGGGTGCCCCGCCGGTCGACTCGCTCCACGGTAAGTCACCTGATCCCGTGGGACGGTCGTCGCGGCTCCTCCCCGTAGCGGGGGACGCTGATCGCTCCCGCAGGGGAGTGTCCCAGGTCGCGACCCGGTGAGGATGGCTGTCATGAGCACTGACACGCCCCCGAGCCGGCTCACCGTCTGGGCCGGCCGCACCATGATCCTCATCGCGGCGCTGCACACCGCCGTGTTCGCCGGCCTCGCCCCCTGGTCGAGCTGGTTCGCCGGTGACCTGCGCAACCGGACGGGGAACACCGAATCGCTGACGACGTTCTGGGCCCTTCCGGGCGGGTTCGTCGTGGTCCTCGTGTTGCTGGGGCTGCTGGTGTCGCGGATGGGGAGACAGGGGCAGCAGGTCCCGGCTTACGTGGGCTGGACGATGCTCGGGTGGGTGGCGCTGGCCGTCTTCCTGATCGGGCCGAGCGGGTTCCTCGGCGGGCTCATTCCCGCCGGGCTGCTGATCGCGGCGGGTCTCACCGCCAGGCAGCCGGCGTCCGCGAGCAGGCTCCCGTCGTAGGGCCGACCGCCACGGTCGACGCCGTTCGCCGTGATGACTTCGCGACCGGTCGGCGCGCTGCGCGGGCGGGCCCGGCGAAGGCGACCTCCCGGTGGGGCGAATAGCCGGAACGCGTAATAGAGCACGCCGTATCCGGCGGTCCGGATGATCGCGCGTGCCCGATCATTCGTACGGCAGGCGACGCGTCTGTTGCCTCATGTGGCGGCAACTCGTGATAAAAGTCACGACGCCGGAAATTGCATTGTCCTATATGCGTGAACGGCTAATAGCGTTGTGTCATGGATCATTCTTATGTGGTAACCGGTGGCGGGCGCGGTATCGGCAAGGCCGTGGTCGAACGGCTGCTCGGCGAGCGGAACACCGTGGTCGCCGTCGAGCACGACCCCGACGCCCTGGCCTGGGCGGGCCCTCGGGTGATCCCGGTGATCGGTGACGCGGCGGACGAGGAGGTCGCCGCCTGGGCCGCGGACCTGGCCCAGGAGTCGGGCACGCTGCGCGGCTGGGTGAACAACGCCGCCGTGTTCCGGGACGCCTCGGTGCACTCCGCCCCGATCGCCGAGGTCAGAGCGTTGATCGCGGCCAACCTGGACCTGGCCGTGGTCGGCTGCGCCACCGCCGTACGCCATTTCCTCGGTGCCGGCACGCCGGGCGCCATCGTCAACGTCACCTCGCACCAGGCCGCCAGGGCGGTGCCCGGCGGCCTCCCGTACGCGACCGCGAAGGCCGCCACCGAGGGGCTGACCAGGTCGCTCGCGGTGGAGTACGGCAGGCACGGCATCAGGGTCAACGCCGTGGCACCCGGCACGGTGGCCACGGAGCGGCACGAGGCGTTCATGGCCGCCCAGGCCCCGGAGAGCGCGGCGGCCATCGAGGAGCAGCTGGCCACGCTCCATCCCCTGGGCCGCGTGGCGACCCCCGCCGAAGTGGCCTCCGTCGTGGCCCACCTCCTGTCGGACGACGCCTCCTTCGTCAACGGGGCCACGATCCCGGTGGACGGCGGACGCACCGTCCTCGGGCTCGACCCGGAGGCGCGGTGAGCCCGGCCAGGAGGTACGGGAATGAGGACGCCCCGCCCCCGGGCGGGCGGCATGTCCGCCCCCACGGCGGGTAAGAGGTGGTCACCGGTGTGAGGTGATCGCGATGAGTCTCTCCCCAAGGGAGCGCCGCATCCTCGCCGAGATCGAGGGTGCCCTTGAGCAGGAGGACCCCGAGCTCGCCAGGCGCGTCGCTGAGATCAACAAGGACGCGCGCGGCGTGCGCAGGAGGGCGCCCCGCGCCTGGATGATCTATCTCGCCGCCGCCCTGGTGATCGTGTCACTGCTGGTCGCCGTGCTGGCGACCTGATCGGTGGCGCAGCACCACCAGGTCGATGGCGGCGACGACGGCCACCGCGGCGGCGATGGCCGCCTCCCAGCGCCATACCTCCTCGCCCGTGCTCATGGCGCGTACGAGGAAGAACACCCCCGCCACCACGGCGATCACGAGTGCCACCCACGACAGGATCCGGCGCGCGCGCAGGGGGCTGCGCGCGGTCACCGGCTCCGTTCCCGAGCGGTCGCGCAACCACATGACCCGATCTCCTCTCCGCAGCTGGAAGGGCTCAGGCCAGGCACCTCAGCGCCGCGACGACGCGCTGGTCGACGCCGCTCGAGGCGGGCAGCCGGCCCACCGTGGCCTCGACGAACTGCTCGGGCGACAGCGTCGCGGCGACTCCGTCGACGGACGCCCGGATCTGCCCGGCCGCCTGCTCGACCTGCACCTCGGCCTCCTGCTCCGCCAGCACGAACCGCCCCACGGCGACCCGCCACGCGGTCCTGCCCTCGGCCTCGCCGGCGGGCACGGGGGCGCCGACGTCGTCGGCGTGGGTGGCGTACTCGGAGTCGTAGTGAAAGGCCTGCAGGCCGTTGGGATAGGGGCCGGCCATCGTGTCGAGCAGGGCGTCGGGGCCGAGCTCCCGCATGCGCCTGCGCGTCTCGCCGTTCTTGACCCGCCACTCCTCCAGGACCTCTCCGACGGGCGACTCCCGGCGCCTTCGCACGGACCACTCGTTGAAGTCGTTGTAGCCGCTCACGCCTTCCGCGGACAGGCGGGTCAGCAGGTCCTGGACGGTCCCGTCGAGGCAGGCGTGGTTGTACAGCTCCTCGCCCGCCAGGTGGCCCAGCACGTCGCGGACGGACCAGCCGTCGCAGCGCGAGGGGCTCGACCAGCCGGCCTCGTCGAGCCCCGAGAAGAACCGGTCGAGCCGGGCCGCCTCGGCGTCGAGGATGTCGAACGGGTCGTGATCCTTGAGCAGGTCGTCAGCCATACCCCGGACGCTACCCGTCAGGTGCCGGCTTTCACCGCCATGGAGCCGAGGGCCGTCCTGACACGGGCGTATTCGTCGGCGCAGGAGGGCGCCCGCTCGGCGGGGACCCAGCCGCCCCTGGCGATCTCGGCGTGCTTGCCGGGGTCGGAGCCGTACAACAGGCAGGCGAACGTGGCCGACTGGGTCAGGCCTGACAGGTGGTCGACGCCGGTGTGCCCGGCCAGCAGGTGGCGGGCCTCGGCGGCGGACACCACGCGCTTGGGCGCGTCGGCCGCGAGCGTGAGCGCGGCGAACTGGTCGGCCTGGCCTTCGCTGTCCGGCATGCCGTTCAGCGTGGTCAGGGCGTGGCCCAGCTGGTGGTGGAAGAGCATGCTCAGCGCGCCGTCCATGCGGGCGGCCGCGTCTTTCGCGTCGGCCTCCTCGGTCTCCGCGATGCCCTTCATCGTCGTGCGCACCTTGTCGACCAGCTGGTAGCAGATCGTCATGCGGCGCTCGGCGTGATCCCAGATGGCCCTGGGCGAGCCGCAGTCCTTGGCCACGACCTTGACGGGCCGGGGAACCCGGATCTTGGTCTTCAGCGCGCCGCTGTCCTTCAGGAGCTTCCTGGCCTGCTCGGCGCGCGGCGAGCCGGCGGGGTCGTAGCGTACGGACACTTCGGATGGAGGGGCCGTCCCGAGCGTGCTCGTCATGCTCAGGACGAGGGCGATCACGGGATGCGGCATCCGGCGGCTCCTTCGAGGTCGATCAACGCAATGGGGTACTCCATGCAACATTCGCGTGATCGATAAACCTCGGATCGTGCACGAATCCGGAAAGCCTGAGGCCCGGTCCCCCCGACAGGGGACCGGGCCTCAGGTGGATGAACTAGCGGCGCCAGCTGTAGACCCGCACGTAGTCCGTGCGGCTCGTGGTCGGCTCGAGCTCGCGGTCACCGCGGTAGACGGCCTTGAAGCTGCCGCTGCGGTAGGCGCGCGTCTTGCCGTAGAACTTGCCGTCCCGCCCGGTCCTGGCGGAGTCGACCCACTTCCAGGCGCTGGAGCCACTGGCGCGGTGGTAGATGCTGACCCGCTCGCCGCGGACGCCCTCCCACCGGTGGTCGTCGGCCTGGAGCTTGCCGGAGAAGTAGATCGACCGGCCCTTGCGCACCTTGTACGGGGACGCGTTGAACCGGGTGATCCTGGTGTCGGCCCGGCCCTTGCGGATGTCCACGTAGAAGTACGCGGAGTCGGTGGCGATCCGCCTGCCGTCCTCGTTGTAGGCGACGGCCGTGGCCTTCCACTTGCCCTCGGGGTCGTTCTTGTTGAAGGCGATGGCGTAGCGCCAGCCCTCGAGGTCGTCGACGCCCTTGGTGCGCATGGTGCGGAACTTGGAGCTGGCCGGCTCCACGCGGAGGACGACCTTGTCGACGCGGCGGCTGGCGCCGACGTCGAAGAAGGCCTTGGTCTCCTTGTCGCCCTTGACCACGACGGGGTTGGGCGAGATGTCGCGGATCTTCAGGTACGTGTCGTGGGTAGTGGTGGCCGAAGCCACCCCCGCGCCGGTGACGAGCATGGTGCCGCCGGCAACGGCGGAAATGAGTCCTGCTGTGATCTTCTTCATGAGGGTGCTGATTCCTCTCCCCGTATTGACTTCAGAACCGGCCCGGGGCGCCGGCTCCTCTACTGCTTAGAGGCACCCGTTCGGGAAAAGGTTGGCCCAAGTTTCGAGAAAATTTTTGATCACGCTTTAACCTGCGCTTATGCGAGAAAAAAGACTGTTTGGGTGACTTGAGCCACTACAGTTTGAGGTCATGACCGACGTCTACACCCTGGGCGAGCCGCTGGGCGTCGTCTCCAGCGGCCGCGTACGCCACGAGAGCGAGGCCAGGCTGGACGTCTGCGGGCCCGAGTTCACCCTGGCGATCGCCCTGGCCCGGCTCGGGCACCGGTCCGCGTACCTCGGCAAGGTGGGCGACGACGAGCTGGGCGCCAGGGCGCTCACCGTGCTCAGGGGCGAGGGCGTGGACGTGCTGGACATGCGCGTGTCCGAGGGGTTGCGCACAGGGCTGCTCCTCAGGGAGACGCGCGTCGGCCGCGAGCCGAGGGCGGCCCAGTACCGCGCCGGCTCGGCGGGCTCGCGGCTGGCGCCGGGCAACGTGCCCATCGACCGGATCGCCGCGGCCAAGATGTTGCACGTCACCGGCCTGACGGCCGGCCTCGGCAGGGACACGCGCGAGGCCGTGCGGGTCGCCGTGAACGCCGCCAGGAACGCCGACGTGATGATCTCCTTCTCCGTCGAGTACGTCCCCGACCTGTGGGCGTCCGTACGCGAGGCCGAGGAGGTGCTCGGCGAGCTGGCCTGCCGCTCCCACCTGCTCTTCCTCCGCCAGGACGAGCTCGATCTGGTCAAGCCCGCGCTCACGCCCGAGCGCGAGGTCGTGGTGGACCGCGGGGCGAAGGGCGCGAGCGTACGGGCCGACCGCATGCGGTACGACGTGCCCGGCTGGCAGGTGCCCGTCGTGGACACGTCAGGGGCGGGGGAGGCCTTCACCGCGGGTTACATCAGCGCCGCGCTCGACGGCCTCATCCCCCAGGAACGCCTGCACCGCGGGGCGCTGCTGAGCGCCGCCGCGGTGACCAGCGCGAGCGACTGGCAGGGCCTGCCCACCAGATCCGACCTCACCTGACGGTGGAAGGCGCTATCAGGGATCGATGTCCAGAGTGAAGGTCGAGGTCGTGTTCTTGACGTCCTGGGCGTTGCCGGAGAAGCGCAGGCCGTTGAACGTGGCCGATCCGACCGCCGGGCCCTGACCGGGCTCGGGCAGCTCGTTAACCCAGATGCCGAACCCGGACTTGGCGTCGAAGGCGTCACCGCTCTTCTTCGCCCCGCTGATGGACACGTTCGTGAAGACCGTGTCCTCGATCGGGTTGAGCGGCGCCGGACCCTGGTAGCCGGTCTGGAACATGATCCCGCTGTACGTCGGGTCCACGATGTCCAGGTTGCTGACGCGGATGCCCTGGAACTTCTTGGACGCGGAGAACAGCCACATCGCCGGGAACGTCTGCTGTCCCCAGAAGTGCCCGCCTGCCCTGACCAGCGAGATGTTCTCGAAGACCGTGGGCGGGTCGGCCCCGAACCCGTGCATCGGGATGCCGAAGTCCAGCGAGCTGATCGTGACGCCGGAGTACACCAGCGTGTCGGCCACGTGGATGTTCCTGAACGTGTTGCCGTAGCCGCCGTAGACGGCCACGCCCGCGGCCCGCCAGGTGAGCAGCGAGGTCAGGTTCTCGTAGACGTTGCCGTGCTGCTCGCCAGCGTTGTTGTCGGTCGCGGAGAACAGCGCGAAGCTGTCGTCGCCCGTGGACCGCGTCTCGACGTCGGTGACGTGGTTGCCGGTGCTGCCGTTGGTCATGTTCAGGCCGTCGGCGAACACGTTGCGGATGCGCGAGTTCCTGATCGTCATGTCGTCGGTGTTGGAGCCCCAGTACATGCAGATCTGGTGCTCGACCCAGATGTTGTCGATCGTCATGTTCGCCACGTTCGTGAAGTCGAACACCTTGCCGGGGCCGTCGATGCGCGAGGTGTAGTTGCCGAAGTAGGCGAAGTTCGCGAACGTCGTGCCGTTGGCCGTGGCGTCGGCCCGGAAGCCGATGTCGGTGTTGGACTGCCCCGAGGGCGCGTGGAACCTGGTGAACCACGGGCCGGCGCCGACGATCTCGATCGCCTTGCCGTACACCTGGAACTTGCCGGAGGTCTGGTAGTCGCCCGCGGGCAGGTAGACGCCGGTCAGGCCGGCGTCCATGCGGGCCTTGTCCAGCGCGTTCTGCACGTCCTGGTGGGAGAAGCCGGCCGGCACGGCGTAGGCGTCCGGGTCGGGGTTGGCGACCGGGGCCACCCGCTCGAGGTCCACGAAGTCGATCGCGTACGTGGAGCCGTTGGCCGCGTCCTTCTGCAGCCTGATCTTGCTGCCCGCCGGCACGGTGGCGTCGAGCATCAGGTTCGCCTCGTCGTAGATGTGCCGGGGCGGGCCCGAGCCGGGATCGTTGCCGGGACTCGCCTCGGGGCCGTAGAGCCAGGCGTAGCGGGAGGTCAGGTCGATGGCCTTGTGGAACGTCCCGTCGACGTAGACGTTGAGCGTCGAGTCGATGCCGCCGCCGCCCGGGGCGTCGGGGATGGAGAAGCGGGTGACGAGGGTGTTGGCCGGCGCCTTGGTGGTGAACTCGACGTAGGCGCCGGTCCTGTCCAGCGTCACCGCGCGCCGCCCCGACGCCTCGCCGGCGGTCGTGCCGATCTCCCTGCTCGGGCCGACGCGGGTGGCGCCGCCGCCGAGCACGGCGTCCTCGGCCTCGTAGGTGTCGTACGGCATGTTCGCGCCGCGGCCCACGAACAGCGGCAGCGTGCTGGTGTTGTTGTCGCGCCGGACCGGCAGTTCTTCGGGGTCGGCGGCGAGCACGGTCTTGACGGTGTACCTCCCGTCGGCCGCGGTCCAGGTGCCGAGGTTGACCGGGGCGGTGGTGGCGCCGGGGGCGATCACGCCGGTCACGGAGCCGGTCAGCGTCCTGACGACGTCGCCCGAGCCGTCGGCGACGGTGAGCGTGACGCCGTGGGAGCCGCCGCCGGAGGCGACCGTGCCCTGGTTCCTGATCGCCACGGTGAACGTCACGGTGGCGCCCGCGGGCGGGTTGCCCGGCGTCCAGGAGACGGGGGAGGCGACCAGGTCGGCCGTGTCGGCGGGTTTCACGGTCAACGTGCCGGTCGTGGCGTTGTTGGTTTCGTCCTGCTCGGTGACCTCGCCGTCCTCGTCCACCCTGGCGGACAGCTCGTGGGTGCCGGCCGTACGCGCCCCGATGTCCGCGGACACGGTGGCCGACGCCCCCGCGGCCAGCGCGGCCACGTCGGCGCTGCCGGCCTTGTCGTCGCCCACGTAGAAGTTGACCGTGGTCGCGGCGGAGCGTTCGGTGCCGGCGTTCCCGACCGTGGCCGAGAGCGTGACGTCGTCGGTCTCGACCGGCGACGCGGGCGAGGAGGTGAGGCCCGACACGGTCAGGTCGGGGTTGGGCGCGGGCGCGCCGAAGATCTGGAACTCGGCGATCTGGCCGCCGGGCGCGCCGGAGTTGGCGGTGATCCTGAGCCGGACGTCGGCGGCCCTGCCGGTCACGGGGATGGTGACCTCGTTCCCGGTGGCCGGGTCGAAGGTGTAGGTGGTCTGGGAGACGAGGCTGATGAAGCCGGTGGCGCCCTGCGCGCGGCCGAGGACCTGGATGGCCTGCGTACGCCTGGCCCACGCCTGGGCGGGGTCGAGCTTGAGCGTGACGGAGCTCAGGTCGGTGTCGGCGCCGAGCTTCACGGTGAGCGTGCCGGGGTAGGCGGCGCCCTCCCAGTACGTGCTCAGGTCGTCGTCGTTGGCGTTGGCGGCGACGTAGGTGTGGGTGTGGGAGGAGCCCTCGACGGGCTTTCCGAGGGCCAGGTTGGCGCCGTCGCCGGGGTCGCCGGGCCCGTCGGGGCGGCTGCCCCAGATCTCGAACTCGGACAGTTGCCCGGCCGGCCAGCCGGTGTTGGCGGTGAACGCCAGCCGGACGTGGCGGGTTCTGGCCTCGGTGAGGGTGATCGTCGCGGTGGGCTCGAAGGTGTACGTGGCCGAGCCGGCGAGCGTGGTGAAGGCCGTGCCGTCGGCGCTGCCCTGGACGGTCAGCGTCTGGGTGCGGCGGGGCCAGCCGGCGGGCAGCTTGAGCACGAGCCTGCTGATGTCGGCGGCGGCGCCGAGATCGACCTGGATCCACTGCGGGAAGGCGTGGTTGGCCGACTCCCAGTAGGTGGCCTGGTCGCCGTCGGTCGCGTTGGCGGCGCGGTAGACGTCGGCGTGGCTGCTGGCGGTGGCGGTCTTCCCGGCGGCGAGGTCGGTGTCGGCCGCGGCGTGCGCGGGGGCGGCGAGGAGTCCGGTGAGTAACGCGAGGGCGGCGATGAGTGCTCTCATGGGGGTGGCCCTTCGGGTCAGGCGGTTGGCCGAACCATAGGATGACAAGCAGATAGCCGCAATATTCCGACGACATTTCGCAAGGAATTGACCGGGTCTCGCGATGGCTTCCAAGGCCCTCCTCGCTGGTCAGGGCTTGCCCGGGTCATCGAAGGGCGCCGTGCGTCCACTGCAAGCGACCGCGCCGGATTCACGTAAGCCGTTGCAAGCGCTTGCGTTCCAGGCCGTATAGTTTGCGCATGACACGACGACTCGCAGAGGTGGCCAAGAAGGTCGGGGTGAGCGAGGCGACCGTGAGCCGCGTGCTCAACGGCAAGCCGGGGGTGTCCGACGCGACCCGCGAGGCGGTGCTCACCGCCCTCGACGTCCTCGGCTACGAACGCCCCACCCAGCTGCGCGGCGACCGGGCCAGGCTGGTCGGCCTGGTGCTCCCCGAGCTGCAGAACCCGATCTTCCCCGCCTTCGCCGAGGTGGTCGGCGGCGCCCTGGCCCAGCAGGGCTTCACCTCGGTGTTGTGCACGCGCACGGTCGGCGGCGTCTCCGAGGCCGACTACGTCGACCTGCTGCTCCAGCAGCAGGTCAGCGGCGTGGTCTTCGCCGGCGGGCTCTACGCACAGGCCGACGCCGCGCACGGGCACTACGAGCTGCTGCACGAGCGCAAGCTGCCCACCGTGCTGGTGAACGCGGCCGTGGCCCGGCTCGACTTCCCGCAGGTGTCCTGCGACGACGTGGTGGCCGCCGGGATGGCCGTCGCCCACCTGCGCGCGCTCGGCCACGAGCGGATCGGCATGGTGCTCGGGCCGAAGGACCACATGCCGTCGCGGCGCAAGCTGGAGACGTTCCTGTCGGAGGGTGGCGATCCCGAGCTGGTCGAGCACACGATGTTCTCGCTGGAGGGCGGGCACGCCGCCGCGGCCCGGCTGGTCAGGCGCGGCGTCACCGGCGTGGTCTGCGCCAGCGACCTGCTCGCGCTCGGCACCGTCAGGGCGGCCCGCCGCGCCGGGCTCGCCGTGCCGGCGGACGTCTCGGTCATCGGCTTCGACGACTCGGCGCTGATGAACTGCACCGAGCCGCCGCTGACGACGGTCCGCCAGCCGATCGACGCCATGGGCAGGGCCGCGGTGGACCTGCTGGTCGCGCAGATCGACAAGGCGGTCGTGCCCGCGGACGAGCTGCTGTTCGAGCCCGAGCTCGTGGTCAGGGCCTCCACGGCCCGCGCTCCCGGCAAGGCGCCGTTGACGCGAGCTCGCTCGTGACGTAGTCGTTATCTTGCAATAGTCCGTCGAAATATTGCGGACTTCGGTTGGCGATCCTATGGTGTGGGCACCTCGCATCAGAAGGGTCAGACCATGCAGAGATCCACCGGACTCCTGCTCGCAACCGTGCTCGGGCTCGCGGCCACGGCCTGCGGCTCGGGCGAGCCAGCCTCCCCTTCCGCCGGCGGCGCCGAGGCCGTGACGATCACGGTGGCCTGCCAGCCCGCCAAGTCGGCGCCGAAGGAGCGGCAGGCCTGGGATGACGACGTGGCCACGTTCATGAAGAACCACCCCGGGGTCACGGTCAAGAGCACGGACCAGCAGCCGTGCTTCGACCCCAAGACGTTCGGCCCCAAGATGGCCGGCGGCCAGATGGAGACCGTCTTCGTGGTGCCCGTGACCAACTACGCCGACGTCATCGGCAAGGGCCAGGCGCTCGACATCACCCCGTACACCAGCACGATCAAGAACTGGAACGACCTGCGCCCCGACGTCCGCGACCTGGTCACCAAGGACGGCAAGGTGTACGGCGTCCCGAACGTCCACTACGGCGTCGGACTCGTCTACAACCGCGCCCTGTTCGCCAAGGCGGGGCTCGACCCGAACAGCCCGCCCACGACGTGGGCCGAGGTCCGCGAGGCGGCCAAGAAGATCGCCGCCCTCGGCCAGGGCTACGTCGGCTACGGCGAATACTCCGGCGGCAACACCGGAGGCTGGCACTTCACCCAGGCGATCTACGGCCGCGGCGGCAGCATCCTGACCCCCGACAACACGAAGGCCGCCTTCAACTCCCCCGAGGGCAAGGCCGTGCTGCAGACCCTGCACGACATGCGCTGGGTGGACGACAGCATGGGCAACAAGCTCCTGGTCGGCTGGGAGTCGCTGATGATGGCGATGGGCAGCGGCAAGGTGGGCATGATGCTCGGGGCGCCCGACGTGGTCACCGACGTGGTCAACAAGTTCAAGGGCAACGTCGCCGACTACGGCATCACCGGCTTCCCCGAGGCCAAGGCGTCGCTCAGCGGCGGCGAAGCGTTCATGATCAACCCGAAGGCCACCCCTGAGGAGGCCAAGGCGGGCCTGGCCTGGCTCGACTTCCGCTTCAACACCGTCGGCAAGGGCCGCTTCGACTTCGCCCGGGGCAAGGCCCTCGGCAACCCGGTCGGCGTGCCCGACAACGACGTCTACGGCGACTCGCCCACCGGCAAGGCGATCCAGGCCGACCGCGTGAAGAACGCCTCGCTGCCGGTCGAGAACTACGACCCGTACGTGCGGGCCGCCGCCACGATCCCGCCGAAGGCCGAGCCGGTGCACGCGCAGGAACTGTACGCCATCCTCGACGTGCCCATGTCGGGCGTGCTGAGCCGCGAGGACGCCGGCATCGACCAGCTCCTCGCCGACGCCGAGACCAAGGCGAACTCCCTGCTGGCGGCCAAGGGCTGACCCTGTGGGAATCGTGAGGCGCAATCTGACGGCCTACGGGTTCCTGTGCGCGGCGCTGGCCTGCTTCGCGGTGTTCGCCTGGTATCCGATGGTCAGGGAGTTCGTGCTGAGCTTCCAGAAGACGGACCTGATCAACCCGCCCGAATGGGTGGGCCTGGACAACTTCACCGCGGCCGTCCAGGACCCCGCCTTCGGCGAGGCCTGGCTGAACACCATGGAGTTCACCCTCCTCGCGCTGTTGTGCGGCTACGCCGTGCCGTTCGTCGTCGCGCTCGTGCTGAACGAACTGCGCCACGCCCGGGCCTACCTGCGGTTCGTCGTCTACCTGCCGGTCATGTTGCCGCCCATCGTCGCGGTGCTGCTGTTCCGGTGGTTCTACGATCCGGGGCCCGGGCTGTTCAACCAGATCCTCGGCGCCGCCGGCCTGCCGCCGCTGGCCTGGCTCGACAGCTCGTCCACGGCGCTGATCTCGCTGGTCCTCGTCTCGACGTGGATGAACATGGGCAGCGCGACGCTGATCTACCTCGCCGCCCTGCAGAACATCCCGCCCGAGCTGTACGAGGCCGCCGAGCTCGACGGGGCCGGCATCCTCAAGCGCATCAGGCACGTCACCATCCCGCAGACCCGGCTGATCCTCCTCCTCATGCTGATGTTGCAGATCGTGGCCACCATGCAGGTCTTCATCGAGCCGTACATGCTCACCGGCGGCGGGCCGGAGAACGCCACGGTCTCGGTGGCGTACCTGATGTACCAGTTCGCCTTCTCGCAGATGAACTACGGCCAGGCGGGGGCGCTCGGCATGATGCTCATGCTGGCCCTCCTCGTCTTCGCGGCCTTCCAGCTCCGGACGACCAGGGAGGACCAGGCATGACCTCCGCAACGGACGTCCGGCCCGCCGCACGACGCCGGGCCAGGAAGGCGCGCGCGCCGAGACCCATCCACGTGCAGTTCCGCACGATCGTCTCGCCGCACCAGCTCAACAGCAGGTGGGGGCGGCGGATCTACTGGCTGGTGCTGGCCGCGGTCATCGTGCTGTTCACGCTGGCCTTCGTCTTCCCGCTCTACTGGATGGTCACCGGCGCCATGAAGACGCCGGAGGAGATCGCCGAGATGCCTCCGTCGCTCTTCCCCGCCCGCCCGACGACCGACGCGTTCGCCGAGGCGTGGGACCTGTTCGACATCGGCACGCTGCTGGCCAACACCGTCTACTACGCGCTGGGCGCCTGGTTGTTCTCCATGGCGGTGGACGTCACGGCCGCGTACGCGCTGTCGAAGCTGCGGCCGGTCCTCGGCAACGTGATCCTCGGCGCCATGCTGGCCACGCTGATGATCCCGCCGATGGTGATCCTCATCCCGCTCTACGTCACGATCGTGGACCTGGGGCTGCTCAACAACCCGTGGGGCCTGTGGTTCCCCGCGGCGGCCAACGGCTTCAACATCTTCCTGCTCAAACGGTTCTTCGACTCCATTCCCCGCGAGCTGATCGAGGCGGCGCAGATCGACGGCGCCGGCCCCTTGCGAGTGTTGTGGTCGGTCGTGCTGCCGGTCTCCAGGCCGATCCTCGGCGTGGTCTCCATCTTCACGATCGTCGCCGCGTTCAAGGACTTCGTCCTGCCGCTGCTGGTCATGACCGACAGCGACAAGATGACCATCAGCGTGGGCCTGTCACAGACGGCGGGAGCGGTGACGCAGAACCAGGTCATGGGAGGCCTGGTCATCGCCGGCATCCCCATGATCATCGTTTTCTTCATCTTCCAACGGCACATCATGGCGGGACTCACCGCCGGAAGCATCAAGGGATGAGCGCATGTCGCAAACGTGGTGGCGGGGAGCCGCGATCTACCAGGTCTACCTGCGTAGCTTCGCCGACGGCAACGGCGACGGCGTGGGTGACCTCGCCGGCCTGCGCGCCCGCCTGCCGTACCTGAAGGACCTGGGGATCGACGCCATCTGGCTGAACCCGTGGTATCCGTCGCCGATGGCCGACGGCGGCTACGACGTGGCCGACTACCGGGACATCGAGCCGGACTTCGGCACGCTCGCCGAGGCGGAGCGGTTCATCGCCGAGGCGCACGAGCTGGACATCAAGGTCATCATCGACGTGGTGCCGAACCACAGCTCGACGCAGAGCGCCTGGTTCCAGGAGGCGCTGGCGAACCCGGCGGCCAGGGACCGGTTCTGGTTCAGCGACGAGCCCGTGAACGACTGGCAGTCCATCTTCGGCGGCTCCGCCTGGACCCAGGTGCCCGACGGGCAGTGGTACCTGCACCTGTTCGCCCCCGAGCAGCCCGACTTCAACTGGGCCAACCCGGAGGTGCACCGGGAGTTCGAGGACGTGCTGCGGTTCTGGTTCGAGCGCGGCGTCGACGGTTTCCGCATCGACTCGGCGGCCCTGCTGTACAAGTCGGACACCGGCTACGAGGACCTCGACGAGGTCCACGACGTCTACCGCCGGTGGCGCGAGGTGGCCGACGAGTACGGCGAGCGCGTCCTGATCGGCGAGGTCTGGCTGCCCGACCAGGAGCGGTTCGCCCGCTACCTGCGCCCCGACGAGCTGCACACGGCTTTCAACTTCGGCTTCCTGTCATGCCCGTGGGACCCGGCCGAGCTGCGCCGGGTCATCGATCTGACGCTGACCACCCACACCCCGATCGGCGCCCCGCCCACGTGGGTGTTGTCCAACCACGACGTGACCAGGCCCGTCACCCGCTACGGCCGCGCCGACACCGCGTTCGAGCACGGCGGGCGCCTGCACGGAACCCCGTCGGACCCGGAGCTGGGCTACCGGCGGGCGCGGGCGGCGGCCCTGCTGTCGATGGCGCTGCCCGGGTCGGTCTACGTCTACCAGGGCGATGAGCTGGGCCTGCCGGAGGTGGAGAACCTTCCTGACGAGCTCCGCCAGGACCCGATGTTCGCCAGGTCGGGCGGCGCCAACCCGGGCCGTGACGGCTGCCGGGTGCCGCTGCCCTGGTCGGGCGACGAGCCGCCGTACGGCTTCGGGACCGGCACGCCCTGGTTGCCGCAGCCGGAGAGCTGGCGCAAGCTCACCGCGCAGGCCCAGCGCACGGATCCGGGGTCGATGCTCACCCTCTACAGGGCGGCCCTGGCCATCCGGCGCGACCGGCTGGGCGACGGCACCATGACGTGGCTTCCGCTGGGGGAGAACGTGCTGGCCTTCACCCGCGAGTCGGGCCTGACCAGCGTCACCAACCTGGGCCCTGGCCCGGTGCCGAGGCCCGCCGGCGAGGTCGTCCTGGCCAGCGGGCCGCTGGAGGACGGCGCGCTGCCCTCGGACACCACGGTCTGGCTGACCGCGAGCTGACCGCTCACGCGCTGTGCGCGGTGTGGACGACCCGGCGGGTCCCGGCCGTCTCGGGTGCGGATCGCCCGCGCCTGAGGAGCCGCAACCCGCCGGCCGCCGCGAGCGCCAGGCACAACCAGGCGAACCAGTCGCCGAAACGGGCGTAGACGGTGGTGCCCGGCCCTTCGGGCACGCCGGCGGCGGCCATGACGAACGGGCTGCTGCTCGTTTCTGTGTCGGTCTCGGCGAGCACGCGTCCCCACGGGTCGGAGATCATCGGCGTGCCCTGCTGGGCCGCCCACGCCACCGAGAGCCCGTTCTCGACGCCGCGCAGCAACGCGTTGCGGCTGTGCTGCCGGCCGTTGCCGAACTCGTCGGCGGCCGGCGTCGCCAGCAGGCGCGCCCCCGCCAGGGCGTAGCCGCGGATCGGCGTGGGGAAGTTGAGGTCCATGCAGTTGGCCAGGCCGACGTCGCGGCCGTGGCCGTGCGCGAAGACCAGCGCGTCACCGCGGCGGAAGGGCGCCCCGGGGGCGAAGTGCCACTTCGTGTAGGAGACCGGCGCGGACCCGTCGGCCGGGAGGTGCACGGAGTAGTTGTACTTGATCTCCGGGGTCGTGTGCACGATCCCGACCACCACGTCGACGCCTCGCTCGCGGGCGACCGCGCGCAGCGGCTGGAGCGCGCCGGGCAGGCTGTCCTCGTCGGTGCCCAGAGCGCCCTCCGGCAGCACGGCCATCGTGCCCTTCGGCAGCGCCGCGATCCTGGCCGCGTAGTCCTTGATCAGGGCCTGGCCTCCCGGGCCGGCCGCGTCGGGGGCCCACTGGAAGCGGCTCGCCGACATGACCACCACCCGCTGCGCGACGGGTCCGCCCGCGTCGGCCAGGCGCAGCACCCCGAAGCCGAGCACGACGGCGCACGCCGCCACCCCTGCGACACCGGTGCGCAGCCGCGCCCTCGGGACCGCTCCCGGCCAGGCCACCGCCGCGATGGCGGCCGGCACCATGAGCACGAAGAACGTCACCCCCCACGTGCCCGTCACCGAGGCGATCTGGATCACGACGGGCACGTCGGCCACCGACGTGGCGAGCGGCCAGACGATGCCGGTCGGGTTGGCGAGAACGGTCACGTACATGAAAGCCACCCATACGGCGGGTGGCGCGCTCGCGGCGAGCAGCGGCAGCCCGCGCAGGAGGAGCGTCCGGAACAGCCAGGCCACCAGCCCGAACAGCAGGGAGGAGCCGATGACGATGGCGATCCCGATGGGCAGCGGCACCGACGGCGTCTTCAGGAAGAACTCGAACTGGTTGCCCAAGCCCAGCAGGTACGCCAGCAACGCGACGCAGAAGGTCGACCTCGCGCTCACCCGCGGCGCCAGCAGCAACACCGGCAGCGGGGCCAGCCAGGTCAGCGCCGGGATGGGCGCGAAGCCGGTGCCGAAGTAGAACAGCAGCGCCGAGGCCACCAGTGCGGCCGGCGCCCTGAGTCGTGATGCCATGAAGCTTGCCCCGTCCGTTGGCGTGTATACACCGTAAACATCGACGTATACGGTGTCAACATGCCGCGGGCGACCCCGCCGCGCAGCGCTACCATCGCCTGATGGCCCGCCTGCGCAGAACGCCCCCGCACGACCTGGCGCCGCACGCCCGCGCCCTCCATGACAAGATCACCGCCGGCCCGCGCGGCACGTTCATGGTGGACCCGGAGGGCGGGCTGACCGGCCCGTTCAACGCGATGTTGCTCAGCCCGCCGGTCGGCGACGCGCTGCAGGAGCTGGGGGCGGCCGTCCGCTACCGTTCGGCGCTCACCGACCGGGCGCGGGAGCTGGCGATCCTGGTCGTCGCCGGCCACCACGACAGCGCGTTCGAGCGGGCCGCCCACGAGCCGATCGCCCGCGGCCTCGGCTTCACCGACGACCAGCTCCAGGCGTTGCGCGACGGCTCGCCCCTGTCACTGCCCGAGGACGAGCAGGCGGTCCTCGACGTCGCCCGCGCCCTGGTGACCAGAGGCGACCTCGACGACGACGAATACGCGAAGCTGGAGGAGAGCGTGGTGTTCGAGCTGACCACCCTGGTCGGCTACTACACGACGCTGGCGCTCCAGCTCCGCGTCTTCCGTGTCTAACTGGGCGGCGGGCCGCCGCAGGCTCCACGGATGCTCTTGAACCAGGCCTCGTACCGGTCGTGCAGGTCGCGGCCGGAGAGCCGCAGCCAGGCGTCGTCGGCGTTCTCCAGATACGTGAAGTTCGCGCTTCCGGTGTAGACGCGGGGCGTGATGTCGTCGTCGTAGAAGCCGTCCAGCAGCATGAGCTTGGTGTGCGGCACCACGCTGCGCGAGCCGACGGTGAACCGGCAGGGCGTGACCTGCATCTTCTTCCCGTTGGACGCCGTGGTGCCAAGGATCTTCCGGATCTCGCTGTCGACGTTCTCCATGGCGTTGCCGGCGTTCTCGTAGAAGACGATGTCGATCCAGCAGTTCTTGCCCCTGAGCCGCAGCAGCTCGTCGGCGATGGCCTTGCGGTTCTTGTTGAAGGCCGTGAGCGCCATGCGGATGTCGGTCTGCCGGGTGACGCCGTCGGGGGTCTGGTACGAGCACTCGACGAGCCGCAGGATGTTGACGACGGGGTCGCCGGACGACACCCGGCGCGGGAAGAACATCGCCCGGATGGGAGTGCCGGTCGGGGTGGTCCAGAAATAGCCGGGATCGACCGACGTGCGCCGGCCCGCGCGCAGGTCGTTGAAGTAGGTCAGGTAGCCGTCATAGACCGTGGCGTCGGTGAAGGTGTAGGCGTCGTTGTAGGAGTTGTACAGGTACCAGTCGGACAGGTTCGACGACGTCTGGAAGCCGACCTTGGGATGCACGGTGCCGCCGACCAGCACGTTGGAGAAGAGCGCGAACTTGTTGTGCTGGTAGTTGCGCGCGATGCAACCGCGGTTCTCGGCGGACGGGTCGGGATATTCGCAGCCCACCACCCACGAGCCTGCGCTCTCCGAGGTGCCGAGCGCGGCGGTGAGCTGGGCCTCGACGGCGTCGTTGGAGGCGTCCTCGCGGCTGTCGAGGATGACCTTCACCCGCACGCCGCGCTCGTGGGCGGCGACCAGCGCGTTCGCCACCTCGCTCGACCGCTGGCCGGTGGAGAACTGGTGCATCACGAACCGGATGTCGCCACCGGGCTGCACCGCCTGGATCAGCCTGATCAGCTGGTCCATGACGGCGGACTGGGCGGCGCTCGGCGTGCCGGGCACGTCCGAGTCGGCGGTGGGATCGTTGAAGACGGGCGCGTCGAGGACGGGCGGGCCGGTGACCGCCGTCGTCCGCGCGGGGTCGGCGGCGGCCGGTTGGCCGGTGGCCAGGAGCGAGGCGGCCAGGCATAACGCCACACTGACGCGGCGGCTGACGGATCTCGTGGTCATGGGGTCCCCTTCGGGGAGTGGGGCATGATCGTCGAGACCGACTGTCGTGTCAGCGGTCGGAGCTGTCAAGGCCGCGGTCAGGCCGACTCGCGGATCACCAGCTCGGTGGGCAGGATCACCGGCTCGCTCGCACCACCCTCGAAGAGGTTGAGCAGCAGCCTGACCATGGCCGCCGCCTGCTCGGCGACCGGATGGCGGAGCGTGGTCAGCGGCGGCTCGGTGTATTTCGCCGCCTCTATGTCGTCGAAGCCCACCACGGCGACGTCGTCGGGCACCCGCCGGCCGGCCTGGCGCAACGACTGCAGCGCGCCGACCGCCATCAGGTCGTTGGCCACGAACACGGCGTCGAGCTCGGGATCGTCGCGCAGGAGCTGGCGCATCGCCACCGCCCCCGACTCCCGCGTGAAGTCGCCGACGGCGACGATCGAGCGGTGGTCGGAGTCGCGCAGCACGTTGCGGTAGCCGGTCAGGCGGTCCTGGCCGCCGATCATGTCCTGCGGGCCGGCGATCGTGGCGATCCTGCGCCGCCCCGTCTCCACCAGGTGCCGAACCCCCGCCTCCGCGCCGCCGATGTTGTCGTTGTCGACGTAGGGGATCTCCACGGGGACGGCCGGCCGGCCGTAGGAGACCACGGGGACGCGCAACCGAGACAGGGCCGACGGCAGCGGGTCGGCGCCGTGCATGGAGATCAGCATGACGCCGTCGACGTGGCCGCCGGAGATGTAGCGCTCCACGCGGGCGTGGCTCTTGGCGGAGGAGGCCATCATGAGCACGACCTGCTTGTTGACCGCCTCCAGCTCCATGGAGGCCGACCTGATCGCCGTGGAGAACATCGGGTCTTCGGAGAAGACGCGGGTGCCGGGCTCGCTGACGACCAGGGCGATCGAGTCGGTGCGCTGGGTGACGAGGCTGCGCGCGGCGGAGTTGGGGACATAACCCAGCTCGTCGATCGCGCGCAGCACGGCGTCACGGATGTGCGGCGCCACCGTCGTCTGCCCGTTGACGACCCGGGAAGCGGTGGCGCGCGACACGCCCGCCCGGGCGGCGACCGCTTCCAGCGTCGGACGTCTCATGGCTGGACCGGCAGGAGGGAGAGCATGGAAAAAATCTACAGGCCGTTTCGGCCGATCACGTCCCGGTACCAGAGGGCGCTGTCCTTGGGCGTCCTGGTTTGTGTCGCATAGTCCACATGGACGATGCCGAAACGCCGCCGGTAACCCTCCGCCCACTCGAAGTTGTCGAGCAGCGACCAGACCAGATACCCGCGCAGGTCCGCGCCCGCCTCGATGGCCCGGTGCACCTCGCGCAGGTGCCCGTCCAGGTACGCCACCCGCTCGTCGTCGCGCACGCGCCCGTCCTCCACGACGTCCTCGAAGGCCGCGCCGTTCTCCGTGACCATCAGGCCGACCTGCGGGTAGTCCCGCGAGAGGCGTACGAGCAGCCTGGACAGGCCGTCCGGCACGATGGGCCAGCCCATCGCGGTCGTCGGCGCGTCCGCCGCGGCGAACCTGACGTCCTCCGAACCCGGCCACGCGGCGTCCGCGGGCAGCCCTGGGCCCGCCTCGACCACGCACGGGTTGTAGTAGTTGATGCCCACCAGGTCGATCGGCGCGTTGATGAGCGCGAGGTCGCCGTCCTCGATGTGGCCGGTACCGCCGTTGCGGGCCGCCGCGTCCAGCACCTCCTGGGGGTACGTCCCGTACACCGCCGGGTCCAGGAACTGCCGGGTCAGCAGCGTGTGGATGCGGTGGGTGACGGCCGCGTCCACCTCGTCCGGCACCGCGGAGGGGTTGTTGACCTGGGCGGGGGTGAGCACCGGCGCCGAGTTGACCACCAGCATGATGCTCTGCGCGCCTCCGGAGCGCAGCCGCCGCGCGGCCAGCCCGTGGCCGAGCAGCAGGTGGTGCGCGGCACGCATGGCGTCGGCCGGGAGACGGCGGCCCGGGGCGTGCAGGCCGTTGCCGTAGCCGAGGAACGCCGCCACCCAGGGCTCGTTCAGCGTCGCCCAGTCGCTGACGCGGTCGCCGAGCCGGTCGTGTACGGCCTGGGCGTAGTCGGCGAACCGGTAGGCCGTGTCGCGGTGGGTCCAGCCGCCGCGTTCTTCGAGGGCTTGGGGGAGATCCCAG
The DNA here is from genome assembly GCF_055586745.1 of Nonomuraea sp. NPDC049378. Lineage (NCBI taxonomy): Bacteria > Bacillati > Actinomycetota > Actinomycetes > Streptosporangiales > Streptosporangiaceae > Nonomuraea > Nonomuraea sp. NPDC049378. Next base: position 151,130 of record NZ_JBVJHP010000016.1, read on the forward strand.
TGATAAAGCGTGACGTAGGGCGAAATTTCGGCGGCTAGTAGTTCATCGACGAGCTTGTCGTAGAACGCCAGCCCGCGCGGGTTGATCGGCCCCGCGCCGTCGGGCTGGATGCGCGGCCAGGCGATCGAGAACCGGTAGGCCGCCAGCCGCAGCTCGCGCATCAGCCCGACGTCGTCCCGGTAGCGGTGATAGTGGTCGCACGCCACGTCGCCGGTGTCGCCGTCCGCCACGTTCCCGGGGGTATGGGAGAAGGTGTCCCAGATCGACTGGCCCCGCCCGTCCTCCTTGACCGCCCCCTCGATCTGGTACGAGGCCGTGGCGGCTCCCCAGACGAAGTCCTCGGGAAAGATCATCCCTTCACAGCTCCTTGCATGATTCCGCCGATGATTTGCTTGCCGAACAGGGCGAAGACGGCAACGAGTGGCAACGTGCCGATCGCCGTTCCGGCCAGGCCCAGCACGTAGTCGTTGACGTATCCGCTGGCCAGCGTCGACAGGGCGACCTGGACCGTCGGGTTGTCCGGGCTCAGCACGACCAACGGCCAGAAATAGTCGTTCCAGGCCGACATGAAGGTCAGCATGCCGAGCACGGCCGCCGCTGGCCGGGCCGCCGGCAACACGACGTGCCAGAACAGGCCCCACGTCGTGCACCCGTCCACCCGCCCGGCCTCCAGCAGGTCGGTGGGCAGGGCGCGCGAGAGGTACTGCGTCATGAAGAACACGCCGAACGCGTTGACCAGCGCCGGCACGATCAGCGCGTAGTTGGTGCCGGTCCACTCCAGCTTCACCATGAGCATGTAGAGCGGGATGATGCCGAGCTGCGCCGGGACCATCATGGTCGCCACGGTGATCACCAGCATGGCGTTCCTGCCCCGGAACCTGAGCTTGGCGAAGGCGAACCCGGCCAGCGTCGAGAAGAACATCACCGCGACGGAGATCGATCCGGCCACGATGATGGAGTTGAGCAGCGCGAGCCCGAAGGGGACGGTGTCGAAGACCCGGGCGACGTTGGCGAAGAAGTTGCCGCCGGGCAGCAGCGGCGGCGGCACCTCGGCCAGCGCCGAGTTGTGCCGGGAGGCCACCACGACGCTGTAGTAGAGCGGGAACGCCGAGAAGAAGGCGACCGCGGTCAGGGTCAGATAGCGCAGCCTCATACCAGCCCTCCCTTCGCCCTGCGGGTGATCAGGAAGTTGATGCCGGCCACGATCACCACGGCGAGGAACATCAGCCAGGACGCGGCCGAGGCGTAGCCGAAGTCGAACGTCGAGTTCGCGAAGCCCTGCTCGTAGACGAACAGCGCCAGGGTCTGGAACTGCCGGTCGGGCCCGCCGGTGGCGATGCCGCCCCCGCCGCCGCTGCTCTGTCCGAACAGCATGGGCTCGGCGATGATCTGCATGGCGCCGATCGTGGAGACGATGACCACGAAGATCATCGTTGGCCGGATCATCGGGATGGTGATCTTGCGCAGCTGCGTGAGGTTGCTCGCCCCGTCGAGGGTGGCGGCCTCGTACAACTCGCGCGGCACGGCCTGCATGGCGGCCAGGAAGATCAGCGCGTTGTAGCCGGTCCAGCGCCACATGATCATCACCGAGAGGGCGACGTGCGAGCTCGCGGTGCCCGCCGCCCAGTCGATGCTGCCGACACCGAACCACGACAGGACCCAGTTGATCATGCCGAAGTCGCGGCCGAAAAGCTGGCTGAAGATCACCACCACCGCCACCACGCTCGTGACGTTGGGCAGCAGCAACGAGACCCGGAACAACGTCTGGAACCGCAGCCGCCGGTTGAGCAGGTGCGCCAGCCAGATGGCCAGCGCGAGTTGCGGCACCGTCGACAACACACCGATGGAGAGCGTGTTGAACGTGGCGTTCCAGAAGTAGTCGTCGGCGAGCAGCGTCGCGAAGTTGTCCAGCCCGACGAACGTCTGGGTCTCCGACAACAACGTCCACTCGTGCAGGCTCACCCAGGCCGTGTAGATGAGCGGGAACAGCCCGAACGCGCAGAACAGCAGGAAGAACGGCGCCACGTAGGCGTACGGCGACACCCTCACGTCGAGGGTGTGCCGCACGCCCTTCCCGCGCCGTCGCGTGACCGCGAGGGGGAGAGTGCTCATTTGATCTTCTTGACGTCCTCGAGCACCTGCGCCCACGCCTCGTCCGGCGTCTGCTTGCCCTGCTCGACCCGGCCGAGCCCGTTGCCGATGGCGACCCGGACGTCAGCCTCCTTGGGGCCGAGGTGCTGCGGCTTGAGCGCCTTGGCCGCGTCGGAGTAGATCTTGCCGATGGGGGCGTCGCCGAAGAACGGCTTGGTGAAGTTCTGGATCTCCGGGTCGTCGTAGAGCGCCGGGATCGAGGGGAACGTGCCCTCCTCCTTGAACACCTTGGCCTGGTTCTCCTTGGAGGTGAGGAAGTCGATCAGCTCCGCCGCCTCCTTCGGGTGGTCGCTCTGCTTCGGCACCATCAGGTGCGAGCCGCCGCTGTTGCCCGAGCCGCCGGGCACGGCCGCGATGTCCCACTTGCCGGAGGCGTCCTTGGCCTGCTCCTGGATGAAGCCCGTCATCCAGGCCGGGCAGATGATCGTGGCGAACGAGCCCTTGGCGAAACCGGTGTTCCACGGCGGGGAGAAGGCCGCCAGCTTCGCGGTCAGGCCCTCCTGGGTGAGCTGGTTCGACAGGTCCCAGGCCTTCTTCACGTCGGGGTTCGACTCCACGATGATCTGGTCCTGGGCGTCGTACAGACCGACGGGGGCCTGGTTGACCATGGCGCGGAAGATCTCGCCGGGGGAGTCGACGAACTTCGCGCCGACCACGTCGGCCGCGGCGAACTTCTTGCCGGTCGCGATGTACTCGTCCCACGTCGGCCAGAGCGCCGCGACCTCCTCGCGGTCGCTCGGCAGGCCCGCCTTCTCGAACAGGTCCCTGCGGTAGCACATGGCCAGGCCGCCCACGTCGGTGCCGAGCCCGAGCACCTGCGAGCCGTCCTTGCTCAGGCCCTGCTGCCACTTCCAGTCGAGGTAGTCGGCCTGCCGCTTGTCGAGCCCGAACTGCTTGAGGTCGGTGAACTTGGCGGGCTGCGCGGTGAACGTGCTGATGTAGCCGACCTCGACGGCCGTGACGTCGCCCGCGCCCGAGTTCGTGGCGAGCCGCTTGACCAGGTTGTTGTGGTGGTCGTTGAACTGCGTGACGTTCTCGACGATCTCGATGTCGGGATGGGTCTTCTTGTATTCCTCGTAGAGAGGTTTGAACCCGAAGTCGCCGAAGAGGTCGACGGTCAGTTTGATCTTTTCGCCGGGGTTGGCGCTCGCCTCTGCGGCGGAGTCCCCGCCACCGCCGCCGCCGCACGCGGCCGCCAGGGTGAGTGCGGACGCGGCGAGCAAGGACAGGCCGATCCGCCGGATACGAGGGGTCATCGGAAACCCTCCTGGGTAGGTGCTGAAGGGTGGAGAGAGCGCTCTCTCAAGAGATTCCAGGCGTTCGTACGGCTCTGTCAACGGGCTCTGTGTAACAATCGGGGTTATGAAGAGAGCGTTCTCACAAACCGGACAGGTGCCCGGCAGGCGTCGTGCGGGGTCTGATCAGTCGCTGAGCACCCGCCCGGCCATCCGGGCGTACATCCGGCCAGGGCTCGGCGCCCTCGTCAGGAAGCCGGGCAACATGGGCAGGCTGACGGCGAACGGGTCGAGCCGCTCGTACAGCTCTTCGGCGTCCGCGGGCCGGTCGTCCGGCTTCTTCTCCAGCAACTGCGCCAGCAGCGCGCCCAGCTCTCCCGGCAGCCCGGGCAGGGCGGGCGGACGCTCCTTGACCTGCTTCTCGAAGACCACGTAGTCGGTGGGACCGGTGAAGAGCTGGCGTCCGGCCAGCATCTCGTGCAGGACGCAGCCGAGCGAGTAGAGGTCGCTGCGCGGCTCGGCGACGCCGTGCTGGATCTGCTCGGGCGCCATGTACGCCGGCGTGCCCAGGATCTGGCCGATCCTCGTGAACGTGGTGACGTCCGCGTCGCGGAGCATGGCCAGCCCGAAGTCCAGCACCTTCACGCTGCCGTCGGGGCAGAGCATGAGGTTCGTCGGCTTGAGGTCGCGATGGCAGATCGACAGCGCGTGGGCCGCCGACAACACCGCGCACGCCTGGGCCGCGATCGCCGCCGCCCACGGCACGGGCAGCGGGCCGTGCTCGCTGACCACGTCGGCCACCGTGACGCCCTCGATGAACTGCATCACCTGGTAGAGCCGCTGATCGTGGGCGCCGAAGTCGTACAGCACGGGGGCGCCGGGGTGCTCCAGCCTGGCCAGGATGCGGGCCTCTCGGATGAACCTGCGCTCCAGCTCCTCGTCGGGCCCGCTGGGCAACCTGAGCAGCTTCACCGCGACCCGGCGATCGAGGTGGCGGTCGTGGCCCGCGTAGACCGCACCCATGCCGCCCTGCCCTAGGGGCAGGTCGTCGAGCTCATAGCGGTCGCCGATGACCATTCGCCCTCCTGCCGCCTTATCGGGAAAAAACTACACCGTCAGGACGGCGAGGAGTGCCGTCGTCTGGAGGAGTGGCGGGAGCGGAGCGACCAGAACGGGGGAAGGCGGCGGCGTCTGGCGATCGAGCCGCCGAACGGAGTGAGGCCATGAACTCGCGAGGAGTGCCGTCGCCTGGAGGAGCGGCGGGAGCGGAGTGACCAGAACGGGGGAAGGCGGCGGCGTCTGGCGATCGAGCCGCCGAACGGAGTGAGGCCATGAACTCGTGAGGAGTGCCGTCGCCTGCCGGAGCGGCGGGAGCGGAGCGAGGCCATGAGCAGGCGGCGACATGGGGTGATCGAGCCTGTCTCACGAAGTGGGGCCATGAGCAGGTGGGTGCAGGTGGCCGTCGGCGAGCCCGTCGAGGCCCAGCCTGATGAGCGTCTGTCCCAGGGCGGCGGTCTCGCGCAGGGTGTCCTCCAGCACGGCGAGCTGCCGGAACGCCGCGCCGTAGGCCTGCTGCTCCCGCAGCGACAGGCGCGGCAGCCGGGTGCGGCGCACGTCGAACCTGCTGGAGCCGGTCGTCACCCGGCCGCCCGCGGCCCGCAGGAAACCGGCCAGGAAGTCGGGGTCGAGCCGCCCGGCGTCGACGCGGTAGAGGGTCAGGTGGGGCCCCAGCACCGCGCCGTCGTCGGCCATCACCCGCACCGCCGAATAGGAGGCCACCACGTCGCCGGGGCGGATCGCGACCAGCCCTTGCTGCGTGCTGGTGAGGCCGGACGGCGAGGTGCCGTTGAGCACGTCGTCGGTGGTCAGCACCGGGATGTCGCCGCCGTCCGCGGCCATCTTGGGCGGGGCCTGCGCGGAGGTCACCAGGCCCTCCTTGATCAGGTCGCCCAGCGTGGTGGCGGGCTGGTCGAGCGGCTGCTCCAGGACCTTGAGGTCGGGCGGCACGGCGGCGGCCGCCAGGAACCGGTCGCGGGCCTCGGCGAACGCCCGTCCGACGTCGTCACGCCGCTGGTGGCGGGCCGGGGTCATGTCGACCTCGTCGGCCAGCAGGTCGATGATGCGTACGGTCTGGTCGGAACGGTCCTCCAGATAGGCCTGCCAGGCCGGCTCGACCAGCGACAGGTCGGCCGTGGCGTCGAGGATCAGCACGTCGGACGGCGGCCGCTCGCCCGCCGCGGGGCGGCGCAGCAGCCACAGGTCGGAGCCGGGCAGCGCCACGACAGCCCGCAGCGCGCCCGCGCGCAGCAGGTTGGCGCGGATGCGGCGGCCGGCCTTGCGGCTGGCGGCCGCCGGGGGCATGAGGATGGCGACCAGGCCGCGCGGTTTGACATGGGTGAGGCAGTGCTGCACCCATGCCAGCTCGGGCTCGCCGCGCGGCGGCAGGCCGTGCTCCCAGCGCGGGTCGCCGGTCAGCTCCTCGTAGCCCCAGGCCCGTTCGTTGAACGGCGGGCTGCACACCACCGCGTCGGCTCGCTCTCCGGCGAACCCGTCGTGGCGCATGGAGTCGCCCGCCACGACCGTGGCCTCGATGCCGCGCAGGCGGAGCCGGGAGGCGGTGATGGCCGCCGACGTCTCGCTCAGCTCCTGGCCCAGCATCCTGGCGGGCATCCTGCGCTCGTCGCCGTCCTGGCCGTGGACCGATCGTGCGGGGGCGAGCAGCAGCGTCCCGACGCCGCAGGCAGGGTCGAGGATGGTGGCGCCGTCCGGTTCGACGAGCCGGAGCATCAGCTCGGCCACGTCGTCGCGGGTGACGGAGAGCTGCCTGGAATGCGCTTCGAGGTAGCGCTCACACAGGAACTCGTACGCGGTCAGGGGGCCGTGCTGCCCGGCCAGCTCCAGGATCAGCTCGGCCAGCTCGGGGTCGAGCCCGGCCGGTTCGTCCACCGTTCTGGCGCTCTCAACGGGGTCGTCTCCGGCTTGGGGGCGAGGTCGCTCGCCGTCCCGGCCGGGTCCGTCGCCGGCGTGGGTTCCGGGGGCGGGAGAGGAGGCGGTGGCCTGCGCGTGGCGGGTCAGGAGCACCCCGGCCTGGGCCACCAGCTCGCCCAGTCGCAAATCGCCGGCGGCTTTCAGGCGTTGCCACACCCGATCACCCAGGGAGACCTGGTAGGACTTCCCGTAGCGACGCAGCCAGGACTCGACCTGCCGCAGCGAGAACAGCGGCTGGTTGGCGGTGCCCCCGACCGGGTGGGGGAAGTCGTCGTGGCGGCGGCGCCAGTTGCTCACCGCGGCACGCCCGACACCGGCGAGCCGGGCGATGTCCCCGGCGTTGACGGTCGGGTCGTGGCTCATGGGGCCCACATTAGTTCACAAGGGTCTTCAGCGCATCTGCTTGTGAAGTCTTTCAACCAATGATTTACTGCTGGGTATGAAGCACAACATCCGCTATGCCGCCGGATCAGACGTGGGCCGCCGCAGGGAGCAGAACGAAGATTCCGGCTATGCGAGTGGCCGGTTGCTCGTGGTGGCTGACGGGATGGGCGGCCATGCCGCCGGTGAGCTGGCGAGTTCGGCGGCGATCGCCGTCATGCGGGAGCTGGATGCCACGCTTCCCGAGAGCGGCGCCGACCTGGAGGCGGCGCTGGAAGGCGCCGTGCACGAGGCGGCCCGCAGGCTGGTCGAGCTGGCCGACATCGACCCCGCGCGCAGAGGGATGGGGACCACGGTGACCGCCATGTTGTGGGACGGCTACCGGTTCGCCCTGGCTCATCTTGGTGACTCCCGCGGATATCTGCTTCGCGACGGCGCTCTCTACCAGATGACCAAGGATCACACACTTGTGCAGTCGATGGTGGACGAAGGGCGGATAACGGAGGACCAGGCGGCCGTGCACCCCAGGCGCTCGATGGTGCTGCGGGTGCTGGGCAGCGAGGGCAGGGCGGAGCCGGACATGGCGCTGCGCGAAGCCGAGCCTGACGATCGCTACCTCCTCTGCTCCGACGGTCTCACGACCGTGCTCGGGCCCGAGGTCCTGCACGAGGTGCTGACCACGGTGGCAGACCCGGGCGCGGCCGTCCAGCGGTTGATAGATCTGGCCAACGAGGGCGGCTCTCCCGACAACGTGACCGTGATCGTGGCCGACGTCGTCGCGCCGGGCGCCGGAGAGGTGAGCGTCTACCGCGTCGGCGCAGGTTCCTGATCTTCGCAGCGCAGGCCGGATCCCAGGAGTCTCAGAATTCTCCTCAGCCTCGTCGGTGTGCTGATGCCCCGAAAACCGCATAGCCGATATTTCGCCTCATAGCGAGACACTTTCGCAGTGACGCACGCGTATGCGCGATGGCGCTATTACAGTCCATCGTGATTTGTCGGTTATCTGGGAGGTGTCACCCTGGACCCGATCGCGGACGAGCTGCTGAAGACGGTGCGGCAGGAACTCGGCTACAGGGAGAAGAGCGGCCAGGTCACCAAATTCGGCCAGTGGTATGCGGATCGCGTCCAAGACACCCAGTATCGCAACGCGCCATGGTGCGACATGTTCCTCGCCTGGGCCGCGGACAAGGCCGGCCTCACCGAATACGTCGGCGAATTCGCGTGGACACCCTCCCACGCGGCCTGGTTCATCAAGCAGGACGCGTGGACGCGGAAGCCCGAGCCGGGAGCGCTGGTCTTCTTCGACTGGCGCGGCGGCGAGAGTTACAAAGGTGTCGACCATGTGGGCGTCGTGGAGCGCGTCGCCGGCAAGAAGATCCACACGATCGAGGCCAACGTCGACCGGGAGTGGCTCAAGCGCAAGACCCGCGAGACGGACAAGGTCGTCGGCTACGGTGTCCCGCGATTAGTCAAGGCGAACGCCGAGCGGCTCGACGAGATCCGGTCGACCGAGCGGCCGTTCGTGTCCGCGCCTCGACCGGAAACGGGCAACGGCTCGCCGCTGGACGTCTTAGGCACCCCGCCCGCGCTGCTCGCCGCGATGGTGATCACCACGATCGTGCTCACGCTGCGCGTGACCGGCCGCCGCCGCGGCACCCACCGCCGCTTCACCCGCCGCTTCATCCGCCGTTTCGCCCGCCGTTTCCCCTGGCCCCGGAACGCGCCAACCACTCGCCGTCCCGCCAAGACCTCCTCCGGTACGCGGCCTCCCAAGGTACGCGAGAAGGCACGGGCCGCAACCCACCCCGGCACCGCCCAGCGCCATCCGGCCCCCGAGCAGCCCGCCCGCCCCGCCAGGATCCGCGTTCCCGCCGGCCCGGCGCATCAGGCCGCCAAGCAGGCCGCTCCCACCCGGCGCCGCCCGTACGAACCCCGCTGAGTTCGCCCCGCGCATGCCCGTCCGGCAACGGCACGGCGCGCCGCCCGGTCGGTCCGACCCCGTGCACGGCCTTCCGGTAAGGGTGCGGTGCGGGAGCCCGGCGGGCGCTAGGACGGGAGATCGATGACGGCCTTGACGTCGTGGCTCGGCTCGAAGGCCTCCAGGGCGCGCTCCAGCGGCAGCCGCCGGGTGATCAGCCGCTCCAGCCACGTGATGTCCGCCTGGGCCAGTGCCGCCGCCGCGTCCCTGAAATGGCGCAGGTTGCCGTTGACCGTGCCGAAGATCACGTCGTTCTCCAGGACGATGTCCCGGTTGATCACCCCGGCGTCCACCCGATGGGAACGCCCTCCAGGGGCGAGGCCGCACAGGCAGACGATGCCCGCGGCGGCGGTGGTGCGCATGGCGTCGATGACGAGTTGCCCCACGCCCGTGCACTCGATGATGATGTCCGGCTTCGCGTCGGCGAACGGCTCCAGCCCCGTGCCCGAGTGGTAGGTGGCGCCCAGATCCTCCACCAGGCCGGACTTGAGCCCTTTGGGGGCGCGGTCCAGCACGTGCACGTCGAGCCCCCGCTGCCGGCCGAGGAGCGCGGCCAGCAGCCCGATCGGCCCCGCGCCGATCACGAGCAGCGTGCGTGGCTCGAACCAGGATCGCGACCCGATGCGCTCGATCTGCTCCCACGCCTTGGCGACCACGGAGGTGGGCTCGACCAGCATGCCGACGCTCTCCAGCGAGGGGTCGAGGCGGACGGCGTAGCCGGCTTCGACGACCCAGCGCTCGCTGGCGTACCCGTCGAGGTCTTTGATGCCCCGCTCGGTGTAGCGGCCGTTGCGGCACATGTCGAACTCGCCCCGCTCGCAGGCTCCGCAGGGCACGGGGTCGGGGCGGCGGACCACGCCCACCACCAGGTCTCCGGGTGAGAAGGCGGATCCTTGGGGCGATTCGAGCACCCGGCCCAGCGACTCGTGCCCGATGACCATGCGTTCCCTGCCGGGCGGCGGCCAGCCGTATTCGGCGGCGGCCAGTTCGCGGTCCGTCCCGCAGATGCCCAGGGCCAGCCCCTGGACGAGCAGCTCGCCCTGGCCGGGCTGGGGTTCGGGTAGTTCCTCGACGCCGAGTGTCCCCTGTTTGCCCGGTGCGAACGTCAGTGCACGCATCGCGCTCACCCCCTCCAGCGGGACCCTACCCCGGACGGGCTTGGGAAATAGTAGGACGTCCTAGTATCTTCGGAGATGACACCCTCACGAAGGAGTGAACAGGCGTGCACGTCCCGGTACACCCAGTCCGTTTCGTGACCGCCGCGGCCCTGTTCGACGGCCATGACGCGGCGATCAACATCATGCGACGCATCCTCCAGTCACAGGGGGCCGAGGTCATCCATCTCGGGCACAACCGTTCGGTTGACGAGATCGTCACGGCCGCCATCCAGGAGGACGCCCAGGGGGTGGCGATCAGCTCGTACCAGGGCGGGCACGTGGAGTTCTTCTCCTACCTGGTGCAACTGCTGCGCGAGCGGGGCGCCGGCCACGTCAGGGTGTACGGAGGCGGCGGGGGAGTGATCGTCCCCGAGGAGATCGAGCTGCTGCACTCGCGCGGCGTCGCCCGCATCTTCTCGCCCGAGGACGGCCAGCGCTACGGACTGCCCGGGATGATCAACAAGCTGGTCGAGGAGTGCGACGTCGAGCTGGACGACCCGCCCTCGGTGGAGGCCGTGGTCTCCGGCGACCAGGCGGCCCTGGCCCGGGCGATCACGCTCGTGGAGTCCGGGCGCGCCCCCGCCGACCTGATGGAGGGCCTGCGGGCCGCGGGGTCGAAGGAGGGCGACGCGAGGGCGCCGGTGCTCGGCATCACGGGCACGGGCGGCTCGGGGAAGTCGTCGCTGACCGACGAGATCGTCCGCAGGTTCCGCGTCGACAACGACGACAAGCTGCGTATCGCGATCATCGCCATCGACCCCACCCGCAGGCGAGGCGGTGGCGCGCTGCTCGGCGACCGCATCAGGATGAACAGCCTGGGACCCCAGACCTACTTCCGCTCCCTGGCCACCCGCGGCGCCGCCAACGAGGTGCCCGCCTGCCTCGACGACGTGATCACCGCCTGCCGCGCGGCCGGCCACGACCTGGTCATCGTGGAGACGCCCGGCATCGGACAGGGCGACGCCGGCATCGTCCCGCACGTCGACGTGCCCATCTACGTGATGACGCCCGAGTTCGGCGCGGCCTCCCAGCTGGAGAAGATCGACATGCTCGACTTCGCCGAGGCCGTGGTGATCAACAAGTACGAGCGGCGCGGCGCGGAGGACGCCCTGCGTGACGTGCGCCGCCAGCTCGTACGCAACCGCGAGGCGTTCGGGGTGTCCCCGGACGACATGCCGGTCTTCGGCACCATCGCCGCCCGCTACAACGACAGCGGCGTGACGGCCCTCTACCAGCACCTCAAGCCCTTCCTGCTGCCCGGCGCCGGCCCCGGGCTGCTGCCCCGGGTGTCCGAGCGCACCTCCAGGGCCTCGGCCGCCATCGTCCCGCCCGCCAGGGCGCGCTACCTGGCCGAGATCGCCGAGACGGTCCGCGCCTACCACGCCGAGACCCTCGCCCAGGCGGAGGTGGCCCGCCGCCGCCAGCAGCTCGCCGCCGTACGGTCGCTGCTGGAGGAGGGCGACGGGCGGCTGGCCGAGCTCGAAGCCCAGGCCGAGCGGGAGCTCGGCGACGAGAGCCGGGCGCTGCTCGACGCCTGGCCGGCGCTCAAGGAGCGCTACACCGCCGACGAGCTGGTGGTGAAGATCCGCGATCGCGAGATCCACACCCCGCTCTGGCGCGAGACGCTCTCCGGCAACCGCGTCCCCAGAGTCGCCCTGCCCCGCTACACCGACCACGGCGACCTGCTGCGGTTCCTGCGCGGCGAGAACCTGCCGGGCATGTTCCCCTTCACCGCCGGGGTGTTCCCGTTCAAGCGCGCGGACGAGGACCCGACCAGGATGTTCGCCGGTGAGGGCGACCCGTTCCGCACCAACAGGCGCTTCAAGCTGCTGTCGGAGGGCCAGCCCGCGACCCGGCTGTCCACCGCGTTCGACTCGGTCACGTTGTACGGCCACGACCCCGACCTGCGGCCCGACATCTACGGAAAGGTCGGCACGTCGGGCGTCTCCATCGCGACGCTCGACGACATGAAGGTGCTCTACGACGGTTTCGACCTGGCGGCGCCCAACACGTCGGTGTCGATGACGATCAACGGGCCGGCTCCCACGATCCTGGCCTTCTACCTCAACGCCGCCATCGACCAGGCCCGCGACCGGTTCCGGGCCGAGCACGGCCGCGACCCCGGGGAGCAGGAGGACCGCGACCTGCGCGCCCGCACCCTGGCCACGGTCAGGGGCACCGTCCAGGCCGACATCCTCAAGGAGGACCAGGGACAGAACACCTGCATCTTCTCCACGGAGTTCTCGCTGCGGATGATGGCCGACATCCAGGAGTGGTTCATCCGCAACGGCGTGCGCAACTTCTACTCGGTCTCGATCTCCGGCTACCACATCGCCGAGGCCGGGGCCAACCCCATCAGCCAGCTGGCCTTCACCCTGGCCAACGGCTTCACGTACGTGGAGGCGTACCTGGCCAGGGGCATGAAGATCGACGACTTCGCCCCCAACCTGTCGTTCTTCTTCTCCAACGGCATGGACCCCGAGTACAGCGTGCTCGGGCGGGTGGCCCGCCGCATCTGGGCGGTGGCCATGCGGGAGAGGTACGGCGCCGGCGAGCGCTCGCAGAAGCTGAAGTACCACATCCAGACCTCGGGGCGGTCCCTGCACGCGCAGGAGATGAACTTCAACGACATCCGCACCACGCTCCAGGCGCTGATCGCCGTCTACGACAACTGCAACAGCCTGCACACCAACGCCTTCGACGAGGCCGTGACCACGCCGTCCGCCGACTCGGTGCGCCGGGCCATGGCGATCCAGCTCATCATCAACAAGGAGTGGGGCCTGGCCAGGAACGAGAACCCCCTGCAGGGTTCGTTCATCATCGAGGAGCTCACCGACCTGGTGGAGGAGGCGGTGCTCGGCGAGTTCGAGCGCCTGTCGGACCGGGGCGGGGTGCTGGGCGCGATGGAGACCGGCTATCAACGCGGCAAGATCCAGGACGAGTCGATGCTGTACGAGATGCGCAAGCACGACGGCTCGTTGCCCATCGTCGGCGTCAACACCTTCCGCAACGGCGCCCACGGCGAGGACTCCGACCCGCACAAGCTGGAGCTGGCCAGGGGCACGGAGGAGGAGAAGCAGTCGCAGCTCGACCGCCTGCGCGCCTTCCACGAGCGCAACCGCTCGGAGGCGCCCGCCCAGCTGGCCCGGCTCCGTGAGGCGGCGATGTCGGAGGAGAACGCGTTCGAGGTGCTGATGGACGCGGCCCGCGCCTGCTCGCTCGGCCAGATCACCGACGCGCTGTTCGAGGCCGGAGGCCAGTACCGCCGCAACGTCTGAAAGGTCCGCTGGCGGGATTCCGTCAGGGCGGGTTCTCGCCAGCGGATGACCTACCCGAGGGCATGGCGGAAACGGTGAAATCCTCACCATGCCCCTCAAATCGCTGACGGGTGCGCTGGTCACGAGGGAGTGGTTCGAGACGCTGGGGCCGCTCGCCAGGATCGCCCTGTCGGGACCACGCAGGATGTCGCTGAAGGCCACCGCGGCCGACGCCAGGGGCAACACGGTGAGTCGTGAGATCATCCGGGCGATCGTGGCTGAATAACCGTGCAGTCACGATTGAGGGCTGATGTCGCCTTTGGGCCTGTCGTCTCTTCCATACTGGTCGGCGTTCCGGCCGGGAAGGGGGAGACGGGCACCGTGCTCGAAGCGCTGGGTCTCACAGCCGGTGAGGAGGCCGTCTACCGCTTCCTGATCGACGGCCCCCGCGCCGCCACCGAGCTCGCCGAGTCCCTCGACCGCTCGCGCTCCTCGATCGAGGAGGACCTCGTCGCGCTGATCGGGCGCGGCCTGGTCTCGCGGCTCGCGGGCACCCCCGTCCGGCACGTGGCCGCGCCGCCCTCGGTCGCGCTCGGCGGCCTGCTCACCGCGCGCAGGGAGGAGCTGCGCACCGCGGAGCTGGCCCTCGTCGCGCTGGCCGAGCAGCACAGGATGGCGGCCACCGACCGTGCCGCCGGAGACCTCATCGAGGTCGTGACCGGCATGGAGCCGGTACGGCAACGTTTCCTGCAGATCCAGTGGGCGGCGGGCAGGCAGGTGCGCTCATTCTCCACGGCGCCCTTCGTGGCGGTGCCGCCCGGCGACAACACCGCCGAGGACCAGGCCGTCGACCGCGGCGTGGAATATCTCGTGGTGCTGGAGCGCGAGGTGCTGGCCACCCCCGGCGTCGCCGCGATGACCCTCGACTCCGTCCGCAGGGGCGTGCAGGTCAGGGTGGTGGACAAGCTGCCCATCAAGCTGATCATGGCGGACGGCGAGCTGGCCCTGGTCCCGCTGACCACCGAGCCGGGCGGCGAGCCCGCGGCCGTGCTGCTGCACCGCAGCGGCCTGCTGAGCGCCGTGGAGGCGCTGTTCGACGCGGTGTGGCAGCGGGCCTACCCCCTTCGCCTGGACGCCTCCGGCGCGCTCGACGAGCAGCCCGAGCCGGCGATCACCGAGCTCGACAGGAAGATCCTCGGCCTGCTGCTGTCAGGGCTGACCGACGAGTCCGTGGCCGGCCAGCTCGACCTGTCGCTGCGCACGCTCCAGCGGCGGCTGCGCGCTCTGATGGACCTCGCGGGCGTGCGCACACGCGTGCAACTCGGCTGGCACGCCGCCCGCCACGGGTGGGCCTGACCCCCTGGTTCGTGGATCCCCGGCCCAACCTGATATCCAGTGAATCGAACATCGCTACCAGGAGGCACTCATGTCCGACGTCACGTTCAAGGGCAACCCCATCACCGTAGGCGGCTCCTTCCCCGAGCCGGGCGACAGCGCGCCCGCGTTCCGCCTGGTCGGCGACGACCTGAGTGAGCGTACGCTCGCCGACTTCGGCGGGCAGACCAAGGTGCTCAACATCTTCCCGAGCCTCGACACCGGCGTCTGCGCGGCCTCGGTGCGCCGCTTCAACCAGGTGGCGGCCGAGCACCCCGGCGTGGCCGTGCTCTGCATCTCCGCCGACCTGCCGTTCGCGCAGAAGCGGTTCTGCGGTTCCGAAGGGCTCGACAAGGTGACCACGCTCTCGCTCATGCGGGGCCGCGAGTTCCTGGCCGACTACGGTGTCGCGCAGGAGTCGGGGCCGCTGGCCGGGCTGGCCGCGCGCGCGGTCGTCGTGCTCGACGGCGACAACAAGGTGGTCTACTCCGAGCTGGTGCCGGAGATCACGCAGGAGCCCGACTACGAGGGCGCGCTGGCCGCTCTCAAGTGACCCCCGAACTCCGCGGCCAGCTCCAGTAGGTGCTCGTCGCCCGTGGCGGTGTGCTGGAGGTCGATGATCACCGCGTGGACCCCGGCCTCCGCCGCGGCGGCGAGATAGTCGCAGATCTGGGCGACCGTGCCGCTCCACGGAGGCCTGCCGGTCTCCGTGATCTCGGGGTTGGCCCGCAGCACCATGCGGAGCGCGCCGGGGTCGCGCCCGGCCCGCTCCGCCGTCTCGCGCACCGTCCGCCACATCGCGGTGAGCATCGGGATCGGCAGCGAGGCCGTCAGCCAGCCGTCGGCCCTGCGGCCGATGCGGCGCAGCGCGGGTGCGGCGAAACCACCCAGATAGATCGGCGGGCGGCGGGCCGGCTTGGGCTCGATGTGGCTGGGCACGATCGTCCACGGCTCGTGCTCGAACGAGACGGGATCGTCGCGCCAGATCGCTTCCAGGGCGTCGAGCGTGGCGTCATAGCGGCTCGCCCGGTCCCGCCAGGGCACGCCGGCGGCGGCGTACTCGTCGGACGACCAGCCGAGCCCCAGGCCGACGTCCAGCCGGCCGCCGCTGAGATGGTCGATCGTGGTGAGCGAGCGGGCCAGCACCACCGGGGGATACCAGCAGGCGTTGAGCGCGCTGGTGCCCAGCCGGATGGCGGAGGTCGCCGAGGCCGCCACCGAGAGCACCGCGAACGGGTCGAGGAACACCCGGTGCGCCTCGGGGATCCGGCCGTCGCCCCCCGGGTAGCGGTCTCTGGGCCGCAGCGGCGTCAGCAGCCGGTCGCCCGCCCACAGGCCGGCGAACCCCATCGACTCGGCCTCCCGAGCCACCCGCAACACGCTGGACAGCGCGGCGAACCTGCCGTATTGCGGCACGGCCAGCCCGACGTCCATCATTCAGGTCGTCTCCAGCGCATGGCGTGGATTCTACGGGTCCGCACCGCTTTAGGCTCGTGTTGTGGAAGACGACACCGGGGTGCAGGTGAGGGTTCCGGAGACCGTGCGACGGATCGTGTCGCTGGTGCCGTCGCTGACCGAGTCGGTGGCGGCCACCATGCCCGAGGCGCTGGCAGGGGCGACCGACTGGTGCACGCATCCGGCCGACCTCGACGTGGCCAGGGTCAGGGGCACGAAGAACCCCGACCTCGACGCGATCAGAGCGCTGCGGCCCGACGTGGTGCTGGCCAACGCCGAGGAGAACCGCCCGCCCGACATCGAGGCGCTGCGCGGGGCGGGCATCCCGGTCTGGGTGACGAGGATCGAGACCCTGGACGAGGCCTTCGCGTCCCTGGGCCGGATGTTCGCGTACGCGTGCCGTACCGACCGGCCCGGCTGGCTGGACGCGGCGGAGCGGGCGTGGCGCGTGCCCGCCGGGGGCCCGCGGCGCACGGCGATCGTGCCGATCTGGCGGCGGCCGTGGATGGTGGTGGGACGCGACACGTTCACCGGCGACGTGCTGCGGCGCCTCGGCGTGGACAACCTCTACGCGGGCCACGCCGAGCGCTACCCCAGGATCCCGCTGACCGAGCTGGCCGGGCTCGGGCCCGATCTGGTGGTGCTGCCGGACGAGCCGTACGCGTTCTCCGCGACCGACGGGCCCGAGGCCTTCCCCGGGCTCTCCTGCGCCCTGGTCAGCGGCCGCCTGCTCACGTGGTACGGCCCGTCGCTCGTGCAGGCGCCCGACCTGCTCCGCCGCGCCCTGGGCTGACCGGTCAGCCCGTCGTTCGCCCCCGCCCGGCGGGCCCGTGGACGCCGAGCGCGGCGTCCACGGCGGAGGGGGAGAGCACGTGCTCCATGACGACGACCGCCATCCCGACGATCCCGGCCCGCTCGCCCAGGGACGTGGTGACGATCTCCAGGTTCGCGGTCGTGTACGGCAGGCTGCGCCGGTGGACGACCTCCCTGATCCCCGTCAGGTAGTGCTGCCCGGTGTCGGCCATGTCGCCGGCCAGCACCAGCACGCCCGGGTTGAGCAGGCTGACCGCCGTGGCCAGCACGAGGCCCAGGGTGCGCCCGGCCTCCTGGGTGCGCGCGATGGCCGCGGGATGGCCGGCCTGGACGAGGCGGACGACGTCGCGGCTCGACCCGTGGCCCAGGCCGGCGGCCACGGCGTTGCCGCTGGCCAGCGAGGCCACGCAGCCGCGCGAGCCGCAGGTGCAGACGCGGTCGTCGCTCTCGTGCAGCCGCACGTGCCCAAGATTGCCCGCGGCGTCCCCGACGCCGCGATAGATCGACCCGTCGAGTACGATGCCGGTGCCTATCCCGGTCGACACCTTGACGAGGAGCAGGGATTCCGTGTCCCGCCACGTCGACCACCACTCGCCCAGCGCCATCGCGTCGGCGTCGTTCTCGACCATGACCGGCACGTCGTAGGCCGCGGCGAAGGCCTCCCCGACCGGGTGATCGTCCCATCCCGGCATCAGGAACGACCTGATCGGCCGGCCGGTGCCGTGGTCCACCGAGCCCGGCACGTCCAGGCCGATCCCGCACACCTCGCCCGGCGCCCGTCCGGCCCTGTCGAGCAGGCGCTGGAACGCCTGCCGCACCCACGACAGCACGGCCTCGGGCCCGAGCTCGATGCGCATCGCGGTGCGCTCCTCTGCCAGCGGCCTGGCCGCCAGGTCGGTCAGCGCCACCCTCGCGTGGGCGGCGCCCAGATCGGCCACCAGCACCAGCCGCCTGGTGGCGTCCACGGCGAGCACCGAGGGCGGCCGCCCGCCCCCCGAGACGGTCACCCCCGACTCGTGGATGTAGCCGGCGTCGATGAGCCGGTCGACCCGGTCGGTGATCGTCGAGCGGGACAGGCCGGTGTGCTCGATCAGTTCTTTGCGCGTGCGGCAGGTGCCCTGGCGGATGAGCCGGAGGATCTGCCCTGCCGTCAGCATGGGCCGCGGCGCCGGGCGTTCACCTGCGCCCCTTGCGGAGGGCGCGGATTGTCCTCGCGACAGGCGATTGTGGAAAGCGTCGGTCCGGTATCCGCGAAGACACGCCTGACACGATCACATTCGGCGGCATCGAAACGATCTACTCTGATGTTATTTCGGTCATCAGAAGACCGTCGGCCCGCCACGTCGAGAGCCTCGAAGCCGTGCGCTGTCGCTGATCGAGCGATGTCGGTAAGGTCGCTTTCCGGAAGACACGTTGTCAGGGACCCCGATTTCATCAGCCACCTCCCAGGTCGGAGTCGTAGACTTACTACTGTTACGAGCGCAACTAGGGTGTGCAAACAACGACTAAATCTTTGACTTTTGTCTGATCATAAAGCGTAAGTGTGGGGAATGCGCGTCATCACCTTTGAAAAGCCAGGCCAAGTCAGCGTCAACCTTGAGCCGCCCGCCGATCTCGTGCCGGGCTCCGTGCGCGTGCGCACGATCTACTCCGGGGTTTCGGCGGGCACCGAACTCACCGCCTATCGAGGCACCAACCCTTACCTCAGCCGCAAGTGGGACACCGAGCGACGGCTCTTCGTCGACGGCCGCACTCATGCCTACCCGCTGTCCGGCTGGGGCTACCAGGAGGTCGGCGAGGTGGTGGAGGCGGCGCCCGACGTCGCCGATCCCCCTGTCGGCAGCATCGTCTGGGGCATCTGGGGCCACCGCGCCGAAGCCGTCGTCCCGGCCGGCAAGCTCGTCGGCCACGCGCTGCCGCCCGGCGCCGACCCGCTGAGCGCCGTCCTCGCCCGGGTCGGGGCCATCGCGCTCAACGCCGTGCACGCCGCCGACGTGCACCTCGGCGACCAGATCGCGATCTTCGGCCAGGGCGTCATCGGGCTGCTCGCCACCCGCCTGGCCGTGCTGAGCGGCGCCAGGGTGGTGGCCGCCGACGCCATCGCCGACCGGCTCGAACTGGCCAGGGCGTTCGGCGCGGCCGAGACGTTCGACGTCACCTCGGGGTCGGTCGCCGAGTTCATGCGCAAGCGCGTCGCGGGCGCCGACACCGCCATCGAGCTCAGCGGCACCCATCAGGGCCTGCAGGAGGCGATCAGGACCGTGCGCAAGGGCGGCCGGGTCGTGGCCGCGGGCTTCTACCAGGGCGACGGCATGGGCCTGCGCCTGGGCGAGGAGTTCCACCACAACCAGGTGCAGCTCGTCTCCTCCCAGATCGGCGGTGTCGCCTCTTGGCTGGCGCACCGGTGGGACGTCGAACGCCTGCAGCGCACGTTCATGGAGCTCGTGCACCGCGGCGAGGTCGAGGCGCGTGACCTCGTCACGCACGTCGTCCCCGCCGAGCGGGCCGCCGAGGCCTACGACCTGCTCGACAAGCACCCGTCAGAGGTGCTCCAGCTCGTCTTCGACTTTGAGGAGGCACAGTGAAGCTCGCCGTACAGGAGCAGCTTCTTCCCGGCCGCACGCTGCAGGAGAAGTACGCGTTCGCGGTCGACGCCGGGTTCGACGCCATCGAGCTGCGCGGCAAGGGCGACTTCCACTTCGCGGGCCGTCTGACCGAGCTCAAGCGGGCGCTGGCCGACGGCGTGGTCATGCCGACCGTGTGCGTGGACATGCCGCACTTCATCGGCGACTTCGACCCGGCCAAGCGCAAGGACGCCATCCAGCAGCTCAGGTCGCAGCTCACGGTGATCGGCGAGCTGGGCGGCATCGGCGTCATGACCCCCGCCTCCTGGGGCCAGTTCTCGCGCAGGCTGCCGCCCTTCGAGCCGCCGCGCAGCGCCG
Organism: Nonomuraea sp. NPDC049378; assembly: GCF_055586745.1. Classification (NCBI taxonomy): domain Bacteria; kingdom Bacillati; phylum Actinomycetota; class Actinomycetes; order Streptosporangiales; family Streptosporangiaceae; genus Nonomuraea; species Nonomuraea sp. NPDC049378. The sequence goes on from NZ_JBVJHP010000016.1 coordinate 170,861, forward strand.
CCGAGGACCGCGAGGTGCTGACCGAGGCGCTCGGCATCCTCGGCGAGCACGCGCAGCGCAACGGCGTGCTGATCATGCTGGAGCCGCTCAACCGCTACGAGAACCACATGGTCAACACTCTGGCCGAGGCGGTCTCCTACTGCTCGATGGACACGATCAGGATCGTCGGCGACACGTACCACATGAACATCGAGGAGGACGACCCCTGCCGCTCGCTGGCCGAGGCCTCCCCCTACATCGCGCACATGCAGATCAGCGAGTCCAACAGGAACCAGCCCGGCACCGGCCACATCGACTGGGGCGCGCAGCTGGCCTCGCTCGACGCCGTCGGCTACGACGGCTATCTCGCGCTCGAATGCCGGCTGCGCGGCGAGCCCGAGATCGTCCTTCCCCAGACCGCGGCCTTCATCAGGAAATACCTGTGATGCGCGCGGCCGTGCGCGTCCTGGTGAGCAACTGGGACGGCAGCTACACGATCCCCTCCCGCCGCCTCTACCCGCACCAGTGGAGCTGGGACTCCGCCTTCGTCGCCATCGGCAACGCCCGCTGGTCGCCGCGCAGGGCCCGCTCGGAGCTGCTGTCGCTGTTCGGCGCGCAGTGGCGTGACGGCAGGGTGCCGCACATCGTGTTCAACCCCGCGGTGCCCGAGGGCGCCTACTTCCCCGGCCCCGAGTTCTGGGGGGCGCGCGCTCCGTCAGGCTCCGCGACCTCCGGCCTCGTCCAGCCGCCGGTCCACGCGCTGGCGGCGTGGAAGGCGCACCTGGCCGAGCCCGACGTGGCGTTCCTGCGCCGGATCTACCCCCGGCTCGTGGCGCAGCAGGAGTTCCTGCGCGCCGCCAGACGGTCGCCCGAGGGCCTGATCTCGATCGTGCATCCCTGGGAGTCGGGCATGGACAACAGCCCGGCCTGGGACCTGCCGCTCCAGGCGGTCGAGCCGGGCACCGCCGGTTTCGTCCGCAGGGACCTCGACGCCGTCAGCGCCGACGAGCGGCCCACCGACCGCGACTACGAGCGGTACGTCGCGCTGGCCCGCGCCTACCGCGACTCCGGCTACCGCGACCCCGGCGCGTTCCGGGTCGAGGATCCGCTGTTCAACGCCGCGTACGGCGTCGCCGAGTCCACCCTCGCCAAGATCGCCGAGGCGTGCGGGCTCGACCCCGCGCCCCACGAGCGCGAGGCGGCCGACGTCACCGCCGCCATGGTCGAGCACCTCTACGACGACGGCCTCTTCCACGCCCGCGACGTGCGGACGGGCTGCCTGATCCGCTCCAGCAGCGCCGCCGGGCTGACCCCGCTCCTGCTGCCCGGGCTGCCGCGCGAGATCGTCAACGCGCTGATCGGCACCGCACTCGACCGGTTCGCGCTGAAGGACGGGGTGCTGCCCAGCTATTCACCGGCCGCGCCCGAGTTCGACGCCGCCCGCTACTGGCGCGGCCCGAGCTGGATCAACCTGGCCTGGCTCGTCTGGCAGGGCCTCAAGGACCGCCGCCCCGACCTGGCGGCGCCGCTCGCCGAAGGGATGATCGGCGCGGTGTCCAGCGCCGGGTTCCGCGAATACTTCGACCCGTTCACGCTGCGCGGCCACGGCTGCAGCGACTTCAGCTGGTCAGCGGCTCTCATCCTCGACGTCGTGGCGGAGCACGGCCTGGAGGGCCTGCCTGCGGCGGGCGGCGAGGTCGGAGAGCAGCCGGGGAGCCTCGGCGAAGCCGGCGACGTCAGTGATCACGTGGTCCTCTAGCAACCTGCCGCGCTCCCTGAGCAGGAGGATCGTCTCGTGCGAGAGGCGTTCCCTGTCCCAGGCGTGCGCCAGGCCGCGCGGCACCCGGCCGATCTGGGCGCAGCGGAGCGACAGCCCGTTGTGGTGGAACTCCTCGCCGAGCCGCACCTCGTGCGCCCCCTGCGTGTAGAAGGCCAGGTCCACCAGCGTGCCCTGCGGGCGCAGCAGCCTGAGCCCCGCAGCCAGCGCCCGGGGCTGGCCGCGGCACTGGAACACCACGTCGGCGCCGCGGTCGTTCCGGCCGTGCCGCCAGCGGCGTTTCAGCACCACCGCCGGGTCGTCGCCGGCGGACAGCACGTTCGCGCCGAGCGCCTCCGCGACCGCCAGCCGCTCCGGGGTCTCGTCCACGACCACGACCTCGGCCGCGCCGGCGGACAGGGCGAAACTCGCGGTCAGCAGCCCGACCACGCCGGCGCCCACCACCGCGATCCGCCGCCCGCGCACGCCGTCGCCGAGCTCCCTGACGGCCGGGCCGTGCAGGTCGTGGGCCGCGTGCAGAAGGCCGTTGGCGCAGATCGGGCCCATGTGGGCGACGTAGATGCCGAGCAGCGGGTCCAGGTCGTCCGGCACCGGCACGAACCTGTCGGTCATCGGGTCGGCCACGTACGCGGTGCGGTGCCCGTAACACATCGCGACCAGCGTCCCCGGGGTCACCGCCCGGGTGCGCGCCTCGACCACGCGTCCGACCTGCATGTATCCGATGCCGCGCACCGGATAGGCCACCGACGGCACGCCCTCCGTGAACAGCCCGAGCGCCGGGTCCCAGCTGGAGTGCAGGTAGGGGTTGGTGCCCTTGACGTAGGTCAGCTCGGTGCCGGCGGACACGCCGCTGTACACGGTCTCCACGATGAACCCGCCCTCAGGCACGTCGGGCAGCTTCTCCTCGACCAGGCGAACCTCGCCCGGCGCCTCGATGCTGACGAGGGTGCTGCTCATGGCGTCACCTCGAGGATGTCGCTCGGTTCGAGGAACACGGGAGCGCGCTCGGCGGCCGAGCGGGCGAGGGCGAGGGCGAGGCGATGCGTGCGCAGGGCCTCGCGGTACGGCACCCGCACATCCGCCTGCCCGCCCCGGACGGCGTTGACGAACTCCCGGTCGACCCGCGTCTTCGCCTGCCCGTCGTCCTCGATGACGCGCCGGCCGTCGACGAGCAGCCGGGTCTCGCTGACCTCCAGGGCGATGCCCTCGGCGCACACCTCCAGCCCGACCCGGTGCTTGTGGGCGAGCAGGCAGGAGGTGGCCAGCAGCCCGGCCGCGCCGCCGGCGAACCGCATCACCGCCGCGGTGGCCCGGTCGACCTCGCCGTCCTCCGCCGCCCCGTCGCTCTCGGAGGGTACGGCGTGCACCATCGTCACCTCGCCCACCAGGAGGCGGGCCAGGTCGAGCACGTGCACGGCCTGCTCGACGATCTGGCCGCCGGACATGCCGGCCTTCAGCCACCAGCCGACCGGGGGGACCTTGTCCAGCCAGTGGCCGAGCGCGAGGCGTACGGGCCGGCCGGCCAGCAGGTCGCGCGCCTGCTCGACGATGTCGAGGTAACGCCAGTGGTGCCCGACGGCTGACGGCAGGGATCGTCTGTCGATTTCTGAGGAGATGTTCTCCGCGGTGCGGAGATCCAAGGAGAGCGGCTTCTCCACAAAAATTGGGATATTGCACGACAAAACATCGAATTCTGGGTTTCCGTGCGCGAAAGGCGGCACGCAGACGTAGACGGCGTCGAGACCGCCGGCGGCGAGCAGGGCCGCATGGCCGCCATACGCGGGGGCGCCGTGCCGCGCGGCCAAGGCCTCGGCCCGGTCGAGATCGGTGTCGGCGATTCCGGCGATCGTCACGTCGGGGAATCCGGACAGCACGTCTGCGTGGCGAGCGGCGACATTTCCTGCGCCTATGAAGCCGATGCGAGTCATGAGGGACACAATCCCGCATATGCCACATCAGGCAGCCATCAAACAAACATGTTCATAAGCGCTTGTGTCGGGCAGATGCCGTGACCTCATGAGATCGGGGCTGACGGCATGGAGACAGATTTGCGCGCCTTGTCCAAGGTCCAGAAATGGTACGGTCCGCACTCGAGCACCGCGGCCGAGTGGCCGGTCGACGCCTTAATCCCGGCCAAGGGAAACACGACGGTGAGCGTCGTCCTGCCCGCTCGCAACGAGGAGAGCACCGTCGGGGACATCGTCACCGCGATCCGCCGCGACCTGGTCGAGCGGGCGCCGCTCGTCGACGAGATCCTCGTCGTCGACTCCCGATCCACCGACGCGACCGCCGAGCGCGCGCGCCGGGCGGGCGCCCGGGTGGTGGCGCAGGACGAGGTGCTGGCCCACCTGCCGCCGCTGACCGGCAAGGGGGAGGCACTGTGGAAGGGGCTGGCCGCCTCCCGCGGCGACCTCGTCGTGTTCGTGGACGCCGACCTGCGCAGTTTCGGCGCGCACTACGTGACGGGCCTGCTCGGGCCGCTGCTGGCCGACCGCGGCATCCAGTTCGTCAAGGCGGCCTACGAGCGGCCGTACACGGGGGAGGACGGGGTCGTGCGGCGTGGCGCCGGCGGCCGCGTGACCGAGCTGGTGGCCAGACCGCTGCTCAACATGTTCTGGCCGGAACTCGCCGGATTCGCCCAGCCGCTCGGCGGCGAGTACGCCGCGCGGCGCCAGGTGCTCGAACGGGTGCCCTTCGTCACCGAGTACGGCGTGGAGTTCGGGCTCCTCGTCGATCTGCTCCAGCTCGTCGGGCTCGACGCGATGGCCCAGGTGGACCTGGGGCACCGTACGCACACCCACCAGCCGATCGACGCGCTCGGCCGCATGGCCGGGCAGATCCTGCAGACCGCCTGGTCCCGCCTGGAACGGCAGGACCGCGTGCTCGCGCCGGAGCCTCCGGCGCGCACGCTGTTGCAGTTCGGGCTCGAAGGGCGGGCCGATCTGGTGGACGTGGCCGTGGCGGAGCGACCTCCGCTCGCCTCCCTTGTCCTGGAGGAAGATGTGGCATGAAAGTCCTCATGAACGCGGGGCCGTGGCTCTCCATCCCGCCCCCTGGATACGGAGGCATCGAGAACGTCGTCGCCACGCTGGTGCCGGCGCTGCGCGAGCGCGGCGTCAGCGTCGTCCTGGCCGCCGCGGGATCGAGCACGCTCGAGGTGGACGAGCTGGTCCGCGTCTACGACGAGGGCCGGTTCCCGGAGTTGCAGAAGCCGTACAACCAGGTCGTGGGCATCGCCCACGCGCACCAGGCCAGGGTGGTGGCCGAGCTGCGCGCCCGCGACGACATCGACCTCGTCCACGACCACCTGGAGGTGGTGGGGCCCGCGGTGCTGTCCGCGTTCGGCGGGCCGCCCGTCCTGCACACCCTCCACTGGGACCTGCGCAAACATCCGGCCTTCTACGGCTCGTTCCCGCCGTCGATCGCGGTCAACGGCGTGTCCGAGTCGCAGCTCGCCCGCGCCCCCGAGGCCCTGCGCGCGGCCTCGCTCGGCGCGATCCACCTGGCAACGCCGCTCGCCGACGGCGACGTGCGGGCCGAACGCGGCGAGCACCTGATCGTCATGGGCCGCATCTGCGGGCTCAAGGGCCAGCACGTGGCGGCCAGAATCTGCCAGAAGCTCGGGCTGCCGCTGGTGCTGGCCGGCCCGGTGTGCGGCCGTGACTCCGCGGCCGAGCTGGACGTGGTGGCCCAGAACCCGGACCACCCGCTGCACCACCACCCGGACGTGCGCTACCACCTCGACCAGGTGTCCCGCTATCTCGACGAGGAGCTGGTCCGGTGGGTCGGGGCGGTGGGCGGCCAGGCCAGGGACCACCTGTACGCCTCCGCCAGGGCCGCCCTCTTCCCCCTCCAGTGGGACGAACCCGGCGGCACGGCCGTCGTCGAGGCGCTGGCGCTCGGGGTGCCGCCGGTGGGCCTGCGCCGCGGCTGCCTGCCGGAGATCATCGACCACGGCCGTACGGGCTTCCTGGCCGACACCGAGGAGGAACTGGCCGAGTGGGTCCTGCGGGTGGACGAGCTGGACCCGGAGGAGTGCCGCCGCGAGGCCGCCCGCCGCTTCTCTCCGTCCGTCATGGCCGAGCGCTACCTGGAGCTGTACGAGCAGGTCACGCGCCCCTAGGAGAAACCGCGGGGGAGCACGGTGACGGGGCAGGGGGCGGCCCGCAGCACCTTCATGGCCAGCTCGCCGAGGAACACCCGGTGCGGCTGCGCGTCCTCGCCGGCCGCGCAGACCAGCAGCTCGCCGGGCAGCCAGGCGACGCCTTCCATCGCGGCGGCCACGTCGTGGCCCTCGGCGACCTCCGACTCGGCCTCGATGCCCGTGGTCTCCCAGGCCAGCCGGACGGCCAGCGCGAGGTCGTCCCTGAGCTTGCCCTGGTCGTCCGTCCGCAGGTCGAGGGTGATCAGGCGGAGCGGCACCCCGAGCCGCAGCGCCGCCTGGGCCACCCGCTCGACGGCCTCGTCACACTGCGGCCGGTGCACGTAGGCCAGCGTGAGCCGGGCTAGCTCGCCGGCGGGCTCGTGCCCGGCGGGCGCCAGCATGACCGCCTCGGGCGACAGGTGGAGCAGGTGGTTGGAGGTCGCGCCGATCGTGATGCGGCCCTGCCGGCCGCCCGACCCCGAGCCGACCACGATCAGGTCACTTCGGATCCTGCTGGCCACCACCGACAGCCCGCGCCCCGTGCCCCGGCTCTCGAACGTGATGTACTCGGCCTGCGCCTCGCCCAGCTCGTCCGCCGCGTGCGCCAGGTTGGCCTGCGCCTCCACCGCCAGCCCGGGGCTGGCCGGCGGGTAGATCGTGGCGACCGTGAGCTCGCCGCCGGTGAGGTGGGTGATCGCGGCGCCGAGCGCGAGCGCGTCGCGCCCGCCCGCGTCGTTCGTGTATCCGACGATCACGTGCTCACCGATCACGACTGCCTCCCTACCCGCTCCCACCAGGGAGTACGCGGCACTCCCCACACCATGATCCGCCGGCTGCCCGTCCGGACGAAGAATCTCGGTCTTTCGACCGAGGCTTTTCCGGATTTTCCACCTCATGATGGAGGCATCTGATGATCTCTGTTCGTAAGGTCGTGTCCATCGCTCATTCACCGATTGGACGCCTGTGTACGACGAGATTGTCGACTTCGCCATGGCCACGCCCGCGTGGCTGCACGTGCTCGCCGAGGTGGGCACGGACGCCGGGTTATTCGTGTTCGTGGCGCTGTTCGGGGTGGCGGCCTGGCGCGCGTGGCGAGGGCCCGCACGTGACCTGGCGCTCGTGATCGCCGGCCCGGCCGGGGTGGTGCTGGCGTACATCGTCAGCGAGATGGTCAAGCTCATCGTGCGGGAGGACCGGCCGTGCAGGGGCGGGGTCGCGACGATCGCCGCCTGCCCGCCCCTGGACGACTGGTCGTTCCCCAGCAACCACTCCGCGATCGCGGCGGGCGCGGCGGCCACGCTCGTGCTGGTCTGGCGCGCGCTGGCCTGGGTGGTGTTCCCGCTGGCGGCCGTCATGGCGTTCTCGCGGGTGTTCGTCGGCGTGCACTATCCGCACGACGTCGCCGCGGGCTTCGTGCTCGGGATGGTGCTCGCGCCGTTGTTCGCGCTGCTGGCGGTGGGCGCCGTCACCCCCGCGGTCAGGCTCGCGCGAAGCCGTCTGTCGCCGCGATGAGCCGGTCCAGGATGCCCGGCTCGGAGTAGGCGTGCCCCGCGTCGGGCACCACGTGGAACTCGGCCTCGGGCCAGGCCTTGTGCAGGTCCCAGGCGGTGGCCATGGGCGTGCAGGCGTCGTAGCGGCCCTGCACGATCACCGCCGGGATGTGCCGGATCTTGCCGACGTCCCTGATGAGCTGCTCGGGCTCGAACCAGCCGCCGTGGTGGAAGTAGTGGTTCTCGATCCTGGCGAAGGCGACGGCCATCTCCTCCTCGCCGAACTCCGCCACCCGCTCGGGATCCGGCAGCAGCGAGACCGTGGCCCCCTCCCACTGCGCCCACGCCCTGGCCGCCGCCAGCCGCACCTGCGCGTCGTCGCCCTCCAGCCGGGCCCGGAACGCCGCGATCAGGTCACCGCGTTCCTCGGCGGGGATCGGCGCGACGTAGCGCTCCCACAGGTCGGGGAACAGCTGGCCGGCGCCCTCCTGGTAGAACCACCTCAGCTCCTGGGGGCGCAGGGTGAAGATCCCGCGCAGCACCAGCCCGGTCGTCCGCTCAGGATGCGTCTGGGCGTACGCCAGCGCCAGCGCGCTGCCCCACGAGCCGCCGAACACCTGCCAGGCGTCGATGCCCAGGTGCTCGCGCAGCCGCTCCATGTCGGCCACCAGGTGCCACGTCGTGTTGGCGGCGAGGCCGGTGGCGGGGTCGGAGGCGTGCGGCCGGCTGCGGCCGCAGTTGCGCTGGTCGAACAGGACGATCCGGTACAGCTCGGGATTCCACTGCCGCCGGTGCTTCGCACTGCACCCGCCGCCGGGGCCACCGTGCAGCATGACGGCGGGTCTGCCCTCCGGGTTGCCGCAGACCTCCCAGTAGATCTGGTTGCCGTCGCCGACGTCGAGCAGACCGGAGTCGTACGGTTCGATGGGCGGGTACAGAGTTCTCATGCCACCCGATCCTGCCATTTCACGCCCAGGTGTGGCGGGTCAGGAACGACCGGTCGCCGGTGGCGTACTCGTGGAACGCCTGCCGCACCTGCGCCAGGTCCGGCACCGTCGTGCTGACGAGCGTGCCCTCTTTGTACTCCAGCTCGTAGCCGGGGGAGACCTGCAGGAAGTGCCGGCCGAAGTTCACCAGGGCGGCGAACGGGTTCTGCGGGGAGAGCGTGCCCAGCACGTCGTGCACCAACGCCAGGTCGGGGTCGTGGACGACCAGGCCGTCGCCCGAGTGCAGCTGCATGCCCTCGTAGACGCCCAGCGGCGCCACGTTGTGCACGAGGTCGCGCTGGGGGTCGTAGCAGACCAGCCCGTGCGCCCGCGCGACCGTGAACACCTTGGCGGACAGCTCGTCCATCGTGTCGAGGTCCATCGTCACCAGCACGTGCCCCGGATAGGGCGTGACCCGCCCCGGCAGCTCGTCGGCCACGGCCGGCACGTCACCGCCGCCGGGCTCGCTCCGCTTGACCGCCAGGTAGGTGGCGCGCGCCTGGTCCCTGCTGATCGGCTCAGGCTCGTCCCAGACCATCAACTCAACGCTCATCCGTCCATCTTGTCGGACCGCCGCCGCGCCCGCGCATCGGGTGGGCGGGGCGCGGCGCACCCTTTTGACCTGGGTGAACGTTCAGCGGAGTAATGAAGAGGCGTTGGGGGGAAGGTACAAGGTCATCACTGGGGTCCGGGCTTGTCCGGGGGAGCAGGGGAACAGAACATGGGGAGAGACCGCAAGGGAGCCTCGATGATCGAGATCTGGCCGGGAGACCCCTATCCACTCGGGGCGACCTATGACGGCGCGGGCACCAACTTCTCGCTCTACACCGAGGTCGCCGACAAGGTCGAACTGTGCCTGTTCGACGAGGACAACACCGAGTCCAGGGTGCCGCTCACCGAGGTGGACGGGTTCATCTGGCACGGCTACCTGCCGGGGATCGGCCCGGGTCAACGCTACGGCTACCGCGTCCACGGCCCTCACGATCCGGCGCACGGGCTGCGGTGCAACCCGGCCAAGCTGCTGCTCGACCCGTACGCGATGGCCATCGAGGGCGGGGTGCGCTGGCACGAGGCGGTGTACGGCTACCGCTTCGGCCAGCCGGACACCAGGAACGACCTCGACTCGGCCCCCTACGTGCCACGGTCCATCGTGATCAACCCGTTCTTCGGGTGGGGGCACGACCGGCCGCCCGCGAGGCCGTACCACGACACCGTGATCTACGAGGCTCATGTGCGGGGGCTGACGATCTGCCACCCGAAGATCCCCAGGCATCTGCGCGGTACGTACGCGGCCCTGCACCACCCGGAGATCCTCGACCATCTGACGAAGCTGGGCGTGACGGCCCTTGAGCTGATGCCGGTGCACCAGTTCGTCACCGACCACATCCTTGAGCAGCGGGGCCTGTCCAACTACTGGGGTTACAACTCGATCGGGTTCTTCGCGCCGCACAACCGCTACTCCAGCCAGGGGCAGCGCGGCGGGCAGGTGCTGGAGTTCAAGGCGATGGTGCGGGGCCTGCACGAGGCGGGCATCGAGGTCATCCTGGACGTCGTCTACAACCACACCGCCGAGGGCAACCACCTCGGGCCGACGCTGGGGTTCAGGGGCATCGACAACCCCGACTACTACCGGCTGGTCGAGAACGACAAGCGCTACTACGTCGACACCACCGGCACGGGCAACAGCCTGCTCATGCGCTCGCCGCACGTCCTTCAAATGATCATGGATTCGCTGCGCTACTGGGTCATCGAGATGCACGTCGACGGGTTCCGCTTCGACCTGGCCTCGACGCTGGCTCGGGAGCTGCACGAGGTCGACCGGCTGAGCTCGTTCTTCGACCTGGTGCAGCAGGACCCGGTGCTGTCGCAGGTCAAGCTGATCGCCGAGCCGTGGGACGTGGGTCCAGGCGGCTATCAGGTGGGCAACTTCCCGTCGCGGTGGACGGAGTGGAACGGGCGCTACCGCGACACGATCCGCGACCTGTGGCGCGGGCAGCCGGCCACGATGCCGGAGTTCGCCTCCCGCTTCACCGGGTCGAGCGACCTCTACCAGGCCGACAGCCGCCGCCCCGCGGCCTCGATCAACTTCGTCACCTGCCACGACGGCTTCACCCTGCAGGACCTCGTCTCGTACGACGGCAAGCACAACGAGGCCAACAAGGAGGGCAACCGCGACGGCACCGACGACAACCGCTCGTGGAACTGCGGCGCGGAGGGGCCGGCGGACGACGCCGTCGAGACGCTGCGCGAGCAGCAGAAGCGGAACTTCCTCACCACGCTCTTCCTCTCCCAGGGCGTGCCGATGCTCTCGCACGGCGACGAGCTGGGCCGCACGCAGCAGGGCAACAACAACGGCTACTGCCAGGACAACGCGCTGACCTGGGTCGACTGGTCGGACATCAGGGAGAACTGGCTGATGCTGGAGTTCACCCAGAGCCTGGCCGAGCTGCGCAAGAGACATCCCGTCTTCCGGCGCAGGAGGTTCTTCTACGGCAAGCCGGTACGCGGGCTGAGTGACATCGCCTGGCTCACCCCCTCGGGGGAGGAGATGACCGACAGCGACTGGAACGTGGGGTACGCGAAGTCGCTGGCGGTCTTCCTCAACGGCGAGGCCATCACCGAGCCCGACCGGCGCGGCCGTCCGATCAGGGACGACTCGTTCCTGCTGCTGTTCAACGCGCACCACGACACGATCCAGTTCACGATCCCCAAGGACTACGGCGAGATGTGGCACACAGAGATCGACACGGCCATGCCCATCGACGTGGGCGCGCGGATGTGCCGGGCGGGCGAGGCGGTCGCGGTGCCGGGCCGCAGCGTGCAGGTGCTGCGCCGTGTCTAGGCCCACGTCGACCTACCGGTTGCAGCTGACGCCCGACTTCGGGTTCGCCCAGGTGGCGGAGATCGCCGGCTACCTGCGCGACCTCGGCGTGAGCCACGTCTACCTGTCGCCGATCCTGCAGTCGACCCCGCAGTCGCGCCACGGCTACGACGTCACCGACCATTCCAGGATCAGGGACGAGTTCGGCGGGGCGAGCGGGTTCAGGGAGATGGCCCAGCACCTGGCCGCGCACGACCTGGGCGTGGTCGTGGACATCGTGCCCAACCACATGAACACGGTGAACGCGCGGTTCTGGTCGGTGCTGAAGGACGGACCCGCCTCGCCGTACGCGCGGTGGTTCGACATCGACTGGGTCGACGGGACGGTGGCGCTGCCCGTCCTGGGGGACGACGTCGAGCCCGTCGTGGACGGCGACGTGCTGCGCTACCACGAGCACGCCTTCCCCCACCCCGGCCACTACCGGCTGGCCGGCTGGCGCGAGGGCCCCGGCTACCGGCGCTTCTTCGACGTGTCGTCATTAATAGGGCTGCGGGTCGAGGACCCGGCGGTGTTGTTCGCCACGCACGAGGTGATCTTCTGGCTGCTCGACGAGGGGCTGGTTGACGGCCTGCGGGTCGATCACCCCGACGGGCTCGCCGACCCGCGCGGCTATCTCGAACGGCTGCGCAGGCGCGCGGGCAGCGCGTGGACGGTCGTGGAGAAGATCCTCATCGGTCCCGAGCAGCTGCCGGACGACTGGGCCTGCGACGGCACCACCGGCTACGACGTGCTCAACCGCGTCAACGGCCTGTTCGTCGACCCGGCGGGCAAGGAGCCGCTCGTCCGGCTCTTCAGCGAGCGGACCGGGCAGCCGGCGGACTACCGCCCGGTGATGGCGCGGGCCAAGCGCGAGGTGCTCGACCTGTTCTTCGGCTCCGAGGTGGACCGGCTGGCCAGGGCCGCCTCCTGCGACCCCGCCGCCGTGCGCGAGCTGCTCGCCGCGATGCCGGTCTACCGCGCGTACATCGTGCCGGGGGAGGAGCCCCCGCCCGAGTCCGTCGAGATCGTCGAGCTGGCCGCCGAGGCGTGCTCTCCTGCCGTGCGCCCCCTCGTCCGCGAGGTCCTGTACGGCTCCGCCGAGGCGATCATCCGCTTCCAGCAGGCGTGCGGCCCGGTCATGGCCAAGGGCGTCGAGGACACGGCGCTCTACCGGTGGTACCCGCTGGCCTGCCTCAACGAGGTGGGCGGCGAGCCCGACGTGTTCGGCGTCCCGGTGGAGGACTTCCACGAGTTCTGCGCGGGGCTGCGGCCGTACACGATGACCACCCTGTCCACGCACGACACGAAACGGTCGGAGGATGTGCGGGCCCGGCTGTCGGTGGTGTCGGAACTGCCGGACGAGTGGGCCGAGGCCGTGTCGGAGTGGTCGTCGGCGCTGAGCTTCGACCCGTGCCTCGACTACCTGGCCTGGCAGAACCTGATGGCGGCGTGGCCGATCTCGGCCGAGCGGTTCTCGGACTACCTGCTGAAGGCCGCTCGCGAGGCGAAAACCGCTATTTCCTGGAAAAATCCGGATCCGTCTTATGAGCGAAAGTTGCGGGACTTCGCCGAGGCGGCCGTGCGGCTGCCGGTGGGGGAGTTCACCGCGCGCATCGAGCCGTACGCGATGTCCAACTCCCTCGGGGCCAAGCTCGTCCAGCTCATGATGCCCGGCGTGCCTGACGTCTACCAGGGCAACGAGATCACCGACTTCTCGCTGGTCGACCCGGACAACCGGCGTCCGGTGTCCTTCCCGCCCAAGCCCGTGACCGCATGGGACACGGCCAAACAGCTGGTGACCACCCAGGCGCTGCGGCTGCGCCGGCGGCTCGGCGGCGCGGGGGCGTACCTGCCGCTGCCGGCGGAAGGGCAGGCGGCGGAGCACGTGATCGCCTTCGCCAGGGGCGGCGAGGGCTCCGGCGAGCGGCCGGGCGCGGTCGCCGTCGCCACCAGGCTCCCCGTACGCCTGGCCGCGACGGGCTGGGGCGCCACGACGCTGACGCTGCCCGCGGGGGCCTGGCGCGACCTGCTCACCGGCGTCCGGCACACCGGGCGCGTCCCGCTCGCACACCTGCTCGGTCAGTATCCGGTCGCACTCCTGGAGAGACATGATCTTTGAGGTCTGGGCGCCCAAGGCCACGGCAGTCGAGGTGGACGTCATGGACGGGCGCCGGGCGATGACCCCCGGTGAGGGAGGATGGTGGTCGGCCGACGTGGCCGAGGCGGGCCACGGCACGACGTACGCCTTCCTGGTGGACAGCGGCGGGCCCTACCCCGACCCGCGCTCCCGCCGCCAGCCCGAGGGCGTCTTCGGGCCGAGCGCCGTCTACGACCACGACCGCTTCCTCTGGTCCGACCACGACTGGAAGGGCCGCGACCTGCGCGGGGCGGTGATCTACGAGCTGCACGTCGGCACGTTCACGCCTGAGGGCACGTTCGCGGCGGCCGTGGAGAAGCTGGAACACCTGGTCGAGCTCGGCGTCGACTTCGTGGAGATCATGCCGGTCGCTCCCGTGCCGGGCGGGCGCAACTGGGGCTACGACGGAGTCGACCTGTACGCGGTCAACGAGACGTACGGAGGGCCCGACGGGCTCAAGACGTTCGTGGACGCGTGCCACCGGGCGGGGATCGCGGTCATCCTCGACGTCGTCTACAACCACCTCGGGCCGTCGGGGAACTTCCTGCGGCCCTTCGGCCCGTACTTTGCCGGATTTGAGGGGAGCTACTGGGGCGAAGCGGTCAACCTGGACGGGCCCGGCTCCGACGAGGTGCGGCGCTACCTCATCGGCAACGCGGTGCAGTGGCTGCGCGACTTCCACATCGACGGGCTGCGCCTGGACGCCGTGCACGCGCTGCACGACAAGCGCGCCGAACACCTGCTGGCCGAGCTGTCGGAGGAGGTGGACGCGCTGGCGTGCTTCGTCGGCAGGCCGCTGACGCTGATCGCCGAGTCCGACCTCAACGACCCCCGCATGGTGCGCCCACCGGAGGCCGGCGGGCTCGGCATGACGGCGCAGTGGGACGACGACGTCCACCACGCCCTGCACTGCGCGGTGAGCGGCGAGTCCCACGGCTACTACCAGGACTTCGCGCGGCTGCCCGCGCTGGCCAAGGCGCTGACGTCGGGGGTGGTGCACGACGGGTCCCATTCCAGCTTCCGCGGGCGCTCCCACGGGCGCTCCTACGCGGGCGTCCCCGGACACCGGCTGGTCGCCTGCCTGCAGAACCACGACCAGATCGGCAACCGGCCGCAGGGAGACCGGCTGCCGATGCCCGCGCTCAAGCTGGGCGCCGGGCTGCTGCTGACCTCGCCGTTCACCCCGATGTTGTTCATGGGCGAGGAGTGGGGGGCGCGCTCGCCGTTCCTGTTCTTCTCCGACCACGTCGAGCCCCGGCTGCGCGAAACCGAGGCGGCGCGGCGCGAGCGGGAGTTCGAGGGGTTCGGGTACGCGTGGAACGCGCCGGACCCCTCCGAGGAGGAGACGTTCCTGCGCTGCAAACTCGACTGGGGCGAGGTCAAGGAGGAGGCGCACTGGTCGCTGCTGTGCTGGTACCGCGACCTGATCGCGCTGCGCAGGGCCCTGCCCGAGCTGTCGGACCCCCGGCTCGACCGGGTGCGCGTGCAGACGGACCCGCACGGCACCTGGCTGATCATGTGGCGGGGCTCGCTGGCCGTGCTGGTGAACTTCGCCACGGACTCGGTGACGCTGCCCCTGACGCCGGGAACGATCGTCCTGGCCTCGGACGAGCCGGTGGCGGCCGATGAAGAGGGGGTGCGCCTGCCGGGCCAGTCACTGCTGATCTGCCGCCCGCCCGCACCCCCGGAGGCATGAAGGTGCCTGACCCCGGATCTCAGCTCGGGCTTCGACGGCGGAGAAAAACGACACGGTCACACGTTGACGTGGCATGGGCGATTCGGGCGGTGGGCCGGGCCGTGCAGCCGGCAACGAGCGCGCCGGAGTGAGAGCAAAGGCAGCGGCCGGGCTGCTCATCGTCCTGGCGGTCCCGGCCGGGCTCGCGGCGGGGCTCGGCGCGCTGTGGGCCGCCGCCGCGGCGAGCGGCAACCGATACATCGCGCTGGCCGTGGCCGCGCCGGTGCTGGCGGGCGTTGTCTGGTGGTCGTGCCGGTCGGCGCTAGGCCGAGTGGCGGGCTCACAGGTACGGCGCTGGGTGCCGATCGCGGTCGCCGGGGCCGAACTGGCGGCCGTGGCGGTGCCCCTCGCGGGCCTGCTCTTCGGCGGGTCGCCGTACCGGCCGATCGTGGCCGGGCCCGGCACACAGTACTGGGACCTGCCGACCGGCTCGCGCATCGCCTACACGCGCACCCCCGCCCAGGGCGAGCACCAGGACACGCCGGTGATCCTCGTGCACGGTGGGCCGGGCGCGCCGGACGCCGAGCCGTCGCCGCTCGCACCCGCGCTCGCCGCCGCGGGCTTCGACGTGTACGCCTACCACCAGGTGGGTGCGGGCCTGTCCAGCCGCCTGTCCGACGTGCGCGGCTACACGATCGCCCGGCACGTGGCCGACCTGGACGCCGTCAGGTCCGCCATCGGCGCCGACCGCGTCGTGCTGGCCGGTGTCTCCTGGGGCGGTCAGCTCGTCGCCTCCTACCTGGCCGCGCATCCCGACCGGGTGGCCCGCGCGGTCGTGGCCTCGCCGGGAACCATGTGGTCTCCCGCCTTCCCGGACAATCGGCAGATGACGGAGGGCGGGCTGCGCGACCAGAACCGGGTGGTGTGGGAGCACCCGCGCTTACTGCTGGCGCACGTGCTCATGGAGGTCGCGGGGCCACGCACCGCCCACGCCCTCCTGCCGGACGACGCGGCGGACGGCGACTTCGAGTCCCTCGTCGGAGGGCTCGACATGCGGGCGGGATGCCCCGGCCGGCCGCTGCGGGTGCCGCAGCCGGGGTTGGGCTTCTGGGCCAACGCCATGACCTCGCGCGACGCCGGCCGGGTCGCCGACCCCCGGCCCGCGCTGCGCCGGATCAACGTCCCCACGCTGGTGCTGCGCGGCTCATGCGACTACCTGGCGCCCGAGGTCGCCCGCGAGTACGCCGACGTGCTGCCGAACGCCGTCTTCCGCGCGATCGACGGATCCGGCCACGACATCGCCCACGACCGGCCCGGCGAGTACGGGGAACTGGTCACCGCCTTCCTGCGCGGCCAGATCACGCGTTGAGCGGGACGAGCACGGCTTGCCTGTTCGCCCTCGCGGACCGCCATGACCACGTAGTTCTGACCGCGCCGGATGACGGACCCCCGGCAAAAAAGGTCTCGCTGTTCTGCGGACATCTGCTCACCCGCTAAGAGGCCCACATCGGCAGTCTGGCGGCGTACAGGCACGCCTGAGACCCCGCGCCGGAAGATGCCTGCTGGGACACCCTGGTCTGTCCCAAACCGAGGGATTTCTGGCCTCGCATTCTGCCGTAGCGGCTCGCGCCCATCGGTAGGGTCTCTGTCACGTGCCGGTCACATCATTTGCCCGGACGGCACGACTTCAGTGCCGGCATGGCTGAGACAGGGTATGCGGAATTTTGCTGCGCGATTTCCGAACGAAACGCATGGGTGATTCCCCGGCCGGGCGCTGGCATGCGTGCACAACGGAAAGGGGTGTTCATAAAGAAGGTCGTTATCGGATCTTTGCCTGCGGCGGTCGCCGTGGTGGGGGTGCCTGGGATTGCGGCGGTGCACGCCGATTCCCGGTCGTCGTCGGCTGCGGGGGTCCTTCTGCCTTTGAAGGCATGACAATTACGGGGGCGGCGCAGTCTGTTTCAAGACAGGTGACGGTGACCTGAGGAACAATCAATGGCATGGCACCAGTCGGTCGGTCGACAACGGTGCGGGTTCGTTGAAGATCCACACCAGATACTACGTTCATTTGGATGAAGCAGGAGCGATAACCAGTCGGACTATATCGCCAGGCCGTACTCCGAGGACACCGACCTGACGAAGAACTCCGGTCAACAATCCTTCGACGACAAGGCCAGTAAGATCCTCTTCCGCAATTACGGATGAGGAATATCGTTTCAGGTGGGATGGATTGCGTAGCGTTCGTGGAATCGGTACGGCGGGCCGTGTCCGGGCGGTGATCGAGGATGGCCGTCTCGAATCGATCGACCTCCACGCGCGGTCGATGCTGCTGGCTCCGGGGAAACTGGCGGAGCACGTGCTGGCCGCCGTCAACACCGCGCTAGAGGACTTCGCCGCTCGGTCCACCGGCCAGACCCCCGTTCCGATGATCGATCCACTGGCCGTGGCCGGGCAGATGCGGGAACTCCGCGACGAGGTCGGGGAGCGGATGTGGGTCCTCACGAACGCGATGCAGGCGAGCGCTGACCAGCTCCGGCGGGAGGCGGACGTCGCCTCCGACATGCCGGTCATGGACTTTCGGCACACGTTCGACGAGGTGATCGACCTCCTGGAGACCATCGGCGGCGTGCCAGACAGCGAGGCGGACGAACTGCTGGGCGAAGGGACGGGCGGCCGGGGCACGGTCCGGGTGATCAGCGGGCCGGGTCCGAGACTCGTGGCCGTGACCATTGACCAACGGGCGATGCGCACGACACCGGAGCTGAGCGGATACCTGGAGCAGGCGGTCAACCAGGCGATGGACGAGGCGGCGGTGAGGTCTCGCGAGCACCGCGGAGCCGTCGGCGCCGACCCCGATCTGATCGAGGCGCGAATCCATGGTCTGCGGGAATCGGGCATGGCCCACATGCGATCGTACGGGGAAGCGCTGGCCGCGTTCATGTCGAGCATCGCTCGCGGGTGATGACGGAGAGAAGACGCTGCATGGAAGCTGAAGTAGACCTCGACCACGCGCAGTTCGGCCGGTCCACCGAGGGCCTCGTCAATGTCGGCCAGCAGGCGTCAGCCCTGGCTCAGGCATTTGTAGAGGATGTGAAGTCCTACGGGCAGCCGTGGGGGATGAACAATGCCCTCGGCCAGACGATCGGCATGTGCTACGAGACCGCACTGGGATTGATTGAGGAATGTACCCGGAGCAATCTGGATGATTACCACGGCTATCCTCAGGGCCTGCAGTTCATGACCGCTCAATACCAGTCGGCCGAAGCGGAGTCCGCCTCCGCCATCGACAGTGTGAGGGTGTAGTGGGTCTTGGACTTCCCGAAGGACAGCTCGCCGCGATCGAGGCATTCCTCGGCTGTGTCTTTCCTGACGGCGACGAGAACGCCTGCATGGAGTTGGGCAAGGCGCACGATCTGCAGGCCGGTCGGCTCCGCGAGTTGCTGGCCGACGGAGACGGCCATGTGAAGGCCCTTGCGGCCAGCAGCCGGGGGGAGGGCGTCACCGCCTTCACGGAAGACTTCTCCCACCCCGAGGGAGCCAGCAACAATCTCACCGACGCAACGACCGGAGTGCGTGCCGCCGCTCTCGGGCTGCACGCCGGCGCGCTGCTCGTGCTCGCGCATAAAGCCTTCACACTGTACTACTACGCGCTGGCCGCAGCTGCGCTCGTGTCCGGCGGGGGTATGGCGGCGCCCGCCGTCCAGCGGACATTCCGGCTCGCCATCGACCGGATGACCAACACCGCCGCCAACGCCGTCTTGGCCTGACCGCGCCGCTGTTGGTTGCCGGAATCGAAAGAGGTGTGATGATCAGCGAAGCTGGCGCGCGGGCACTTCTGGAGCGCTATCTGAACAGCGTGTACATCGACGGGCCGCCAGGCGATGGGATCGTGGTGAACGCCGCCGCAGTGGAACGTGCGTACGGTTGGGTGTTCACCTATACGACGGCGGCGTTCCGCAGGACAGGAGATTATCGTCACGCTTTGGTGGGGGCAGGCCCCGTACTCGTGCTGCGGGACAGCGGACGCATCATAACGTTCCCCTCGTACCTGTCCCGCAGTCAGGCGATCGCGGAGTACGAGGCTGACCCGCAGAAGTTCGCCACGGGTCAGGAATGAGCCGCATCATCTTTCCTCGCCGGGTGATATGGGTTGAGTAGGTTCGAGGTACGGCTGCCACCCGGCCTCTTCCGACCGGTGGGGTTGTTTCTGCGGCCGGGTAGGGGGACGCCAGACGAGAGATACTACGAGACATACTTCATCCACTCGTCGGGCGTGAACACCGGGGTGGCCCGGCGCCCGGTCCAGGGCGTCGACTATCGCCCGCCCGGCGTGGCGTACCTCAAGGACGCACCGCACACGGCGCAGGATCTGGCGCGCCTGGCGAATGCGCATGCCAAACTGAAGCTGCTGATGACCATGTTCCCGAACGGCGTTCCTCAAAAGGCCAGCGACATGCTCCTCCCGTTTATGTACGTCAACCCGCTGAAGGGGACGAATAACTGCGTCGAGGTATCGTTGGCTGTCAGGTCCCTTCTTCTCGGGGATGCCAGGGTCGCAGGGCGCTCTCCAGGGAATACTTTATATACCTTTCCGATAGCGGGTCCCCAGGCGATCGAGAAAGAGCTGCTGGATGCCGGGCACCGTGCCCAGGGGATGGTGCAAGTGCTATCCGGTGGTAGAGGTCACGCCTTCAACGCGATCAACCTCGATAACAAGGTGTGGTGGATCGATGGTCAGTCCTCGGTGATAGGAGACGCCACCAGTTTGGACGCAGAAGAGTGGTGCTTCACTCTGACCGATCGAGGGCTGCACTAGAAACAGCACCTGCTGGTGTCGACCTCAGCTCCCGTCGAGAGCTTGGACGCTGGATGGGTGAGCATCCGGCCATCCGGGACTTTCAGTTCATCGCCTCAGAACCGGTGACCAACGCGCTGGTCCACGGGGGACGCAGGGCTGTCGTGCGCCCGTTGTGGATAACTCGACGTCATCCACAGAACGTCGCTCCACTTGCTCTCGCTCACCCGCCGTCCCAGATCCTGAGCGCCTCACCGCTTCGAAACGTCCGGAGGCCGCCCATGAAGATCACCCTGCCCCTGCCCCGCACGCTGACGTCCCGGTTCGTCGTGGTTATGGAGCACACGCGGTTCGACGTCGACGCGTTCCTGCCCTGGCGCGTCGCCGGCCCTCACAGGAAGGCCGTGATCGTCGCGATGCGCAGCCGGGCCCTGACCGCGACCTACCATCCGACCCCGTGGAAACCGACCGGCGCCAACCTCGGCGACGAGGAGAGGCGTCGCCTTCGGCGGGCGAAACACCATGTCGTGGTGTCCGCCACGGCGCCCCCGCACCTGCTGCCCGCGAGTGCGCAGGCCGCCAGGGCCGCGGCCAGAGCCCTGGCGCGCGAGTGCGACGGACCGCTGATCGACCCCTTGACCGGTGCGGCCATCCTCACCTGCGGGCAGTGCGCCGGCGAGCCCGCGGCGTTCCACCTCAACGACGACTGGCTGGCCTGGGACGTCCGCACGCACGAGGTCGCCGCCTGCGCGCCCTGGGATCCCGGTGACACCTCCTGCCTCCGGGTGACCTCGCGCGGCCTGCGCCGCTTCGCCCTGCCCGAGATCACCCTCGACGGCGCCGCCTGCGCGCACAACCTGTGCGCCACCAACCTCCTGCGCACGGTGGCCAGCCGCCTGGTCGCCGACCACCTGGCCCACCTCACCGCCCACCCGGGGGCAACCGAGCGCCGGATCGACGACTTCCTCCAGATCCAGTCAGGCGACCAGCCCGACGGTGGTTGCCCCTTCGGCGTCCGGCTGACCCCTTACGAGGCCGACGCCGTGGGCCCCGCGGGGGTCCGGCGGTTGAAGGTCGGTCCCGCGCCCGGCACCGGCCAGATCACCTGCCTCAAGGTCGGGCCGCCCCTGGGCTTCACCGGCTCCACCAACGACTGGCTCTGCGCCACCCAGAGCACCGCCCACGCCTCCCTGACGAGCATGCACCCTCCGTCCTCCACCCTCGCCGCGTGACGACCCCTTGCCGGGTGGCCCAGGTGCTCCTCGCGTGACGGACTCTTCTGGGTCGGCCCGGGTGCTCGTCGTGTGACGGGCCCCTTCGCGGCGGGAGCCAGGTTGCCGCCGCCGACGTGGCCGGTCGCCTCGGGTTCTGTGATGGATCAGCGGCTGAGGATCTGTCTCATGACCCCTTCCAGGGTGGCCGCCGGGTCCTCGACGGGGTCGGGCGAGCGCCAGGCCACATAGCCGTCGGGCCGGACGAGCACGGCGCCGCCCCTGTTGACGCCGTACACCTCCTGGAACCGTCCCGTCACGTCCATGAGCTCGGCGTCGAGGAGCAGCCGCGTGAGCTGCACGCCGAGCCGTTCCTTGACCTGGCGGCCGGCGTCCACCCAGGCCTGGCCACCCTCCTTGGCGGCCAGCAGCACGAAGCCGGAGCCGAACAGGTCGATGGTGGAGATGCGCTGCCCCTCCCAGTCGAGCACCACGTGCGGGGCCCGGCTGCCGGGGCGCCCGTGCGGGACACGGGGGTCCTCCAGGATCGAGCCGTCGTCGCCGGGTTCGTTCAGGATCGCCGTGGAGTGGTAGCGGTGTCCGATCAGCCAGGCCGCGGTGTCCTCGAAGGGCTCCGGATAGCCCTCGCGGGCGCCGGGAGGCATGCGGACGCCCAGGTTGGCGAGCTGGGCGTCGGCGGTCATGGAGCCGATGGGGCGGCGTTCGGCGTCGTACGTGTCGAGGAAGTCCTGACCTGCCTGGCCCGTGACGACGAGCCACAGCCGCCAGGCCAGGTCGCAGCCGTCCTGAAGCGCCGTGCTGCCGCCCTGCCCGCCGGTGGGCGGCATGGTGTGGGCAGCGTCGCCGGCGAGGAACACCCGGCCGGCGCGATAGGTGTCGGCGAGCACGTGCCCCAGGTCGAACGTCGTCCTGTCCAGGATGCGCACGTCGAGATCCGGTCGCCCGGTCGCGATCCGCACCAGCTCGGCGCAGCGCTCGCCGGTGAAGTCGGCCGCGCTCTCGCCTTCGGCGTGGTTGACGCCCAGCACGTGCGCCCCCACTCCGGTGCCGGTGAGGATGGCGCCGGTGAAGACGTCGTTCTGCAGATACCAGAGCGTGACCATACGATCCTCGACGAGCCCGGTCAGGTCGGCATCAAACATGATCGAGCACATGGTGCCCAGCACGCCCTTGCCCGAGGTGGGCACGCCGAGCATCCGGCGTACGGGGCTGCGACAGCCGTCGGCGGCCACCACGTAGTCCGCCCGCACGACGCGCTCCCCGTCCTCGCCGCGGATCAGCGCCGTGACGCCGTCCTCGTCCTGGTCGAGCGAGACCAGCTCGGTGGAGAAGCGCAGGTCGGCGCCGAGTGCTTCGGCCCTGCGCCGCAACACCCGCTCGATCTCGGCCTGGGGTGCGCCGACGTTCGCCACGGGGGTGATGTCGGTCAGGAAGGCCAGCTCCTCGACCTCGTCCTCCATGATCATGTGCGGATCCGGGTCGCGGAGGTCCCTGGCGATGGCGATGCGCAGGTTGTCGCCGATGCCTGCCCAGATGTCGCTCAGTTCCTGCTCGATGCCCGGCACGGGGCGGAGCAGCTCGATCGCCCGCGGTCCTACGCCGAAGGCCTTGGGCTGGATGGAGGTGTCCGGGTGCCGTTCGACCAGGATGACCGGCACGCCTCGCCAGGCCAGGAGCGCCGCCGCGCTCAGCCCCGCATACCCGCCGCCGACCACGAGGATCGGCACCCGCTCTCGCTCCATTGCCCGCCACCTCCGTAACACGTACTATCGCGTTGGTGGGCAACACGATATGTCGCGTCCGTTGGATGGTCAAGATATATCTCGAAATGCGCGCCGTTCCGGTCAGCGCTTGGTGTGGTGGACCTCCGTGCCCTTGTCGGTGAAGACGAGCGCGGCGTAGGCGTTGACACGATCGGGCGCGACCCCCACATCGGTGCTGACGGTTCGTCCGGTACGCGCGTCGATGACGAACGCACCCTCTTCGCCCTTGGCATAGGCCAGGTCCTTGAAATCGGCCTCAGCGGTGGCGTTCCAGTCGTCCGGGCCGTCGCCCGCCGACCGGCGCCACAAGACCTTGCCGGCGTCATCCACCGCCAAGGCCCCGTCCTGCTTCGAGGCGCACAGATCGACGGTGCCGCCCTCGCCGCGATCGCATCGCATGCGCTTGGTCAAGCCGCCCTGCTTGGACAGGACGATGTCGCCGGTCGCAAGCTCGATCAGCTGTCCCTTGTCGCCGTCATCGTCGAGCTTGGCCAAGGGGCCGCCGGTCTCCCTGATCGCCCAGGTGGTGTTGGCCGGCACCTCCTTGTGCCACAGGTCGCGGCCGTCTGGGACGGCGATACCGGCCATCACATAGTTGTCGTCCGCATTTCGGTGAAACCCCAGCAATGCGCCGTCGTATCCCCCGATCATCCAGAAGCCCGCACGCTGCCACAGAAGGCGGGGCTCATCCAGGGAGACCGCGAAGGTGCCCGCCGAGTAGCCGTCCTCCGTCCAGGTGACGGCCGCCGCGCCGTCAACGGCCGACACCAGGAGTGCGCCCAGCTTGCCCGTCGGTTCGCCATAGACGTCCACGGGCAGCCGCCAGATCGGCTTGCCGTCGTCCGCCCGTGCCGCGATCACCTCGAACCCTGCCTGGGCTGAGCCCTCGCCCCGCGGAGCGAGCTTGACCGGCACGACGGTGATCATGGCTGGCGCGCCGCCGATCTGGACCGGCTCCGGCGTCGACACACGGCTTCGTATCATCTCGGCCTGCTTCTGGCTCAGTTCGCGGGGCGCAGGCATGTCATACGTGGGCGTGTTCTCGGTGGTGATGTCGGTGACGGCCTTACCCGAAGCCAGGTCGTACACCGTCACGCCAGAGGCGTGCGAGAACCACGCTGCGCGCCCGTGCAGGGCGACGGTGGGGACGCCCTTGGGGCCGGTCGGCAGGACATGGGCGGCTTCGTCGTCGAACGCCAGGGGGGCCGCGGCGTGTGGGTCGCCACTGAGGTCGAGAGCCTTGTGGGCGGGCGAGACCGGCGGCGAGTCGCTGGCCGCAAGGTCGCCGGGTGCCCCGGTCGGGCTCGCGGTGCACGATGCCACCAGAGTCGCTGCGGTCAAGGCGATGACAACGTCACGAACCGGTCTTCGCATCCGTACCTCCGAGTTGCTGACCTGATCTCCAGCGGTGACCAGGCAGGCATTTCTGGCGACGGCACATTGAATCACCCGTGGGCCGGGACCGGTCCGACGTCGAAAGGGGTAACCGGCCCCGGAAGTAGCGGCCGTACGGTCATTTCCCGCCGAGCAGCCGGAGCAGGCTGACGCGGAGCGCCTCGTCCGCCTCCGCGGCGGTCAGGCGTCCGGCAGTGCGTTCTTCGCTCGCGGCGTGGCCCAGCGTGATGGTGGCCGCGACCAGCCAGTCGACCGGTAGGCGATCGTCGAACTCCCCGGTCCGCACGCCGCGCTCGATGACGAGCTTGAGCCGGTCGGCGACCGCCGTGTGCCGCGCCTGGTCCTCTCCCGGAGGAACGGGCAGCGCGGCGAGCTTCTGCATCAGCACGGGATAGCGCCCGGCCGTCCTGGCGCCGGCGTCGATCAGCCGCAGCAGCGCGTCCGCGGCCGGCCCCGTGCCGAGGTCCGCGGCGTCCATCTCGTCCACGGCCTCCTCGGTGAGCCGGTCGAGCACCGCCGCCAGCAGCCGCTGGCGCGAGGGGAAGTGGGCGTAGACGGTCTGGCGGGTCACGCCCGCGGCGGTGGCGATGGCGTCGACGCTGGCGTCGGGCCGGGCGTTGAGCAACCGGATCGCCGCGTCCAGGATGGCCGCCCTGCTGCGTCGGGCGTCGGCGCGGCGAGTGCGGCCCGGGGATGAACTCATTTCTTACATGTTGCCAAAGATAATCAACTATGTATAGCTTACATGCTGTCAAACTTATCGCGGACAGGAGTCCCCATGCGTCCATGCAGCGACAGCGACCCCGCAGAGTTCATCACCAAGTTCTTCACCTCCTTCTCCGAAGAGCTCCTGCGCGACGACGAGGATCCAGCGGAAATCGTGGACCGCTACCACACCACGGACATCATCGAGATAGCAGACGGCCACCGGATGGACCGGGACAAACTCATCGCGCACACCCGCCCGGTGCGCAAGAACCGGCCCAGCAGCCGTATGGAGGTGCACGAGGCGGTGGCGGACGGCGACCGGATCGCCGCGCGCTACACGTTGCATGTACAGCAGCGCAAGAAGGAGTTCGCTATGGAGGTGTACTTCTTCGGGCAGTTCACCGACGACGGGCGGATGCGCAGGTCGCACATGCTCACCCGCACCGTCCAGGCCGGAGGGAAGGGCGACCAGGCGACGGCGCTCGGCAACCAGGACGCGCCGGCGTGACCACGAGCACCTACACCGTGATCGGCATGGCGTGCGGGCACTGTGCGGACGCCGTCACCGAGGAACTCGAACGTGTCCCCGGCGTCACCGCCGTGAGCGTGGACGTCGAGGCGGACCGGGTCTCGGTGACCAGTGACCGGGAGCTGGAGCTCGCGCATGTGCGCGCCGCCGTCGAGGAGGCGGGCTACGAGCTCACCGCCCCCCGTGTCTGAGCCTGCCGGACCTGCCGGCGTCTCCCGAGCCTGGAGGTCTCGATCGTCGGCAGCTCCGACAGAGCCACGACCTCATCTGACAGTGGCCGCCGCCGACGATGCCGCAGCATGATGATGCGGGGTCCGGGGCGACGAGTTTCCCTGGCGATGGCGATGCGCAGTTTCCTGACGGGGTTCCGAGCGTGTCGATCGTCACTCTTCGCCCGAGCGCACGTCCGGGCCCGGGCCGGGGAGAGCGTCGTCGTTCGTGTCCGTGCTCTGTTCGAGGAGGTGGTGCAGGCGCTGCAGGACGCGTAGCTGTGCCGGGTTGTAGAGCTCCGCTGCCGCAAGTGCCATCGCGTTTCCGGCCAGCTCCGCTCCTCGTGGCGAATCCGCCACCGGGTCGTTCGACCACGGGTGCTCTTCCCGCATCTTGCGGACAGCCGGCAGGATGCGCTCGGCAAGCCGGTCGATCGTGGCATCCCCGGCGTCCGGGGGAAGGGCTTCGAACTCCTCGCCGGTGTCGTCGCGCACGGCGACGATCCGGCGGAATTCCTCCAGGCCCTCCTCGCTGAACACCGTTGAATAGACCATGAACAGGGACCGGTTCGTGTCGGAGAGCTCTTGGGAGAGAGGAGCGAATCCGGGCGGCACATGGAGCGGCGCGCGGTGGCGCAGGATGACGGCCAGCTCCGCGCGCACGCGATTGAGCCGTTCGATCGTCGCCGCCAGCTCGGCGTCCAGCGCCCGGATCGCCTCGTCCGGTTCCTGGTCGGCCCGTCCCATAGCCGCGACCTGCGACAGCGGCACCCCAAGGTCACGCAACCGCTTGATCTGCAACAGCCGGATCAGGTGCGCGACCTTGTACTGCTTGTACCCGTTGGCCGCGCGCTCGGGCACCTCCAGCAGCCCGAGCTCGTGGTAATGCCGGATGGCCTTCACCGTCGAGCCGGCAAGATCGGCTAGTTGCCGGGTGCTCCACGCCATTCTCCGCCTCCCTCTCGTGCACGGCCGGCCACCGCGTCTTAGTCCACACCATGCCCCAGGGGCACACTCAAGCTCGGTGACCGGTCGTGTGGCACCCCTTGACCGTGTCCCAAGGGCACGCTGTTAGGTCGGTGTCAAACAGCACGTTCACGACCTTCGCGGTGCCGCGCACTGGACGTGAGCCTGCTCGGGCATCCGGCCCCATCCCCTGTGGACCGGCACCTTCGACGATGGAGAACGTCCATGTCATATCGCAAGCCACCAGCCGTCGTCATGAGCGTCGCGGCGCTGACGCTGCTGCTCGGCGCCTGCGCAGACCAGGCGGGCGGCCAGGTGGGCGGCAGGTTCGGCCCCTCCGGCACCGGTCAGGCCGGCCGGCAGCCCGCCCTCTCCGCCACCGGCCTGGACCGCTTCTACGCGCAGAAGCCGACGTTCCAGCCGTGCGACGCGCCGAAACCGACGCCGGACGCGCCGGCCGTCAAAGCCGAGTGCGCGCGGCTCAAGGTGCCACTCGACTACCGGAACCCGAAGGGCAAGCAGGCGGAGCTGGCGCTGCTGCGCGTCCCCGCGCGCGGCAAGGACCCGATCGGGTCGCTCCTGGTGAACCCCGGCGGCCCCGGCTTCCCCAGCACGGAGCACGCGGCCCTTACCGCCGCCGCGTGGGCGACATCGCCGATCACCGAGCGCTTCCATATTGTCGGGTTCGACCCGCGCGGCGTCGGCGCCTCGAAGCCGGCGCTCGACTGCTTCACGAATGCCGAGCGCGAGCGCGACGTGAAGCTCTCCTCGATCCCCGCCGGCGTGGACGACTGGACCAGGCAGGAGACCCGCCGGCTCGTTCGGCAGTGCGCCAAGCGCTCCGGCGGCAAGCGGGTGCTCGCGCACGTCGGCACCCGCGACGCCGCGCGGGACATGGACGTGCTGCGCCAGGCCCTGGGCGACGAGAAGCTCTCCTTCGCGGGCTCCAGCTACGGCACCCGGCTCGGCGCCGTGTACGCGGAGATGTTCCCGAAGAAGGTACGCGCGCTGGTGCTCGACGGGGCGATGGATCCGCTGAAGGACACCTACGAGCGACGCGTCCAGCAGGCCACCGGAATGCAGCGCTCCTTCGAGCGCATGGCCGCGTCGTGCGCCACCAAGCCGGACTGCCCGCTCGGCACCGACCCCGGCCGCGCAACCAAGGTCTTCCAGAAGCTCGTCCGGCCGCTGATCGACAAGCCGGCGCGGACGTCCGGCGGGCGCGGGCTGACGTACGGACAGGCGGTCGAGGGAGTGATCTTCGCGATGTACGGCGAGGCGCTCTGGCCCGCCGCGATCGCGGGCATGGCCGAACTGGAGGCCGGCAAGGGCGACACCCTGCTGAAGCTGCGCGACACCTACCACGGGCGGACTGCCGGCGGCGCCTACTCCGACTCGCTCGAAGCCACGATGGCGATCAACTGCCTGGACGAGGATCGCCACACGCCGGAAGAGGAGACCGCGCTGAACCGGGCGTGGTTCAAGGCGGCGCCGTTCTCCGACCCCGGCCGCCCGATCAAGGAGGCACGCGACGGCTGTGAGTACTGGCCGGTCAAGCCGACGCTCGGCTACCCGTACGCCACCGGCATCAAGGGCCTGCCCGACACGCTGACGGTCTCCGTCACGGGCGACGCCGCGACGCCGCACGAGGGCGGCATCAACCTGGCCAGGACGCTCGGCGGCAGCCTGCTCACCGTCGAGGGCGAGCAGCACGGTGCCCTCCTGGCCGGCAACGCCTGTGTCAACAAGACGGTGGCCGCCTACCTCATCGACCTCGAGTCCCCGGCCGAAGGGGCCCGGTGCAAGCTCTGAGCCGCTGACGTCGTCCTTCGGCCGTGATCATTATCGTCCAGACGGCCGGAGCGCCCTCCAGACCGATCCGGCCGCGACGGTGGGCTCAGGAGAGGTGGTGTTCCAGGGACTCCAGTTTCGACGTCATGCCGTCCGTGACACCCTCTCTGAGGTCGGCCTTCAGCACCAGGCTCACGCGGGGTGCGACCTCCGCCACCGCGTCCACCGCGCGCTTGACGACGTCCATCACCTCGTCCCACTCGCCCTCGATCGTGGTGAACATGGCGTCGGTGCGGTTGGGCAGCCCGCTGGAGCGGACCACCTGGACGGCACGGGCGACGGGCTCGGCGACCCCTTCGCCGACGCCGAGCGGGGTGATGGAGAATGCGACGATCACTATGTGCCTCCTGCGGTGAACCCGGGGACCTGGTCAGGAGCCGCTCCTGCTCCTTCACGCTCGGCCTGCCGGGGCCGGCTGAGCCGGCGAGATCCCGATCGTAGCGGCAGCTTCGCGAAGAGCCACGACGCCGTCGAACGCCGTGGCCGCCGCTGACCGTGCCGCCGGACGTCACCCGTGGTCGTGCTCTTCTTCCTCTTCCTCGCTCGGCCCCTCGGACGGCTCCACGCCGAGCACGGCCTCGCGCGGCTCGATCTCGGTGATGTGGTCGACGAGCTGCAGCACGTGGTCGGGCTCGATCAGCCACTGCAGCGCGGAGGCGCCGGAGTCGTCGGAGGAGACGAGCTCGGCCTGCTCGGTGCGCTCCTCCTCGGTGAGATCGGCGTCGGGGTGCCGGACCTCGGCCAGCGCCGCCGCCTGCAACGCGTCCACATCGAGCACCTCGACGGTCAGCTCGACCGTGAGACGCAGGAATTTCGGTTCATCACTCATGGCGATGATGTTAGGGGAGCTTCCACTCCACAGGTGCCGCACCTTGCTGAACCAGCGACTCGTTGGCGCGGCTGAACGGCCGCGAGCCGAAGAAACCGCTGCGGGCCGACAGAGGCGAGGGATGGGCGGACTCGACGCGCGGCGCGTCGCCGAGCATCGGCGCCAGGTTGCGCGCGTCGCGGCCCCACAGGATGGCGACCATCGGCTTGTCGCGCGCGACCAGGGCGCGGATGGCCTGCTCGGTGACCTGCTCCCAGCCCTTGCCCCGGTGGGAGGCGGGCTTGCCGGGCATCACGGTCAGCACCCTGTTGAGCAGCAGCACGCCCTGCTCCGCCCACGGCGTGAGGTCGCCGTTGGCCGGCCGGGGCAGGCCGAGGTCGCTCTCCATCTCCTTGTAGATGTTGACCAGGCTGCCCGGCAGCGGCCGGACGTCGGGGGCGACGGAGAACGACAGCCCGACGGGGTGGCCGGGCGTGGGGTAGGGGTCCTGGCCGACGATCAGCACCTTGACGTCGTCGAAAGGCTGGCTGAAAGCACGTAGCACGTGCGCGCCGGCCGGGAGATACTGCCGGCCCTCCGCGATCTCCTTGCGCAGGAACTCGCCCATCTGGGCGATCTGCGCGGCGACGGGCTCAAGCGCCCGCGCCCATCCGGCATCGACGATTTCATGAAGGGGACGACCAGCCATGGGCGTGAAGCTTAGCCATGTCTGGTACGGCTTGCGGGCAAAACACGGTCGCCCGCCGTACCGGAATGATCACATCGGTACGGCGGGCGCCCGCGAGGTCACTTGACCGAGCCGGCCATCATGCCCTGGACGAAGTACCGCTGGAACGCGAAGAACAGCACCAGCGGGATGATCAGCGACAGGAACGCGCCGGACGAGAGGATGTCGACGTTCGACCCGAACTGCCGCATCTGCGACTGCAGATATTTGGTCATCGGCTGGTTCCCGGTGTCGGCGAAGACCAGCGCGATGAGCATGTCGTTCCACACCCACAGGAACTGGAAGATGCCCAGCGAGGCGATGGCGGGCTTGCCCAGCGGGAAGACCACCGACGCGAAGATCTTCCACTCCGACGCGCCGTCCATCCGCGCCGCCTCCAGCAGCGAGCTGGGGATGCCGACGAAGAAGTTGCGGAGCAGGAAGATCGCGAACGGCAGCCCGAACGCCACGTGGAACAGCACCACGCCGGCGATCGAGCCGAACATGTCGGCGGCGCCGTAGAGGGACGCGACGGGGATCAGCGCGATCTGGATCGGTACGATCAGCAGCCCGACGACGACGAGGAACGCGGTGTCACGGCCGCGGAAGTCCATCCACGCGAACGCGTACGCCGCCATCGCCGCGATGCCGATCACCAGGACCGTGGTCGGCACCGTGATCAGCACGGTGTTCCAGAAGGACGCCGTGAAGCCGCTGCCCAGCAGGTTGGCGTAGTTGTCGACGGTCAGCTCGGCCGGCTTGGTGAAGATCGTCCACCAGCCCTCGGCGTTGTTGACCTCCGAGGTCCGCATGGAGACGACGAGCAGGCCCAGCGTCGGCACCAGCCAGAAGAGCCCGAGCAGCACCATCACGACCTGGACCGCCCCGCCGCCGAGACGGTCCGCGAGCCTGCCGGCGAGGCTCCTGCGCGGCGCTCCCGCGTACGTCTCGGCCGGCGCCGTGACCGTCGCCGTGGTCATGTGCCCCTCCCCGTCGGATCCCGAGGCGTCCGGCGTGCCGGGCCTGTCGATGGGCTCGCTCATGTGTCCTCCCTCCTGAACCTGCGGATGTTCATGATCATGAAGGGGAGGACCAGGATGAGCAGGAAGATGGCCAGCGCGCTGCCCAGGCCCTGGTTGTTGCCGCCGCCGAACGACACGCGCCACATCTCCAGCGCGACCACGTTCGCCTGTGGCTGGACCGAGGCCGGCGCGATGATGAAGACCAGGTCGAACACCTTCAGCGTATTGATGATCATTGTCACGAAGACGACGAGCAGCACCGGCGAGAGCAGCGGCACCGTGATCTTGCGGAACACCTGCCACTCGCTCGCTCCGTCGATGCGGGCCGCCTCCAGCGCGTCGCGCGGGATCGCCGCCAGCCCGGCCGCGATCAGCACCATGGCGAAGCCGGCCCACACCCAGACGAACGCGCCGATGATCGCCGGGGTGATGAGCGTCGGGCCGAGCCAGCTCAGCCCGCCGTAGGCGGCCTCGAAGTTCGACGCGGGCAGCCGTACGACGTAGGAGCCGGCGGGCAGCCCCTCGAAGCGGAAGGAGCCGTCGCCGGCCGTGGTCGCGGTCGCGGCGACCTGGCCGTCGCGCACCGCCTCGACGGTCATGCCGGGCAGGCCCTTCTCGGCGGCGTCGACCGCGTTGTTCGTGCCTCCGCCCCCGGGGGTGAAGTCGAACCACACGGTGCCCGAGAGCCCGTCGCCGGCCGCGGGGGCCCTGGCGGGCTGGGCGTCGCCCGGCACCAGTTCCGGCTTGACGCCGACGATCGGCACCAGCACGGGCTGGCCCGCCTGCGCGGGCTGCTTGGTGACGACCGCGCCGTCCTGCTCGGCGACCGGGGACTCGTCGCCCCCGCGCGGGCGGGCCTCCGGGTAGCCCTGCGAGGAGGAGAACGTGTCGTGCACCGTGGTGAGCACGGCGTTGGCCAGGCCCTTGTCGGGGCTCTCCTCGTAGACGAGCCGGAAGATCACGCCGGCCGCCATCAGCGAGACGGCCATCGGCATGAACACGATCAGCTTGAACGCCGTCGCCCACCTGATCCGCTCGGTCAGCACCGCGAAGATCAGGCCGATCGTGGTGACCACGATGGGCGCGACCACCACCCAGATCAGGTTGTTGCGGATGGTGGTGAGGGTGCCGGCGTCGGTGAAGATCGTGGTGTAGTTGCCCAGCCCCACGAATCCGGTGCCCGTCGAGTCGAACAGGCTCCTGAAGATGGAGTAGGCGATCGGATAGATCACCCAGATGCCCAGCAGCAGCGCCGCCGGGAGGAGGAAGGCGATGGCGACCGCCGGGGAGGGGCCGAGGCGTCGCTTGCGTTGGGGGGTTTCAGCCGGTCCGGTGGAGGGCCCGCCCGCGGCGTTCGCGGGCGGGTCCTGCGGGCCGTCCAACCGTTCGGTCACGGCCTTACCTCTTTACTTCCAGGCCTTCTTGGCCTCGGCTTCGAGCGCCTCCTGGGCGCCCTTGACGTCGGACGGGTCGCGCAGGAAGTCCTGCAGCACCTTCCACTCGCCCTTGCCGTCGGTGCCGCCGAACGCGCTCGGCGCCAGGTCGGACATGTCGTAGCGGACGGTGTCGCCGGCCGAGACGATGGTCTGGCCGAGCTGCTTGGTCAGCTCGTCGGGGTAGTTGTCGGGGGAGACGTTCTTGTTGGGCGACAGGTAGCCGGGCAGCTTGGCCCAGACCTCGCCGCCCTCCTTGGAGGCCAGGAACTGCAGCAGGGCCATGGCGCCGGGGGAGTCCTTCATGGCCACCGCGACGTCGCCGCCGAGCACGACCGGGGCGGTGTCACCGACCTTGGGGAACGGGAAGTATTTCGCCTCCTCGCCGACCTTGGCGCCCGACTGGTCGGCCTCGACGGCCACGAAGTCGGCCTCGATGACCATGGCGGCCTTCTTGGTGCCGTAGACCTTGCTCACGCAGGTGGGGAAGTCGGTCTGCATGGTGCCGGAGACGCCGTCGACCAGGAACTCCTGCTTGCTCACGATCTGCTGGATCTTCTCCAGCGCGGTGGCCACGGTGGGGTCGGTCCACGGGATCTCGTGCTTGGAGAGCTTGTCGTAGTTATCCGGGCCCGCGGTGGAGAGGTAGACGTTCTCGAACAGGTCGGTCAGCGTCCAGCCGGAGGCGCCGCAGAAGGAGAACGGCGGCGTGCCGGAGTCGGCGACGGTCTGCGCGGCCTTGACCAGCTCGTCCCAGTTGGTCGGCGCCTGTACGCCCGCGTCGTCGAACGCCTGCGACCGATACCAGACCAGCGACTTGTGCGCCGCCTTGATCAGCACGCCGTAGACCTTGTCGTCGGCGGAGCCGAGCTCCTTCCAGTAGGGGGTGTAGTTGGTGTCGATCTCCTTGATGACGGCGTCGTTCAGCGGCTTGAGCGCGTCCTGTTCGGCGTACTGCTGGACCAGGCCGGGCTGCGGCAGGATCGCCACGTCGGGCGGGTTGCCGCCCTGGATGCGGGGGCCGAGGTAGGCGCCGGTGTCCTCGCCGGTGGAGGCGTAGGTGACCTTGGCCCCCGTCTTGTCGGTGAAGGCCTTGAGCACCTGCTCGAAGTTCTTCTGCTCGGCCCCGGTCCACTTGGCCGCGACCTCGAGCGTCACGCCTTCGAGCGTCTTGTCGCCGCCGGTGGCCGGTGCCGACCCCGAGGCGGTGGGCTCCGTCGTCGTCGGCGCGTTGCCGCAGGCGGCGACCGCTACCGCGAGCCCGGCCAGGATCGCTGCTGCTCTGCTTCTTCGCATGGCTGCCTCACTGGGTTCTGATGATCTCTTCGAGTTCGGACTTCATGGAGGCCGCGACGTCGTCGGCGGACTCGGTGGCAGGGTTGGTGAGGGCCTTGGCGACCGAACTGGCGATCACCAGGCTCAGCTGGTTGTAGTTGGCGCTGACCGGCCGTGGCTTGGCGGCGAGGATGCTCTCCTTGAGCACCGGCAGGTAGGGGAAGCGCTTGATCAGGGCAGGGTCGTCGTAGAGCTCGGTCCACACGGGCGGGAACGAGCCCTCGGTGAGCACCCGGCGTTCGTTCTCCAGGCTCGTGAAATAGCGGATGAACTCCTGCGCGGTGTGCTGGTGCTTGGAGAAGGCGCTGACGGCCAGGTTGGCGCCGCCCAGCGCGCTCGACCCCGGCCCGTCGAGCCCGGGCAGCCTGGTCACCGCGACCTTGTCGCCCAGCTCGGCCTTCGCGGGGCCGTACGCGTGGGGCCAGTTGCGGGCGAAGGCCAGCCTGCCCTCCTGGAAGGCCAGGCGCGACTCCTCCTCCTTGTAGCTCAGCGACTCTTCGGGGATCCAGCCCTCGCGCAGCCCCTGGAGCAGGAAGCCCAGGGCGGTCCCGCCCTGGGCGGGGTCGAGGGTCACCTCTTTGCCGTCGCGGCTGACGATCTGGCCGCCGGCTGATTGCACGGCCTCGCTGAAGTTGACCGTGAGCCCTTCGTACGCCAGGAACTGCCCCGCATACCCATCTATGTCATGCTTTTTCGTGATCTTTCGTGCTTGATCGCGAAGCTCGGCCCACGTCCTCGGCGGCTTGTCGACCAGGTCGGTCCGGTAGTAGAGCAGCCCCGCGTTGCTCGTGTAGGGGACCGCCCAGAGCTTGCCCTTGTAGACAGCCGTCTCCACGACCGGCGGCAGGAACCTGTCGAGCGGGAACAACCCGCGCTCCAGGGGGATGATCCAGCCGTTCTCCGCGAATTCGGCGGTCCACACCACGTCGAGCCCGAGCACGTCGTATCGGCTGCTCTGGGCCTGGAGGTTGGCCACCATCTGGGCGCGCTGCTCGTCGGCGGCCTCGGGCAGCTCCAGCAGCGTCACCTTCTCGGCCGGATGGGCCTGGTTCCAGCGGTCCAGCAGGGGCTGCAGGTATGTCGTGGTGTCGCGTCCGGTGGCGAACGTGATGGGCCCGGTGCCGCCCGTCCCCGTCGCGCCGCCGCCCTCGTCGCCCGCCGCCGCGCATCCGGCCGCGAGAGCCACGGCCAGCAGGAGCACGAGCGGGCGGAGCACTGTTTCCTCCGGGTGTTCAGAGGGTTTACATACGTGTTAGGTAGATGCATTCATGTTATGCACAGCGGTAATCTGTAGGTCAACGGATATCTTCGTAACGCATGCGTAACACAGCGGGGAGGTGGGGCGGTGCGGCTTCACCTGCTGGCGCTCCTGGCCAAAGAGCCGGCTCACGGCTACGAGCTCAAACAAGCTCTCGAGCAGACCTTCGGCGGCGCCTACCCCTCCCCCAACATCGGCCAGATATACGTGACGCTCGGCAGGCTGGAGAAGGACGGCCTGGTCAGGGCGGTGGATGTCGAGCAGTCCAACCGGCCCAACAAGAAGGTCTACTACCTGACGGCCAAGGGCCGCGAGCACCTCACCACCTGGGTCGACGAGCCCACCGAGGGTCCGAGGGTGCGCGACGAGTTCTTCATGAAGCTCGTCCTCGCCCCGCTGACGGGCATCGCCGACCGCATGGCGCTGATCAACAGGCAGCGCCGCCACTACCTGTCGCTGATGCGTGACCTCAACGACCTCCTCGACCGCACGTCCCCGTCCGACCGGGTGGCGATGCTGCTCATCGAGGGCGCCATGCTCCACCTCCAGGCGGATCTTGACTGGCTCGAACGTTGCCAGGAGGATCTGGCATGAGCGCCGTGCTGAAAACGGTCAATCTGGTCAAAATCTACCAGGATGGTGCCATCCCCGTGCCCGCCGTGCGCGGGGTGGATCTGCAGGTCGAGCCGGGCGAGTTCGTCGCGATCATGGGTCCGTCCGGCTCGGGCAAGTCCACGCTCGTCCACATGCTGGGCGGGCTCGACGCCAGGACCAGCGGCGAGATCTGGCTCGACGGCAAGCGCGTCGACACCCTCTCCGAGAGCGCGTGGGCGCTGTTGCGGCGCAAGAAGGTCGGTTTCGTCTTCCAGTTCTTCAACCTCGTCGCCAACATGACCGTCGGCGACAACGTCGAGCTGCCCGCCCTGCTGGCCGGCGTCTCACCCAAGGTGGCCCGCGAGCGCAGGGAGAGCCTGCTCGGCGCGCTCGATCTGACCGACAGGGCCGACGCCGCGCCGGCCCAGCTCTCCGGCGGCGAGCAGCAGCGGGTGGCGCTGGCCAGGGCGCTGGCCAACCAGCCCACCCTGCTGCTGGCCGACGAGCCCACGGGCAACCTCGACAGCCGCAACACGCGTGACGTGCTCCGCCTGCTCGGCAAGGTGCACAAGGAGGGCCAGAGCATCGTCATGGTCACCCACGACGCCCGCGTGGCCGCCCTGGCCGACCGGGTGGTCTCGCTGTTCGACGGGGAGATCGTCGACGACGGCCGCATCGCCCGCAGGCGCACGGGCACCGCCGGCGAAGTGATCGACCTCCGGTGAGCGACGGGTGAGCGACCGATGAGCACGGAGGAGCGGTGAGCGACCGATGAGCACCGCGCTGGCGGGCAGCCGGTGGATCAAGGCCGACCTGCGGGCCAGGAAGGGCCAGGCGGTGCTGACGGTGCTGGCCGTGGCGGGCATCGTGGCCGCGCTGATCACCGCGGTGGCCCTGCTGGAGGACGGCACCAACCCGTGGCGGAGCCTGTCGGCCCAGACCGACGGCGCCCATGTGTGGTTCTACACCGGTGACAGCCCAGAGGTCGCTCTTGGGGGCATCGACGGCGTGACGCAGATCGCGGGCCCGTACCGCTCGGCGCCCGTGACCGTGGGCCAGGACGGCAGGCGGGAGCCCGCGGCGCTGCGCGCGATGCCGGCCCGGCCGGCGGGGGTGGCGCACCCGCTGGTGGCGGAGGGCGACTGGCTGGACCCCGCCCAGCCGGACGGCGTGGTCGTCGAGCGGTCCTTCGCGTCGTCGCTGCGGCTGGAGGCCGGCGCGCCCTTCACGATCATCGCGCTCAGCGGCGAGCGCCACACCCTGTACGTACGCGGCATCGCCGACACCGCCGAGCACGGCTTCTACCCCGAGTGGACGCCGGGCCTGGCCTACGTGCTGCCCGGGACGCTCGACCGGATCGAGCCCATGATGGGCCGTAGCGAGTGGGTGACCGGGCTGCGCCTGGCCGATCCCGACGCCGCGCAGGTCGTCTCCCAGCGCGTGGTCGTCATGCTGGAGGACCAGCTCCAGCGCGTCTACACCTGGCGCGAGGTCAGGGGCGCCATGGAGCTGGACAACCGGCTGCTCGGCACGCTGCTGGCGTTGTTCGGGGTGGTCGGGCTGGTGGCGGCCGCGCTCGCGCTGGCCAACGCGGCCGGCGGCCGGGTGCTCGGCCAGTTGCGTGACCTGGCCACGCTCAAGTCGATGGGTTTCACCAGAGGCCAGATCACGCTGCTGCTGGTGGCCGAGCACGGCGCGCTCGGCCTGCTCGGGGTCGCGCTCGGCGCGCTGGCGGGCTGGGGGGTGATGGCGGCGGTGCTCGGCCCGACCTCCGTGGCGCCGGTGCCGGTGCTGGCCATCGTCGCGGGCACTGCGCTGGTGGTGCTGGCCGCGGTGGGGTTGCCCGCGTGGCGCGGCGGCCGCACTCCGCCGATCCCCGCGGCGCCCGCCTCGCCGCCGCGCGGCCACCTGTCCAGGCTGGCCAGGCTCGCCCTCCTCGTACGCCTCCCGCCCGCCCTCGTCCTCGGCACCAGGGACGCCTTCACGAGGCGGGTGCCGGCGTTCCTGACGGCGTTCGGGCTGGCCGTGCCGATGATGATGATCACGATCGGCCTCGGCGTGTGGGCCACGCTCGACAACTTCCTCAGCCATCCCGAGCAGGTCGGCCAGCACGCCGGCCTGTACGTCAGGCCGGGCAAGCTGGAGGCGTCGGAGGCGGGGCGCATCGCCGGGCGCGACAAGGACGTGGCCGCGGTCTATCCGGGCACCGACGTGAACGCCCTGGCGCCGGGGGAGGCCCGCTCGGTGCGGGTGCGGGCCGTCGGCAGTTCCACGGACCCCTACCCGTACCCCGTGGTCGAGGGCCGCGGATATGCCCGTCAGGGCGAGGCCGTCGCCGGGCAGGGTCTGCTCGACCTGCTCGGGATCAAGATCGGCGACCGGGTGCGGCTGACGGTGGGCGGCTCGCCGCTGATCGTCAGGATCGTCGGCAGGACCGTCGAGCCCGACCAGGACGGCGTGGTGCTCTCGGTGGGGCTGGACAGCCTGGCCGCGAAAGACTCCGTGCCGCCGGAATACTACGCGCTCGCGCTCAGGCCGGGCGCCGACCGGGCGGAGGTGCGCGGCCGGCTGCTGGCCGAGTCGGCCGAGGGCCTGGACGTGCAGGCCGCGGTCAACCCCGCGGACCGCCTGTCGATCATCAGGGTCGTGATCGTGGCGCTGATCGCCGTGCTGGCCCTGATCGGCCTGGCCAACCTGCTCACCGCGAGCGCGCTCGGCCTGCGTGACCACGCCTTCGACCTGGCCGTGCTGAAGGCCATGGGCCTGACGCCCCGGCAGGTCATGGCCACGCTCGTGACCGGCACCGGGCTGCTGGTCGTGCTCGGCGTCGGCGCGGGCGCAGCCGCCGGCGCCTCCGTCGTCACGGGACTGATCGACCTGCAGGGTCACACCAGTGGCGTGGGCGCCGGCATCGGCCGGCCGCCCTCGCCGCTGACGCTGGCCGTCGCCGTGGTGATCGCCGTGGGCACGGCCCTCGCGGTCGCGCTGATCCCGGCCCGCCGCGCGGCCCGCGCCCAGGTGCCCGTCACCGCGCGCTGACGGGTCCGCTCACCGCGCCCGGCCGCGCGGTCTCCTCCCGCTTCAGCGCGAACCAGTAGAACCCGTGCCCCGGCAGCGTCAGCAGGTAGGGCAGCTCGCCGATCGGCGGGAACCGCACCCCGCCGCGCGCCTCGACGGGGACCATGCCCTCGAAACGGCGCAGGTCGAGCTCGACCGGCTGCGGGAACTTCGACAGGTTGTTGACGCACAACATCGCGTCGTCGCGGTCCTCGCGCACGTAGGTGAGCACCGAGGGGTTCGACGACCACATCTCGGTGTACGCCCCGACGCCGAACACCGGGTGCCTGCGCCGGATCTCCAGCATCTTGCGGGTGAAGTGCAGCAGTGAGCCCTCATGGCGCTGCTGGGCCTCCACGTTGACCGCCTGGAAGCCGTAGATCGGGTCCATGACCGCGGGCAGGTAGAGGCGTCCGGGGTCGGCGTTGGAGAACCCGGCGTTGCGGTCGGGGCTCCACTGCATCGGTGTGCGGACCGAGTCGCGGTCCTCCAGCCAGATGTTGTCGCCCATGCCGATCTCGTCACCGTAGTAGATGACCGGCGAGCCCGGCAGGCTCAGCAGCAGCGCCGTGAACAGCTCGATCCGGTCCCTGTCGTTGTCGAGCAGCGGGGCGAGCCGGCGCCGGATGCCGAGGTAGGCCCGCATGCGCGGGTCCTTGGCATATTCGCTGTGCATGTAGTCGCGTTCTTCCTCGGTCACCGTCTCGAGCGTGAGCTCGTCGTGGTTGCGCAGGAAGATGCCCCACTGGGCCGAATCGGGGAGCTTCGGGGTGCGCGACATGATCTCGGAGATCGGCTCGCGGGTCTCCTTCTTCACCGCCATGTAGATGCGCGGCATCAGCGGGAAGTGGAAGGCCATGTGGCACTCGTCGCCGCCCGTGGTGGGGTCGCCGAAGTATTCCACGACGTCCTCGGGCCAGCCGTTGGCCTCGGCCAGCAGCACCCGGTCGGGGTAGAGCCGGTCGACCTCGGCGCGGATCTTCTTCAGGTAGGCGTGCGTCTCCGGCAGCCCGGCGCAGGCCGTGCCCTCGCGCTCGAACAGGTAGGGGACCGCGTCCAGACGGAACCCGTCGATGCCCAGGTCGAGCCAGAAGCGCAGCACCTCCAGCATCGCCTCCTGCACGGCAGGATTGTCATAGTTCAGGTCCGGCTGGTGGTGGAAGAACCTGTGCCAGTAGTACTGCTTGCGCACCGGGTCGTAGGTCCAGTTGGACTCCTCGGCGCCGATGAAGATGATCGGCGCGTCCGGATAGGCGCCGGGGTGGTCGGACCACACGTAGAAGTCGCCGTACGGCCCTTCGGGGTCGTGCCGGGACGCCTGGAACCAGGGGTGCCGATCGCTGGTGTGGTTCATCACGAGGTCGGTGATGATGCGCAGGCCGCGCTCGTGCGCCCGCTCGATCAGCTGGACGAAATCGCCCAGATCCCCAAAGTCCGGCAGGATCTTCATATAGTCCGAAATATCGTAACCGCCGTCGCGCAGCGGCGACTCGTACAGCGGCAGCAGCCACAGGCAGTCCACACCGAGCCACTCGAGATAGCCCAGCTTCTCGATGAGACCGCGCAGGTCGCCGGTGCCGTCGCCGTTGGAGTCCTTGAACCCCCGGACGAGGATCTCGTAGAACACCGCCCGCTTGTACCAGGCTGGATCTTCCGAGACGAACGCCTCGGAGATCGGCTCCGGTGTTGGGGATGCGTTGATCATATGTCGCTCACAGGAAGAGATGTGGGCAGGACGAAGTCACCGGTTACCCCGGCGTTCTTATCTGGTGACCGCGCCGCCTGGAGTCGTCATCCCTGCGAACCCCATGCCCATGAACGAGACCGGATTTGTGATCTGGTGCCCGTTTGTGCGGCGCTTACGGGCCGAACACTACCAGCCCGTTGGCTTTCCGGAACCCGCTTCTGCTGTGCCGGGTTGATACCCGAGAGATCGGTATGTAATCACCCTGTTACCCAGAGTTCACTAAAAAGGTGGAGCGACGTCCGAGAGGTCGTTCTCGAAGTCGCTCAGCCAGAGCCCGAACAGCACCAAACCGCGCACCCAGAAACGATCGTTCCACCCGTTGAACCTGGTCAGCGCGTCAGGGCCGCCCGCGATCACCTCGTGCAGCTCATCCGACAGCAGGCTCGGGACCCGGCTCACGAGGGTCTCCAGCATCCGGTGCGAATAATTTCGGGCAGGAACGGCCGTCGACCGCAGCGGCACCCGCCGCAGCGGCTGCTTGACGACGTTGGTCGACGGCAGCGCGGCGACCCGCGGGTTGGCGGCGTGCAGCACCTCGCGGTAGAAGCGCCCCTTGTCCTTACGGGCCACGCCGACCGACAGCGCCGCGTCGAAGAAGCCCGGA
This sequence comes from Nonomuraea sp. NPDC049378, assembly GCF_055586745.1. NCBI lineage: Bacteria > Bacillati > Actinomycetota > Actinomycetes > Streptosporangiales > Streptosporangiaceae > Nonomuraea > Nonomuraea sp. NPDC049378. Next base: position 211,942 of record NZ_JBVJHP010000016.1, read on the forward strand.
TGGATGAACGGCGCCGCGAACGACGCCTCGGGGCCCACCAGGTTGACCACCGAGCGCGCGATGCCCCGCACGGTCCTGGTGTGCAGCACCGACAGCGGCAGCTCGGCCCGGTGCCCGTGGAGCATGGACGTGGCCGCCAGGAACTGCTCGCGGACGGTCTCCTCCATCCACTCCGCCGCCGCCTTGGACAGGAACGGCTGCGACGGCGCGCCCAGCGACAGCGACCGCAGCACGGCGGCCGAGCGCTCGGCCTGGGTCCTGGCCTCCAGGGCCGCCCCGCTGACCATGAAGTTCTTCAGCAGCGGCCCGCCCGCCAGCCCGTCGATCAGCATGCGGCCGGAGCCGTGCACCTCCTTGGCGAAGGGGGCGTACCAGGCATGGTGGGGCGTCAGGTATTCGAGCCTGCGGGCCACGTCGACCGCGTCGGCGGGATAGTCGGCGGCGTCCTGGATGATCACACGGTGCGGGATGCCCAGCTCCCTGGTGATCGACTGGGCGAACGCGATGTCGGTGTCGGTGCCGTCGTCGGGGCTGGTGGTCCACGACTCGACGTCGGCACCGCGAGCCTTGGCCACGCTCGCCAGCAGGCGCGAGTCGTAGCCGCCGCTGACCGGCACGAGCAGCTTGCGCCCTTCGTAGCCGGCGTACACGTCGTGCAGCAGCTCCACGATCTCGTGCGGGCTGATCCACGCCTCGTAGGGCTCGGTACGCAGCCAGCGCGGCAGCCTGCGCTCGGTCATCGGCCTGTCGTGCTCGAACACCAGCGCGCTCGACCCCGGCAGGCGCTTGACCTCGGTGTACGGGGTCGCCTCGCCCATCGGGAACGTCGCCTGGATGATCGAGGCCCACGCCGCCCAGTCGATCTCGATCGGCACCAGGCTGAGCAGCGGCTGGATCAGCGACGAGAAGTAGACCGCGTCGCCGTGGCGCACGTAGTAGACGTCGACCAGCCCCAGCGCCCCCGTATGGAGGGTCACCCGGCGGCCGTCGCCGATCAGGCCGGGGGTCTCGTACGTCTCCGCGACCGCCATCCAGTCGTCCGGCCCGGCGGGCTTGCGCTCGCCCCAGGAGAACGCGAACCCCCCGCCCGCGCGATGGTAGGGCGGCAGCGGCGTGGAGCTGAACAGTGCGGCCTCGGGCGTCTGGAGCGCCGGCCGGACCTTCGGGCCCGCGGCGGTCAGCTTGCCGAGCATGGCGGTGTCGATCCGGCCGAGAGCGCCGCATACGTAGGGCCGCACGTTGAACTGCACCGGATCTCATCCCTTCGAGACGCTTGCTGCAAAAGAGTATCCTTTGCCGGGCCGAGAGAGCGGAGGGCCGGTTGTCTACTGAGCTGGAAAGCACGCGGAGGGCGTTGCGTGATGCCGTGGCGCAGGCCGAGCGCGCCGCCGAGCTGGCGAGGCTGCTGGACGCCGCCCAGGCCAAGCTGGCGGCGGCGGAGCAGAGCGCCGAGGAGGCCAGGGCGCTGGCCGAGCAGCTGGGCGAGGCCGAGGAACGGCTGGAGATCGAGCGGGCGGCGGCCGACAAGCTCCGCAAGGAGCTGGCCGAGCAGCGCTTCCAGGCCGAGGTGGCCAACTGGAAACTCTCCTCGATCAAGGTCGCGCGATGGAACCGGCTCGGCGACGCCATCAAGAGCGGCAGGAACAACCCCATGCGGCTGGCCAAAGGGCTGAGGGGCGCCGCCAAGCCGGTCAAGCGGCCGTCCGCGCCCAAGCGCAAGCCCGTCGCCGGCGCGGGCAAGGCCAAGGACGAGCGCCCTGGAGCGGCGTTCCAGGCCACCAGCACCACCAGGACGCTCGGCGGCGCCTCGTTCAAGCTCAAGCCGTTCCGGGTGCCGACCGGCCCCAACACGCGACCCCACCTCACGGCGGCGGTGATCGCCGACCCGCACGCCGAGGCGCTGCTGCGCTACGAGTGGCGGCAGACGACCGGCTTCACGCCGCGCGACTTCGCCAGGGTGCTCCCGCTGGAGGTGCCCCACCTGCTCGTGGTCGAGTCCGTCACGCAGGGCCCGTGGGCCGAGGAGATCACCGGCGAGCCCGGAGAGGGCCTCAAGGCGCTGCTGGCCTGGTGCGCCGAGCGCGGCATCCGCACGGTCTTCTGGCACACCGGGGGAGACGTGGCCGCCTACGCCGCGGCGGCCGAGCTGTTCGAGCACCGCTTCACGACCGACCTGACCGTGGCGTGGCCGCGGCTGCAGTTCGGGGTGCAGCCCCGGGTGCACAACCCGCTGCCGCTGGCGGGCGGGCGCATCGACCGGGTGCTCACGCTCGACCAGCTCCTGCCCGGCCACCTGGCCTACCCCGACGTGCTGACCTCCTACCGCTGGCCGGCCGCGGCCGACTGCCCGTCGGGCACGCCCCAGTGGCGGCTGGCCGAGATCGCCGCCTGCGGCACGGCCATCGGCACCGAACCCGACGCGCGGCGGGCGCACGTGGCGCTGCGCAGGGCGTACCAGATGGGCACGATGACCGAGCGGATCGACGAGATGCTCGACGCGATCGGCCTGCCCAGCGCCCGCGCCACGCTCAACACCTCCGTCCTTCTGCCCATCCTCGACCCCTTCCTGATGGAGCACGCGCTGGCGCAGGTCGCCAAGCAGTCGGGCGTCGACCAGCTCATCGTCATCGGCCCGCCGGAGGCCGAGCTGCGGGCCCGCGACGTGCTGCCCGACGTGGACGTGATCTACCGCAGGCCGCAGCCGTCGATGACCGGGGGCGCGATGCTCAACGCCGGCATCGACCTGTGCGAGGCCGACCTGGTGGCGGTCATGGACCCGCGCGACGTCTACGGCGCCCACTACCTGTCCGACCTGCGGCGGGCGTTCCTGTTCAGCACCGCCGACATCGTCGGCAAGGCCGCCTACTACGCCCACCTGCGCAAGCCGCAGGCCACGCTGCTCAAGCAGCCGGACGCCGAATACTCCTACCTTCCCGAGATCGCCGGCGCGACCCTGCTCGCGCGCAGGAACACGCTGCGCGAGCTGCGTTTCGCCGACCTCACCGACGGGTGGGACGAGGTGCTGATGCGGCAGTGCCGCACCGACGGGATCAAGGTGTTCTCGGCCGACCGGTTCGGTTACGTGCGCGTGCGCGACGAGGACCGCTGGCTGCTGGGCGCCGCCCTCCTGGTCGAGTACGGCTCCGCCGAGCCGCACGCCCTCATCTGAGGCCGTCGCCATGACGCCCGGCGAGCTGGCCGAGGTGCTGGGGGAGCCGCCGGCGCCCGAGGGGACGTGGGAGCGGGAGGCCGCGTACGTCTCGGCGGCCGCGCTGCGGCGGCGCGTACCGCCCGCGGCGCTCGCCGCCCGGGTGCGCGAGGTCGGCGGGGTGTCCCGCGTGGACGTGCGCGAGGACGGGTTCCTGCGGATCGTCGTGAGCGTGCCGGGCGAGCTGGTCGAGGCTGTGGAGCCGCTGGACATCCCCGATCCCGGGTGGCCCGACTTCCCGCGCACCTGGGACAACCCCGGTTTCGTGGTGCGCTACGGCCACGCGCGGACCTGCGCCGTCCGGCGGTGGGCCCGCGAGCTGGGGGTGCCGTCCGGCGCCTACCCCGCCGGGCTGCCGGCCGACCCGTACGATCGGAGGGTGCTGCGGGTGCTGGCCGAGCTGCCGGGGCGGCTGGCGAGCAGGGATCCGCGGTGGGAGGCGTACCTCGTGCGGCTGGCGCTGGCCTATCACGACGCGCACGAGCGCGCGCCCGCCGTGCCGGTGGGGGACGCCCCGGCGGAGCCGGTGCACACGGCGCGGGTGCGGCTGGCGGAGGCGGTCGGCAGGGTGCTCGTCGGGCCCGATCGGTTGTGATGGCTCACAAAATATCCGGCCAAACGGCGAAATGGCGTAAAAATATCCCTTCTAGGGCGTGATCGCGTCTCGATCCGTGGTCACGAGTCCTGGGAGGGGTGGCGGTTCCGATAGCCTCGATCGGGTGAGTCGATACGCCCATCCCGCCGGGGACCGCCACGCCGAGATGATGCCCCACGAGCGCCCGCCGCTGGCGCCCGCCGACATCAACCGCATCAATCCCGCGATCTGGTCCCGAACGTCGACGCGCGCCGAGCAGGGCGCGCTCACCGTCGGCGGCGTGGACGTCCGCGACCTGGCCCGCGATCACGGCACCCCGCTGTACGTCCTCGACGAGGACGACGTGCGCTCGCGCATGCGCGACTACGCCACGGCGTTCGCCGACTCCGACGTCCACTACGCCGGCAAGGCGTTCCTGTGCAAGGAGATCGTGCGCTGGCTGCGCGACGAGGGTCTCGGGCTCGACGTCGCCAGCGGCGGCGAGCTGGCCGTCGCGCTGAGCGTCGGGTTCCCCCCGGAGCGCATCACGATGCACGGCAACAACAAGTCCGCCGCCGAGCTGACCAGGGCGCTGGAGGCCGGGGTCGGGCACATCGTGGTCGACTCGTTCGAGGAGATCGCCCGCCTCGGCTACCACGCCGAGCGGCTCGGCAAGCGGCCCAAGGTGATGGTCAGGGTGACCACCGGGGTCGAGGCGCACACCCACGAGTTCATCGCGACGGCCCACGACGACCAGAAGTTCGGGCTGTCGCTCAACTCCGGCGCCGCCGCGGAGGCCGTACGCCGCATCCTCGCGCTGCCGCAGCTCCAGCTCGTCGGGCTGCACTCGCACATCGGCTCCCAGATCGTCGACACCGCCGGTTTCGAGGTGGCCGCGCGCCGGCTGACCACCCTCCTCGTGCAGATCAAGGACGAGCACGGCGTGGTGCTGCCCGAGCTCGACCTGGGCGGCGGCTACGGCATCGCCTACGTCGACGGCGACGAGGCGCCCGACATCAAGGAGCTGGCCGACGGCCTGCGCGAGATCGTCACCAAGGTCTGCGTCGACGCGGGCCTGCCCGTGCCCCGCCTCACGGTCGAGCCCGGCCGCACGATCGTCGGCCCGGGCGGCATCACCCTCTACGAGGTCGGCACCGTCAAGGACGTCGAGGGCCTGCGCACCTACGTGAGCATCGACGGCGGCATGAGCGACAACGTGCGCACGGCACTCTACGGCGCCGAATACACCGCCGTGCTGGCCAGCCGGGAGAGCCAGGCCCAGCCCGTGCTCAGCCGCCTGGTCGGCAAGCACTGCGAGAGCGGCGACATCATCGTGCGCGACTGCCACCTGCCCGCCGACCTCGCCCCCGGCGACCTGATCGCGGTGGCCGCGACCGGCGCCTACTGCCGCTCGCTGGCCAGCAACTACAACTACCTGCCCCGACCCGCCGTGGTGGCGGTGTCGCGCGGCGAGTCCCGTGTGATCGTGCAGGGTGAGACCGAGGACGACCTGTTGAGGGGGCAGCTGTGAAACCGCTGAAAGTGGCGCTGCTGGGCTGCGGCGTCGTCGGCACCCAGGTCATCCGGCTCATGCACGAGCAGGCCGACGACCTGGCCGCCCGCATCGGCGCCCCGCTCGAGCTGGCCGGCGTCGCCGTGCGGCGGCTGGGCCGCAAGCGCGACGTCGAGATCGGCCCCGAGCTGTTCACCACCGACGCCGAGGCGCTGGTGACCCGCGACGACGTCGACATCGTGATCGAGGTCATCGGCGGCATCGAGCCGGCCCGCTCGCTGATCGTCGCCGCCCTGTCGGGCGGCAAGTCGGTGGTGACCGCCAACAAGGCGCTGCTGGCCGAGGACGGCGCGAGCCTGTACGAAGCCGCCCGCCAGGGCAACGGCGACCTCTACTTCGAGGCCAGCGTGGCCGGCGCCATCCCGCTGCTGCGCCCCCTGCGCGAGTCGCTGGCGGGCGACCACGTCAAGCGGGTGCTGGGCATCGTCAACGGCACCACCAACTACATCCTCGACAAGATGGACACCACGGGCGCGTCCTTCACCGACGCCCTGGAGGAGGCGCAGACCCTCGGCTACGCCGAGGCCGACCCGACGGCCGACGTCGAGGGCTTCGACGCCGCCGCCAAGGCCGCCATCCTGGCCGGGCTCGCCTACCACAGCCGCGTCACGGCCGCCGAGGTGCACCGCGAGGGAATCACCGAGATCACCGCCACCGACGTCGCCTCCGCCAAGGACATGGGCTACGTCATCAAGCTGCTGGCCATCTGCGCCCGCTCCGACGACGGCCGCTCCTTCGGGGTGCGGGTGCACCCGGCGATGATCCCGAGGTCGCATCCGCTGGCCGGGGTGCGCGAGGCGTACAACGCGGTCTTCGTAGAAGCCGAGTCGGCGGGGCAGCTCATGTTCTACGGCAAGGGCGCCGGTGGCGCGCCGACGGCCTCCGCCGTGCTCGGCGACCTCGTGGCCGTGGCCCGCAACCGCCTGGCCGGCACCCGCGGGCCCGACGAGTCCACCTACGCCGACCTGGCGGTGCACCCGATGGGGGAGACCGTCACGCGCTGCCACGTGGCGCTCGACGTGGCCGACAAGCCCGGCGTGCTGGCGCGGGTGGCGGAGCTGTTCGCCAAGCACGACGTGTCCATCCAGACGGTGCGCCAGGAGGGCCACGGCGACGACGCCCAGCTCGTCATCGTCACCCATCGCGCCACCGACGCCGCGCTGTCGGCGACCATGGAGGGGCTGCGCGATCTCGACATCGTCCGCGCGGTGGCCAGCGTCATGCGGGTGGAAGGCGACGACTAGCGCACTTCTGTGCCGGATTGTGGCTGGCGGTCAGCGCATCGGGCGTAGGGTAGGCGCCGACCGAGTCCCGAGCGTTCGAGGAGCGCCCTTCATGTCCGCCGCCCCGGCCTCCACCGGGTCATCCATTGGGTCATCCATTGGGTCATCCACCGGGTCATCCATCGGGCCCGCCACCCCCAGCGGCTTCGTGCGCACGCCGGAGCAAGGGCTGGGCCGCCTTCACTGGGCCGACGGGAGCTGGGCGGTCGACGGGCAGCCGCCCGACGTTCCCGCGCTACGCCCGCTGCGCGGCCTGGAGGTCGAGTGGCCCGCCGCCGAGGTGCCGCTCGACGGCCTGCTGAGCCTGGCCGCCGCCGGCGTCCCGCTGACGGCCGGACGCGCGGAGCCATGGGTGCCGGCCGGCCTCGCCGAGCTGCTCACCGACCGCGACTGGCTCGGCCACGCCGCCGACGGCGGCGCGCGCTCCCTGGCCGACCTCCGGCGCGAGGAGCACAGCGTACGCCTGCGCCGGCTGGCGCACCCGCTCGCGATCCATCCGAAGATCAGCATCGTCATGGCGAGCAAACGGGCAGGCCTGATCGGCGCGGCGCTGGCGCAGATGGAACGCCAGCGTGAGGTCGAGGCCGAGGTGCTGCTCGGGTTGCACGGGGTGGGGTTCGACCAGGTGCGCGAGGCGGCCGAGTCCTGCTCGCTGCCGGTGAGGTGGATCGAGGCGGAGGCGTCGGTGCCGTTCGGCGAGGTGCTCAACCGCACGGCCGCGCTGGCGAGCGGCGACCACCTGGCCAAGTGGGACGACGACGACTGGTACGGACCCCGCCACCTGGCCGACCTGTTCATGGCGATGTCGTACACCGGCGCCGACGTGGTGGGCACGACCGCGGAGTTCTTCTACCTGGAGCCGCTCAAGGCGACGATCAGGCGTACGACGTTCGCGAGCGGGGCGCGTTATCCGAGCGAGGTGTGGTCCGATCACGTGGCCGGAGGAACCATCATGGTTTCTCGTTCAAAATTTGAGGAAATAGGGGGATTTCCTGCTGTGCCGCGGGCTGTCGATCTCGAATTTCTGAAAGCCGCGCAAAAGGCCGGCGCGCGAATCTACCGCACCCACGGGCTGGGCTACGTCCTGCGCAGAGGGCTCAGCGCCGACCACACCTGGCAACTGCCTCTCGCCCACTTCCTCAAGGTCGCCGCCAACCAGTGGCGCGGCTTCCGGCCGAGCCTGCTGCTGGAAGCCGCATGACGCCACCCGGGGGCGCCGCCGGCGCGTCCGCCCAGCCCACGCCCCAGCCCACGCCCCGGCACACGGCTGCCGGTCACGTCAGGGTCCGCGGCAACGACTACCGGGTTCTCGGCCCTCCTGAGCACGTCACCCCGGAGCTCACGGTCAGCGTCGTCATCCCCGCCTACGGCGGCCAGGACAAGCTCGACCTGGTGCTGCAGGGCCTGTCGCGGCAGACGTACCCGGCCGCGCTGACGGAGATCATCGTCGTCGACAACGGCACCTCGCCCCCGCTGCGCCTGCCCGGGGGCACGGCCGCCCGGCTGGTCGTCTGCGACAAGCCCGGCCGGGCCACCGCCCGCAACGCCGGGCTCGCCGAGGCCACCGGCGACGTGATCTTCTGGCTCGACTCCGACGTGGTGCTCACGCGGGGAGCGATCGAGGCCCACATGCGCTGGCATCACGCGGCCCCCTACGCCGTCGTGACCGGCTACATCAGGTTCACCGAGGCCCCGCTGCCCGAGGTGCTGCCCGACGACCTGGAGGCGGCGTTCGAGCCGGCCGAGCCGCACGCCTGGATCGTCGACCTGGTCGAGCGCACCGACGGGCTCACCGCCAACCCGCAGCGCCCGTTCAGCCTGCACGTCGGTGGCGCGACCTCCGTCAACGCCCGCCTGATCGCGGCGGCGGGCCCGATGGACGACGACCTGATCCTCGGCCAGGACACCGAGCTGGGCTACCGCCTCGCCCAGGCCGGAGCCGTGTTCGTCCCCGAGCCGCGGGCCCGCGCCTACCACCTCGGGCCCACCATGCGGATGCGCGACAAGCAGCCGATCGACCGGGTGAGTCACGCCTTCGTGGCCGACCGCATCCCGGCCTACCGCTGGTTGCGCGGCCATCCGGCGCGGGGGTGGAAGATCCCGTACGTGACCGTGGTGATGGACGGCACCGTGGGTTACGACACCGTGCGGCCGGCGGTGGACGCCCTGCTCGCCGGCACCGTCCCCGACCTCTCCGTGCTCCTCACCGGCCCCTGGGAGCGGCTCGGCGGCGAGCGCCGCGCGCCGCTGAAGGACCCCGACCTCGAACTCGTGCTGGTCCACGGCCACTACGAGCACGAACACCGGGTGCGCCTGGCGTCCGCGGAAGAGATCGACCCGGCCGTGCCCTTCGTGCTGCGCCTGCCGCCCGGCTGGGCGCCCGGCGAGGACACCCTCGCCCGCCTGCTCGATCTGGCCCGCGACGAGGGCCTCGGCCTGGTGAACGTGCTGCTGCGAGAGTCGGCGGACGGCGTCGTCGCGGCCCGGCTGGAACGCGCGTCGGCCTTCGCCAGGGCCCGCATCGTGGCGGCACCGGACGAGGAGCTCGACGACGCGGTGGACGCGGTGTCGGGGGTCGCCTGGGTCGACGGCGAGACCTACGGGTTCACCGCCGAGCCCGAGCCGCCGGCCGGGCGGCGGGCGGCGTACAAGGCCCGCGTCGAGGCGCAGACGGAGGCGGCCAGGCGGGCCGGCGAGAACGAGCGGCTGCGGGCACAGGTGGCGAAGTGGAAAGAGGAGGCGGGGCGCTGGCGCAAGAGCACTGTCGAGCTGCGCCGCGAGGTCGGCACCCTGCGCCGCCAGATCGCCGCGGCCAACCGCGCCCAGCAGAGCCTGCGCGCGATGGTGTCCACCACTATGAGACGCGCCCTCCGCAAACGCCTGCGTGGTTGACCGCCCCGCGCGGCCGGAGCCGAGCCTGCGCGAACGGTCACCGCTGTGCCGGCGCCCAGCGCGCGGTCAGCTGGGGCGCAGGGCCGACTTCAGGCGTCTGAGCAGGGTCTTCTCGGACGGCTCCGCGGGCGCCGGCACCTGGGCGGGAATGGTGACCGGCTCCGGCGCGGGCGCGGGCGGCGCGGGCCAGTAGCGGTCCGAGGGCTCGTGGCGTACCCCATGGGTGGTGTCGATCACGTCGTCCAGGTCCGCGCCCGCCCAGCCCGTCGAAGGCGACAGGAGCACGGCGCGGCCGAGCGCCGAGGTGCGTTCGAGCCGGGCGGAGCGCCCGTCGGGCAGGTCCACGATCAGGATGCCCGCCAGGTCCTTCTGCACCGATTCGATCATGCGCTCCAGCGTCGCCCGGTGCAGCGGCACGTCCGCCGGCCCTCGATAGCGGAACGGCGCCGGCGTGGGCGTCGGGGCGGCCTCGTCGATGAGGCGCACGCGTTCGTCGTGCGCGAACAGATCACGCATCAGCCGCAGCTCGAAACACGGGTCGGACAGCGTCACGCGCCGCTCGTCGTCCAGCCGCGACCACGGCCCGACCAGCGTCACCACGACGTCCTGCAGCTTGCCGTCCAGCGCCGCCGCCACCGCCCGCCGCACCACGGACTCGGACGTGTCGGTCACGTCGAGCACGATCTCGACGTACGGCACCAGCCACCGCCGCCCGCGGTCCTTCCGCAGATCCCTGCGGAGCGGGATCCGGTGCGCCAGGTACGGCTCGACCGCCCGCACGGCGCGCTCCCTGTCACGGTGTTGCGAGGGCAGCCCCAGGTGCACGGCCTGCGCCTCCATCTCGGGCACGAACACCACGCCGTGCATCGCCAGCCGGTAGGAGAACTCGGTGTCCTCGCCCCGCACCACGTTCGGGTCGAGACCGCCCACGGCGTGGAAGATCTCCCTGGGCAGGGCGAAGGTCGGGCCCGTACACACGTGGTAGGGGTTGCGGCTCTTGCGCAGCCCGTCGGTCTTGGCGATCGTCGCCTCGGTGGAGCTCGGCACGGCCTCGGCCAGGTCGAACACCTCGTCCAGGCGCTGCGCCGCGAAGACCTGGCGTGGCGTGACGGGCGGCGTGTCGACGAACTTCTTCATGCCGATGCTGACCAGATAGTCGGTCACGTGGTGCCAGCGGGCCATGGCCTCGATGTGCTCTCGGCAGGCCACCATGTCGGCGTCGAGGCGCTGGATGATCTCGCCGTCGGCGGCCTTGACGCCCGTGTTGACGGCGTTGGAGATGCCCCAGCCGTCGCGCACGCGGACGACGCGGGTGTTGACCGGCCTGATCTCGGGCAGCCGGATCGGCGGATCGCTGCCGTCGTCGACGACCAGGACTTCCATGAGATGATCCGGGTACGTCTGCGCGGCCAGAGCGGCCAGCGTCAGATCGAGCCCCTGCCCGCCGTGAGCCGGTATCACCACGCTCACGGACAGATCCGGTGACCAGGCGCCTAGCTGCGGAACCGCTACTGGTGAATAGTCGTTCTGCCTCAAAGCAGGACGCGCGTTCATGGTGGTGACCCCCTGGCCGAGACCTTATCGGGAGATGCTGAGAATTTCCTGAATAGTGCCCCTGTCCAACGACTGTCCGGGGCAGGGGTACATGGCCTGCGTCCGTCCTCGTGCCCGTTCCCGTGTCCGGCCCGTGGACGCGGCTCCGCGACGGTCGTCCGCACCCCGTACACTCTGTGCCGAACACCGCAGGTAGGGAGTCCATCATGAGCAGGTCGTGGCGTGGCCTCATCGAGGAATACCGAGAGCGTCTTCCCGTGACCACGAAGACGCCCGTCGTCACGCTGCTCGAAGGCGGCACGCCGCTGGTGCCCGCGCACCGCGTCTCCGCCCTGACGGGGTGCGACGTCTACCTCAAGGTCGAGGGCGCCAACCCGACCGGCAGCTTCAAGGACCGTGGCATGACCATGGCCATCAGCAAGGCGGTCGAAGAGGGCGCCAAGGCGGTCATCTGCGCCTCCACCGGCAACACCTCGGCCTCGGCCGCGGCCTACGCCGTCCGCGCCGGGCTGACCTGCGCCGTGCTGGTGCCACGGGGGAAGATCGCCATGGGCAAGCTGGCCCAGGCGCTCGTGCACGGCGCCACGCTGCTGCAGGTCGAGGGGTCGTTCGACGACTGTCTCGAGATGACCCGCAAGTTGTCGTCCAACTACCCGATCGCGCTGGTCAACTCGGTCAACCCGTACCGGCTGCAGGGGCAGAAGACGGCGGCGTTCGAGATCGTCGACACGCTGGGCGACGCGCCCGACATCCACTGCATCCCGGTGGGCAACGCCGGCAACATCTCGGCCTACTGGATGGGTTATCGCGAATACGCCGACGACGGGGTGGCGACGAAGCGGCCGCGCATGCTCGGCTTCCAGGCCAGCGGGGCCGCGCCCATCGTGGCGGGAGCGCCCGTCGCCCACCCGCACACGATCGCCACCGCGATCCGCATCGGCAACCCGGCCTCCTGGTCGCTGGCCACCTCGGCCCGTGACGAGTCGGGCGGGGCCATCCAGGCGGTGACCGACCGGCAGATCGCGGCGGCGTACAAACTGCTGGCGCAGGAAGAGGGCGTGTTCGTCGAGCTCGCGTCGGCGGCCAGCGTGGCGGGCCTGCTGCAGGCTCACGCGCAGGGCATGGTCGAGCCAGGGCGGCGTGTCGTCTGCACGGTCACGGGCAACGGCCTGAAAGACCCCGACTGGGCCATCTCGGGCGCGCCGGCGCCCGTGGTGATCCCCATCGACGTCCACGCCGCGGCGGCGGCGCTCAACCTCGCCTGACGCCACACCAGGGCGCGGGGGCCACGGGGGAAGTGAGGAATCATGAGGCAAACGTGAGCACTGTTCAGATCCGCGTGCCCGCCACATCGGCCAACCTGGGGCCGGGCTACGACACGCTCGGGTTGGCACTGAGCCTGCACGACGAGGTCGAGGCCGCGCTCACCGGAGAGCCGGGGGCCGCCGTCACCGTCGAGGGAGAGGGCGCGGGTGAGGTCGATCTCGGCGAGGGCCATCTGATCGTCAAAGCCATGCGCACGACGTTCGCCCGCATGGGCGTGCCCCAACCGGCCGGGATCCGCCTGCGGTGCCGTAACAGGATTCCGCACGCCCGCGGGCTCGGGTCGTCGTCGGCGGCCGTGTGCGCGGGCATCCTCGCCGCGCGGGCGCTGGCCGGCCTGACAAATTTCTCCGACGACCAGGTTTTCGCGCTGGCCGCCGAGATGGAGGGCCATCCGGACAACGTCGCCCCCTGCCTGGCCGGCGGGCTGACCGTGGCCTGGTGCGACCACACGGGGGTGCCGCGTATGGTGAAACTGGCTCCCGACGAGCGCATCCGTCCGGTGGTCGTGGTCCCGTCGACCCGGCTGTCCACGGAGGCCGCAAGGGGGTTGCTGCCGAAGGACGTGCCCCACAAGGACGCCTCCTTCAACGCCGGCAGGGCCGCGTTGCTGATCGCCGCGCTGACCCGACGGCCCGAGCGAGAGGTTCTGCTCGCCGCGACAGAAGATCGGCTCCACCAGCCTTACCGCGCGCCTGCGATGCCGGAGAGCGCGGATCTGGTAGAACGTCTGCGTGCGGTGGGTGTGCCCGCGGTCGTTTCGGGAGCGGGTCCCGCGGTTCTTGCGTTCCTTACATCGGATTCGCAGGATTTGATCGCGCCAGAAGTGGGTAATGACTGGCACATCCAGCAAATGGACGTCGACCCGGTTGGTGCGAACGTTCAGTTCCCCGAGACACGCTGATGCCTCTTTAGACCTTCAGGGAATAGCCGTGTGCGCTGGTGATGTTAGGCTGATAGCCGCACCAGATGCCCCCTTGGTGGGTGCGTGCTTGTCAGCCACACATCGCTGCATCATGCTTCACGTCGCGAGGCGTGAGCAGCGCGGCTGTCTCCCCGGAATCCGTTGCCTCCGGTTGGCCCACACCCGGTTGGCTCAACGCGAGGTGGCGACGACGGGGATCTGCGCGTTCGAATCATCTCGACATCTGGTTGGCGACAGCAATCTGGGGGGTGTCAGCCACGCGCCACGGTCCTGTGGCGGCCTGGACGAGCCCCTCCCCAAGAGTGGCGGCCGTCTCCAGCGACAGCCGAAGATCGCAGAGTGCACCCCGACCCGGTCTGTCCCGCCGGATCGCAAGCACCTCCGGGACGCCCGGCAGAACAAAACCGGCGCCCGACCCCTGGGAAGGACCTTTTAGTTGAGCGACACCACCGAACTCCTCTCCGACGCATCAGGCGCTGAGCCCGCGTCCGGCGACACCCCCACCCGCGCCCCGGCCAAGCCGCGTGCGCGTCGCTCCGGCACCGGCCTGTCCGCCAAGGTGCTGCCCGAGCTGCAGAAGATGGCGGCCGAGCTGGGCATCAGCGGGACCGGGCGCATGCGGAAGAGCCAGCTCATCGCGGCCATCCAGGAGAAGCAGGGTGGCGGTTCCGGCGAAGGCGCTTCGGCTCCCGCAGCCGCGTCCGAGGCGTCCGCTTCGGCCCCGGCGGAGGCGACGCCCGCCGCGGAGCGGCCCACCCGGACGCGCAGAGAGCGGTCGCGCAAGACCGCGGAGGAGCCCGCACCGCAGGCCGCCCAGCAGCCCGCCGCCGCCGAGCCCGTGGCCGCGAACTCCGCGAGCCCCGTGACCTCCGCCGCGCCCGAGCCTGTCGCCGCCCCGGCCGAGCCGGTCGTCGAGCAGCAGCAGGCGCAGCCCGCGGAGAATGGCCAGAACGACACCCGCCCCGAGCGTTCCGAGCGCGGCGAGAGCCGCCGCGAGCGCCGCAGCCGCGGCGAGCGGCGCGACAGGGGAGACCGCGGCGACCGGGGAGACCGCTCCGGCGGCGACCGGTCGGAGAGCAGCCGTGACGGCGGTCGTGACGGTCGTGACGGTGGTCGTGACGGCCGCGACGGCCGTGACGGCGGCCGGGGCGACCAGCGCGGCACCGACTCGGGCAACCGCGGCGACCAGCGCAACGACCAGCGCGGCGGCGATGACGACGAGCGTGGCGGGCGCGGGCGCAGGGGCCGCTTCAGGGAGCGCAACCGTGGCCGTGGCCGCGACCGCTTCGACAGCGGCGAGCCGGTCATCGGCGACGACGACGTGCTCATCCCGATCGCCGGCATCCTCGACATCCTCGACAACTACGCGTTCGTCAGGACCAGCGGCTACCTGCCCGGCAGCAACGACGTCTACGTCTCGCTCGCCCAGATCCGCCGCAACGGCCTGCGCAAGGGCGACGTCATCACCGGCGCCGTGCGCCAGCCCCGCGAGGGTGAGCGGCGCGAGAAGTTCAACGCTCTGGTCCGCCTCGACACCGTCAACGGCATGGACCCCGAGCAGGCCCGCAACCGGCCCGACTTCAACAAGCTGACGCCGCTCTACCCGCAGGAGCGCCTGCGCCTCGAGACCGAGCACAACATCCTGACCACGCGGATCATCGACCTCGTGTCGCCGATCGGCAAGGGCCAGCGCGGTCTCATCGTCTCGCCGCCGAAGGCCGGCAAGACGATGGTGCTGCAGTCCATCGCCAACGCGATCACCCGCAACAACCCCGAGTGCCACCTGATGGTCGTGCTCGTGGACGAGCGGCCAGAAGAGGTCACCGACATGCAGCGGTCGGTCAAGGGCGAGGTCATCCACTCGACCTTCGACCGGCCCGCGGAAGACCACACCACGGTCGCCGAGCTCGCCATCGAGCGGGCCAAGCGCCTGGTGGAGCTGGGCCACGACGTGGTCGTCCTGCTCGACTCGATCACCCGCCTCGGCCGCGCCTACAACCTGGCGGCCCCGGCGTCCGGTCGCATCCTGTCGGGCGGTGTCGACTCCACCGCCCTTTACCCGCCCAAGCGCTTCTTCGGCGCCGCCCGCAACATCGAGAACGGCGGCTCGCTGACGATCCTCGCCACGGCCCTGGTCGAGACCGGGTCCAAGATGGACGAGGTCATCTTCGAGGAGTTCAAGGGCACCGGCAACATGGAGCTCAAGCTCAACCGCTCCCTGGCCGACAAGCGCATCTTCCCCGCGGTCGACGTCGACGCGTCCGGCACGCGCAAGGAAGAGATCCTCATGGCCAAGGAAGAGCTCCAGATCGTCTGGAAGCTGCGCAGGGTGCTCCACGCGCTCGACATGCAGCAGGCGCTCGAGCTGCTCCTGGAGAAGATGAAGGAGACCAAGTCCAACGCGGAGTTCCTCCTGCAGGTCCAGAAGACCACGGTGAGCAACGACCGCGACTGACGGCCTTCTGCCGGCGGTGCGTCACGCGAGAGGCGGACGGGGTGTCCCCGCCGCCTCTCGCGGCGTTCACGAGGAGGGCCGTACGAGCGAGGGCCCGGCCTGACGGTCACCGGCCGCGCCCGCCGAGCTTGATCGGGAATCCCTGATGGCCTGGGATGGTTGCACGATCTGGCACACTGGTAGCTGACCATTTTGCGGTTCCGGTTCACGCCCTGCGATCAGGGCGACCCGGCGGCCGCAGCCCGAAAGGACAGCGATGAAGCGCGACATCCACCCCGAATACCACGTGACGCAGGTGACCTGCTCCTGCGGCAACACGTTCACCACGCGGAGCACCGCGAAGAACGGCGTGATCCACGCCGACGTGTGCTCGGCCTGCCACCCGTTCTACACGGGCAAGCAGAAGATCCTCGACACCGGCGGCCGAGTGGCTCGCTTCGAGAAGCGCTTCGGCAAGAAGCCCGCGGGCAAATAGCTCCACCGACGCCGGCCCGGACGCACCCCGGTGCGCCGGGTCGGCGTTGTCGGTTGCGACGCCCCAACCCACGACGAAGGACGCACGGTGAATCTCGACGAGTTGCTCAAGGAGTATTCCGAGCTGGAGCTGCAGCTCGGAGATCCCGCCGTGCACGCCGACCAGCACAAGGCCCGCACCCTCGGCAGGCGCTACGCCCAGCTCACGCCGATCATCGGCACCTACCGCGAGCTCGAGTCGGTCCGCGAAGACCTGGCCGCCGCCAAAGAGCTGGCCGGTGAGGACGAGACGTTCGCCTCCGAAGCGGCCGAGCTCGAGGAGCGCGTCCCCCAGCTGGAGGAGCGGCTCAGGCACCTGCTCATCCCGCGCGATCCCAACGATGACAAGGACATCATCATGGAGATCAAGGCGGGCGAGGGCGGCGAGGAGTCCGCGCTGTTCGCGGGCGACCTGCTGCGCATGTATCTGCGCTACGCCGAGCGGCTCGGCTGGAAGACCGAGATCATCGACAACCAGCCCTCCGACCTCGGGGGCTACAAAGACGTGACCGTCGGCATCAGGGCCAAGGGCGACGAGGGGGTGTGGTCGAGGCTCAAATACGAGGGCGGCGTGCACCGCGTGCAGCGGGTGCCCGTCACCGAGTCCCAGGGCCGCATCCACACCAGCGCCGCGGGCGTGCTCGTCTACCCCGAGGCGGAGGAGGTCGACGTCCAGATCGACGCCAACGACCTGCGCGTCGACGTCTATCGCTCCAGCGGCCCGGGCGGCCAGAGCGTCAACACCACCGACTCCGCGGTCCGCATCACCCACCTGCCCACCGGCGTCGTCGTCTCGTGCCAGAACGAGAAGAGCCAGCTCCAGAACAAGGAGTCGGCCCTGCGCATCCTGCGCGCGCGGCTGCTGGCCATCGCGCAGGAGGAGGCCGACGCCGCCGCTCAGGCCGAGCGCAAGTCGCAGGTCCGCACCGTCGACCGCTCCGAGCGCGTACGCACCTACAACTTCCCGGAAAACCGCATCTCCGACCACCGGGTCGGCTTCAAGGCGTATAACCTCGACCAGGTTCTCGACGGCGAGCTCACCGCCGTCACCCAAGCCCTTATTGACGCCGAAATGGCGGAGAAGCTCGCACAACACTCATGACATTTCTGCTGGACGAGATCGCCCTGGCCACTGCCCGGCTGGCCGAGGCAGGTGTCCCCTCACCGCGCACCGACGCTGAGGAGATCGCGGCGTTCGTCCACGGCGTGCGCAGAAGCGAGCTCCACACGGTCAGGGACGCTGACTTCGACGCGCTGTTCTGGGAGGGCGTGGCGAGGCGCGAGGCCCGCGAGCCGCTGCAGCACATCACCGGCCACGCCTACTTCCGCTACCTCGAGCTGGCGGTCGGGCCCGGCGTGTTCGTGCCGCGGCCGGAGACCGAGGTGATGGCCGGCTGGGCCATCGAGACGCTGCGCGCGATGGACGTCACCGCCCCCCTGGTGGTCGACCTCGGCACCGGCTCGGGCGCGATCGCGCTCTCCATCGCCCAGGAGGTGGCGCTGGCCGAGGTCCACGCCGTGGAGGTCGACCCCGGCGCGTACACCTGGGCCAAGCGCAACATCTCCGAGCACGGCCAGGGCCGCACCCACCTGCACCCGGAAGACCTCGCGGAGGCGCTGCCCGAGCTCAACGGCAAGGTCGACCTGGTCATCTCCAACCCTCCCTACATCCCGCCCGGCGCGATCCCGCGCGACCCCGAGGTGCGCGACTACGACCCCACCCGGGCTCTCTTCGGCTCCGGCGACGACGGGCTGGGAGAGGTGCGCGCGGTGGAGCGCACGGCCCGCCGCCTGTTGCGCCCAGGCGGCTGGGTGGCCGTCGAGCACGCCGACGAGCAGGGCAGGGCCGTCTACCTGACGTTCCCCGAGGACAACGGCTGGCGTGACGTACGCCTGCGCCAGGATCTCACCAGACGGGACCGCTTCGTCACGGCCCGCCTGGGCCAGGACTAAGATGCACGCCAGCGGCCCGGCCTTCTCCCGCGCGACGAGAGAGAGCGAAGCCACCGAACGAGTTGAGGGGAGGAGGCCTCGAGAGCGCCGCTCGTAGCCGAGCGGAGCGAGGCAACGAAACCGTGGGAAGACGCTTTGACTGCTCCGACCTCGAGCAGCGGACCGAAGGCCTGACGGAGGCGGCGGCCGCCGTACGCCGTGGCGAGCTCGTGGTGCTGCCGACCGACACCGTCTACGGCCTCGGCGCCGACGCATTCACCCCGGCGGCGGTCACCGCACTGCTCGACGCCAAGGGCCGGGGCCGTGACATGCCGCCGCCGGTGCTGGTGGGCACCGTCAGGGCCGCCACAGCGCTCATAGACGACCTGGGGCCCTATGGGCAGGACCTGATAGACGCGTTCTGGCCGGGGCCGCTCACGCTCGTCTGCAAGGCCAACAGGGCCCTTTCCTGGGACCTGGGCGACACCAAGGGCACGGTGGCCGTCCGCATGCCGCTCCACCCCGTCGCGCTCGACCTGCTCAAGGAGACCGGGCCGATGGCCGTCTCCAGCGCCAACCGCTCCGGCGCGCCCGCCGCCACCACGGCAGAGGAGGCGGAGGAGCAGCTCGGAGAGTCGGTCGCCGTCTATCTCGACGCAGGCAAGACCACCGACCAGACGCCCTCCACCATCCTCGACCTCACCACGGCCGTGCCCAGGATGTTGCGGCGAGGGGCGATCCCGGTGGAGAAACTGCGCGGCATCATCGGCTACGTCGCCACCGACGACTGACGTATACCGGCTGCTTATTCCGGCTGCGGTCGCGCTCGCGCCAAATTACGGTGAGGCGCGGAGCGGCTGCCATCGAGAAACCTGCTCGCCCGACTGCCGCCCCGCTGTCGTCCCCGGCCACCGCCGTCGCGGCAGTCCACGTGGCGGGTTTCTCATCGGACGTCGGGAGTGGCCCATGGGCAAGTTCGACGGCATGGATCCCAAGCTGGTCCGTGACCTGCTGGCCGAGGCGAAACACGCGGCCGCGGAGATGCGCAAGGTCGAGGACCAGGTCCGGCTCACCATGAACCGGGCCGGGCTCTCCACCCAGACCACCCACCGTCCCGCCCAGATCGCCGACGCGGTCGACACCATGATCAAAGACGTCAACGTCCGGCTCGGGGTGCTGGAGAAGCGCGCCGATCCGCCCGGGACGGGGGCGGGGGCCGCCGACGAATCCAAGGGTGTCCGCGGGGATCGGGAGCGGTACGAGAATCCGCGCGCCGGTGACAAGACCGACGAGACCCCTCCGAAGAGGGCCGACGATCCGCCGAAGACCGGTGATGCTCCTCCGAAGTCCGCCGACGATCCGCCCAGGAGCGGTGATACTCCGCCGAAGACGGGTGATGCTCCTCCGAAGTCCGACGATCCGCCAAGGAGCGGTGACGCTCCTCCTGAGACGGGTGACGCCCCGAAGACCGACCAGGACAGGGGGGTCGGTAAGGGCGACACCGACGTTCCGAAGGGCGGGGATGCCCCGAAGAGCGACGACGTTCCCAAGGGTGATGACGGAAAGACCTGCGAGGAGCCCCGCACAGGCGACCAGCCCGGGACAGGCGGCAGCGCGAGAGCCGGTGACGAACCCGGGACGGGTGACCAGCCGGGGACCGGTGATGACTCCCGGACGGATGACCAGCCCAGAGGGGACGGCCGGTCCGGGTCCGACCCCGGCGGGAACGGCTGCGACGACGACAAAGGCACGGGCACAGGTCAGGACACCGGCGCAGGGCAGGACACCGGCACGGATCGGGACGCCGGGACCGATCAGGACGCCCGGAGCGGTGATCAGCCTGTCGGCATGCCCAAGGACGACGAGCTGGACAGCAGACGTGACCGCGGTGCCGAGGCCGAGACCGGCACGAGGGACGACCCGTCCGACACTCCGGCCCAGAACGGGCAGGGCGTGAATCAACCGCAGGTCGTGGTGGTCGACGGGGTCAAGGTGTTGCAGGTGCCGCTCGACCCGCCCACCGCCGAGCAACTCGAAGACCTGCTGGAGAACACCGACAAGGTGGTCCCTGCCGAGATGCCCCGGGTGCCGGCCGACAACACCACCGCCGCCTCCGACGTCAGCGCCTGGGCGAACGACGGCGGCGACGTGGTCTCCGCCGGCACGACCCCGCCCGGCCAGGACGCGCTCAACACCGTGGTCGAGCGGCACCGCGACATCCGGCCGCTGGACATGCCGCGGGTCGAGGTTCCGGCGGGCGAATACGGCAAGGGTGAGTGGGCCGAACGCGACATCCGCCCTGACGGCCCCGCAGGCTCCGTCGACCCCGGCCGTCCGAGCACCGGCGACGCGACCCCCCCGCCGTCGGGTGACTCCGCAGGGGGCAAGGACGGCACCTGCGCCCCCGGCACCGGCGAGCAGCCGGATGGCACGGGCAGGACACCAGGCGCCGCGGCTCCTGGCGACGGTGGGACGACGCCCAGCAGACCAGCGGGGGACGAACCAGGCCAAGGCACGCGTGACGGTCAGGACACGGGTGGTCGTGAGGCCGGAAACCAGGGCGACCGTGGAGCCGGCGACCCCGGTGAGCGTGAGGGTGGCGACCGAGGAACCGGTGACCAGGAGACGGGAGGCCAGGGAACCGGCAGGGGTGAGCAGGGCGAACCCGTCAGGATCCCGCCGACGAACCCCTCGGCCGACCCGCCCACCGGCACCCCGGCCGTCGCCGACTCCGACCCCGGCCGCGCAACGGGACGGGGTGACGGGGCGGCGACCGGGTACGCCGCGGAACCACGTCAAGCGGGTGCTACGGGCCCGGCCTACACGGTGCAGATCGCCTACGGCACCGAGCCCGCCTGGAGCGACCCCGCCGACGGGTCCGGACGGCGGGACGGCGGCGACGGCGGCGCTGTGGTCTCCGTGAACGTCACCCCGCCCGACCTGGACGCGCTCAGGACGGTCATCGAGCACCACAGGGACATCCAGCCAGCCGACATGCCCTCCGTCGCGGTCCCGCCGGGTGAGTACGGCGAGGGCCGGTGGGCGCCCGAGGACATCAGGCCGGACGGCCCGAGCGGGTCGGTCGATCCCGGGACTCCGGAGAGGAGCGCGTGATGTACGTGGACCCGCCCGCCCCCAAGGCCAGGCAGCGCGACGAGACCCCGCCCATCAGCTCCACGGGCCCCCTGGACAACCCGCAGCGGGCCTGGGAGTTCAATCCCGACTACCAGCGCCTGGTCGTCGCATGGAACACCGTCCTGCCCCAGCTGGAGGCGCTCAGAACGGTTCTGGACAAGGCGTACGCCCTGGCCAAGAGCCCGCAGACGTGGGACGCCCCGGTGGGCGAGCGCTACGTCAAGGACATCCGTGAGTGGCGCACCAGGCTGTCGGTCTACCGGCATGCCGTGCTGACGGCGATCAGCGACGAGGCCGCCGACACGCCGAGGTGGATCCAGACGACGGCCAGCGCCCCGCACGCGTTCCAGTGACGGGGTGCGCGTCCGGTCGTTCGTCTGCCGCGGCACGCGGCCGGCGCGGACGAGCGGGCGCGCAGGACGGCTCGCTGCCCGGATCGGAGGGGCCCTCCACGCGTGGCGGGCGCATCCCTGAAAGAACGGATTCCGGGCATCACCTCTCTATGGGAGAGACGGACACCAGGTCGTACAGTGGGGAAATGGGTGCGGAACCCTACTACGGTCCCGACTTCGGGCTGCTGCGCCGGCAGGATCCCGAGCTCGCGCAGGTTCTGCTCGACGAGCTCGAACGTGTGCGCGGCGGGATCCAGCTGATCGCGAGCGAGAACTTCACCTCGCCCGCCGTCCTGGCCGCGCTGGGCTCCACGCTGACGAACAAGTACGCCGAGGGCTACCCGGGCAGGCGCTATTACGGCGGTTGCGAGGTCGTCGACCGGGCCGAGCGGCTGGCGATCGAGCGGGCGTGCCGGTTGTTCGGGGCGGAGCACGCCAATGTCCAGCCCCACTCGGGCGCCTCGGCGAACCTGGCCGCCTACGCGGCGCTCCTCCAGCCGGGTGACACCATGCTGGCCATGGCCCTGCCGCACGGCGGCCATCTCACGCATGGTTCCAAGGTGAACTTCTCGGGAAAATGGTTCGACGTCGTGTCGTACGGGGTGCGTCGTGACAGCGAACTCATCGACTACGACGAGGTGCGGGATCTGGCGCTGCGGCACCAACCGAAGCTCATCGTGTGCGGCGCGACGGCGTACCCGAGGTTGATCGACTTCGCGGCGTTCCGCGGTATCGCTGACGAGGTGGGGGCGTGGTTGCTGGCGGACGTGGCGCATCCGATCGGGTTGATGGCGGGCGGTGCGATCCCGTCGGCGGTGCCGTACGCGGACGTCGTGACCTTCACCACGCACAAGGCGCTGCGCGGGCCGCGTGGCGGCGCCATCCTGTGCACGGGGGAGCTGGCCGCCAGGATCGACCGGGCGGTGTTCCCGTTCGTCCAGGGCGGGCCGCTCATGCACGTGGTGGCGGCCAAGGCGGTGGCGTTCGGTGAGGCGATGCGGCCGGAGTTCGCCGGCTACGCCAGAAAGGTGATCGCGAACGCGCGGGCGCTGGCGGCGTCGCTGGACGCGGAGGGCATGCGGGCCGTGTCCGGAGGCACCGACACGCACCTGGCGCTGATCGACCTGCGCGGGGCGGGGGTGTCGGGTGTCGAGGCGGAGCGGAGGTGCGCGGCCGCGGGCATCACACTTAACCGCAACGTGATCCCGTACGATCCCGAGCCGGCGGCCGTGACCTCGGGGATCCGCGTCGGTACGCCGTGCGTGACGACGCAGGGCATGGAGCCGGAAGATCTGAAGGAGCTGGGGTCCCTGGTCGCCAGGGCAGTGCGCGATCCGGGCGGCGCGGAGGAGGTCAGGGCAAGGGTGACGGCCCTTCTCGCCATCCATCAGCCATATCTCAGCGAATTTTGAGCCGGTCTGTGTCGTTTTCCGGTCACAGCGGGCCGGAGCATCCGGGAAACTAGGTTCGTGCGCGAATACCTCTTCATGGCGCTCATCTCGGCAGCGGTGACCTACCTGCTGGTGCCTCTGGTGCGCCGCTTCGCCATCGCCATCGGCGCCATGCCCGAGGTTCGCGAGCGCGACGTGCACACCACGCCCACGCCCAGGCTTGGCGGCCTGGCGATGTACGGCGGCTTGGTCGTGGGGCTGCTGGTGGCCAGCAGGCTCACCCACACGGGCGCGGCCCTGGCGGAGTCCGACGGCGACGCCGTCATCGCGCTGATCGTCGCGGGCGGGCTCATCACGGTCACGGGCTTCCTCGACGACTGGTGGGGCATGGACGCCTTCGTCAAGCTCGCCGGGCAGATCGCGGCGGCCGGTGTGCTGGTCTTCTTCGACCTGCGGCTCCTCTACATCCCGCTGCCGCAGGACTGGGGCGGCTCCACCAGCCTCGACTACACGCTCAGCACCGTCATCACGATCATGGTCGTGGTCGTGACGATCAACGCGGTCAACTTCGTCGACGGGCTCGACGGCCTGGCGGCGGGGGTCGTGTGCATCGCGGGCATGGCCACCTGGGCCTACTCGATCTTCCTGGCCGAGGAGATCAGCGGGGGGCGCATCACGACGACGGCCGCCATCGCCGCCGTGCTCATCGGCGCGTGCCTGGGCTTCCTGCCGCACAACTTCCATCCGGCGAAGATCTTCATGGGCGACACAGGGGCCATGCTCATCGGCCTCGTGCTCGCCTCGTCGATCGTCACCGTGACGCCGCTCGACCCGGCGATCATCGAGGGCATGAACAAGGTGCCGGTGCTGCTGCCGCTGCTCCTGCCGGCCGCGGTGCTGGTGCTGCCGCTGGTCGACCTGATCACCGCGGTGGTGCGGCGCACCTCGCGCGGCCTGTCGCCGTTCGCGCCCGACCGCGGCCACCTGCACCACCGGCTGATGGACATCGGCCACTCGCACCGCAGGTCCGTGCTGATCATGTACGCGTGGGCGTTCCTGTTCGCCTTCGGCATCGTGGGCATGTCCACGATCGGCGTGCCGGTCCTGCTGTTCCCCGTGGTCATCGTGCTGGCGCTGGCCGTGCTGGTGCTGATGGCCCTGCCGCGCTGGCGGGGCAGGGGCGGGGCGCACTCGGTGTCGCGCGACGACCCCGACGACGACGGTCCGCCCACGGGGCCGATGCCGCCGATCCCGCCGGAGCCCGAGGTCAGGCGGCGGATGCCGCCGCCGGGAGGCGGCTCGCCGCAGGGCCGCTCGACGGCCGAGGGCAATCCGGTCATTCCTGCCCATCCAGGGCGTTCGTGATCGCGAACTAGAAACGGCAGGTAAAAGCGGTCTTCCGTGAGCTTGTGATATCTTTCACGAGCAGGGACTCCAGACGCACCGGTTCTGGAGGTAGCAAACGCTCGCTTGACAACAGGCTGATGGAGCACCGATGCAGGCCAATGACGTGCGCGTCCTCAAAAGCGCCGCGATTCCGACCTTCGTGGTTGGGGTGGTCGCCGTGCTGGTCGCCTTCCTGGCGGCGGGCGGCAAGGGCGCGCTCGGCGCGGCCATGGGCGCCCTGCTCGTCGGGATCTTCTTCAGCGTCAGCGTCGTCGTGGTGTCCTACGCCGCCCGGGTCTCCCCGCAGATGATGGCGATCGCCGCGATGGTGAGCTATCTCGTCAAGGTCCTGGCCATCATGGCCGTGCTGTCGGCCTTCCGCGACACCACGGCGTGGAACACCCAGGCATTCGCGTGGTCCGTGGTGGTCTGCACCCTCGTGTGGACGGGCTTCGAGGTCCGCGCCTTCATGAAGACCAAGATGCTTTACGTCGACCCCGAGGCTGGAGTTCCGGGAAAGGGCGACGCATGACGCTCTTGCCTGGACGGGGTCCGATATGACTAGTCCGCTGTTCGCCTGCTATCGTCGGGCCCGCGATGAGCGCACAGGAACGCCGACCCGAAGAAGACGGTCGCGACTTCGCCGACGCCATGTGGTCAGTCCCCAGTTCTCTACTCGCCGGGATGGCCATCTACGGTGGCCTCGGATGGTTGCTGGACCGGTGGTTGGACATGTCCGCGTTCTTCCCCATAGGCGTTGTCCTGGGGGTTGTGCTCGGCGGCTACCTGGTCTACCGGAAGTTCGGTCGCTAGCCCGGAGCAGCAACCGCTTCGCTGAGGAAACTCTTGTGATCCACTACGACGTTGAAGGGAACGCCGCGTGAATGCGCTGACGGTCCTCGCTCCCGCTGGCGATCAATTCGGGGCGCCGACGCCAGACGAGTTGTTCAACCTGCCTCCCATCATCCCCGGGGTCTACTGGTTCACCAAGCCGGTGCTGCTGGCCGCCATCAGCGCCATCCTCGTGGTCGGCGTGTGCTGGGCGGCCTTCGCCAAGCCCAAGCTCGTGCCGAGGGGCGTCCAGAACGCTGTCGAGCTCGGCTACATGTTCGTCCGCGACCAGGTCGCCCGGCCCTTCCTGGGCAAGGACGCAGACCGGTGGATGGGCCTGCTGGTCAGCGTGTTCTTCCTGGTGCTGGTCTGGAACCTCATGGGCGTCGTCCCGGTGCTCCAGTTCCCCGTCGCCTCGCACATCGCGTTCCCGGCCGTGCTGGCCCTCCTGATCTACGGCCTCAAGGTCTACCTGGGCATCAAGCACCAGGGCGGCATCGGTTACTTCAAGAACATGATGTTCCCGCCCGGCCTGCCGAAGCCGATCTACTTCCTGCTGGCCCCGATCGAGTTCCTGTCGAACATGATCATCGCGCCCTTCACGCACGCGGTGCGACTGTTCGCGAACATGTTCGCGGGCCACATGCTGCTGGCCTTCTTCAGCATGGTGGGCTTCTGGTTCCTGTTCGAGAATCTGACCCCGCTCGGCGCGCCCGTCGGCGTCGTGGGTGTGGTGATGACCATCCTGCTCACGGGCCTGGAGATCTTCATCCAGTATCTGCAGGCGTTCCTCTTCGCGATGCTGGCCGCGATGTACATCGGCGGCTCCCTGCACCCCGATCACTGAGAACCACAGACCGGATTTGTCCAGACCGGTGAGACTCCGCTTCACCGGCCGTCCAGTAAAGGAAAACAGCAATGAGCGTTCTCGCTGAGGTCTCCGGCAACGTCACCGCCATCGGTTACGGTCTCGCCGCCATCGGCCCCGGCATCGGCGTCGGCATCATCTTCGGTCAGGGCGTGCAGGCCATCGCGCGCCAGCCCGAGGCCTACGGCCTGATCCGCCAGAACATGCTCCTCGGCTTCGTCCTCACCGAGGCCCTCGCCCTGATCGGCCTGGTCGCACCGTTCATCTTCCAGGCCATCTGACGGTCCCCACCTGACGAAAGGCTGCATCCATGACTATGGCAGCTACGCTCCTCGCGCAGGAGGAGGGCGCCAACCCCCTCATCCCGCACACGTACGAGCTCGTCGTCGGCATCTTCTCCTTCCTCGTCGTCCTCTTCGTCGTCGGCCGGATCCTCGTCCCGCGCATCCAGAAGACGCTGGCCGAGCGCACGGACGCGATCGAGGGCGGCATCAAGAGGGCGGAAGAAGCGCAGGCCCAGGCGCAGGTCCTGCAGCAGGAATACCGCGACCAGCTGGCCGAGGCCAGGCAGGAGGCGGCCAGGCTGCGCGAGGAGGCTCGCGAGCAGGCCGCGCAGATCAAGGCGGAGCTCCGCGAGGAGGCCCAGGCCGAGGCCCGGCGTCTCGTCGAGGCCGCGCACGCGCAGATCGAGGCGGACCGCCAGGCGGCCTTCGCCCAGCTCCGCGCTGAGATCGGCCGCCTGTCGACCGACCTGGCCGGCCGCATCGTCGGCGAGTCCCTCGAGGACGAAGCCCGGCAGAGCCGCATCGTCGACCGGTTCCTCGACGAGCTGGAAAGCTCCAACGCGCAGGCGGTGCGTTAATGAGGGGCCTGAGCAGGGCGTCGCTGGCCGAGGTCGAGGAGCGGTTCAACGCGGTCGCCGGCAGTGCCGACCTCGGCACGCTCTCCGACGAGTTGTTCGCGGTCGCGGATCTGCTCGACCGCGAGCACGGCCTGCGGCGTGCCCTGTCCGACCCGTCCAGGCCGGGCGAGCAGAAGGCGGCCACGATCCGCTCGCTGCTCGACGGCAAGATCAGCGAGGCGGCGCTCGCCACCGCCGAGACCGCGGTCTCGGCACGGTGGTCGCGCGCCGGCGACCTGGCCGACGTGCTCGAACGGCTCGGCGTCGCCGCCGCGGCCGCGGAGGCGGAGGGCCAGTCACGGCTCGACGAGGTGGAGGACGAGCTCTTCCGCTTCGGCCGCATCGTCGCCGCCAACCCGGAGCTGCGCCGGGCACTCACCGACGCGGGAGCGCCGGAGGCCGGCAAGCAGGAGCTGCTGAGCCGGCTGCTCGACGGCAAGGTCGCCCCCACGAGCCTGCGCCTGATCAGCCAGCTGGTGCTGCACCCGCGTGGGCGTAGCCTGGAGTCGGGCCTGGAAGAGGTCGGTCACCTCGTGGCTGAGCAGCGCCGGCGCCTCGTGGCGGTGGTGCGCACGGCGGTCGAGCTGACCGACGCGCAGCGCGAGCGCCTCATGGCGTGGCTGCGCACCTCCTACGGCCGTGACGTGCACCTGAACGTCGAGGTGGACAAGCGAGTGCTCGGTGGGTTCTCGGTCCGCATCGGCGACGAGATCATCGACACCACCATTGTGGGACGAATCGAAGAAGTCCGCCGCCGGTTGGCCGGCTAAGGCGAATAGGGAGACAGAGTAGAGATGGCGGAGCTTACGATCCGGCCGGACGAGATCCGGGACGCGCTTGAGCGCTTCGTCCAGGCGTACGAACCGGAAGGCGCCGCGCGCGAGGAGATCGGGACCGTCGTCGACGCCGGCGACGGCATTGCCCATGTCTCCGGCCTTCCCTCGGCGATGGCGAACGAGCTGCTCGAGTTCGAGGGTGGCACGCGCGGTCTGGCACTTAACCTCGACACCCGCGAGATCGGTGCCGTTATTCTGGGCGACTTCAGCGGCATCGAGGAGGGCCAGACAGTCCGCAGGACGGGCGAGGTCCTGTCCGTGCCCGTCGGCGACGACTTCCTCGGCCGCGTGGTCGACCCCCTGGGCAACCCGCTCGACGGCAAGGGCGCCATCCAGGCCGAGGGCACCCGTGCCCTCGAGCTGCAGGCCCCCTCGGTCGTCCAGCGGCAGCCGGTGAAGCAGCCGCTGCAGACCGGCATCAAGGCGATCGACGCCATGACGCCGATCGGCCGCGGCCAGCGCCAGCTGATCATCGGTGACCGCGGCACCGGCAAGACGGCGATCGCGGTCGACACGATCCTCAACCAGCGCGAGGCCTGGGCGTCCGGCGACCCTGAGAAGCAGGTGCGCTGCGTCTACGTCGCGGTCGGCCAGAAGGGCTCGACGATCGCGCAGGTCAAGGCCCGCCTGGAGGAGGCCGGCGCGCTCGAGTACACCACGATCGTGGCCGCCCCCGCCTCCGACCCGGCCGGCTACAAATACCTTGCCCCGTACACCGGCTCGGCCATCGGCCAGCACTGGATGTACCAGGGCAAGCACGTTCTGATCGTCTTCGACGACCTGACCAAGCAGGCCGACGCCTACCGCGCCGTGTCCCTGCTGCTGCGTCGTCCCCCGGGCCGCGAGGCCTTCCCCGGCGACGTCTTCTACCTGCACTCCAGGCTCCTGGAGCGCTGCGCCAAGCTCTCCGACGACATGGGCGGCGGCTCGATGACGGGTCTGCCGGTCATCGAGACCAAGGGCAACGACGTGTCGGCGTTCATCCCGACCAACGTCATCTCCATCACCGACGGCCAGTGCTTCCTCGAGACGGACCTGTTCAACGCGGGTGTGCGCCCGGCCATCAACGTCGGCATCTCGGTGTCCCGAGTCGGTGGTTCCGCGCAGGTCAAGGCCATGCGCAAGGTCGCGGGCACGCTGAAGCTGTCGCTGTCGCAGTATCGCGACCTGGAGGCCTTCGCGGCGTTCGCGTCCGACCTCGACGCGGCCTCCAAGGCCCAGCTCGAACGCGGCCAGCGCCTGGTGGAGCTGCTCAAGCAGCCCCAGTACGAACCGTTCCCCGTCGAGCGGCAGGTCGTGTCGGTGTGGGCCGGCACCACGGGCGAGCTCGACGAGGTGCCGGTCGACGACGTGCGGCGTTTCGAGACGGAGTTCCTCGACTTCCTGCAGTCCTCGCACAAGGGCATCCTCGACACCATCCGCGAGACCAACGAGCTCACCGACGACACGGTGACCTCGCTCAAGGACGCCATCACGGAGTTCAAGAAGGGCTTCACCACCTCCTCGGGCGAGCTGCTGGTCAAGGACGAGCCGGTGGCGCCGCTGGAGGCCGAAGAGGTCGGCCAGGAGAAGATCAAGAAGGTCGTCCGTCGGGCGGAGAAGTAGGTCATGGGTGCCCAGCTAAGGCTGCTGCGGCGGCGGATCAACTCGGTCAAGTCGACCGCGAAGATCACGCGTGCCCAGGAGCTCATCGCCTCTTCACGGATCGTGAGGGCGCAGCAGCGGATGCAGGCGGCGCTGCCGTACGAGCGTGAGATCACTCGCGCCGTCACCGGCGTCGTCAGCAACGCGGCCAGCGTCGACCATCCGCTGACCGTGGCGAAGGACAACCCCGAGAGGGCGGGTGTCCTCATCGTCACCAGCGACAGCGGGTTCTGCGGCGGCTTCAACGCCAACGTCCTGCGCGAGGCCGAGGCCCTGCGCGGGTTGCTGGAGGGCCGCGGCCTCGACGTCGTGCCGTTCGTCACCGGGCGCAAGGGTGTCACCTGGCACACCTTCCGCCAGCGCGAGATGGGCGGCCAGTGGGTCGGCTTCTCCAGGAAGCCGGCCTACGCCGACGCCAAGGAGATCGCGCAGACGCTGATCGACTCGTTCAAGGACGACAACGGGATCGACGAGATCCACATCGTCTCGACCGAGTTCGTCTCCATGCTGACCCAGAACGTCGTGGTCAAGCGGATCCTGCCGCTCGAGGTCGAGGAGACCGAGGCGACCGAGTCCACCGCGATCCCGCCCTACTTCGAGTTCGAGCCGACCGCGGGTGACGTTCTCGAGACGCTGCTGCCGCGTTACGTCGAGTCCCGGATCTTCACGGCGCTGCTGCAGTCGGCGGCCTCCGAGGAGGCAGCGCGGCGGCGCGCGATGAAGTCCGCGACCGACAACGCCAACGAGCTGATGCGGCTGCTCACCCAGGAGATGAACCAGGCTCGCCAGGCGGAGATCACCCAGGAAATCAGCGAGATCGTCGGTGGCGCCAACGCGCTCGCTGACGCCGCAGCGGGGAAAGAGTGAAATGACTGCAGAGGCTGTTGAAACTGTGGAAGCCGCGGCGGCCGGCACAGGCCGCGTGGCACGTGTCACCGGCGCGGTCGTCGACGTGGAGTTCCCCGTCGACGCGATGCCCGAGATCTACAACGCGCTCAAGGTCGAGGTGACCCTCGGCGGCGAGACCAGGACCCTGACCCTCGAGGTGGCCCAGCACCTGGGCGACAACCTCGTGCGCGCCATCTCCATGCAGCCCACCGACGGCATGGTCCGCGGCCAGGCGGTGCAGGACACCGGCGGCCCGATCTCGGTGCCGGTCGGCGACGTCGTCAAGGGCCACGTGTGGAACGCGCTGGGCGAGACGCTCGACGTGCCCACCGCGTCGCTCAAGGTCGAGGAGCGGTGGGGCATCCACCGTCCCTCCCCGGCGTTCGACCAGCTCGAGTCCCGCACCGAGCTGCTCGTCACCGGCATCAAGGTCATCGACCTGCTCACCCCCTACGTGCAGGGTGGGAAGATCGGCCTGTTCGGCGGCGCCGGCGTGGGCAAGACGGTGCTCATCCAGGAGATGATCCGCCGCGTCGCCCGTAACTTCGGCGGCACCTCGTGCTTCGCCGGTGTCGGCGAGCGCACCCGTGAGGGCAACGACCTCTGGCTGGAGATGGAGGAGGCGGACGTCCTCAAGGACACCGCGCTCGTCTTCGGCCAGATGGACGAGCCGCCGGGCACCCGTCTGCGCGTGGCTCTGTCGGCGCTGACCATGGCCGAATACTTCCGTGACGTGCAGAAGCAGGACGTGTTGCTCTTCATCGACAACATCTTCCGCTTCACGCAGGCCGGTTCGGAGGTCTCGACCCTGCTCGGCCGTATGCCGTCCGCCGTGGGTTACCAGCCCACGCTGGCCGACGAGATGGGTGTGCTCCAGGAGCGCATCACCTCGACGCGCGGTCACTCGATCACCTCCATGCAGGCGATCTACGTGCCCGCCGACGACATCACCGACCCTGCCCCGCACAACGCGTTCGCGCACCTCGACGCGCAGACCGTGCTCTCCCGGCCGATCTCGGAGAAGGGCATCTACCCCGCGGTGGACCCGCTCGACTCCTCCTCCCGGATCCTCGACCCGCAGATCCTGGGCGAGGAGCACTACCGGGTCGCCCAGGAGACCAAGCGGATCCTGCAGAAGTACCGCGAGCTCCAGGACATCATCGCGATCCTCGGTATCGACGAGCTGTCCGAGGAGGACAAGGTCACCGTGCAGCGGGCCCGCCGCATCGAGCGGTTCCTGTCGCACCCGATGTACGCCGCCGAGGCGTTCACCGGCCAGCCGGGCGAGACCGTCCCGCTGGACGAGACCATCGCCTCCTTCAAGGGCCTGTGCGCGGGTGAGTACGACCACCTCCCCGAGCAGGCGTTCTTCATGGTCGGTGGCATCGAGCAGGCCGTGGCCAAGGCCAAGGAACTCGAGCGCCGCTAAATCGCCCCAGTCGAAGGGCTTCGAGCCCGGACCTACCTAAAGGGCGAGTTCTGCGAGCCCGGACCTACGGTGGTGGTACGGCCGCCCGCCGTGCCACCACCTGATCGGAAAGGAACCTACACAAGTGGCGAAGCTACGCGTAGGGGTTGTCTCACCCGAGCGTGAGATCTGGTCGGGCGAGGCCGACATGGTGATTGCCAAGACCGTGGACGGCGAGATCGGTATTATGCCGCAACACGCACCTGTGCTCGGCGTCCTCGTCGAGGGCGGCGTGCTGCGCATCAAACGGGAAGGCGAGGGCGATCTCGCGGCGGCCGTGCACGGAGGCTTCATCTCCGTGGCCGACGACGAGGTGTCCGTGCTCGCCGAGGTGGCCGAGCTCGGTTCCGAGGTCGACGTCGCGGCTGCCCGTGACGCTCTCGACCGGGCCCAGGCCTCGATCGAGGCCAACCAGGAAGACGCCGACGCGGCGATCGAGGCCAAGCGCGCCAGGGCTCGGCTCCGCGCGGCGGGCGAAGAGGTTTAATATTCCCAACGGGGCGCAGGGGGCGGCATGATGGCGACGGTTGTGATTGTCCTGGTGCTGTTCGCCGCCCTCGTGGTCCTGCGCTGGGTCATGCTGACCCGCTCGCGCGGGAGCGTGCCCTGTCGTCTGCGGGTGGGGGAGCGGGCCTGGCAGAGCGGCGTAGCCCGCTACGCCGACGGGGAGCTCCACTGGATCCCGCTTCTGGGTGTGCGACTGAGGCCGCGCCACGCTATCGCGAGGCGCGGCCTCGTCGTTTCTCCCCGCCGCGAGATCGAGGGCGGGATGTTCGCGGTGGATCTCAGCGGGAGCACGCGCGGCGTGTCCATCGCGATGAGCGCCGACGCGCTGACGGGCTTCCTCGCCTGGCTGGAGTCGGCGCCGCCGAGCGCCTACCTCGACGTCGCCTGACCTCGGCTCGGCGCCCCAGCGCCTCTTCAACGCCGCGGCGGCCGACGGTCGCGTTCAGCGGGTGCCGCCGGGTTTCCAGAGGATCTCGTTGCCGGCGTGGGCGACCCGGCAGGCGATGAAGAGCAGGTCGGACAGCCGGTTGAGGTATTTCGCCGTCAGCACGTTCATGTCGTCGTGCGCCTGGAGCGCGGCCCAGGCCGTGCGCTCGGCTCTGCGCACCGTGACCCTGGCGACGTGCAGGGCCGCCGTGGCGGGATCGCCGCCGGGCAGGATGAAGCTGCGCAGCGGCTTGAGTCCGGCGTTGAAGCGGTCGCACTGCGTCTCCAGCCAGTCGATGTACGACTGCTCCACCCGCAGCGGCGGGAAGTCGGGTTTCGCCACGACCGGCGTGGCCAGGTCGGCCCCCAGGTCGAAGAGTTCGTTCTGGACGCGTACGAGCACCTCCACCAGGTCGGCGGTCAGGGTGCCGTGCGAGAGCGCGACCCCGAGGTGGGCGTTGGCCTCCTCCACGTCGGCGTAGGCCGCGAGCCGCAGGTCGGTCTTAGGGGCGGGGCTCATGTCGCTCAGCGTGGTGGTGCCGTCGTCGCCCGTGCGGGTGTAGATGCGGGAGAGGACGACCGGCTTGTCCTTGTCGGCGCGCGTCATGCCCCCAGCGTACTCGTGACAAATGTCATCGGAATGGGCCGCGAAGTCCATATGGCGCCTGTGATTTCGGCGACTGGCTCGATGAAACGGGTGAAAGCCATGATTGACCCATGATGAAGGAGATGACCTGATGCTCGAGATCAACGAGCTGCGCAAACGTTTCGCGGGCGGCCCCGGCTCCCCAGCGACCAAGATCGCCTTGGACGGGATCAGCTTCACCGTACGGCCGGGCGAGATGTTCGGGTTCGTCGGTGCGAACGGCGCGGGCAAGACCACGACGATGCGCATCGTGATGGGCGTGCTCCAGGCGGACTCCGGCTCGGTGGCCCTGAGGGGCGCGCCGCTCTCGCCAGACGACCGCCGGCGCTTCGGCTACATGCCGGAGGAGCGCGGTCTGTACCAGAAGATGCGGGTCGCCGAACAGATCGAGTACTTCGGCCGCCTGCACGGGATGAGCACGACGGTCGCCACGAAGGCCACCGACGACCTGCTGGAGCAGCTCGGGCTGACCGAGCGCAGGAACGACGCGGTGCAGGCCCTGTCATTGGGCAACCAGCAGCGGGTGCAACTCGCCGTGGCCCTGGTGCACGACCCCGAGCTGCTCATCCTGGACGAGCCGTTCTCCGGGCTCGACCCGATCGCGGTCGACGCGCTGGCCACGGTGCTGCAGGAGCGGTGCAGGGGAGGCGTGCCGGTGATCTTCTCCAGCCACCAGCTGGAGCTGGTGGAGCGGCTGTGCGACTCCGTGGGCATCGTCTCGGCCGGGCGGATGGTCGCCGCGGGCGCCGTGGCCGACCTGCGGGCGGCGGAGCGGAACGAGCTGCGCGTGGTCGTCAGGAACCCCGCGCCGGGCTGGGCGGACGGCCTGCCGGGCACGGTCACCGTCGACGGCGACCGGCACACCCTGCGCACCTCCGGCGGCGACGACCAGGAGATCCTGCGTCGCGCCGTGAAGGCGGGGCGGGTCGAACACTTCGGGGCCGAGCAGCCGAGCCTCACCGAGATCTTCAAGGAGGCCGTGGCGTGAACGGACTGATGCTGGTCGCCCGCAGGGAGGTCGCGACGCAGGTGCGGACGAAGGGGTTCATCATCGGCCTGCTCATCACGGCGGTGCTGGTGGCGGCGGCCTCGTTCGCTCCCAAGGTGCTGGGCGGTGAGGACTCCTACACGCTGGGCACTGTCAACTCCCAGCAGCTCCCGCTGCAGGCCGCCGCGCCCGACACGAAGTTCGAGTGGCGGGCGTTCCCCGACGAGGGCGCGGCGAGGCAGGCGGTGCTCGACGGCGATGTGGACGCGGTGCTGGTCAACGGGTCGAAGGTGCTGACGGACGGGGAGATCGACGGGCAGCTCGGCGTGCTGCTGCAGAGCGTGAACCGCGAGGTCAAGCTCGGCGCCGCAGGCGTGTCCATCCCGCCGCTGCAGATGCAGTCGGTGGGCGCCGACACGCGCTACGAAGGCGCGCGCACCGGCATCGCCGTGGTGCTCGTCCTCGTGCTCTTCACCCTCGTCATAGGCCAGGTCATGATGGTCGCCATGGGCGTGGTGGAGGAGAAGGGCAGCAGGATCGTGGAGATCCTGCTCTCCGCCGTACGGCCGTGGCAGCTGCTCGGCGGCAAGATCGTGGGGCTGGGCGTGCTCGGCCTGATCAACCTGGTCACCATCCTGGTCGTCGGGCTCGGCGCGGCGATGGCCTCGGGCATCGCCACCGACTTCCCGCCCGGCATCCCCGGCCTGGTGGCCGGCGTGCTGGTCTGGTTCGTGCTCGGCTACGCCTTCTTCGCGGCGCTGGCGGCGGCCTTCGGGTCGCTGGTCTCGCGGCAGGAGGAGGTGGGCTCGGTCCTGACGCCGCTGACCATGCTCATCATGATCACGTACTTCGTCGCCTTCTACGCCACCAACGACGCGACGGGCACGCTGGCCACGGTCGTGTCGTACATCCCGCCGTTCTCGTCCATGGTCATGCCGGTGCGGATGGCCGCGACCGAGGTGCCGCTGTGGCAGGTGGGCGCGTCCACGGCGGCGATGATCCTGGCCGTGCTCGCGGTGCTGGCCTTCGGGGCCAAGATCTACGAGCGCGCGGTGCTCCGGACGGGTGCCCGGCTCAAACTCGGCGACGTGCTGCGCACGAAGTAGATGGATCCGATCAGGCGGGCGCGGCGCCTCACCTGGGTGATGATCACCTCGGGCCTGCTGACGATGTGGGTCCTCGTCGTCGCCTCGTCCGTGGCCGCGCACGTGGAGGGTACGTTCTCGTGGTGGCGGGCCGTTCCGGCGCTGATCGCCGCCGGCGGCCTCACCTGGCTCTACCCGCGCATGGCCGACGCGATCCTGGACCGCCGCTACCCCACCAGGCAGGTGGTGGTGGCGGCGGTTCTCGCGTTGGTCGCGGCGGGAGCGGGCGGGGCGGACCCGGCCGGATGGGGCTTCGTACTCGTGGCCTGGCTGGGGATCGCCATGCTCGGCGTCTCCATCCGCACGCTCGTCCTGCAGATGCTCGGGACCTGGGCCGCAGGCGTCACGCTGGGTCTTGCGCCGGGAGCCATGGCCCTCGACGTGCCCACCGATCGGGAATTCTTCTATTGCGCCCTGCTCTACGGCCTCTGGTGCGTCGTCCTGCCGCCGTCCGGCCGGGTCTGGCTGCTGATCTGGAGGCTGGCCGTGGAGGCCCACGAGGGCCGTGACGCGCACACGCGGCTGGTTGTGGCCGAGGAGCGCCTGCGCTTCTCCAGGGACCTGCACGACCTCGTGGGGCACCAGCTGTCCGCCATCGCGGTCAAGACCGAACTGGCCGTACGGCTCTCGGACAAGGACGCCGGCGCAGCGAAGGCCGAGATGGCGGAGGTCAACACGCTGACCAGGAAGGCGCTCAAGGAGCTGCGCCAGGCGGTGCGCGGCTACCGCGAGCTCGATCTGGCCGCCGAGCTGAACAGCGTCGAAGGCGTGCTCGAAGCGGCGGGGGTCCGCTCCGAGACGCGCCTGCCCTACCGCGAGCTGCCGGAAGGGGTGGCGCCGGTGTTCGCCTACGCGGTCCGCGAGGCGGTGACCAACGTGCTCAAGCACAGCGCCGCGACATTCTGCCGCATCACGATCCGCTTCACCGATGAGGAGGCGGAGCTGGAGGTGCGCAACGACGGGGCGGTCGAGCGCCAGAGCGAGGACCTGGGGAGCGGCCTGGCGGGCCTGAGGGAGCGGCTGGCCGCCGCAGGTGGGAAGGTGAGCGCCCAGCCGACAGGTGATGGCGAGTTCGTGCTGAACGCAGTCGTGTCACTTCCGATACGTGGGTAGGAGAGTTTTGCGGGGAGTTTCATCCGGCGAGGTTCGCGATGGCCGGTGACCTGCCTGCAGGCGTGACTGAGGAGGTGACATGCGCGTCCGGGGGAATCCGAGAGCCCAGGTGGTGCGGATAGGGACCCGGCTTGACGCCGGGACGTCGGCCGGGGTGCGCGAGCGCCTGCACAAAGCTCTCGACACCGGCGAAGGCGACCTGATCCTCGATCTCTCCAAGCTGGAGATGATCGACGCGACCGGTCTCGGGGTGCTCGTGGGAGCGCATCGGCGCGCGTTGAGCGTGCAACGTCGCCTCGTTCTTCGGGGGGTGCCCCCGCGGATCATGCGGATACTCGCGGTGACCCGGCTGAATCGGGTGCTGCACGTGGAGGTTCCCGCCGCCGCGGTGGCCTGAGGTGACATATCGGAGCGGGCGACGATCAGCCGTCGCCCGCTCTTTCTTGGCTTAGACAAAAAGCCGATTACGGCTGTCCGTGATACCGCTCCGAATCCTCGTTGAAAAGCGATGGTTATGCGGAGTCAGCCGGAGCCGAGGCTGCGGTAGAAGATGTGCACGGCGACGGCGACGAGTTCGTCGATCTCCGGTTGATCCTCGGAGAGCAGCCATTCGATGAGCAACTCTTGGAGCGCGCCAATGACACCCAGCGCCACCAAGCGCCGATTGGACGGGGCGGCCTGCGGGAAATCGGCGGACGCCTCCTCCACGAGCCGGGCGAACGACTCGATCGCGCGCTGGCGCGACATGGCCAGCACATCCCCTGACCTGCGCACCTCGACGTGCATGATGCGGGCCCGGCGCCAGTCGGCGGTGGCGAACTCGACATACGCGCGGATCCCCGCCTCCACCCGGCCAGCCAGCGTGCCGGGCGCCTCCTGTAACGCCTTGGCCACGATGGCCAGAGTTTCCTCCACGCAGCGTTCGTGCAACGCCTGAAGGAGCTCTTCGCGGCCGCCGAAACATTCGTAGAAGGCCCGGTTGGAGATCCTCGCCTCCGAGCACAACCTTTCGATGGTCGTGGCCGCGAAACCCGGTTTCGCGTATAGCGTGTACGCGGCCGTCATCAGCCGCTCTCGTCTGTCCGCCAGCCTTTGCTCAGCCGACATTCCCCGGTAAGACCGGTTCACATTCCACCCGTCCAACATGATCGTGGCCCCCAGAGCACACAATTATGGACGGATGATCGGTTCTGGGAAAGAGCGCGGCGATTATCTCTTACGTCGCCCGTGCAAGAACGTGACAAGCCTGATCAGCCGCTCAAGTTCCGCGGGCCCCCGGGAGAACGACGTCAGGTTCATCCCGGGCATCGCGAAGCGCTGCCGGGAGATCGCCTTGGGCCTGGCGAACTCGCGCAGGCCGTCGGCTCCGTGGATCCGGCCGAACCCCGAATCGCCCATCCCGCCGAACGGCAGCGCCGGAACCCCGGCGAACGAGATCACCGAGTTGATGGCGGTCATCCCTGTGCGCATCCTCCTGGCCAGGTCCGTCGCCCGCCGCGCGTTCCTGGAGAACACCGTGCCGCCCAGCCCGTAGGCCGAGGCGTTGGCCAGTTCCAGCGCCTCGTGCGCGTCACGGGTGCGCCGCACGGTGATGGTCGGCCCGAACGTCTCCTCCCGCACCGCGGGGGAGTCCTCCGGCACGTCCTCCACGATCACCGGATCGACGTACGGCGCCCGCACCGAGCCGGTGCCGCCGGCCACCACGCGCCCCGCCTTGGCGGCGTCGTCGATGTGCCGCTTGATGATGTCCACCTGACCGGGCATCGTGATCGGGCCGTAGTGCTCGCCCGCCCGCACCCCGGCCACCCGCTCGGACAACTCGCGCATGAAGCCGTCATAAACGG
The DNA here is from genome assembly GCF_055586745.1 of Nonomuraea sp. NPDC049378. Taxonomy (NCBI): domain Bacteria; kingdom Bacillati; phylum Actinomycetota; class Actinomycetes; order Streptosporangiales; family Streptosporangiaceae; genus Nonomuraea; species Nonomuraea sp. NPDC049378. The sequence continues at coordinate 250,583 of NZ_JBVJHP010000016.1, forward strand.
CGTCGACGACGTAGACACGTTCGACGCCCACGCACGTCTGGCCCGCGTTGGACATCGCGCCCCACAGGCAGGCGTCCGCCGCCGCCCGCAGGTCGGCGTCGGCGTCCACGATGAACGCGTCCTTGCCGCCGCACTCGGCCACGATCGGCGTGAGGTTCTCGGCGCAGGCCGCCATGACGCGCTTCGCCGTGGCGGTCGAGCCGGTGAACGCCACCTTCTTCACCCTCGGGTCAGCGGCCAGCGCCGCCCCCGTCTCGCCCAGCCCCGTCACGGTCTGCAGCACCGGGTGCTCAGGAACGGACTCCTCGAACAGCTCCGCCAGCCGCACGCCGATGCCGGGAGTGAGCTCGCTCGGCTTGAACACGACCGCGTTGCCGGCGGCGAGCGCGTAGGCGATGGAACCCATCGGGGTGAAGACCGGGTAGTTCCACGGGCCGATCACGCCGACCACGCCCAGCGGCAGGTATTCGAGGGTGGCGGTCAGGTTGAGGCCGATCATGCCGGTGGCGACCCGGCGGCGGCCCAGCACCTTCGCCGCGTTGCGGGCGGCCCAGTCGAGGTGCGTGACGGCGAGGACGAGCTCCAGCGTGGCATCGCCGACCGGCTTGCCCGTCTCCTCGTGGACCAGCTTGGCGAGAGCCCTGAGCTCCCGGGTCACGACCGCCTTGTAGTCGAGCAGCCGCCGCCTCCGCTCGGCCGCCCCGATCGCGGCCCACCACCGCGCGGCCTCCTCCGCCCGCCCCACCGCCTGGTGCACGGCCTCGGGGGCCTGGTTGGGGTGACTGCCGACGATCTCGCCGGTCGCCGGATTGAGTGAGTCGAACGTCAGCGTCGCCATGGCGTCACCATAAACCGCCCACCCTCCGCCTACCACAGCCCTCACCCACGCCGGAATGCTCTTGAGGGGAATGCCGGTGAGAAGATCACCACTTACCGGGCCCACAGGGCGCGCCGTAGCGGCGGGCCACCACTGAAGGGTCAGAAGCCGTTCCCCTGGAAGGGCGTCAGCCGGAGTGTGGCGGGTGGCTGGCCTCCGCGGAGCCGTAAAGGATCAAAAAAGGGTCGGATTCTCGGGTTGGATGCCGCGCAGGGCGTCGTAGTCGAGGGTGACGCAGGCGATGCCGCGGTCGGAGGCGAGGACGCGGGCCTGGGGTTTGATCTCCTGGGCGGCGAAGACCCCGCGCACGGGCGACAGCAGCGGGTCGCGGTTGAGCAGCTCGAGGTAGCGGGTGAGCTGCTCGACGCCGTCGATCTCCCCCCGGCGCTTGATCTCGACGGCCACCGTCGCTCCGTGCCCGTCGCGGCACAGGATGTCGACGGGGCCGATCGCCGTCATGTATTCGCGCCGGATCAGCGAATAGCCGTCGCCCAGCGTGGTGATGTGCTCGGCGAGCAGCTCCTGCAGGTGGGCCTCAACGCCGTCTTTGATCAGCCCGGGGTCGACGCCCAGCTCGTGGCTGGAGTCGTGGAGGATCTCCGCCATGGTGAGGACGAGCTTCTCGCCGGTCTTGCCGTGCGTGACCGTCCAGGTCTCGCCGTCCTCTTTGAGTTTGCACGGCGGGTTCATCCAGTTGAGCGGCTTGAACGCGCGGTCGTCGGCGTGAATGCTCACGCTGCCGTCCGCTTTGATCAGCACAAGTCTCGGCGCCATCGGCAGGTGCGCCGTGAGCCGTCCGACATAATCCACGCTGCACCGCGCGATGACCAACCGCATGACGCCCCACCTTAGCGGCTCTGGAAAACTGGTCGCATGGCGTTCGAACGGGTGGGAGCGGCGCGGATGGCGGATGTGGGTGTGATGGGTCTCCGGAGCCGATGAGCCCGCGTCGCGCCCGCCGCAGGGAGTCCTCCCGCCCCTTCGGCTTCCCGACCGGCCTGGACAAGGTGGAGGAGTGGCCTGACGGCTCGTGGAAAGTACGCATGCTGACCGGCTCGTCGTCCACGAAGAACTACCGGTGCCCGGGTTGCGACCAGGAGATCCGCGTCGGGCTGCCGCACATCGTGGCCTGGCCCGCCTGGCCGGGCGGCGACGAGGAGCGCCGTCACTGGCACCAGGCCTGCTGGCGTAAGAGACTCGACCGCGGCCCAGGCCGCAGCCGTTACTGAGAGGACCCATGGTGGAGATTCGCGCGGCCACGGTGCTGCCCGCCCGGCGAGAGCCCATCGAGCTGCACACCGGCGACGGCCTGACCCTGGTCGGCGAGCTGGCCCTGCCCTTAGACCGGCCTCCCGTGGCCACGCTGGTCACGCTGCACCCGCTGCCCACCCATGGCGGCTTCATGGACAGCCACGTCTACAAGAAGGCCGCCAACCGCCTGCCCGCCCTCGCCGACCTGGCCGTGCTGCGCTTCAACACGCGCGGCACCTCGTCGGAGCGCGGCACCTCGGAGGGCACGTTCGACGGTGGCCAGGGTGAGCGGTTCGACGTGGCCGCGGCCCTCGAGTACGCCGACTTCCACGATCTGCCGCACGTGTGGGTGGTCGGCTGGTCGTTCGGCACCGAGCTGACGCTGAAATGGGCGCACGATCCGCTCGTGGAGGGCGCGATCCTGCTCTCGCCCCCGCTCCACCGGGCCACCGACGACGACCTGGACGCCTGGGCGCGGTTCGGGCGGCCGCTGGTCGCGCTGGTGCCCGAGTTCGACGACTATCTGCGGCCCGAGGAGGCCCGCGAGCGGTTCGCCCGGGTGCCGCAGGCCGAGGTCGTCGGGGTCGACGGCGCCAAGCACCTGTGGGTGGGGGAGCCGTACGTGCGCGTCGCGCTGGACGAGATCGTCAAGCGGGTGAATCCGGAGGCGTGGCCTCTCCCTACGGAGGTCTGAGCCCGCCTTGGCGAATAGTTCCATGTGCCCAAGATCACTGAAAGTTTTTTTGAGCAGAATGAGCAGAACTCTGGACCAAGTGAATTAACCGGGGTGAGAATCCGATCGTCAAGCGAAGATCGTGGAGACGCCGGGTGCTTGAGCCCCGCGCGTAACCCCTGCTCAGCGTGGGCGAGGAACGTATGCGGGCGATGCGTGGAGTGGCTGCGGCGGCGTTATCGGCGACGATCCTAGTGGTTCCGCAGCCGGTGTCCGCACAGGAACGATCGCAGCGGGTGGCCGGGCCGCCCGCGCACGTCCCGGCGGAGACCGAAGGGGCGGCGCTGGCGATGGCCCGGCGCGCGGGCAGGCCGGTCGAGGTCGGGTCGATGCGCAGCGAGACCCGCCAGGTGTTCGCCCAGCCCGACGGCAGGCTCACCATGGAGATGCACGTGCGGCCCGTACGCGTGCGCAAGGGGGATCGCTGGGTCCCCGTCGACACCACGCTCCGCCTGCGCCCCGACGGCGCGGTCGAGCCGGTCGCCACCGCGGTCGGCCTGACGTTCTCCGGCGGCGGCAACGGTCCGCTGGCCGCCATGTCGCGCGGGGGCAAGTCGATGCGGCTGGGGTGGACGGGCGCCTTGCCCAGGCCGGAGCTGAAGGGCGACACCGCCACCTACCCCGAGGTCATGCCGGGCGTGGACCTCCAGGTCACCGCGGACGTGGACGGCTTCTCGCACCTCCTGGTGGTCAAGTCGCGGGCCGCCGCGGCCGGGCTGACCGAGCTGGCGTTCCCGCTGTCCGTCTCCGGCCTGTCGGTGAAGGCGGACGGCGCGGGCAACCTGGAGGCCGTCGACGACAACGACGGCACGATCTTCGTCGCGCCCACCCCGAAGATGTGGGACTCCGAGGGCATGACGAGCCCGCAGGCGCTCAAGGAGGGCCGCTCGCCGGAGGCCAGGGAGACCACCATGGGCGTGCGGCTGGCGGACGGCCGGCTGCGGCTCAGGCCCGACAGGAAGATGCTGACGGACCCGGGGACCCGCTTCCCCGTCTACCTCGACCCGTACTTCTCGGCCGCCCGCAACGCCTGGACCGCCGTCTGGAGCAACTGGCCCAACTCGAACTACCTCAACTCCAGCGACGTCGCCAGGGTGGGCCACGTCAACTCGCAGAAGAACCGCTCGTTCTTCCAGATGAACACCGGCTCGGCCATCCACGGCAAGCAGATCGTCAAGGCCACGCTGCGCACGTACGAGACGTGGTCGTACTCGTGCGGCGCCCGCAAGGTGGAGGCCTGGGCGACCAACACCATCAGCAAGAGCACCACCTGGAACAAGCAGCCCGCATGGGTCACCAAGCTGGACACGAAGAACGTCGCCAAGGGCTGGGGACCGAGCTGCCTGCCCGGCGGGGTCGAGTTCGACGTCACCCCGCAGGTGGTCAACGCCGCCGCCAACCAGTGGTCCAACGTCACCATCGGCCTCCGCGCGACCAGCGAGACCGACCAGTACGCCTGGAAGAAGTTCAGGAACAACCCGAGCCTGGTCATCGAGTACAACTCGGTGCCCGCCGACCCCGTGGCCGCGGACCTGTGGTCGGACCCGGGCGGCGCCTGCGTCTCCGGCGACGGCAGGCCGGTCATCGGCACCGACACGCCCAAGCTGTGGGCCAAGCTGGCGGACGCCGACAACTCGGTCAGGGGCCGGTTCGAGTGGTACGACGCCGGCGGGGTCAAGTCGGGCGAGTACGTCACCCCGCTGGGTTCGTCGGGCGGCGCGTTCTCCGCGACCATCCCGAACAGCCTGTTCGCCGACGGCGCGATGATCCGCTGGCGGGTGCGCGCCGAGGACGGCACGGCCACCGGCGCGTGGAGCCCGTGGTGCGAGGCCACCGTGGACGCGACGGCCCCGGGCAGGGAACCGCAGGTCTCCTCGCCCGACTACACGGAGAACGGCTGGAGCGACGGCGTCGGCCTGCCCGGCACGTTCGCGTTCGCCCCCAACGGCGTCCCTGACGTCGCCGCCTACCTCTGGGGCCTCGACACGACACCCAAGGCGGAGGCCGTGCCCGGCGCGGACGGCACGGCCTCCATCGTGCTCACCCCGCGCCACAGCGGCCCCAACGTGCTGGCGGTGCGCAGCAGGGACCGCGCCGGCCACCTCGGTCCGATCCGCACCTACGTCTTCAACGTCAACACCGGCAAGCCGCCGAGCGGGCACTGGACGATGGACGACGGCGAGGGGAGCGTGGCGGCCGACGCCACCGGCGCTCACCCGGCGACGCTGCACGGGGCCACCTGGACGGCCGGCAGGACCGGGTCCGCGCTGGGGCTGGCCGGCGCGTACGCCCAGACGTCCGGCCCTGTCGTCGACACCAGCCGTGCCTTCACCGTCAGCGCCTGGGTCCGCCTGACCGGCACGGCCGCCTCCGCGACGGCCGTCACCCAGGAGGGCGGCAGGACGGGCGCGTTCGCGCTGCAGTACGCCAAGGCCGACGACCGCTGGGCGCTGAGCCTGCCGGGCGCGGACGCGGACGGCGCGCCGGTGGCCCGGGCCCTGTCGCAGGCGGCGCCCAGGATCGGCGAATGGACCCACCTGACCGGCGTCTACGACTCGGCGGCCGGCCAGATCTCGCTCTACGTGAACGGCCGGCTGGAGTCCACGGTCGCCGTCACACCACCATGGAACGCCACAGGCCCCCTGACGATCGGCCGCGGAAGGGTCGGCGGGGCGGCTTCGGACCACTGGCAAGGGGACGTCGACGAGGTGCGGGTGTACGCCCGCGCCATGTTCGCCGACGAGGTCGCCGATCTGGTCAACAGCGCTGCCACGCTGGTCGGCCACTGGAGGCTGGACGAGGAGTCCGGCTCGTCGGCTGCCGATTCCTCGGGCCGCGCGACCGCCGCGTCGTTGTCCGGAGCCGCCTCGTGGACGGGCGGGTGGCTGGACGGCGCGCTCGCGCTGGACGGCGTCGACGGGCACGCGCAGACGAGCGCGCCGGCCGTCAACACGAGGACGGGTTTCACCGTCGCCGCCTGGACCCAGCTCGACTACCTCCCCACCGGCGCCACCGCGGCCGTGGCCCAGACCGGCAGCCGCGCCGCCGGTTTCCAGCTCGGCTTCGACCAGGGGCGGTGGGCTCTCGGCATGGCCGCCGCCGACACCGACGCCGCCGCCCTCGTCAGCACCCGCTCCGACGCCGTTCCCGTCCCCCTGGAGTGGACGCACGTGGCCGGCGTCTACGACCCCCTGGCCGGAGAGCTGCGCATCTACGTCAACGGCCGCCTGTCCACGACCACCGTGACCGACCACATCAGCGCCTGGAACGCCACCGGCCCGTTGCACCTGGGCCGGACCAGGACCGCAGGCGTCCTCACCGGCTACTGGCCGGGTGCCCTCGACGACGTCCGCACGTACGACGGTGTGCTCAGCGCCGAGCAGATCGCTCAGTTGGCTGCCCAATAGTCCCCGACCCAGTAAGTCCCCCTAGCAGCACCTCACTGGGAGAGATCCATGGACCCGCAGAGCGAGTTAGACCTGCCCGAATCCCGCTGGAATCGTTTTCAGCCATCCCGGGAACCGGGCCACCCAGACATCGCAGACCCCTCCTGGAACAGGCTCGTCGAGCCCAAGCCGGAGCCCCGCTGGCCACGCCGGCTGGCCACAGTCCTCTCGATCGTGCTCGTCGTGCCCATGGCGTACGCCATGCCCGCCCACGCCGCGCCCCGCCAGGCCCCGTCCGTGCAGAAGGAGACGCCGGTCAAGGGCGAGAAGGTCCCGGTGATCCCGCCGATGGCGGACCCGGCGGACAAGCAGGCGTGGCAGGCGCCACCGGGCGTCTCCTGGCCCGAGCCGCGGACGGCCGAGCTCGGAGGCGCCGGAGCGAAGACCCGGGCGGCCGGATTCCCGGTACGGCTGGCCGCGCGGAAAGGCGTGACCGCGGCGGCCCCGGTGAAGGTCGAGATCCTCGAAGCCGAGGCCACCGGCAGGCTGGGCCTCGCACTGCGCGTCTCCCCCGGCGGAGGGGCCACGGCGAAGGCGGCCGAGGGCAAGACCCGCCTGGAGATCGACTACTCCGGCTTCCGCCACGCGTACGGCGGCGACTACGGCGCCCGGCTGCGGGTCGTCGAGCTGGCGGAGTGCGCCCTCGACGTCAAGGCCACCGGCTGTGCCCAGCCGCAGCCCGTCAAGAGCGTGAACGACGCCGAGGCGGGCACGCTGACCGCCGAGGTGGCGACGACCGGCCTGTACGCCGTGACCGCCGCCCCGTCGGGCCAGTCGGGCGACCACTCCGCCACCGGCCTGGCCCCCTCTGCCGACTGGAGCGTCGGCACCCAGTCGGGCGACTTCAGCTGGACGTACGAGCTGCGCACGCCTCCGGCGCTGGGCGGCGAGGAGCCGGAGGTGTCGCTCGTCTACTCCTCCCAGAGCGTGGACGGCCGCACCGCCTCCACCAACAACCAGCCGTCCTGGGCCGGTGAGGGCTTCGAGCTGAACCCCGCCGGCTACGTCGAGCGCCGTTTCAAGTCCTGCATGGTCGACGGCAAGAAGACCGGTGACCTGTGCTGGGACCAGGACAACGCCACCCTGTCGCTCGGCAACTCCTCCATGGAACTGGTCAAGGACGCCACGACGAAGCAGTGGCGGCCCAAGCGCGACGACGGCACCAGGATCGAGCAGCTCACGGGCGCGACCAACGGCGACAACGACGGCGAGTACTGGCGCGTCACCACCGCCGACGGCACGCAGTACACGTTCGGGCTGAACCGCCTGCCCGGCTGGGCCTCAGGCAAGCCGGAGACGAAGTCGGTGCAGACGGTGCCGGTGTTCGGCAACAACAAGGGTGAGCCCTGCTACTCCAGCACCCCGGCCAACGCCTGGTGCCGGCAGGCGTACCGGTGGAACCTGGACTCGGCGGTGGACCCCCACGGCAACGCCACCACCTACTGGTACGCCCAGGAGAGCAACTACTACGGCCGCAACATGAAGCCCGAACAGGGCACCCAGTACGTGCGCGGCGCCTACCTGACCCGCATCGACTACGGCTACCTGAAGGGCGAGCTGTTCACCAGGGCGCCCGCCGCCCGCGTGGTCTTCGACGTGGCCGAGCGCTGCCTGCCCGGCGGCACCGTCACCTGTGCCCCCGACCAGCTCAAGAAGGACACCGCCAAGCACTGGCCGGACGTGCCGTTCGACCAGATCTGCGACTCGGGGCAGAAGTGCACCGACCGCCTGGCGCCGACGTTCTTCAGCCGCAAGCGGTTGGCCAAGGTCACCACGCAGGTCCTCGACGGCGAAGGACAGTACGCGGCGGTGGACTCCTGGGCGCTGGACCACCAGTTCCCCGCCACCGGCGACGGCATGAGCCCGTCGTTGTGGCTGGCCTCGATCCAGCAGACCGGCCACGTGGGCGGCACGATCACCCTGCCGAAGACGACGTTCACCGGCGTTCAGCTGCCCAACCGGGTCGACGCGGACGAGGGCCGCGCCCCGCTGGTCAAGTGGCGCGTGCAGGCCGTCGACAACGAGTCCGGCGGCGAGCTGCGCGTCCACTACTCGGCCGCCGAGTGCGAGCCAGGCAAGCTGCCCGCCGCCGACAAGAACGACAAACGCTGCTACCCGCAGCGCTGGGCCCCGCCGGACGAGGCCCAGGTCACCGACTGGTTCCACAAGTACGTGGTGACGCAGACGGTCGAGGTGGACCGCGTCGCGGGCTCGCCGAGCGTGGTCACCGACTACGAGTATCTCGGCGGCGCCGGCTGGCGCTACGCCGACAACATCCTCGTCAAGCCCGAGCACCGCACGTGGGCGGACTACCGGGGGTTCGGCCGGGTGCGCGTGCGCCAGGGCGACGGCCAGGACACCGAGCGCACGCTCACGGAGTTCCGCTACTTCCGCGGGCTGCACGGTGACAAGCAGGCCGACGGCTCCAAGCGCAGCGCGCAGGTCGAGGACACCGAGGGCGTCAAGCTCGACGACCTCGACCAGCTGGCCGGTTTCGAGCGGGAGGAGATCCTGTACGACGGCGACGGCGGGCCCATCGTGACCTCGACCGTCGAGAAGCCGTGGTCGCTCAAGACCGCGGAGTCCACGCACGACGGCGTCACCAAGGCCGCGTACGTGGTCGAGCCGGAGTCCATGGTCACCCGCACCGCCCTGGGCGGCGGCACGTGGCGGCGGACCGGCGAGGAGCGCACGTACGACGCCAAGGGCCTGCTCACGCAGGTGGAGGAGAAGGGCGACCTGGCCGCCGCGGACGACGACCAGTGCACCCGCTACACCTACGCCCGCAACGACGCGGCCTGGATGCTCGACTACACCAGCAGGATCCAGAAGGTCGCGGCGAGCTGCGACACCGCCGTGTCCACGCTCTCCGCCGGAGAGGTGATCTCCGACGAGCGGGTGCAGTACGACGGCAAGGCCTTCGGCCAGGCCCCGAGCAAGGGCGACGTGACCCAGGTCCAGCAGCTCGTGTCCGGGGACGGCGCGACGATCACCGACCGCGTCCACACCTACGACGCCTACGGCCGCGAGACCAGCGAGACCGACGCGGCCGGCACCAGGTCCGTCACCACCTACGTCCCGGCCGCGGGCGCCCCGGCGACCGAGGTCAGGCAGGCCAACCAGCTCGGCCACGTCGAGCGCACCCTGCTCGAACCGGCGTGGGGCGAGCCCGTCGCCGAGATCGACGCCAACAACCGCCGCGTCGACATGGAGCACGACGCGCTCGGCCGCCTGGTCAAGGTCTGGCAGCCCGACCGCAGCAAGGCCGCCGGGCAGTCGCCCAGCACGGAGTACTCCTACCTGATGCGCAACGACGGCCCCAGCGTCGTCACCACGAAGACGTTGCGCGCCGACGGCGGCTACACCGCCAGCCACGAGCTGTACGACGGCCTGCTGCGCGAGCGGCAGACGCAGGAGCCCGCCCCCCGCGACGACCAGACGGACGACCCCGCGCTGCGCGAGGGGCGCACGATCACCGACACCTTCCACAACTCGCTCGGCGAGCAGTACAAGTCGAACACCGGCTACTTCGCCACCGGGACGCCCTCCACGGAGCTGCTGGCGGTGGCGGACGCCGACGTGCCGGCGCAGATCGTGTCGTCCTTCGACGGCTCGGGCGACGTGACCGCCCAGGTGCTGAAGGCGAAGGGCGTGGAGAAGCAGCGGGTGAGCGCCGAGCAGGAGGGCGACAGAATCCACGTGACCCCGCCGCCGGGCGGCACGGCGACCACCCGCATCGGCGACGCCGAGGACCGCCTGATCGAGCTGCGCCAGTACAAGGGCGCGACCCCGAAGGGCGACTACGAGTCCACCAGGTACACCTACGACCACGCGGGCCGGCTGGCCACGGTGACCGATCCCGCGGGCAACGTGTGGCGTCACCACTACGACATGCGCGGACGGGAGATCAGGACCGAGGACCCCGACAAGGGCGTCACCACGATGACGTACAACGACGCCGACGAGGTCGTCAGCACCACCGACGCCCGCGGCAGGACGCTCTGGTACGTCTACGACGAGCTGGGCCGCAAGAAGGAACTGCGCGACGGCTCGGCGACCGGCCCGCTGCTGGCCGAGTGGAAGTACGACGGCCTGGCCAAGGGCCACATGAACGCCACCATCCGCTACGCGGGCGGGCAGGCGTACAAGGCGGAGATCAACGCCATCGACGCCGACTACCGCACGCTGCGCCAGACGGTCACCATCCCCGAACGCGAGGGCAAGCTGGCCGGCGCGTACGTGCTCAACACCCGCTACACGCTCGACGACCAGGTGCAGTCGATCAGCTTCCCGTCCGCCGGCGGCCTGGCGGAGGAGTCGGTCGTCTACAGCTACGACGAGCTCGGACAGCCGGTCAGGCTCGCCGGCGCGTCGACGTACGTGAACACGACCCGCTACTCCAAGCTGGGCGAGACCCTGCAGTACGAGCTGGGCTCGGGAAGCAAGAAGACCTGGCTCACCTACACCCACGACGAGTCCACCCGCAGGCTGACGAGCATGCGGCTGGACCGGGAGGGCACTGCCGACACCGATCTCGACCTGCACTACTCCTACGACGCCGTCGGCAACATCACCAAGATCGCCGAGCGGGCGGGCGGCCAGGACACGCAGTGCTTCACCTACGACCACCTGCGCCGCATGACGTCGGCGTGGACGGCCACCGACGACTGCGCCTCCGGCTCCCCGCGGTCCGGCACGATCGGCGGCGCGGCCCCGTACGCGGTCAGTTACGCCTACGACGTCACCGGCAACCGCGTCAAGGAGACCAGGCACGCCTGGGGCGGCGCGCCCGAGACCGTGCGCACCTCCACCTACCCGAAGCCGGGCGAGCAGCGGCCGCACGCGCTGCTGAGCGCCGGATCCGACCTCTTCGAGTACGACGCGACAGGCAACACCACCAGGCGCAAGGTCGGAGCCTCCGACCAGACCCTCGTCTGGGACGCCGAGGGCAACCTGGAGTCGGTGACGGAGGCCGGCAGGACGACGTCGTTCGTCTACGACGCGGACGGCGAGCGGCTGATCCGCAGGACGCCGGCCGACGCCACGCTCTACGTCGACGACATGGAGCTGCGCTTCGACTTCGCCAAGGACGCCGTCGAGCAGACCCGCTACTACACCGTCAACGACCAGCCCATCGCGGTGCGCACGCCGGACGACCAGGTCTATTTCCTGGCCAACGACCATCAGGGCACCGCGCAGGCGGCCGTGAACGCCGGCAACGGCGAGCTGGCGATCCGCAGGCAGACGCCGTTCGGCGAGGACCGGGGCTCGCCACCGCCATGGTGGCCGGGCCAGCGCGCCTTCGTCGGCGGCACCAAGGATCCGACGACCGGGCTCATCCACCTCGGAGCCCGCGAGTACGACGCGCGCAACGGCCGCTTCCTGTCGGTCGACCCGGTCATCGACGATCTCGACCCGCAGCAGCTCAACGCCTACGCCTACGCCAACAACAGCCCGGTCACCATGAGCGACCCCGACGGCCAGCTGTTCTGGTTCGCGGCCGGCATCGCGGCCCGGATCGCGATCCGGTGGGCGGCCAGGCGGGCCGCCCAGGCGGCGGCCAGGCGGGCGGCGCTGGCCGCGGCCAGGCGGGCGGCGGCCAGGCGCGCGGCGATCGCGGCGGCCCGGCGCCGTGCCGCGGCGCTCGCCAGGAAGAAGGCCGCCGAGGCGGCCAGGAGGAGAGCGGCAGCCGCGGCGCGCAAGCGGGCGCTGGCGGCGGCCAGGAAACGAGCGGCCGCCAAGGCCAGGAAGGCACGGGAGGCGGCGGCGCGGCGCAGGGCCGCGGCTGCGGCACGGAGGAAGGCGAGGAAGGAGGCTCGCGAGGCGGCGGCCAGGCGGCGCGCCGCGGCGGCGGCCAGGGCGCGCAACCGGCGGGCAGGCAGGGTGCCGCGCGGCATCCAGCGGGCGCGGTCGCGCCCGGCGAGCCGGCCGACCAGCCACAGGTCGACGCAGCGGCAGTCGCCGCCGAAGGTGAACCGGCAGCCGGCCCAGCCACGGCCGAGCCACATCTGGCGCAACGACGGCACGAGGCAGCCGACCCAGTCCTACACCATCTACGGCAACGGCCGCATGTACCCCCAGGGCCGGCCGCCGTCGAACCTGGGCCGGGGCAGCGGCAGCGGCCAGGGTGAGAAGCAGCTGTTCAAGCCGGAGCGGATCGAGCCGGAGAGCACGCGGGCCGGCACCATCGCCGAGACCGGCGGACGGTTCACCCGCTGGATCGACAAGGGCGGCCTGGGAGACGCCCTGGACATCCTCTTCGGCGGCTTCTGACGGGTGGTCCGGTGCGAGGGCGCGTCCCCTGCTCAGGGGGCGGGCCCTCGCTTCTGCCGCGGTGCGGGTCGACCCGCGCGCTGCCTGACCGCGACGCGCGGGGCCTCCGGCCGCGACCTGCAGCCGGGAGGAGTTCAGGACATGGAGTGATTGTCGCCGTGAACCGGGTTACCGTGGGGCCTGTGCAGCTCTATAAGAGATCGGCCGGGACGGGGATCCCGGTTGTGCTGCTCCACGCGTTCCCCCTGTCGTCGGCCATGTGGCTGGCGCAGCGGGAGGGGCTGGCCACAGCCTGCCGGGTCATCACACCTGACCTGCGGGGCTTCGGCGGTTCGCGGCTGGGCGACGACGAGCCGTCACTCGACCTGATGGCCGACGACGTCGCCAGGCTGCTCGACGATGAGGGCATCGACAGGGCGGTGGTCGGCGGGTTGTCCATGGGCGGCTACGTGACCATGGCCTTCTGCCGCCGGCATCCCGACCGGGTGCTCGGCGTGATCCTGGCCGACACGAAGGCGGGCGAGGACCCGCCCGCGGCCAGGGACAACAGGGAGCGCATCGCCAGGGCCGTCCTGTCGGAAGGCAGCGAGGTGCTGGTCAGCGAGGTGCTTCCGGCGCTCATCGGGCCGACCACGAAGGAGCGGCGGGCCATGGTGTTCGGACGGGTCAAGGGGCTGGTGCAGTCGGCTCCGCCGGGCGCCGTCGCCTGGGCGCAGCGGGCGATGGCCGCGCGGGCCGGCTCGTTCGAGACGCTGCGGGCGCTGAAGGTGCCGCTGCTCGTCGTGGTGGGGGAGGAGGACGAGCTGTCACCGCCCGCCGACGCCGAGGAGATGGTACGCGCCGTGCCCGAAGGGCGGCTGGAGGTCATCCCGAAGGCCGGCCACCTGAGCGCGGTCGAGCAGCCTGAGGCGTTCAACGCCGCGGTGACCGAGTTCCTCAGGTCGGAGCTCGGCGGGGTGGGAGCCCGGGGCTCAGGCCCTGGCCTGGCGGGGTAGCACGACCTCACGGATGATCAGCGAGATCGCCGCCGCGACCGGGATGGCCAGCAGCGCGCCGACGATGCCGAGCAGCGCGCCCCCGAACAGCGCGGCGATCACCGTCACGGCCGGCGTCACGTCCACCGAGCGTTTCATCACCTTGGGATAGATGAAGTAGTTCTCGACCTGCTGGTAGAGCACGAAGAAGATCGCGCAGGCGATCCCCGCGGGCAGCGACTGCAGCAGCGCGACAAGGCTCACGAACACCGCGCCGATCGTGGCGCCCACCAGCGGCACGAGGTCCAGCAACGCCACGACCAGAGCGAGCGCGAGCGCGTAGCGCACGTCCACGATCGACAGGAAGATCCAGGCCACCACGCCCGCGATGACCGAGATCAGCACGTTGCCCGCCACGTAACCGCCGATGCCGGTGAGGATCTCCTCGCTGATCGCGCTCGTGCGCTCCCTGCGCGAGGCGGGCACCAGCTTGAGCAGGTAGTCCTTGATCGTGTGCAGCGAGCCGAGGAAGTAGAGCATGAGCACCAGCAGCGTCACCGTGGTGAACACGCCGTTCAGCACCACCAGGCCCGCCCCCATGATCCCGGTGGCCAGCGACGGCCCCAGCGTGCTCGTCACGAACGTGCGCAGCTGCGGCAGGACCTGATAGTCGGCGTCGATCTGGCGCAGCGTCGGATGGTTGCTCAGCTCCGTGATGTAGCCCGGCACCGCCTCGATGAACTCCGACAGCTGCTTGCTCACCGGCGGCACCACGGCCAGGCCGAACAGCACGAACGCCACGATCACCCCGGTGAAGACGATCGAGATCGCCGCGCGCCTGGCCAGCCCCCAGCGCTGCAGGGCCTCCACGGCCGGGTTGAGCCCGACGGCCAGGAACATCGCCACCACGACCAGGATGATCGTGCTCAGCGAGTTGACGACCATCTGGGCGATCGCGATCGCCGTCAGCACCCCCAGCCCGCCGACCAGCCCGAACAGGAACGGCCCCCGGGCCAGCGGCTTGCCGGGCAGCCCGTACGGCTGGGCGCCCGCCTCGCCGCCCCCACCCGCGGCCCGCTCCCCGGTCGCGGCCTCTAGTCCGCCGTTCTCAGGTCGTTCTCCGGCCGGGGCCACGGTGCTGCCGCCCTCAGGCCGTTCCTCGGGTGCGGCCACGAGCCCGGCGGCGGGCTCGGCGTTGGCGGGCTCGGCATCTGTGGACATGGGAACTCCATGGGGGATCGTCGACGTGCCACGCCGAGCCCGCACGGGAGCATGTCGGCCCGGCAACAAAGAGAGAGCCTAGCGACGATCAGGTCGCCAGGCTCTCTCAGCCGTCACTCAGCCCCCGTGCGAACTTCGGCTATTCCTGCCACCACTCCGCGTCGTCCTCCGCCTTGGCCTGAGCCTTGGCGGCGGGCGCCGGCTCCGCGGGCGAGGCCTCGACCACGGGCGCGGCGATCGCCGGCTTGGCCGGGGCGGCCGCGACCGCGACCTCCGGCGACTCCTGACCCGGCAGAGCGGCGCCGCCGAGCAGCTGGCGCAGCTGGGCCAGGTGGCTGGTGATGCTGTCACGCTGGCGGGTCAGCTCGTCGACCTGGCGCTGCATCGCCGTGCGGGTGCGCTCGGCTTCGTTCTTCGCCTCGGTGACGATCGTCTCGGCGCTCGACTTGGCGTCGGAAACGATGGTCTCGGCGCTCTTGCGGGCGTTGGCGACGAGCTGCTTGGCGTGCAGGTCGGCCTCGCGGCGGGTCTGGTCGGCCTGCTGGGTCGCCTTCGTGGCCCTCGACTCGGCCGTGGCGGCGCGCTGTTCGGCCTCGGCGACCAGCTTCTGCGTGGCGGCCTGGGCGGAGGCGTGGCGCTCGGCCTCCTGGCGCTCGGCGTCCTCGCGGCGGGCGGCGAGCTGGATCTCGAACTCGGCCTCGTCCTGGGCGCGCTTGGCCTCCGACTCCTCCAGCACCCGCTGGGCCTGCGCGCGCATCTCGTCGGCCTGCCGCTTGGCGGTGGTCAGCACCTCGTCGCGCTCGCGCTTGGTCGAGGCCCGCAGCTGGGCGACCTCGCGCTCGGTGGTGGTGCGGAGCTTGGCGATCTCGCGCTCGGCGTCGGCCCGCTTCTCCGCCACCTCGTGGTCGGCCGTGGCACGCAGCTTGGCGGCCTCGCGCTCGGTGGTGTTGGTCAGCTCGTCGGCCTCGCGGCGCGCCGTCGAGCGGATCTCCTCGGCATCCCGCTCAGCGGAGGTGCGCATCTCGTCGGACTCGCGCGTGGCCTGGGCCCGCTTCTCGGCCGCCTCGGCCTCCGCGGCGGCCCGCAGGTCGGCGGCCTCGACCTTGGCGGCGGCCTTGATCTCGTTGGCCTCGGACCTGGCGGCCTGCACGAGCTCGGTGGCCTGCTCCTCGGCCAGGCGGAGCAACTGCTCGATGCGGGCGCCGAGTCCGGAGTAGGTGGGGCGCTCCTGCTCCTGCAGCTGGCGCTGGGAGTCGGACAGATCGCGCTGCAGGCCGGCGACCTGCTCACGCGCCTGGCGTAGCTCTCCGTCGAGCTGCTTCAAGTGATCATGGACCTGATGCCGGTCGTAACCACGGAGCACCACGTCGAACTCGCGCGCTGGGGCGTCCTCGAAAAAGTTGTTGAGCTGGGCGTCGATGTCGGACTGCATGGAGGCTCGATCCTGGGTTGTCGAGACGGCTACACGGGCCGGACGGGGGGTTCGGGGCATCCGATCCAAGGAGCCTGTGCCTCGCGGCAGGCTCCATGTCCGGTGGAAGGTCAAGCGTACTCCGCTGGTGCCACCTGCGAAGCCCCGTCCAACTTTCTGCGTGACTAGTTACATATGCGCGTTATATGGCTTTTTCTAGCGTCTGGCCGCCTGGACCAACTCGGTCAGCATTCCCCCCACGTCTTTGGGATGCAGGAACGCGATCTGTGAGTCCATCGACCCGTGTCTGGGACGCTCGTCCAGGAGCCTCACTCCTCTCTCGTTGATCTTACCCATGGCGTCCGCCACATCTCGTACGCCGAATGCCACGTGATGGACGCCCTCGCCACGCTTGGTGAGGAATTTTCCCACAGGGGAGTCCTCGGAGAGAGGCTCCAGGAGCTGAATGTAGGAGCCCCCGCCTTCGCCGTCGGAGATGTGCAACATGGCCTCCTTGACACCTTGCTCCTCGTTGACCTCCCGGGCAACTACTGTCAGGTCGAACGTGTCAGAAAAGAGACGAATCTTCTCTTCGAGGTCCCGGCACGCGATACCGATGTGGTCGATCCGCAGGAACATATGTGGCCCACCTCCATAGCGAACGGTCACCTACTCGTGGGTATGGTGTCAAAGAACCAGATGGCGAGCACAGGAGGCCCGTGTCCATGTCCAGTTCCGTCATCGTCGCCGGAGCTCGCACCCCGATCGGCAAGCTGCTCGGCGCCCTGTCCGGACTGACCGCCGTCGACCTGGGAGGCATCGCCATCAAGGCGGCCCTCGAGCGGGCCGGCGTGGCGCCCGAATCCGTCGAGTACGTCATCATGGGCCAGGTCCTCCAGGCCGGCGCGGGCCAGATCCCCTCCCGCCAGGCCGCCGTCAAGGCAGGCATCCCGATGACCGTCCCCTCGGTCACCGTCAACAAGGTCTGCCTGTCGGGCCTCGACGCCATCGCCCTGGCCGACCAGCTCATCCGGGCAGGCGAGTTCGACATCGTGGTGGCCGGCGGCATGGAGTCGATGACCAACGCCCCCCACCTGCTGCCCGGCCTGCGCAAGGGCGTCAAGTACGGCGGGGCCGACGTGGTCGACTCGATGGCCCACGACGGCCTGTTCTGCGCGTTCGACCAGTGCGCGATGGGCGAGTCCACCGAGCGCCACAACACCAGGCTGGGCATCGGCCGCGAGGAGCAGGACGCCCTGTCGGCCCGCTCCCACCAGCTGGCCGCCGCCGCCATCAAGAACGGCGTCTTCGAGGACGAGATCGTCCCGGTGCCGATCCCGCAGCGGCGCGGCGAGCCGGTCGTCGTCAAGGAGGACGAGGGCGTACGCGGCGACACGACGGTGGAGACGCTGGCCAAGCTGCGCCCGTCCTTCGCCGCCGACGGCACCATCACCGCCGGCTCCGCCTCCCAGATCTCCGACGGCGCCTGCGCCGTGGTGGTCATGTCGAAGTCCAAAGCCGAGGAGCTGGGCCTGCCGTGGCTGGCCGAGATCGGCAGGCACGGCAACGTGGCGGGCCCCGACGCCTCGCTCCAGTCCCAGCCCGCCAACGCCATCAAGCACGCCATGGCCAAGCAGGGCGTGTCGGCGGGCGACCTGGACCTGGTGGAGATCAACGAGGCCTTCGCCAGCGTGGTGCTCCAGTCGGCGCAGGAGCTGGGCGTCCCGCTGGACAAGGTGAACGTCAACGGCGGCGGCATCGCCCTGGGCCATCCGATCGGGGCGTCGGGCGCCCGGATCGTGCTCACGCTGGCGTACGAGCTGAAGCGGCGGGGCGGCGGCCTGGGAGCGGCGGGCCTGTGCGGCGGTGGCGGCCAGGGCGACGCGCTGCTCATCCGCGTCCCCTGAGCCCGCGTCACGCCGGACCCGCGGACGCCGGGCGTAGCCTCGAACCATGTCGAAGGTGCTGATCACCGGGATGTCGGGCACGGGCAAGTCGTCCGCGCTGCAGGCGCTGGCATCGCGCGGGCACCGGACCGTCGACACCGATACGGACGAGTGGAGCCGGTGGGTGAGGCTGCCCGACGGCTCGCGCGACTGGGTGTGGCGCGAGGATGCCATCGGCCACCTGCTCGCGGGTCATGGCGAGGGCGCTCTGTTCGTGGCCGGCTGCCGCAGCAACCAGGGCCGGTTCTACCCGCGCCCCGATCTCGGCGCCGATCGGGGCCGGTTCGACCAGGTCGTGCTGCTGAGCGCTCCCGCCGAGGTGATGCTCGCCCGGATCCGGGCGCGGACCGGCAATCCCTACGGCAAGCGCCCGGAGGAGTGGGCCGCGATCATGAACGACCTGGAGACCGTCGAGCCGCTGCTCAGGGCGACCGCGACCGCCGAGATCGACGCCACCGCACCGCTCGGCCAGGTCGTACGGCGGCTGGAGGAGCTCCTCACACCCCCGTAGGAGGCCGGCGCGCCAGCCCGGGTCAGCACGCACCCGCCGGGCGTCAAATGACGTGGACGGGACAGCGGACCCCCGCGGCGACGGCCAATCGGCGGTCTCCCGTGACAAGCACGCACTCCGCGGCCTCCGCCACGGCGACGAACGCGGCGTCGTAAGCCGTAAGATTGGCGCGCAGCTGCCACATCCGTGGCAGGTGCGGACGCACATCGACCAGGTCGAGCTCGGCGTCACCCAGCGCGGACAACGCCTTTTCCGCGCGTTCCTGGCTGATCTTGCCACCAAGAAGCAGACCGCGAATGCCGGAGACGACTTCCGTGACCATGTGGTGAGGCGCGGCCCAATGAGGGTCGTTCATCATGAGCTTACGTGCGGCGCGTCCCTTGTCGTCGTCGCGTGTCAGCGCATCGATAACGACGGAAGCGTCGAGGACGATCATTGCGCGCTGCTGCCGTCGGAGAGGCGGACTTCGCGCTCGGCGCGCATTTCGCGGACCATGTCCGCGGTGTCCTCGTCGCCGCTGTAGCCATCCGCGCGGTTCTCGAACGCATTGATCAGATCAACGTTCCTGGTGCGACGAGCATCCTCCTCGACCAGCTTGAGGAGGTAAGACTGGAGACTCTTGCCCTGGGCGCGTGCCCGCGCAGCCAGGGCATCCCGCACCGGCTCGGGGACGTCACGGATCTGGAGTGCGACACTCATGCATGCATTATACATGCATTGCTGTCCGGCCGGCCCCGGACAGCGCGATGCCCCGGTCCGACCAGGAATTGGACCGGGGCCCCGTAACGCACTGCTCAGGCCCTCACCAGGAATTCAGGGCCCGAGCGCCCCTCAAGGGGGCTGTTCAGCCCGGCCGCGAGGGAGGTTGCGGCCGGGCTGCTTGTGGGCGGTCATGAGGCCAGGAACCTGGCGACGAGCGAGCGGTGGCGGCTCTCACCGCGCGAGCCCCTGCGCGCCTCCATGACCCGCCGCTGCTCGGCGGCGGCGCGGCGCAGCTCCGACGCGCGGTGCTGCATCACGGTGTATTCGAGTTCGGCGTTCATCCGAGTGCTCCTCTGCTCTGTTGCCTGCACTCTCAAGACTCGTCCTAAGGCCCTCCCCGCCACATCGGGCGGATGCCTTATCTCTGGACGCGGGCAGGTACTTAAGCGGGGGCACGGGCGGCTAAGGCCGCTGAGGCGCGGCTAGGGCTCGCCGGTGAACTCGACCGTCACCTTCGTGAACCCGAGCGACTTGAGCATGCCCGACAACATCGCCCTGGTGTTGGCGTCGGCCCTGGCGCGCAGGTCACTGGCCACCGCCGCTTCCGTGATCTTCTTCTCGGCCAGCAGGTACAGCTCCCGCTGGTCACCCGGCGAGCCCGACAGGAAGTCCTGCACCCGGTCGAACAGCCCCCGCTGGTGCGCGAACACGTAAGAGCGGCTGTTGTCCAGGTTGGGCTTCTCGAGCTGGGCGTGCGGCAGGCGGATGGTCGCCTCCGTGCGGTCCGGCGAGACGGTGACCGCGTTGGTGCCCATGGCGGAGAAGTCGACGTACGCGTCCACGCCGCCCGCCCCGACGAACAACGTCCGCGTGCCCTTGACGGCGTCGGGCAGGAAGTTGGCGTCCTTCTCCAGGTCGACGACCACCTGGAAGGTGCCGGTCGCCGCCTCGAAGCGGCTCATGTCCTTGATCGACTGCAGCAGCGCCGGCTGGCTGCGGTCGATGGTCCGCCCGCCGAACGGGTCGAGCCAGGACCAGGCCAGGCGGCCGCCCACCACGAGCAGGACCGCCAGGACCAGGAACGCCGCGAGATATCGCCACCTGCGGCGCCGCCCTGGCGTCACCTCGGGCGGCGTCGTACGGGAAGTCGTCATGGGAGCATGACTACCCTCCTGGCGATCATCATCGCCAGCCGAGCGGTGACATCTCCGGTCCCTTCGCGGCAGCGGACCTGTCCGCGGCCGCGACCGCCGGCGCCGCCGTGCCCCCGCCGACCGGCGAGGACGTCCCCGGCCCACGTCCGAACGGCGGCGAGCTCGTACCGGGGGCCGAGGTCGACGCCGGGGTGCCGCCGGTGTCGGGGTAGACGGGATAGACGTGGCTCGACGAGGGCGTGGGGCGTACGGGTGAGGGCGCCACCTGGGCGTGGGCGGGCCCGCCGCCGAAGTGGGTGCCGGCCAGCCGGCAGCTCTGGAAGTCGCTGTAGAACATCCGCAACCACTCCCTGCGCTGGTGCTCGCTCAGCCCCGAGAACCACGACGCGGCGTACTGGTGCTCGGGCAGCGGCCCTCCGGGCAGCGGCTCGCCGCGCAGCCAGGCCATCACGATCTCCCGGTAGCCGTCGGCGACCGTGCCGGGGCAGCGGGCGGCCAGCGACTCGATGTACTCGTACGCCGCCTCCTCCGCGAACCCGGCGGAAAGGTCGGGCACGTGGATCGGCGCGAGCCCGTTCGACGGTTTCAGCTCGTCGTCGAGCGGCCGCTGCTCCACCCGCGTGAACGCGGCCGGCGTGCCCGCCAGCCTGGAGGCGATCTGCGTGAACGACGCCCCCAGCTCGGTCAGCCCCGCCTGCATGCCCGGATGCACGCACACCGTGATCGGCCACTCCTGGCAGCTGTAGGCGATCTCCTCGGCGGCGGCCGGCTTGGAGTGGGTCAGGACGCGGGACACGCCCATGCCCGCGGCCAGCACGGCCAGCAGCGCGCACGCCAGCACCAGCGCCTGCCTGGTCACCAGCGCCGCCCAGCCGAGCAGCAGCGCCGCCGTCAGGCCGAGCAGCCAGATCGTCTGGTCGAAGAACGCCGCCCCGCTCAGCCCCTGGAACAGGTCGTACGGCTCACCGGTGCCCGGCGCCAGCTTGTCGGCCCACCCGCGGTCGTCGGCCAGCCATGAGAACACCCCGTAGCAGGCCAGCCCGGCGACCGGCGGCGTGAACGGGTGCGGCAGCACCCAGCCGGCCACCCACCCGATCACCGAGTAGAGGGCCAGGCCCGCCATGCCCATGCCCAGGCCCGCCAGGCTCAGCCGGCCCGCCTGGTCGGTCAGCACCGTCTTGACTGCCAGGACCAGCACCGTCGCCCCGAACGACCCCAGCACCACCACCACGATCGCCAGCGGGGCCTTGAGCGCCCGCCACGTCGTGAGCGAGCGCCCGCGCAGCGCCTTGCGCTTGCGCAGCGCCACCCACGCGGCGAAGGCCGCGGCGACCGGCCCGGTCAACCGCAGCGAGCCGATGACCGCTGCCACGATGTTCTCCCAGGCGTCGACGCCGGGTATCAGGACGTTCCACGCCGCGACCAGGCCGACAGCGAGCAGCACGGCCACAGTGACGGCCGCGCTCTGCTTCAGCTCCTCCCGTGAAACGCCCCCGTGCTCACGCACCCGTTTTCCCGTTGAAGTTCATCAAGCACCCCCCGTGCCCCTCGGCAAGGCGGAAGCGATCAGTCCGGCCGGTCCCCACAGGCTGATGGACTTGGCTTCCGCGTCACCATTCGTAGGAGAACCATAACTGAGCGTGATGATTGATGTCCGGACTCTTGGCCAAGCGGAGAGGCCTGTCGCTGTGAGTAGCCAGACGAACCGGGACGACCAGCGCGCTACCGTATCGCTGTGACGCAGCCGAAGCCGCTCAACCTGCCGTTCGACCCGATCGACCGCGCCGCGGAGAGCTGGCGCGCGCACTTCGGCCCGTCCGCGGCCATGGCCGCGGTGACGTCGATCATGCGAGCGCACCAGATCCTGCTGTCGCAGCTCGACGCGCTGCTCAAGCCCTACGGCCTGACCTTCGCGCGGTATGAGGCGCTGGTGTTGCTGACGTTCAGCAGGGCGGGAGCGCTGCCCTTGTCAAAGATCGGGGAAAGGTTGATGGTCCACCCCACCAGCGTCACGAACACGGTGGACAGGCTGGAGAAGTCCGGGTTCGTCCGGCGGTTGCCCAATCCACGCGACGGGCGCGGCGTGCTCGCCGAGATCACCGAGTCCGGGCGCGACGTCGTACGCCGTGCCACGGGTGACCTGATGGCCGCCGAGTTCGGCCTGTCGATGTACGCCGAGGACGAACTCCAGGAGATGTTCGACCAGTTGCGCACCCTCCGGGTGGCGGCTGGTGACTTCGCGGGGTCGTCGATGCGGCAAGATGAAGAGCATGGCGGACTTCTCTAAACCCGGGTCGCTCTACGGAGCTGTGGACCTGGGCGCGCGCAAGCAGGCACTGGAGGCGCAGGCCCGGCGGGAGGCCGCAGGTCCCCAGGCGGCCACTGCCTCGGTCGTCGACGTGACCGAGGAGACGTTCACGAGCGACGTCATCGACAAGTCCATGACGGTGCCCGTCGTGCTCGACCTCTGGTCGCCGAGGGCGCCGGGCAGCGCCCAGCTCAGCCCGGTGCTGGAGAAGGTGGTCGGCGACCTCGGCGGCAAGGCCGTGCTGGCCAAGGTCAACGTCGACGCCAGCCCGCAGATCGCGCAGGCGCTGCGGGTCCAGGCCGTGCCGACCGTGCTGGCGATCTTCCAGGGCCAGGCGGTGACCGGTTTCCAGCAGGTGCTGCCCGAGCAGGAGGTGCGCCGCTGGCTCGACGAGTTGATGGGCGCGGTCGAGCAGTTCTACCAGGCCAACCCCGGTGCCAGGCCCCCGGAGGCCGGCGAGGCCGGCCAGCCCGGTGAGCAGGAGGCGCCGTCGGGGCCGCCCGCCGATCCCGACATGATGGCGGCCGAGCAGGCGATCGACCGTGGTGACTTCGACGCGGCCATGCAGGCCTACCAGCGGCTGCTGGCCCGCGAGCCGGGCAACGAGGACGCGAAGATGGGGCTGGCCGGGGTGGGCCTGCTCAAGCGCACGTCCGAGGCCGACCCCGCCGACGTCCAGCGCCGCGCGCAGGACCCCGCCGACCTGGACGCGCAGCTGCTCGCGGCCGACCTCGAGATGATGTCGGGCGCGGTCGACCAGGCGTTCGAGCGCATCATCGCCGTGGTCAAGCGCACCTCGGGCGACGAGCGCGACAAGGCCAGGCGGCACCTGCTCGGGTTGTTCGAGGCTTTGCCCGCCGAAGACCCATCCTTGGCCAAGGCCCGTAGAGCGTTGGCGAGCGCCCTGTTTTAACCTGAATTCATGCGGGTCGTCACCATATCGGCGACATACGGCACGGCCGGCAGCCAGATCGGCCCGGCCGTGGCCGAGCGCCTCGGCGTGCCCTTCGTCGACCGCGCGATCCCCAGTGCCGTCGCCGAGGAGCTGGGCTGCACGCTGGAGGAGGCGCTGGCCCACGACGACCGGGCCGAGCACGGCATCGGCCGGCTCTTCTCCGGGGCGATGCGGCTGCCCACGGTGACGTTCGGCGGCGTCGACATGTACGTCCCCGGCGCGATGCCGCTCGCGCCCGAGGAGTTCGTCAACCGCACCGAGCGCATGCTGAAAGACACCGCGCGCCTCCAGGGCGGCGTGTTCCTCGGCAGGGCGGGGGCGCTGGTGCTGGCCGACCATCCCGGCGCGCTGCACGTCCGGCTCGACGCCCCCGTCGCCCGGCGGGTGCGGCAGACCGCCACGCTGGGGCAGCTGGGCGAGCGCGAGGCCCGGCAGATCATCGAGGACAACGACCGGGCGCGCAGCGCCTACGTGCGCCACTTCTACCGCACCGACCCGGCCGACGCCTGCCTCTATCACCTGGTGATCGACAGCACCACGATCCCCGTGCCCACCTGTGCCGACCTGATCGTCATGGCCGCCGAGGCGCGGGATTGACCGAATGACCTCTAACATGGATGCATTCTTGGTCAGTCCCGAAGGAGCGATTGACGTGGCGACCGTCCCCAGTGTGTCGTACTCCATCACCGTGCGCCTCGAGGTGCCCGCAGGCGGCAAGGCCGTGAGCCTGCTCACGCACGCCGTAGAGTCGGCAGGGGGTGTCGTGACCGCCCTCGACGTCACCAACGCGGGGCACGAGAAGCTGCGCATCGACGTGACCTGCGCCGCCAGGGACACCGACCACGCCCAGGCCATCGTCGACCAGCTCGAGGCGGTCGAGGGCGTCGTCATCCACAAGGT
>NZ_JBVJHP010000017.1:0-2649 GCF_055586745.1 Nonomuraea sp. NPDC049378
TCAGCGAGTTCGGTGGTGGTCTGGTGCTGCCAGTCGAGGGCGCGACGCTTGGCTATCGCGCGTACCCTGCCGATCTGGGCGTAGGTGCGGGCCAGTCGATGCGAGGCCGGCCGGCCCGGCGGTCGGGTGGCCCGCTGTCGGGCTGATTTCTTCTCCAAGCGGCGCAGGTGCTCGCGTTCGCCCCGGCTCAGCCAGGGTTTGTGCTCGCGTGTGGTGCCGTCCGACAATGCCAAGGCGACATTGACGCCCCGGTCGATTCCCACCGCCGGACCCGGATGCGCCTGCTGGAGGGCAGGGACCAGGGTTTCGGTGCGGAACACGATGGACCAGCCGAACGCGTCTTTGACCAGCCTGGCCCCGGTGATGCGTCCTTGTGGGCCGCCCCGGGTAACGCCCGGCAGGTCCTTGGTCCAGCGGAACCGGACGCGGCCCACTTTGGGGAGGTTCGCCTCGCCCCAGCGCCGGTTGATCCGTTGGATGCGCAAGTCGCGGGCTTGCGGGACGTCCACCGCCATCCGGGTATGGAACCGGCCCTTGAACGTCGGGCGTTGGGCCGGGTGGTCGGGGTTGAAGAAGTTCGCCCACGCTTGGCGGTAGGTCTTCAGCACCGCTTGCGCTGCCTGGGCGGGGAGTCGAGCCAGCCAGTCGATCTCGTGGCGGGCTTGGCGTATCGCGGTGTCGCATTCCTTCAGCGAGGCGAAGCGGCCTTGGCGGAAGGTGACGTACTCGTGCAGCAGGTTCCACAGGGCGCGAGCGGCATGGGCTTGACCATCGGCCACGGCAGCCTGAGCCGCGCTGAGGTCGAGTCGCGCCACGCGTGCCCGCGCCTGCTTCACCAACTCCACACACTGATCGTATCCACTCACCGTACTCAAGCAGTACATCGAGCAGCAGAAGCAACCCGTCTGAGGTTAGGCCACGGACACGCTGCCAGGTCAGAGCACGCTCGCGCCCTAGCGGGCACTCCCGCGTGGGCCTTCACCCCCGGCGTGAACGCCGGAGCACTGGCCCACAGTTCGGTAGACGCGCGTGGCCCGGCGCGCGTGGGGAGCGAGCCCGGCCGTCGGATCCGTGACGGAGGGCGGACGGCGCCGCAACGTGTCCAGGATGCGCGTTCTGAGGTATCTCGCATAGGCGATCCCGTCGCCGAAGAGGTTCCGGGTCCGCAGCAGCTCACACAGCACGTAGTAGAGGTCGGTGCGCATGTAGACCTGCAGCTGGAAGGGGATCGCCATGAGGACGGCGAGGGCGAGCGCCTGAAGGACAGCCCGTACGCCCTCGGGCAGCGGGGCCCGATGCGTCCCCGCGCCCCGAGGGAGCGCGCGGCGGCGAGGTGCATCAGCTCGTGCACCGAGATGGAGGCCGACATCATCACCGTGTTGACCAGAACCGTGAGGCCGACATAGTCGGACCAGAAGAAGTGGGCGTAGACCGGCACCAGCTCGTCGCGCGTGGCGAGAGTGAGCAGGGCCGCGGCCACGACGACGAGCCAGAGCGCCTTCACCGGCGGGCTGAAGAGCCAGGCGACATGCCGCGCGGTCAGCCGGTGGAAATGGCTCGGGGGCACGTCCGCGGCAGGGTCGGGCAGCGGATCCCCTTCGATGGAGGCGATGAACCCGAGCGCGCTGAGAGCCTCCACGAGTTCCGCGAGGTCGATCTCCACATGGTGGACTTCGGCCATCCGCCGCCGTACGGCTCCGACGGACAGGTCCGCGGCCATGAGGGTGATCGCCGCACCGTACACGGCGGGCAGCTCGACGAACTCCCCGATCTCGGGCCTGCCGACCACCGCGATCTCCGGATCGTCGTCGTGCGGGCGGACGATCAGCCGGTTGAGGCGATGTCGTCCGCGCCGTCCGCCTTGATCGTGTTGCCCGTCACCTCGACGAGGCTGTTCATCGAGCGCAGCCGGTGCACGGCGGCGTCGACCTTGGGGCGGCCGATGTCGGCCTCCGTGTAGAGAAGCTGCCGGGTGAGGTTCGGCTCCTCCACGACGTCGAAGTCGGCGACGTTCAGCGCCCCGATTCCGCTGGAGACGAGCCCGGCCGCCACGGCCGTGCCGGTCCCGCCGAGGCCGAGCAGGCTCACCCTGGCGTCTTTGATCCTCGACTGAACCTCGTACGGCGAGCTGCGCGGTGTGGGGTCGACCCACGTGAACAGGTTCTTCTGCGGCCCGTAACGCTCGGCCTCGCGCGCGGTCAGGTTGCCGGGGACCGGCGCGCCCGCGTCCTCGACGAAGCCGCCTGCGATCAGCTCGCCGATGACGCCACGGATGCTGTCCTCGTCCGCTTCGCCATGGGCGGCTGTGAAGGCGGCGCAGATCTCATCGACGGTCCGGGTCCCGTCCATCAAGGTGATCAGCAGGGCGATGGCGCCGTCCGCGTCATCCTGGATCTCGGCAGAGACGCCCTGTTGCATCAGGCCGATGACGATGCGGCCGCCGGGCATGGCCATGGGCCGGTGAACGCGCTTGATCTGCGGGAGTCGCATGCCTGCCTTCCAGGTCGTTGCACGGAGCGGCCGGCCAGGCGCGGGGGGGGGGGGGGGGGGGGGGCGAAGCGTGTGGCGGGCGGGGGGGGGGAGGGGGGGGGTTCGGGCCTCTTCAGGGGGTGGGGTTGGAGGGTGGGGGTGTTCTTTTTCTTTGACGGG
>NZ_JBVJHP010000017.1:2659-94972 GCF_055586745.1 Nonomuraea sp. NPDC049378
TGGGGTAGCCGGGTGTGCTGGGGGGCGGGTGACTTCTTTGGCTTTGGGGAGTTCGCGTTCTCTCCTCCTGGTCGGTGCAACGGCGAGCCCCCCCCCCCCCCCCCCCCCCCCCCAGGCCGTCACAGATCAGGCGTCCATGGATCGCTCGGTGGTGGTCTCGATCCTCTCCAGGCGCCGGATCGTAAGGGTGACCTTCTTCTTCTCCTCGACCGGGCTGTCGGTCTCGATCTGGGCGGTCTCGTCCATGACGGCTCCTTCCTCTGCCGTACGGTGCGCTGCGCCGGAGCGCTCACAGCCGCCCCGGTGCATCCGCACGTCACGCGAATCAGTGAGACGGTAGGGGCGTCCGTCCTCGCCTGGTCCTCGATCGCTCCTTCGCGAGGTGCGGGCGCCGTCGCGGCGGGACACGCGGACCGGTACGCCGCGCGCCGCGGGGCGCGCGCCGGCCACCGCGACTCCGGCAGAATGGCATCGTCGTCAGTTCGGGCCGGCGGACCTGGCGTTTGGTCTAGACCACTGCCCGCCCGACCGGCAGAATGCGGTCTGAACGTGGTCTGAACATGTGATTCTGACCATATGATTCTGGACGTGAACCCCATCGGGAGGAACCCGCCATGCGTATTGGAGTGCTCACCGGGGGCGGCGACTGCCCCGGCCTGAACGCCGTGATCCGGGCAGTGGTCCGCAAGGGGGTGAGCGTGTACGGCCACGAGTTCGTCGGCTTCCGTGACGGCTGGCGCGGCCCGCTCGAAGGCGACACGATGCCGCTCGACATCCAGGCCGTGCGCGGCATCCTGCCGCGCGGAGGGACCATTCTCGGCTCCTCGCGCACCAACCCGATCAAGATCGAGGGCGGCGTCGACCGGATCAAGGACAACCTCGCCTCGACCGGCGTCGACGCGCTGATCGCCATCGGCGGCGAGGACACCCTGGGCGTCGCCAAGCAGCTCTACGACCGCGACGTCAAGGTCGTGGGCGTGCCCAAGACGATCGACAACGACCTGTCGGGCACCGACTACACCTTCGGCTTCGACACCGCCGTCAACATCGCGACGGAGGCCATCGACCGCCTGCACACCACCGCCGAGTCCCACCACAGGGCGCTCATCTGCGAGGTCATGGGCCGGCACGCCGGCTGGATCGCCCTGCACGCGGGCATGGCCGGCGGCGCGAACGTCATCCTCATCCCGGAGAAGCCGTTCGACATCGACCGGGTCTGCGAATACGTGGAGTCGCGGTTCCGCACCCGCTACTCGCCGATCATCGTCGTCGCCGAGGGCGCCCACCCCGTCGAGGGCCAGATGGAGCTGCAGGCGGGCGAGCTCGACGCGTTCGGCCACGTCCGGCTGGGCGGCATCGGCGAGGTGCTGGCCAAGGAGATCGAGAAGCGCACCGGCAAGGAGGCCCGCACGACGGTGCTCGGTCACATCCAGCGCGGTGGCACCCCGACGGCCTACGACCGGGTGCTGGCCACCAGGTTCGGGCTGCAGGCCATCGACGCGGCCCACGAGGGTGACTACGGCAAGATGGTCGCGCTGCGCGGCACCGACATCGTCCGCGTCGGGCTCGACGAGGCCACGGCCGAGCTGAAGACCGTGCCCGTCTCGCGCTACGCGGAGGCGGAGGTGTTCTTCGGCTGACTGTAAGCGGGCTGCAAGCGGGCGGCCGTAGCTTCTGCGTCAGCGGGGTTACCGCTACAACCCCCCAAGGGGTACGGCTTGCGCCGCAGCGAGTTGGCGGCCCACCTGTGCGACGCGGGCCGTACCCATGACATAGATCATCGGCGGGGCGCGGCGGAGAGATCCATCTCCGGCGCGCCCTCGTCGTGCGCGCGTAGCCGTTCCCGGTAGGCCGCCTCGTTGCGCAGCTCCTTCTCCGACGGCGACAGCAGGGCCGCGAGCAGCAGGCCGACGGTGATCACGCTGGTGCCGACGATCAGCGGCAGCAGGAAGTCGACGCCCTGGGCGCCGGGCACAGCCCCCACCTCGTGGTGCGGCGTCACCGTCATGGAGTACATCCCGGTGTAGTGCATGCCCGCGACCGCCACGCCCATGACGAGCGCCGCGGCGCCGATCTTGAGCGCACCGCTGACCCGTACGGTGAACCACAGCGCCGCCGTGGCCGCCGCGATCGCGATCAGCACCGAGACCGAGACGATCACTGGGTCATAGGAGACATGTGCTGACATGTTCATCGCGGCCATGCCGAGATAGTGCATGCTCGCCACGCCGGCTCCGGTCAGCAGACCGCCGCCGAGCAGGGAGCTCAGGCGATCGGCGCCGTACGCGGCGAGGAACAGCCCCACCCCCACGACCACGACCGCGATGAGCGCGGAGGTGACCGTGAGCGGCACGTCGTAGCGGATGGCCATGCCGGGGATGGAGAAGCCGAGCATGGCGATGAAGTGCATCGTCCAGATGCCCGTGCCGCCGATGGCGAGGGCGGCTCCCACCAGCCAGAACGCGCCGGCGCGCCCGCCGACCACACGGGCCCGCGAGGTCAGGAGCAGGCCCAGCATCGAACCCATGCTGGAGACGGCGTAGGCGGCGACGGGCGTCACGAGCCCGAAGGAGAAATGATCGACCGACGACATACCCACCCATCCCTCGCGTACTGATAAGGGAGTATGGGCGGGTGATCGTCGGCCGCGCAACTACCTTCTGCGCGAGCGCGACGGCTGCCTGCGCGACGGCTGCCTGCGCGGAGCCTGGGCCTGGCCGCCGGGCGCCGGCATGGACGAAGGATCGGCCTGCGGGGCGGGCGCCTGGGGATAGGAACCCTGGGGGAAGGGAGCCTGTGAGAAGGGAGCCTGGGGCGTGGGAGCCGCCATCGGCATCGGCGCGGGCGCCACACCGGGCGAGGGATGGGCGAGCTGCTGCTGTTGCTGCGCGGTGCGCCGGCGCAGCTCCAGCTTGGCGAGGAGCTCCGCGTCCTCGTGCAGTTCCTCCTCCGACGGAGAGAGGATCACCATGAGGAGCATGGTCAGGGTGATCAGGCTGATCACGGTCATGAGGGGCACGAGGAAGTCGAGCGCGTCGGCGCCGGCGATCACGCCGGGCTCCGAATCGACCGTGACGTGCATCGCGTACATGCCGGTGTAGTGCATGCCGGACACGGCCACGCCCATGACCAGGGCGGCGCCGGTGATCCAGATGGGCTTCCTGACACGGAGGGTGAACCACAGCGCCGCCGTCGCGGCCACCACGGCGATGACCACGGAGATCGCCACGGTGACGCGGTCGTAGGAGACCTGGGCGGACATGTTCATCGCGTACATGCCCAGGTAGTGCATGGAGGCCACCCCGAGCCCCGTCAGCAGGCCGCCGCCGAGCAGGGCCAGGAGGCGGCCGCGGCCGTAGGAGACGAGGAACAGGCCGGTGCCCACGACGATGATCGCGACGGCCGCGGAGGCCGCGGTGAGCCACACGTCGTACTTGATCTGGGTGCCCTCCACCTGGAAGCCCATCATGCCGATGAAGTGCATGACCCAGACGCCCGTGCCGCCGATGGAGATGGCCGCGCCGAGCAGCCACCGCACCTTGGAACCCCCGCGCGAAGCGTGGGCCTGCGCGGTGAGACGCAGGCCGAGCATTGACCCGATGCATGACATCACGTAGGCCAGCAGCGGCGTGAGCGGCCCATAGGTGAAATGATTCACAGCGGTCATCTATCGCGTTCCTTGCATTAGGGGTCCCCGGATTCTGTCATCGGGAATGTCCCTTACGCATGGATATTGCAACTATCTGTCAACTTGTTATGTCGGAAACATGAGAAAGGCTCATGGCTATCGAGGGGCCGTTCTGGCGGGCGATCGCCGTCTTCCGCGTCGCGTCCGTGGTGTACGCGATCGTCCTGATGGCCCAGCACCGCGGCTACGAGCAGCCGGTCCTCGGCTGGCTGGTGATCGGCGTGATGGTGCTCTGGACCGCGGGGACGACGCTCGCCTACTCCGCCGCCGCGCTGCGCCGGTGGCCGTTGCTCGTGACCGACCTGCTCGTGGTGCTGGCCTGCCTGCTGGCCTCGCCGTACGTCCAGGGCGCCGAGCAGGGCGAGGCGGGCACGACGCCCGTCCCCGCGACCTGGGTCGCCGGGCCCGTGCTCGCCTGGGCCGTGCACGGCGGCCGGCGCGCGGGAGCGGTGGCGGCGCTCGCCATGGCGGCGGGCGACCTGTGGCTGCGCGTGCGCGCCCCCGACGTGCCCATCCTGATCAACGGCGCGGTCCTGCTCTTCCTGTCGGGCGTCGTGGTCGGCCACGTGGCCAGGCTCGCCAAGCAGGCCGAGGAGCGCATGCAGCGGGCCGTCGAGATGGAGGCCGCCCAGCGCGAGCGCGACCGCCTGGCCCGCGACATCCACGACTCGGTCCTCCAGGTGCTCGCCCTGGTGCACCGGCGCGGGCAGCGGCTCGGCGGCGAGGCGGCCGAGCTCGGCCCCCTCGCCGGTGAGCAGGAGTCCGCCTTACGCCGCCTCGTCGCCGACCGCCCCGGCGAGGCCGGCGAGCCGGGCTCCGCCGACCTGCGCACCCTCCTGCTGCGGCACGCCTCGTCCCAGGTGACGGTCTCCACCCCCGCCACGCCGCTGGTCCTGCCGGCGCCGGTGGCGGAGCAGGCGGTGGCCGCCGTCGGGGCGGCCCTGGACAACGTCAGGGCGCACTGCGGGCCGTCGGCGCGCGCCTGGGTGCTGGCGGAGCCGGGCGAGGGCACCGTGACGGTCAGCGTGCGGGACGACGGGCCGGGCATCCCGGAAGGGCGGCTGGACGAGGCGCTGGCCGAGGGGCGCATGGGGGTCGCCCGCTCCATCCGCGGCCGGGTGGCCGACCTGGGCGGTGACGTCTCGATCGTCAGCGTCCCCGGGCAGGGCACCGAGGTCGAGATCAGCCTCCCCGCGTGACCCCGCCCCCGCGACGCTGATCGTGGCCCTGCTCCGCCGAGGCCGGGGCGCGGGGCGCGGCCGGCGTTAGAGTTGCGGGCATGGTGCGGGTCATGGTGGTGGACGACCATCCCATGTGGCGTGACGGGATCTCGAGAGATCTGGCCGAGGCCGGCTACGACGTCGTGGCCACCGTGGGTGAGGGGCGGCAGGCGGTCAGGGTGGCCGGCGCGGTCCGGCCCGGCCTCGTGGTGCTCGATCTGCGGCTGCCCGACATGCCGGGCCACGAGGTGGCCGCCGGGTTGTCCGGGCTGGAGGCGCCGCCGCGCGTGCTGGTGTTGTCGGCCAGCGCCGAGCAGGAGGACGTGCTGGAGGCGATCAAGGCGGGCGCGTCCGGATATTTGGTGAAATCGGCGAGCCGGGAGGAGTTCCTCGACGCCGTACGCAGGACAGCCGAGGGCGACGCCGTGTTCACCCCCGGGCTGGCCGGGCTCCTGCTGGGCGAATACCGGCGGCTGGCCGCGCAGCCCGCGCCCGCCGAGGGCCCGCGCCTCACCGAGCGCGAGACGCAGGTGCTCCGGCTGGTCGCCAAGGGGTTGTCGTACAAACAGATCGCCGAGCGGCTGGTGGTCTCGCACCGCACCGTGCAGAACCACGTCCAGAACACCCTCGGCAAGCTCCAGCTGCACAACAGGGTGGAGCTGGTGCGATATGCGATCGAGCAGGGCCTCGACGCGGACTAAACTCGGGGGCGCGCGACGTTGGCACCAACACGCCTTTTCCCCATTTCCCGGAGGTTCCACCATGACGATGTCTGCCCTGGGCGAGCCGTGCGTGCTGCTCAAGCTGGGCGAGATCGTCCTCAAGGGCAAGAACCGCGAGCTGTTCGAACGCCGCCTGATCGGTAACATCCGCGACGCGCTCCAGCCGCTCGGGATCAAGGTCGACGTGCGCAGACGGCACGGCGTGATCGCGATCTTCCTCCCCCAGGGCGCCACCGCGGAGCAGGCCGGAGCCGTGGCCGAGCGGGTCGCCGACGTGCCGGGGCTGGTGTGGATCCACCGGGCCTGGCGGGTCGAGAAAGACCCGGAAACGGTGCTGAAGGCCGGTCTCGAGCTCGTCGGGGAGAGCGAGGAAGCCAAGCGCGGCGCCCGCTTCGCGGTCCGCTCGCGCCGCCGCGACAAACGTTTCCCGCTGCGCTCCAACGAACTCGACCGCATGGTGGGCGGCGCGATCAACGACGAATACCGCCTGCCCGTCGACCTGAAGAACCCCGAGCTGACGGTGTTCATCGAGGTCGACAGGGACGAGGTGTTCGTCTTCACCGACGGCATCCCCGGCCAGGGCGGCCTGCCGGTCGGCAGCAGCGGGCGGGCGCTGGTGCTGATGTCGGGCGGCATCGACTCGCCGGTGGCGGCCTACCGGATGATGCGGCGCGGCCTGCACGTCGACTTCCTGCACTTCTCGGGCATCCCGTTCACCACCTCCGAGTCGATCTACAAGGCGTACGCGCTGGTGCGGAAGCTCGACAGGTTCCAGGGCGGCTCGCGGTTGTGGGTGGTGCCGTTCGGCAAGGCGCAGCAGTCGATCCGCACCTCCGGCCAGGACCGCCTGGCCGTGATCGCCCAGCGGCGGCTCATGCTCAAGACGGCCGAAGAGGTCGCCCACCGCATCCGCGCCGCCGCGCTGATCACCGGTGACGCGCTCGGGCAGGTCTCTTCGCAGACCCTGACCAACATCACGGCTCAGGACAACGCGGTCGAGCTGCCGATCCTGCGGCCGCTGGTGGGCTGGGACAAGACCGAGATCATGGCCGAGGCCCGGCGCATCGGCACGCTGGAGATCTCGGAGCTGCCCGACGAGGACTGCTGCTCCCTGCTGGCGCCCAAGCGCGCCGAGACGCGGGCCAAGATCGACGACCTGAAGCAGATCGAGAAGCGGCTCGACGCCGAGGAGCTGTGCGTGCAACTGGCCGACTCGATCCAGGAGTACACGCTCTAGGCGGTCCCGCACGGCCGGCGCCCTGATCCACCCCTCGGCCGGCGGGCGGATCAGGGCGGTCGTCACCGGGACGACCGGGACGGCGAACGACAGGAGCCCGGGCAGAGGATGAAGGGGCGGGTCAGGCGGCGACCGCGGCCGCGGTCGACTTGCCGAGCAGCGCGGGGAAGTCCGTCATGACCTGGGCCAGCTCACCCAGGTCGGTGTCGACGAGCGCCTGCGGGCCGTCGCAGAGCGCCTGCTCGGGCTGCGGGTGCACGTCGATGATCACGCCGTCGGCGCCCACCGCGATGGCCGCGCGGGTCAGCGGCAACACCAGGTCACGCCGGCCGCCGGAGTGCGACGGGTCGATGATCACCGGCAGGTGCGACAGCCGCTGCGCCACCGGGACCGCGGAGACGTCGAGCGTGTTGCGCGTCGCCGTCTCGAACGTCCTGATGCCCCGCTCGCACAGCACGATGTCCAGGTTGCCGCGCTGCGCGATGTACTCGGCGGCCATCAGCCACTCCTCGATCGTGGCGTTCATGCCGCGCTTGAGCATCACCGGCCGCCCGGCCGCGCCGACCGCCCGCAGCAGCGCGAAGTTCTGCGCGTTGCGGGTGCCGACCTGCAACATGTCGGCGTACGACGCCACCAGCTCGACGTCCTGGGCGTCCACGACCTCCGTCACGATCGGCAGCCCGGTCTCCTCGCGCACGTCGGCCAGGATGCGCAGGCCGGCCTCGCCCAGCCCCTGGAACGCGTACGGCGACGTGCGCGGCTTGAACGCCCCGCCCCGCAGCAGCACCGCTCCCGCCGACTGCGCCATCCTGGCCGCGTCCAGCGTCTGCTGGCGCGTCTCCACCGCGCACGGCCCCGCGATCAGCGTCACGGTGTCGGGGCCGATCGGCACGCCGCCCACGTGGACCGTGGAGCGTTCCGGATGGTTCTCCCTGCTGACCAGCTTGTACGGCGTGGTCACGCGCATCACGTCGCGCACCCCCGGCATGCCGCGCAGGCCGGCCGCGTCGAGCTGGGTGACGTCGCCGACCAGGCCGACGATGGTGCGGCGCACGCCCTTGCTGATGAAAGCCTCCACCCCGGCCGCCTCGACGACCGACACGATCGACGTGAGATCGTCCGGCGTGGCCTCCGGGCCCATCACGATCACCATCTGCTTCTCCTTCTGCCTGAAAACACGAAAGGCCCCGGGTCCACGTGGACCCGGGGCCTTTCGTTCGCCTGTCTGCTAGCGCAGCGTCAGATGGCGAACGGACTCGGGTCCGTCGCCATACCAAAACCAGAACGCTGTGCGCATAGACCCCAATCGTAGCGCACCGCACCCGGCCGCGTGCCATCGGCGGCCCGATGGCAGGATGGCCCAAGACGCGAGACCGGTGAGGGGAGTGATCGTGGAGGAGTCGCGCCTGCCTCCAGGCCAGTACGTCCCGCGCGGCAGACCCGTGATCCACTACGGCAGGGTCCCCACGTTCAAGCCCGAGAGCTGGGACTTCCGCGTGTTCGGGGCCACCGCCACCGGCGAGGAGCACTGTTACACCTGGGAGGAGTTCGAGCGGCTGCCCCGCACGACCCGGCTCGCCGACTTCCACTGCGTCACCAAGTTCTCGCTCATGGCCAACGAGTGGCGCGGCGTCGCCCCCGCCACCATCATCGGCGCATTCCCGCCCGACCCCGGGGTGCGCCACGTGATGATCTGGGCCGAGTACGGCTACAGCGCCAACCTGCGGATGTCCGACTTCACCGCCCCCGGCACGCTGTTCGCCATGGAGCTCGACGAGAAACCGCTCAGCCCTGACCGCGGCCACCCGGTGCGGATCGTGGTGCCCCACCTCTACGCGTGGAAGAGCGTCAAATGGGTGCGCGGCATCGAATATCTCCTCGAGGATCGCCGGGGCTTCTGGGAGGAGCGCGGCTACCACAACCTCGCCGACCCCTGGCGCGAACAGCGCTACTCCTACCAGGAAGAACCCGGCGAGGGCCCGCCGTAGCGCGAGAGCGGTCTCACTGCGGGTTTCGCCCCGGACACGGCGCGTTGTTGGCTACGGTGGCCCGCATGCTGACTGGCGTGGCGCTGTTCCTGCTGGCCTTCGCCGCCGGTTACGGGCTGGCCAGGACGCGGCCGTGCCGTGACGCGCTGCCGCAGGGCCGCAGGTCGGACGAGGCGACGTTCACCACGTTGCACATCGCCGCGCTCGCCGCCCCCGCCCTGCGCGCGGGGCTCGGCCGCGACTCCGCCCGCAAGGCCGTCCGGCACCTGCGCACGCTGCTCGGCACCCACGCCGTCGCGATCACCTCGGCCGAGGCGGTGCTGGCCTGGGACGGCCCGGCGGACGGGCCGCGCGAAGGGCCGCGCGAAGGGGACGTGCTCGCCCACGCCCGCGCCACGCTGGCCGCCGGCCGGGCCCAGGTGTTCCCCGGCGAGCCGTACGCGGCGGTGGTGGTGCCGCTGACCGTGGACGGCGCGGTCGTGGGCACGCTGGCTGCCCACGACGACGAGGTCAGCGCCGCGCTCGTGCGCACCGTCACCGAGGTCGGCCGCTGGGTCTCCGGCCAGCTGGAGCTGGCCGACCTGGACGCCTCGCGGCAGCGCGCGCTGGAGGCCGAGATGCGCGCGCTGCGCGCCCAGATCTCGCCGCACTTCATCTACAACGCGCTCACCACGATCGCCTCGTTCGTCCGGACGAACCCCAGGCGCGCCCGCGAGCTCCTGCTCGACTTCGCCGACTTCGCCCGCTACGCCCTGCGCAGGGCCAACGACTTCACCACCCTCGCCGACGAGCTGACCTGCGTCGACCGCTACCTGCTGCTGGAGCGCGCCCGCTTCGGCGACAAGCTGCGCTTCACCGTGCAGGTGGCTCCGGAGGTGCTGCCGGTGCCCGTGCCGTTCCTGTGCCTGCAGCCGCTGGTGGAGAACGCCATCAAGCACGGCATGCGGGGCGACGGCGGCGCCGCGGGGGAGGTGCGGGTCGTGGTGCGCGACGCGGGCCCCGAGGCGCACATCACCGTCGAGGACGACGGCGCGGGGATGGATCCCGAGTGCGCGCGGCGCATGCTCGACGACGAACCCGGCCGCGAGGGCGGCGGCATCGGGCTGGCGAACGTGGACCTCAGGATGCGCCAGATCTACGGCGACGGCTACGGGCTCGTCGTGGAGACCGCGCTGGGCGCCGGCACCAAGGTGCGGTTGCGCGTACCGAAGACACAACTTGGCTCATAGTAGTCAATTCATTACGCTAAGCTGGCTTACCCCTTGTGGCCTCTGCTTTTCTACGGCAGCGTGGTGGACATGCTGAGAGTTCTGGCCGTCGACGACGAAGTGCCGGCTCTGGAGGAGCTCGCCTACTTGTTGCGCCAGGACGCCCGGATCGAGCAGGTCACGACCGCGGCCGACGGCGTCGCCGCGCTGCAGGACATGGTGCAGATGATCGGCGCGGGCGAGCGGCTCGACGGCGTCTTCCTCGACATCCGGATGCCCGGGCTCGACGGGCTCGACCTCGCCCGGCTCGTCGGCGGCTTCCCCAGCCCGCCCCGGCTGGTCTTCGTGACGGCCCACGAGGAGTGCGCGGTGCAGGCGTTCGAGCTGGAGGCGGTCGACTACCTGCTGAAGCCGGTCAGGGCCGAGCGGCTGGCCGAGGCCGTGCGCAGGCTGGAGGCCGCCACCTCGCCCGCCGCCGAGCCGGGCCAGGACGACGTGATCCCCGTCGAGCTGGGCGGGCGCACCCGCTTCGTGCCCCAGCAGGCCGTCTGGTTCGCCGAGGCCAAGGGCGACTACGTGCGCCTGCACACCGTCGACGGCAGCTATCTCGTGCGCATGTCGCTGGCCGCGCTGGAACGGCGCTGGTCGGAGGCCGGGTTCATCCGCATCCACCGCAGCACTCTGGTGTCGGCCAAGCACGTCAGCGAGCTCAGGTTCGAGGGCGGGCGGGTGTCGCTCACCGTCGGCACCGAGACGC
Source organism: Nonomuraea sp. NPDC049378 (assembly GCF_055586745.1). NCBI lineage: Bacteria > Bacillati > Actinomycetota > Actinomycetes > Streptosporangiales > Streptosporangiaceae > Nonomuraea > Nonomuraea sp. NPDC049378. The sequence continues at coordinate 13,480 of NZ_JBVJHP010000017.1, forward strand.
TGCAGGTCAGCAGGCGGCACAGCCGCCAGGTCCGCGAACAGCTCGTACGCCAGCACAGGGGCGTGATCTCGTGACGGTCGGCGGAGGAGTGGTCCGGTGACGGCGGAGCGCCGTGTCGTCGTCTCGCGACGGCCGGTCGCCCTCGGGCGCGGCCGGCGGCGCGTCGACGAGCACGGCAGGCAGGTCCCGCCCGACGTGCCGGCCATCGTGGGGCGCCAGTTACGGCAGGCCATGCTGACGGTGGCCGCCGTCGCCGCGGTGCTGGCGGGCGTTCCCGTCATCGCCATGTGGGTGCCCGCCCCGGAGGTCTGGGTGGCGCTCTCGCTGGCCGCCCAGGCCGCCTGGGTGGGGCTGGCCGTGGTGCAGCTGAGACGGGCGGAGCGGCTGGAGAAATGACCGTCGCGGTGCTCACCGGGATCGCCTTCGTCGTCGTACTGGGCGTGATGGTGGGCGCCGCGCGGCCGCGCCGCTCCAGCGGCCTGGCCGACTTCCACGTGGCGGCCAGGGAGGTGCCGCCCTGGTGGAACGGTGCCGCGATCTCCTCCGAGGTCACCTCGGCGGCGGCCTGTCTCGGCACCGCGGGGCTCATCGCCACCCACGGCGGGCCGATGTTGTGGTATCCGGTCGGGGCCGCCGCCGGGTTCGTCGTCATCCTGGCGCTGGTCGTGGCGCCGCTGCGCCGCTCGGGGACGTACACGCTGCCCGACTTCGCCGGATGGCGGCTCCGCTCGGCCCGGCTGCGCCCGTTCACCACCTGTTTCCTCCTGGTCATCGGGCTGGCGTTCATGGTCGCCCAGCTGCACGCCGCAGGGATCGTGGTGCGGCTGCTGACCGGGCTGCCGCCGTGGCTGGGCTGGGCGGCCGTCGGGGCGGCGACGCTGGGCGTGGCGGTCGCGGGCGGCCTGGGGAGCGTGACGAGCCTGCAGGCCTCGCAGTTCTGGCTGAAGCTGGTCGTCTTCCTGGGCGTGGGGGTCATCTGCTGGTGGATGTCGGGCGCGCGGCCGATCGCCCTGTTCGAGGGCTCCTACCGGGCCGGGGTGGCCGGGCTGGCGGGGGCCGGCGACCCGTCGCTGCCCGGGGTGCTGGCGGTGCTGCTGGCGTGCGCGCTGGGCACGATGGGGCTGCCGCACGTGATCGTCCGCGTCTACACCAACAGGGACGCCCGCGCGGCCAGGCGGTCGATCGTGGCGGCCCAGGTGATGCTGGCGGTGTTCGGCGTCGTCCCGCCGTTGTACGGGGCGCTGGGGCACCGGCACGCGCGCGACGCGGCGGCGGACGAGATCGTGCTCCTGCTGCCCGCCAGGATGTTGCCCGGGGCCGCCGGAGAGGTGCTCACCGGGGTGCTGGCGGCCGGGGCGTTCGCGGCGCTCCTCGCGACCATGGTGGGCGTGCTGGTGGCCGTCGGGGGCGCGGTGTCGTCATGCGTGCCGCCGGCGGGCGCCCGTTCCTTCCGCGCCGCCGTGACCGCGGTGCTGCTGGCGGCGCTCGCCCTGACCGCGGCCAGCACCCCGCGGGAATCGGTGGCGCTGGTGGTGGTCGGCTTCACGCTCTCCGCAGCCACGTTCTGCCCGATGCTGGTGCTCGGCATCTGGTGGCGGCGGCTGACGGACGCGGGGGTGGCGGCGGGGTTCGCCCTGGGAGGGGGCGTGACCGCCGCGCTCGTGCTCAGCGAGCAGGCAGGCGTGCGCGTGGGGGAGCCGGCGTCCTATCCCGCGCTGGTCGCGGTGCCGGTGGCGTTCGCGGCCATGGTCATGATGTCCCTGGTCACGCCGGGCCGGGTGCCGAGCGGGGTGGGGTGGATGATGGCCAGGATGCACGTGCCCGAGCCGGGTGCGGGCCCCCCAGACTGCCGCTCATCGCAGCCCGGTGACCGCTCGTCGCATTAGCACTCTCCGTATGGCGATGACTACAGACCGTTCGACGAGCTGTCCGTAAACGGGGTTTCGCCCGCATGATCGCGACCGTAGTGTTTCGGCATCGGATAGCCACCCCGGCGCGTTGGGGGGGACGAGCCGCAAGGCTCACAGCAGATCTGATGCGCCGGATTCACCGGCGACCGCGCAGGTCGCCGCGGCGGCCGGGCCCTGACCGGGGGGTAGGGCCCGCCACGCCGTTCCGTGAGGGGGCGCCCGCTGAGGCCGCGAGAACCGGCCCCGCGATCCGGGCCACGGGGGCTCCGGATCACGCGAGCGGGCGTCCCTCATCATGTTCGGTGGCCCCGTTACGGTTGTGTCCGGCTGCCACCGGTGGTCGCGCGACCGCGCACGGCGGGCGCTCCATGCCCGCGTCGACGCGTACGCGCTCAGCCGTCGCGGAGCCGCTTGAGCAGGGCGATGTCCTCGGCGTGCTTGGGCGCCTTGCCCGGCGTCTCGATGCAGATCGGCACGCCCGCCACCGCCGGGTGCCGCATCAGCTCGGCGAACGGCCGCGCGCCGATGAGGCCGGCCCCGATGTTCTCGTGGCGGTCCTTCTTGGCGCCGCAGGCGTCCTTCGAGTCGTTGGCGTGGATCAGCTTGAGCCGCCCGGGAGCGATCGTGTGCAGGGCGTCGAACGTCTCCCGCACCCCGCCCTCGGCCGCCAGGTCGTGACCGGCGGCGAAGGCGTGGCAGGTGTCGAGGCAGATGCCGGCCCGCGGATGCCAGTCGAGGGCCGCGAGGTAGGGCTCGATGTCCTGGACCGTGGCGCACAGCATGGCGCCCTGGCCCGCCATCGGCTCGAGCAGCAGGCCGGGCCCGCCGTCGGGGATCTCGTCGAGCAGCGGCAGCAGGTTTTCGCGGGTCTGGCGCAGCGCGTCGTCGCGGGGCTGCGTCACGGCCGAACCCGTGTGCACCACGACCCCCTTGGCGCCGGTCGCCACGCCGCGGCGCAGCGTGTGGCGCACGATCGCGATGGAGTTGGCCAGCGTCTCGGGACTGGGCGAGCCGAAGTTGGCGAGATAGGGCACGTGGATGAACGCGTCGACGCCCGACTCCGCCAGCCGGGCGTCCTGCTCGGGCTTGCCCTCGGTGAGCGCCCACCCTCGCGGGTTGGTGACGAACACCTGGATCATCTCGGCGCCGATCTCCGCCATGTATTTCAGGCCGCCCGTCGCGAGGCCGCCCGTCACGGACACGTGTCCGCCGATCAGGGATTTCAGGGTCATGATGACCGACAGTGTAGGCGCAGTGGCGGACACTTCCCGTACGCCACCGCGCCGGTCTGGTCAGCAGGCCCGTGAGACGGCCCCGTATGACCCGGTGAGGTGACCCGGTGGGGTGACGCGGTGAGGCGGCCGGGTGAGGTGGCCCGCACAAAGGTTGCTCCAAGAGGCCGGCCTGTCCCCTTTGGCGGGCACGCGGGCGGGTAACGCCTCTTTCGTTCGCCAACGCAGGCCAGACGGGGAGAGCCCATGCGTGCCATCGCCATTTCCGCCTTCGGAGCCCGGCCGGAGCTCGTCGAGCTGCCAGAGCCCGTGCCAGGACCCGGCGAGCTGCTGGTCCGCCTGCGGGCCGCGGCCTACAACCCGGTCGACACGAAGATCGCGAGCGGCGCCATGACCGGATTGTCGCCCAGGTTCCCGCTCATCATGGGGCAGGACGCCGCCGGCGTCGTGGAGGCCGTCGGGGCCGAGGTCACCGCGTACGGGCCCGGTGACGAGGTCTACGGCCGCTTCAGCGACCCCGCCCGCGGCCTCGGCGGCTACGCCGAGTACGGCGTGGTGGCCCAGGACGGGCCCGTCGCCCGCATGCCCAAGGGCCTGCTGCCCGAGCAGGCCGCGGCCGTGCCCACCGCGAGCGCGACCGCGTACGCCCTGGTCGAGACGGCTGAACTGGCCGAGGGCCGGACCGTGCTGATCGTCGGGGCGACGGGCGGTGTGGGCCAGGCGGCCACCCAGCTCGCCGCCCTGCGCCGCGCGTACGTCATCGCCACCGCCGCGCCGGACGCGGAGGACCTCATGAGCGACCTGGGCGCCAACGAGACGGTCGACCACACCAAGGGAGACGTGCCAGGACAGGTGCTCGCCGCCTGGCCCGGCGGGATCGACGCGGTGTTCGACCTGGCCACCCCGGCCGGCGCCGTCGACGCCATGGCGGGCGTGCTGCGCCCGGGCGGCGTGATCTGCAGCGTCATCCACGCGCTCGACCCTGACGCCCTGGCCGCGAGAGGGCTGCGCGGCGTCAACGTGATCAACCGGGTCACCCCGGAGGTCCTGACGAGCCTGGCCGAGCTGATCGACGGCGGCGAGCTGCGCGTGCGGGTCGAGTCGCTGGTGCCGCTGGAGCGGGCGCCGGCCGTGCTGCGCGACATCGCCGCAGGCCACGCCAGGGGCAAGACCGTGATCACGATCTGACCCTGGCCCGGGACTTGGAGCATGACACAAAAGTCCCGGCCATCGGGGCGGCCGGTTCGGAGTTCTCGCGGATGGACCGGGCACGTAGCGCATGTGTGTACTTCAGACATGCCCGACACGCTCACCGCGCTCGACGCCTTCAACGCACGGCCGCCCGACGCGGCCGAGCGCGACCTGCTCGCCTGCTGCGCCTGCCGCGCCTTCGCCGTGAAGGTCGCGGGCCTGCGACCGTACCGCGGGCTCGGCGAGCTGCTCGCCGCCGCGGACGCGGCCGTTCGGGAACTTGCGTGGTCCGGCGTGCTGGAGGCGCTGGGCGCGCACCCGAGGATCGGCGAGCGGGCGGCCGGCACCGGCACGGAGGCGGCCTGGTCGCGGCAGGAGCAGTCAGGGGTCGGCGACGCGTCGCGCGCGGCCCTGGCGGAGGGCAACCGGGCCTACGAGGAGCGTTTCGGGCACGTCTACCTCGTCTGCGCCACCGGCCTCGACGGCGCGGAGTTGCTGGCCAAGCTCACGTCCCGGCTGCGCAACGACGAGGAGACCGAGCGCGACGTCGTACGCGCCGAGCTGGCCGCGATCACGCGGGTGCGGCTGCGCAAGCTCATCGAGGAGGGGAGATGAGCTTCTCCACGCACGTGCTGAACGCGGTCACCGGGCTGCCCGCCGAGGGCGTCCGCGTGCGGCTGGAGCACGACGGAAGCGTCCTGGCCGAGGGGCGGACCGACGCCGACGGCCGGATCAAGGGCTGGAAGCCGGGAACCGGGGTGCACCGCGTCGTCTTCGACACCGGCGGCTACCTGCCCGAGACGTTCTATCCCGAGGTCGTCGTCACCTTCACCGTGACCGATCCCGGCCGGCACCACCACGTGCCCCTGCTGCTCAGCCCGTACGCCTACTCCACCTACCGAGGGAGTTAGATGGCCGTCAAGCTCGGGCCCAACCGCTACGGCAAGGCGGAGACGCGGCTCGTCCACGTCGTCAAGGACGGCCCCGTGCACCACGTCAAGGACGTCAACGTCAGCACGTCCCTGTCGGGCGACATGGAGGCCGTCCACCTGACCGGCGACAACGCCGCCGTGCTGCCGACCGACACGCAGAAGAACACCGTGTACGCGTTCGCGAGGAAACACGGCGTCGGCCAGATCGAGGAGTTCGCCCTCCTGCTGGCCGGCCACTTCGCCGGGTCGCAACCCTCGATCCACCACGCCAGGGTGGAGATCGAGGAGTACGCCTGGCGCCGCGAGGGCCCGCACTCGTTCGCGCGCGCGGGCGGCGAGGTGCGCACCTGCGTCGTCCACCGCGACCGCGACGGCCGCGCCACCGTGGTGTCCGGGCTCAAGGACCTGGTGCTGCTCAACTCGACGGGGTCGGAGTTCCACGGCTACATCGCCGACGAGTACACCACGCTGCCGCCCGCCACCGACCGGGTCCTCGCCACAGCCGTCGAGGCACGGTGGCGGCACGCCGGTGACACCCCCTCCTACGACTCGTCGTACGAGCGGGTGCGGCGATGCCTGGTCGAGGCGTTCGCGGACACGCACAGCCGCTCGCTCCAGCAGACCCTGTACGCCATGGGCGAGCGGGCGCTGACCGCCTGCGAGGAGATCTGCGAGGTCAGGCTGGCCCTGCCGAACAAGCACCACTTCGCCGTCGACCTGTCGCCCTTCGGCCTGGACAACGACAACGAGGTCTTCTTCGCCGCCGACCGCCCGTACGGCCTGATCGAGGGCAGTGTGCTGCGTGAGGACGCGCCCGACGCCGGATTCGCCTGGGAGTAGACATCGATGGACTTCTTGCGCCCCACGACGTGGGAGGAGGCGCTGGCCGCCAAGGCGGACCGGCCCGACGCGGTGCCCATCCAGGGCGGCACCGACGTGATGGTCGAGCTCAACTTCGACGTGCGCAGGCCCGCCGCGCTGCTCGACCTCGGCCAGGTGGCCGAGTTGCGCGCGTGGGGCATGGAGGGCGGCGCCTGCCGGGTCGGGGCGGGGGTGCCGTACACGACGATCATCGAGGAGCTGGGCGGGCCGCTGCCGGGGCTCGCGCAGGCCTCGCGCACGGTCGGCTCGCCGCAGATCCGCAACCGCGGATCCGTCGGCGGCAACCTCGGCGCGGCCTCACCCGCGGGTGACAGCCATCCGCCGCTGCTCGCCGCCGACGCGGTGGTCGAGGTGGAGTCGCGGGACCGGGGGGTCAGGATGATCCCCGCCACCGCGTTCTACCTCGGGGTCAAGCGCAGCGCGCTCGAACCGGACGAGCTCATCAGGGCCGTGCACGTCAGGCCGGCCACGGGGCCCCAGTACTTCTCCAAGGTCGGCACCCGCAACGCCATGGTGATCGCGGTGTGCTCGTTCGCGGTCGCGCTGCGCCCCGAGGAGCGGCGGGTCGGCACGGGGCTCGGGTCGGCGGCGCCCACGCCGCGGCGGGCGTACGAGGCCGAGGAACTGCTGGCGCGGGAGCTCGACTGGCAGGCGCCGCTCGACCCGGCGCTGCTCAGGAGGTTCGGCGAGCTGTGCGCGGCCGCGGCCGCGCCGATCGACGACGTCCGCGGCACCGCCGCCTACCGCGTGCACGCCATCGGGGTGATGGCCCGCCGCACGCTCACGTGGGCCTGGAACGACCATCTGGGAAGGAGGGCCGCCTGATGCGCGTCACCTTCACCGTCAACGGCCGCGAGGAGAGCGCCGACAACGTGTGGGAGGGAGAGAGCCTGCTGTACGTGCTGCGCGAGCGGCTCGGCCTGCCCGGCTCCAAGAACGCCTGCGAGCAGGGCGAGTGCGGCTCGTGCACGGTCTATCTCGACGGCGTGCCGGTCTGCTCGTGCCTGGTCGCCGCCGGTCAGGCCGAGGGGCGGCGGGTGCGCACCGTCGAGGGGCTGGCCGAGGGGGACCGGCTCGACCCGGTGCAGGAGGCGTTCGCGGAGTGCGGCGCGGTGCAGTGCGGCTTCTGCACGCCGGGGTTGATCGTGCAGGCGCACGACCTGATCGCGCGCGTCGAGCGGCCGTCGGACGCGGAGATCAGGGAGGCGCTGGCGGGCAACCTCTGCCGGTGCACGGGCTACGAGAAGATCCTCGAGGCGGTACGGCTGGCCGCGCGGCGGAAGGCGGCCACGTGAACGACCCGCGCACCGGCTCGACGTCCGAACCCGTCATCGTGATCGAGAACGTGCATGTCGCGCCGGTCACCGGCCCCGAGATCCCCTCCGGATACATCAGGATCGAGGGGGATCGCATCGCCGCGGTGGGTCCCGGGCCCGCGCCCGCCGCCCCGGGGACGACCCGGATCGACGGCTCCGGCTGCCTGGCCACGCCCGGCCTGGTCAACACCCACCACCATCTCTACCAGTGGGCCTCGCAAGGGCTCGCGCAGGACGCCACGCTGTTCGAGTGGCTGGTCGCGCTCTATCCGGTGTGGGCCGCCATGGACGCCGAGGTGGTCAAGGGGGCCGCCGCCGCCGGCCTGGGCTGGCTGGCGCTGTCGGGCTGCACCACCTCCAGCGACCACCACTACCTCTTCCCCAAGGGGAGAGGCGACCTGTTCGCGGCGGGCATCGAGGCCGCTCGCGAGATCGGCCTCAGGTTCCACCCGGCGCGCGGCTCCATGGACATGGGAGAGTCGAAGGGCGGGCTGCCGCCGGACGTCGTGGTCGAGGAGCTCGACGAGGTCCTGACCGCCACGGCCGAGGCCGTCGACGCCCACCACGACCCGTCGTTCTCCTCGATGGTGCGGGTCGCGGTGGGGCCGTGCTCGCCGTTCTCGGCCAGTGCCGAGCTGATGACGGAGTCGGCGGCGCTGGCCAGGTCCAAGGGCGTTCGCCTGCACACCCACATCGCCGAGACCCTCGACGAGGACGAGCACTGCCTGGAGCAGTTCGGGACGCGGCCCGTCGACTACATGGAGAAGCTGGGCTGGCTCGGGCCCGACGTGTGGTTCGCGCACACCGTGCACCTGAGCGACGCCGACATCGGCAAGCTCGCCGCCACCGGCACCGGCTCCGCCCACTGCCCCTCCTCCAACGGCCGGCTCGGGGCGGGCATCGCCCGCGTGTCCGAGATGTTGCGCCGCGGCATGAACGTGGGCCTCGGCGTGGACGGCAGCGCCTCCTCCGAGCTCACCCCGCTGGCCGGGGAGATGCGGCAGGCGCTGCTGTTCCAGCGGGCCCGATACGGTCCCGGGGCGCTCACGGCCCGGCAGGCCCTGGAGCTGGCCACCCTGGGCGGCGCCCGCAACCTGGGCCGCGCGGACGAGCTCGGCTCGCTCGAGCCGGGCAAGCTGGCCGACGTCGTCCTGTGGCCGGTCGGGCCCTTCGCCGCCGCCGTCGCCGACCCGGTGTGCGCGCTGGTCTTCGGGCCCACGCCGCCGCCGGCCCTGGTGCTGGTCGGCGGGCGCACCGTGGTGGCCGGCGGCGAGCTGACGACCGTCTCCCAGGACGCGGCAGGGCGCGCGGGCGCCGCCGCCCGCCGGCGGCTGGTGCGGCTGGCGGAGGAGCGCGGCGTGCGCCCGGCGAGGCACGTCCACGAAGGCTTCACGGCGTGAGCGGCAGCTCGTAGCGGCTCACGAGGGTGACCGGGCCGTCCGGGTCGCGCTGCCCCGGCGCGCCGCCGACGGCGACGTCCCCGCGGTGCGCGAATCCGGCGGACTCGTAATAGCCGCGCAGCCGCCGGTTCGAGGCCGCGCAGTCCAGCCGCAGCCGGTCGCGCCCCTGCCCGCGTGTCGTGTCCGCCGCCCATCCCAGCACGTGCGCGCCCAGCCCGGCCGCCCACCGGCGTACGGCCATGCGGTGCACGTATCCGGCCGTCCCGTCGTCGTCCCACAGGTTGTCGGACCAGTCCAGCGTGACGGTGGCGGCCACCTCGTCCCCGACGTGGACCAGCCAGGTCTCGCCCCGCGCGACGGCCGGCTCGATCCACGCCCGCTCGAACCTGTCCGGCCACTGCCGCACCCCCAGCGCGGCGAGCCAGGCGGCGCACTCGTCCAGCACCGCCAGGACCTGATCCTCCCGGCCCTTCTCCGCTCGCCGGTAAACGGGGTTCCATCCGGTTGTCATAGGTCAATGATGACTAGGGTGTGGGGGACATCCGGACAACGAGCACCCGCACGAACGAGCATCCGGAAGGCGGTCCCGTGGCGGCGGAGCTATCAGACGAGCGGCTGGCCCGGCTCAAGAGCACCTTCGCGTCGATCGACACCGACGGCGACGGCTACATCAGCGAGTCCGAGCTCAGGCTGCACTTCCCCGACCTGCCGCCCGAGGCCCTCGGGGCGATGAGCCAGGAGGCCGACCTCGACCAGGACGGCCGTTACAGCCTGGAGGAGTTCATCAGAGCGGTCTCTTAGCGGTCCGGCACGCCCCCGCCGATCGCCCGGGCAGCGTAGGGGATGAACGGCCCGGGATGTGATGATGATGAGTCACGCCCTCCTGCCCGCTCGCACCGGGCAGGAAGGCGCGTCAGGACATTGTTCACCATCATGCGGGAGTTCGTTGTGGTTCAGCCTGTTCTGGTCGCTCCGGACAAGTTCAAGGGGTCGCTGACGGCGGCGGAGGTGGCCTCCCGGGTGTCGGCCGGGCTCGGCGTCCCCACGGTGGAGCTGCCGGTCGCCGACGGGGGCGACGGCACCGTCGACGCCGCCGTGGCCGGCGGCTTCACGCGGGTCACGATCGAGGTGACCGGCCCCACGGGCGAGCGGATCCCCGCCTCGTACGCCTGGCAGGCGGCCGGCACGGCCGTGGTCGAGCTGGCGGAGGCGTCCGGGCTGCGCCGGCTGCCCGGCGGGCGCGAGCCCCTGACCGCCACCAGCTACGGCACGGGCGAACTGGTCGCCGACGCCGTACGCCGCGGCGCCAAGCGGGTGGTCCTGGGGCTGGGCGGCAGCGCGTGCACCGACGGGGGAGCGGGCATGGTGCAGGCCCTCGGCGCGCGCCTGCTCGACGCCGGCGGCGACGAGCTCCCCCGGGGCGGGGCCGCGCTCAAGGAGCTCGCCCGCATCGACATGTCCGGTTTCCTCGACGTGTCGGGCGTGGAGTTCGTGGTGGCGAGCGACGTGGACAACCCGCTCCTCGGCCCCCACGGCGCCGCCGCCGTCTACGGGCCGCAGAAGGGCGCGACCCCCGACGACGTCAAGATCCTGGAGGGCTCCCTGTCCCGGCTGGCGGCGGTGGCGACCGCCACCCATGGGCTGGTGGGCGCCGTCGAGCGCAGGAGCTCGGGACGAGAGAGCGAGGAACGAGCCAACGAGGAGCGAAGCGGGCGCGACCATGAGCACGAGCATGACGACACCCCCCGGGCCATGGGAGTGGCCGGAGCGCCGGGGGCGGGCGCGGCCGGCGGGGTGGGGTTCGCGGCGCTGGCGTTCCTGCACGCGGAGCTGCGGCCCGGCATCGACTACCTGCTCGGCCTGCTCGGGTTCGGCGAGCTGGCGGAGAACGCGCGGCTGGTGATCACGGGCGAGGGGTCCCTGGACGAGCAGTCGCTGCGCGGCAAGGCGCCGGTCGGCGTGGCCCAGGCCGCGGCCAGGGCGGGCGTTCCCGTCGTCGCCGTCTGCGGCCGCCGTACCCTCTCCGACGCCGAGCTGAAGGCGGCGGGCATCGAGGCCGCCTACGCCCTGACCGACCTGGAGCCCGACGAGGACCGCTGCATGACCGAGGCGGGCCCGCTGCTCGAACGCCTCGCCGCCCGGCTCGCCGCCGACCATCTCCAGGGAGGCGCCGGATGACCGGGTTCGACCTCGTCGTGCGATCCCGCAGGACCGTCACCCCCGAGGGCGAGCGGGCGGCCGCGGTGGCCGTGCGCGGGGAGAAGATCGTCGCCCTGTACGACCACGCGGCACCGCTCGACGCCGCCGAGGACATCGACCTGCGCGACCTGGCCCTGCTCCCCGGCCTGGTCGACACGCACGTGCACGTCAACGAGCCGGGACGCGCCCACTGGGAGGGGTTCGCCTCGGCGACCCGGGCGGCCGCCGCCGGCGGCGTCACCACGATCCTGGACATGCCGCTCAACTCGCTCCCGCCCACCGTGAACGTCGGGGCCTTCGAGGCCAAGCTGCGTGCCGCCGCCGGCCAGTGCCGGGTGGACGTCGGGTTCTGGGGCGGGGCCGTGCCGGGCAACGTCAAGGACCTGGCGCCGCTGCGCGAGCGCGGGGTGCACGGCTTCAAGTGCTTCATGTCGCCGTCGGGCGTGGAGGAGTTCCCGCCGCTCGGCGTCTCCGAGGCACGGCAGGCTCTGAAGGAGGTCGCCGGGTTCGGCGGGGTGATGGTGGTGCACGCCGAGGATCCGGCGTTGCTCGGCGAGCCGTCCGGCCCGACGTACCGCGAGTTCCTGGACTCGCGGCCGGACAGGGCGGAGCGCAGCGCCGTCGAGCAGGTCGTCCGGCTGGCCGGGGAGACCGGGGCCAGGGTGCACATCCTGCACGTCTCCAGCGCCGCCTGCCTGGACGTCCTGGAGGAGGCCCGGGCCCGCGGAGCGGCCGTCACGGCGGAGACCTGCCCGCACTACCTGACGCTGGCCGCCGACCAGGTGCCCGAGGGGGGCACCGCGTACAAGTGCTGCCCGCCGATCCGCTCGGGGGCCAACCGCGACCTGCTGTGGGACGGCCTGAGGAGGGGTGTCCTGAGCTGTGTCGTGTCCGACCACTCGCCGTCGCCCGCCGAGCTGAAGGCGCCCGACTTCGCCGCCGCCTGGGGCGGCATCGCCTCGCTCCAGCTCGGGCTGCGCGCGGTGTGGACGGAGGCGTCCCGCAGGGGGTTCGGGCTTGCGGATGTGGTCCGCTGGATGTCCGCCAACCCCGCCGCAATGGCTGAAATATCGGGAAAAGGGAGCATCAAGCCGGGCAATGATGCCGACCTGGTGGCCTTCGACCCGGCCGCCGCCGGCCCGGTCGACGCCGCACTCCTGCACCACAGGCACCCCGTCACCCCCTACCACGGCCGCACCCTCAGGGGAGCCGTCCTGACCACCTGGCTGCGCGGCAGGCCGGTGGACGGCGAGCCCTGCGGACGGCTTCTGCTGGGAGAGCACTAGATGTCACACTCCGACGCGCAGCCCGGCCTGAACCTGCCCGATCTGGCTGGGCGCGCCCTCGGCGGCTCCGTGGTCGCGGCGAGCGACGAGTCGTTCGCCGAGAAGGAGAGCCTGATCAGGCCGGGCCGTCCGGGCTTCCAGGCCGGGACCTTCGGCAACAAGGGGCAGGTCTACGACGGGTGGGAGACCCGGCGCAGGCGCGAGCCCGGCCACGACTGGGCCCTCGTCCGCCTGGGCGTCCCGGGCGTCATCCGCGCCGTGGTGATCGACACCGCCTGGTTCAAGGGCAACTACCCGCCGTACGCCTCGGTAGAGGCCGCCGCCGTCCACGGCCATCCGTCCCCGGACGAGCTGCTGGCCGCCCCATGGACGGAGATCGTGCCGAAGGCCGCGCTGAAGGGCGACGCCGAACACCACTTCCAGGTCGCCGGCGAGACCCGCTACACGCACGTCCGCCTGAACATCCACCCCGACGGGGGCGTCGCCCGCCTGCGCGTGCACGGCGAAGCCCGCCCCGACCTGTCCGCCTACGACGGCCTCGGCCTCGACCTGGCCGCCCTGGCGAACGGCGGCCTGGTCACCGCCTGCTCCGACGACTTCTACTCCGCCCCCAACAACGTCATCGCCCCCGGCCTGGCCCGCCACCAGGCGGAGGGCTGGGAGACCGCGCGCCGCCGGGACGAGGGCAACGACTGGCTGGTGATCCGGCTGGCCGGCCGCGGCGTCGTCAAGCTGGCCGAGATCGACACCACGAACCTGCTGTTCAACGCGCCCGGCGCGGTCGCGCTCACCGGGATCGACGGGGAGCGCGAGGTCGAGCTGCTGCCCAGGACCAGGCTCCAGCCCGACACCCCGCACCGCTTCCGGCTCCACCACCCCGGCCCGGTCACCCACGTCAGGGTCGACATCCACCCGGACGGCGGTCTGGCCAGGATCCGCCTCCTCGGCCACCTGTCCTGACCGTGCCCGGCGCGTGCAGGCGGGCAGGGGTGCGGGCCGGGCCGGCGGGACCGGCGCTCACTGCCAGAGGTAGACCGTGCTCCCCGACGGGCGTTCGCTGTTGGGCAGCGGGCGCTGGTATTTCACCACGCCGGCGTTGACCAGCCGCTGCACCCGCACCTGGAAGCCCAGGGCCTGTAACTCGGACCTGGCGTCCCTGAGCTCCTTGCCGAGCACCCCTGGCACCACGCGGAGATGCCGGTCGTCGCGGCCCTCGCCGTCGCGGTCGCCGAACCAGTCCCAGAAGTCCGTCTGGCACCGCGCCACCGTGATCATGACCTGGGCGCCCTTGTCGACCTCCGTCTTCGCCTTGGGCTCCTGGGCGATGACCGTGCACGGCTCGGCGTCGTCGTCGACCTCGTTGACCTGCACCTGGAAACCCTGGCCGCTGAGATGGCCGGCGGCCTCGTCCTTCGGCATGCCGCCCACGTCGGGCATGACCAGCCCGGCGCTGACGAAGATGTCGACCTTGGTGCCTTCCTTCACCTTCTCGCCGACCTGCGGCGAGGTGCGGATCACCTTGTCGCGCTCGACCTCCTGGTTGGCCAGGCGTTTGACCGAGTCGACGGTCAGCCCCGCGTCGGCGAGGGCCACGCGGGCGTCGTTGCCGGTCATCCCGGCCACGTTGGGCACGATGACGCGCTTGGGACCGAGCGAGGGCACCAGCGTGATCGTGTCGCCGTTGTCGAGCTCGGTCTTGGCCACCGGGTCGGTGCGCAGGACCAGGCCGGCGGCCACCTTCTCGTCGTGCCTGCCGTCGGCCTTGCGGACCACGAGGCCGAGCGCGGCGGCGTTCTTCTCCGCGATCGCCATGTCCTTCCCGACCAGGTCGGGGACGATGACGGGGTCGGACTGCGAGAAGTACCAGCCGGTCAGCCCCACCGCGACCGCCATCACGGCGGCCAGCGTCACCAGGAACCAGTTGGGCCGGAACGCGCGCCGTTGCGGCACCTCCGCCCGCGGCTGGATCAGCGTGTGCGCGGGAGCGGCCTGCGGGCGCGACCGCGCGGCGGAGCCGGCGCCCTGCTGGTGGGCGCCCTGCTGGTGGACGCGCGGCGGCACGGGGCCGCTCACGGGCTGGCCGGTCATCCGCGGCAACATGCGGTGCGCGTCGACGGCGGCCACCAGCATCGCGGTGGCGTCCGCGGGACGGTCGCCCGGCTCGCGGGCCGTCGCGTGCGCCACCAGCGTGTCGATCAGCGGCGGCACGTCGTGGACGAACGACGACGGCGCCGGCACGGTGTCATGGACGTGCCGGTAGGCCACCGACATCGGCGTCTCGCCGTCATACGGCTGCTGCCCGGTCACCAGCTCGAACAGCATGATGCCGGCCGCGTAGACGTCGCTGCGCACGTCGGCGCCGCCCGTGGTGACCTGCTCGGGCGACATGTAGCCGATCGTGCCGATCATCACGCCGGTGCGGGTCTGGTTGGTCGCCTCGATGGCCCTGGCCAGGCCGAAGTCGACGACCTTGACCCGGCCGTCGTCGGTCATGAGGACGTTCTCCGGCTTCACGTCGCGGTGGACCAGGCCCGCCTGGTGGGCCGCGCCGAGCGCGGCCAGGACCGGGATCATGATCTCGAGCGCCTCGCGGGCCGGCAGCCGGCCGCGGTCGCGCAGGATGTCGCGCAGCGTGCGGCCTGGCACGTATTCCATCGACAGGTAGACCACGTCGGTGTCGGTGCCCTGGTCGAAAACGTGCACTATGTTGGGGTGGGAGAGACTGGCCACCGACTTGGCCTCGCCGATGAACCTCCGGACGAACGCCGGGTCCTCGGCGAGTGAGCGGTGCATGACCTTCAGCGCGACCGTCCGGTCGAGCCGGATGTCCAGCGCGAGGTAGACGGTCGCCATACCGCCCCGGGCGATCCGGCTCTCGATGCGATAGCGCCCATCGAGGAGCCGCCCGACCAGGGGGTCCGCAGTCGTCGTGTCCACCCCGCTGAGTTTACGGGCGTTTTGCCACTGACAGGGCCCGGCCGCCCGAAACCGATGCGGAGACGTTCTCGTTCGTACGCCCTTCGTCCCGGGGAAGCGGACACAGCCTCACCGGCGTCACGCCCTTACCGGTCGGCCGCGCGCCCCGCGTCGCCGGGCTCCGGACCGAGGCAGGAGACCCGGAGGCGGACCATCCCTTCACCCGCGGCAGTCCGGGCGTGTCGTCCGGGCGGCCGCTCCCCCTACGAGGGCCGGCCGGATGCGCCGGTCACCGGGGCCGTGCCCGTACGTTCCCCGCGCGGTGATACCGCGCGGGGGGCGCCCCGGCGACCGTCGACGTCGCCCGCGCGAGCGGTCGCGAGCCCTCGCCGGGGAGAGGGGTCACGGGGTCATCGGGGAGGAGGCTTCGGCGTAGCGGCGGCGGGGGATGCGCCCCGCCTGGCGGGCCAGGCGCCCGGCCGTCACGGCCTCCCGCATGGCCGTGGCCATGAGGTCGGGCCGCTGTGCCCGGGTGACCGCCGTGGCCAGCAGGACGGCGTCGCAGCCCAGCTCCATCGCCAGGGCCGCGTCGCTGGCCGTGCCGATGCCCGCGTCGAGGATGACCGGCACGGACGCGGCCTCCACGATCAGCTCGATGTTGTGCGGGTTGCGGATGCCCAGCCCGGAGCCGATCGGCGCGCCCAGCGGCATGACGGCCGCGCAGCCCGCCTGCTCCAGGCGCCGCGCCAGCGCCGGGTCGTCGCCGATGTACGGCAGCACCACGAACCCGTCGGCCACCAGCCGCTCGGCCGCGTCGAACGTCTCGATGGGGTCGGGCAGCAGCGTGCGCTCGTCGGCGATGACCTCCAGCTTGACCCAGGGCGTGCCGAGCGCCTCCCTGGCCAGCCGCGCCGTCAGCACGGCCTCGCCCGCGGTGAAGCAGCCCGCGGTGTTGGGGAGCACCTTGATGTCCCGCCTGCGCAGCACGTCGAGGACGGAACCGCGGGCCTCCGGGTCGAGCCGCCGCATGGCGACCGTGGTCATCTCGGTGCCGGACGCGACCAGCGCCTGGTCGAGCACCTCGAGCGACGGGGCGCCGCCGGTGCCCATGACGAGCCGGGACGAGAACTTCTCCCCGGCGATGATCAGGTCATCCACCTTGCACCGCCGTCAGAACCTCCACGCGGTCGCTGTCGCTGAGCGCCGTCGTCTCCCAGGCGCTGCGCGTGACCACCTCGTCGTTCACGGCCACGGCCACTCCGGTGGTGGCCGCGGTCAACGTGCTCACGGCCTGCGCCACGGTCGTGCCGTCGATCACCTCGTGCGCGGTCCCATTGATCATCACAATCATGAAATCTCCTGAAACCTTTCCGGCGAGCACAGCGCCGCCAGCTCGCCTTCTTCGCCCAGCAGGATGGCCGTCGTCAACGGGGCCAGCAGCACGCCGCCCCGATGGTGCCCGGTGGCCAGCGTGAGCCCGGGCGTGCCGCTCGGGCCGATGACGGGCAGGTTGTCCGGCGTGCCCGGCCGCAGCCCGGCCACCACGTCGGCCACTTCCAGCTCGGTGACGCCCGGAACCAGCTCCCTGGCGTCACGCAGCAGCTCGTAGAGCCCGCCGGCCGTCACCCTGGTGTCGAACCCCATCTCCTCCTGGGTCGCGCCGACGACCAGCTCGCCGTCGCCCCTGGGGACCAGGTAGACGGACGAGCCGTGCACGGTGCCGCGTACGCACCGGCCGAGCAGGGGCTGGGCGGAGCGCAACCGCATGATCTGCCCCTTGACCGGCCGCACCGGCACCCCGGCGAGCCCGGAGCTCCACGCCCCGGCCGCCAGGATCACCCGCTCGGCCCGCAACTGCCGCGGCACGCCGCCATCGGCCACGGCGGGGGCCGGGACGTCCGGTGGCGCGAGGCGAACCCCTGTGACCCTGCCGCCGTCACGCAGGAGCTCGCTCACGCGCGCCCGCACCAGCGGGACGCGCAGCCGGTCGAGGGCGGCGAGCAGGGCCGCCGTCACGCGGCGCGGATCGACCCAGGCGTCGCCGGGAGCCAGCAGGCCGCCGCGCACGGAGGGGGCCAGCATGGGCTCAAGGCGCCGGCACTCGCGCCCCGCCAGCCGCTCGACCGGCAGCTCCAGCTTCTCCATGAACGCGGCCAGCTCGTCCAGCGCCGCCAGGTCGTCGGCGCCGAACGCGACGTCCAGCGTGCCGTTCGTACGGAAGTCGAGTGCGGCCGGCCCGGAGAGCCCGGCGTCCGCGGCCAGCTCGGCGGCGAAGGACGGCCAGCGGCGCAGCGCCGCCATCCCCAGCCGCAGCAGCGGCGCCTCGGTGTAGGTCACCTCGCTGACCGGAGCCAGCATCCCCGCGGCCGCGTGCGACGCGCCCGAGGCGGGAGCCGGGTCGGCCACGGTGACCGGCAGGCCGGAGCGGGCCAGCCGCCAGGCGGCCGACAGCCCGACGATCCCGCCGCCTACGATCACGTCCACATGCGCTCCCTTCGCCGGCATGACCCGGATCAGGTGTCTTGCGGTCGAAGGCCCGGTCAAGCCTTCCTCTCAGCCCGGTCACGGCCGGACTCCCGCGCGTCTTTCCCTCACCAGCCTACGGCCTCGGTGTCACGCCCGGACACCGCCCCCGTTATGGTCATCAGCGTGAACCACGTCGTTGTCGTCGGAGCAGGACTGGCCGGTCTGCGCACCGTGGAGGCGCTGCGCTCGAAGGGCTTCACCGGGCGCGTCACCATGGTCGGCAGGGAACGCCATCGCCCCTACGACCGCCCGCCCCTGTCCAAGGCCGTGCTGTCGGGAGAGGCCGACGACAGCTACGTCGGCGCCGACCTGGCCGCGCTCGGCGTCGAGTTCTGGCCCGGCGTCAGCGCCAAGTCGCTGCGCGCGGGGGTCGTGGAGACGACCGAGGGCGAGCTGGGCTACGACGGCCTGGTCATCGCGACCGGAGCCGACCCGATCAGGCTTCCCGGCGACGGTCCCCAGCACGTGCTGCGCACCCTCGACGACGCCCACGAGCTCAGGGCCATGCTCGTCCCCGGCGCCCGCGTCGCGATCATCGGCGCCGGCTGGATCGGCGCCGAGGTCGCCACCGCCGCACGCCGGGCCGGGTGCGCGGTGACGGTGATCGAGGCCGGCCCCGCGCCGCTCGCCACCGCCGTCGGCGCCGAGATCGGCGCGCGCACCGAGCCCTGGTATTCCGGCATCGACCTGCGGCTCGGCGCCATGGTCGACTCCGTGGACGAGGGCGGCGTGCGGTTGGTGGGCGGTGCGTTCGTCGACGCCCACGTGGTCGTCACCGGCATCGGCGTGCGTCCCGCCGTCGAGTGGCTCGCCGACGCCGACATCGACCTGCACAACGGCGTCGTCACCGACGAGCATCTGCGCGCTTCGTTGCCCGGCGTCGTCGCCGTCGGCGACTGCGCCGCCTGGTGGTCGCGCCGCTGGCAGACCCGGCTCCGCGTCGAACACTGGGACTCCGCGCTCAACGCGCCCGAGGTCGCCGCCGCGACGCTGCTCGGCGAGGAGGCCGTCTACGATCCCGTGCCCTACTTCTGGTCGGAGCAGTTCGGGCACATGGTGCAGTACGCCGGCCACCACCCCGCCGGCGAACGCCTCCTCTACCGCGGTGACACGGAGGGTAAATGGTCGGCCGTCTGGCTCACCGCCGACGACGCCCTCGCCGCCGTGCTCGCCGTCGACCGGCCGCGAGACCTCGTACAGGGCCGCAGAGTCATCGCCTCGGGCCAACGCCTCGATGCCAAACGCCTGGTAGATCCCGAAGTGTCCCTACGAGATTGTGTTGTTTGAGCAAGCGCGCCATGTGGTAGTTGTGGTTTCGTGACACTTTCTGTTGCACAGATCGACCGGGAGACCGAGCAGCTCGTCGACGAGTGGCTCACTCTCCCCGAAGTGGCCTCACGCCTCGACCTTCCGCTGGGGCGGGCCAAGCAACTCCTCAAGGACCACAAGCTGCTCGGCGTACGCAGGGGCAGCGGCGGGCCTCAGGTGCCCGCGGTGTTCCTCGACGGAAAAGACGTGATGAAGGGCCTGCCCGGCACGCTGACCGTGTTGCAGGACGCCGGCTACGACGACGTCGAGTCGCTGCGCTGGCTCTTCACCCCGGACGAGTCCCTGCCGGGATCGCCCATCGAGGCGATCCGGGCCGGCCGTCACACGGAGGTCAAGCGGCGTGCCCAAGCTCTCGCTTTCTGAGGCCCGCCTCTATCTCTGCACCGACGGCCGCCGCGACCGCGGCGACCTGGCAGAGTTCCTCGACTCCGTGCTGGCCGGCGGCGTGGACATCATCCAGCTGCGGGAGAAGGGTTTGGAGGCCCGCGAAGAACTCGCGCTCCTCGAGGTCTTCCGCGACGCCTGCGACCGGCACGGCAAACTCCTGGCCGTCAACGACCGGGCGGACATCGCCTACGCTGCCCGGCCCGACGTGCTCCACCTGGGGCAGGACGACCTTCCGGCGACGGTCGCGCGAGAGATACTCGGCGACGACATCGTCATCGGACGGTCCACCCACTCCGCCGCCGAGGCGTCCGCCGCGGCCGTGGAGCAGGGCGTCGGCTATTTCTGCTGCGGCCCCATCTGGCCCACCCCGACCAAACCCGGCCGCCCGGCGCCCGGACCGCCGCTGCTCAGGCACGCGGCGGGGCTCGGCACCTCGCGGCCGTGGTTCGGGATAGGCGGCATCGACCTCGACAATCTCGACGAGGTCATGTCGTACGGCGCCGAGCGGGTGGTCGTCGTACGCGCGATCACCGACGCGGACGATCCGGGGGCGGCGGCGGCCGAGTTCGCCAAACGCCTGTCTCCCTGAGCCCGACGCCGGGCGGTCCCTGACCGGCCCGCCCGGCCGCCTCAGGTCTTGCGGGACGTGGCGGCGATGGCGAGCTCGGTCAGGGCGGAGCGGGCCTCGGTCGTCACCGGCGACTCGTCGAGGGCGGACAGCGCCTGGCCCAGATAGTCGCCGATCAGGTCCTCGCACTCCCGCAACGCGCCGGTGTCGTCGATGATCCCCCGCAGCGTCGCCACCCCGGCCTCGTCCAGCTCGGGGTCGCCGAGCAGCCGCCGGACGGTCCGCGCGGCCCCGGGGGACGCGGCCGCCAGCGTGCGGGCCACGAGCATCGTCCGCTTGCCCTCGCGCAGGTCGTCGCCCGCGGGCTTGCCCGTCTGCGCGGGGTCGCCGAACACCCCGAGGACGTCGTCCCTGAGCTGGAAGGCGATCCCCACGCGGGTGCCGTAGCCGGTGCACAGCTCGTCCATCCACGGCGCGCGCTCCTGGCCGGCGAGCACCAGCCCGAGCCGCAGCGGCTGCTCCACCGAGTATTTGCCGCTCTTGAACAGTGCCACCCGCAGCGCCGACTCGAACGTGTTCTCCCCGTTGGCCTGCTCCAGCAGGTCGAGGTACTGGCCGCACATCAGCTCGGTGCGCATGTGGTCGTGCACGGGCTGGGCCGCCTCCAGGGACGCGGGCGGCAGGCCGCTGGTGCGCCACATCTCGCCCGACCAGATGAGCAGCAGGTTGCCGAGCAGGATCGCCGCACCCTCGCCGAACTGCTGCGCCGACCCCTGCCAGCGGGACTGCTCGTGCATGGACTCGAAGCGGCGGTGCGCGGCCGGCATCCCCCTGCGCAGGTCGCTCTTGTCCATCACGTCGTCGTGGACGAGCGCGCTGGCCTGCAGCAGCTCCAGCGAGGCGGCGGCGGTGAAGATCGCGGGGACGTCGGCGCCGCCCGCGCCGCGCCAGCCCCAGTAGCAGAACGCCGGGCGCAGCCGCTTGCCCCCGGACAGCAGCGCGTCGGCGGCCGTGCGCAGCGGGGCGAAGGCGGCATCGCCCCCGGCCGGCAACTTCCGTTCGACGAAGTCTCCGAGGGAGCGCTCCACCTGCGGGCGCAGGACGTCCATGCGGGCGGCGTCAATGGTCATGACACTGAGACTAATGGCCGGACGCGGGCGTCAGGATCTCCAGGGCCTCTCGGGCTGCCGCTCCCGCGGCGCCACTGTAGCCTGGTGACCATGGCGCTTGGTCGACCTTCCTTCTTCCCCGAACGTGTTCCCACGGTCCGCGACATGCTCGCCGACGGTGGGCGGTCGTTCTCCTTCGAGTTCTTCCCGCCGAAGACCGACGAGGGCGAGCGATCGTTGTGGCGGGCGATCAGGGAGCTCGAGTCGCTGCGGCCGACGTTCGTGTCGGTGACCTACGGCGCGGGCGGCTCCACCCGCGACCGCACGGTCGACATCGTGGAGCGCATCGCCCACGACACCACGCTCACGCCCGTGGCGCACTTCACGGCGGTCGACCACTCCGTCCGCGAGCTGCGCCACCTCGTGGGGCGCTTCGCCGACGCCGGGGTGCGCAACATCCTGGCCGTCCGGGGCGATCCCCCCGGCGACCCGACGGCCGAGTGGGTGCCGCACCCCGAGGGCGTGCTCTACGCCGAAGACCTGGTGCGGCTGATCAGGCAGGCGGGCGACTTCTGCGTCGGCGTGGCCGCCTTCCCCTACAAGCACCCGCGCTCGCCGTCCATCGAGTCCGACACCGATTACTTCGTCCGCAAGTGCCGGGCGGGTGCCGACTACGCGATCACGCAGATGTTCTTCGAGGCCGACGACTATCTGCGGCTGCGCGACCGGGTGGCGGCCCAGGGCTGTGACACGCCGATCATCCCGTGCATCATGCCGGTGACGCAGATGAGCACGATCGCGCGCTCGGAACAGCTGTCCGGGGCGCCGTTCCCGCCCCGCCTGGCGGCGCGCTTCGAGGCGGTCAAGGACGATCCGGCAGCGGTGCGGCGGCTGGGCATCGAGCACGGGGCCGAGCTGTGCCAGCGGCTGCTCGACGAGGGCGCGCCGGGGATCCACTTCATCACGTTCAACCGCTCCAGCGCCACGCGCGAGGTGTTCCAGAGACTGTCCGGGGCGCAGCTGTCCGCCTGACGTGGTGGTGGGCTGCGGCTGTCCGCCCGACGTGGCTCTCCGCTCGGCGCGGTCTTGTTGTCGTTACGGCACGGCCGGCGGCACGCCACCCGCCGACCGGGGCCGGCGGCCTCCAGGGAGACGCCCGCTGACCCGCTCGGGGCGGGCCGCCGTCACGGCGCGACGCGGGCCGGGCGCGTGGTTCGAGGCGTGGGCCGGTCAGCGAGCATGAGGAAGGCCCGCCACCCGCCCGCAGGGGGACCGGGCGGGTGACGGGCGGGGGACTGGTAGCCGGCGAGTAAAGGGTCGGTTACTTTCTGTCATGGATGATGCCCTCGGCCATGCCCGGTAAACCCACGGGTCACGTCGTCATCAAGGTTTTTCCCTGTCACCGGGAGACCGCGGGTCGGGGAGGCGGCGCCCGGGGCGGCGGCTTTCCTCCGCGCCGGTCAGGGGAGAGGCAGGGGGCGGCCGGCGATCGCGTACTCCTCGTGGCCGCCGGGGAAGACGAACCGCGTCAGCAGATCGGTGAAGCCCATGCTGGCGTAGAGGCGCCGGGCGGCCGTGGGCTGGTCGTGCGTGGACAGGACGGCCGAGCGTTCCGGCCGGCCGGCGCACAGTGTCCTGATCATGGCCCGGCCGATGCCCTTGCCCTGGTAGTCGGGGTGGACGTGGATCTCGGCCAGCTCGAACGCGAATCCCAGCCAGGCGTTGGCGGCCTCCGGGCCCATCTCGTCGCGCAGGGCCCGGAGAACCACGTCATGCCACCATTGCCCCGGCGCGCCCCGGAAGCCGTACGCGAAACCCACGATTTGGGGTTCCGAAGGGGGTAGCTGTGGGGATGAATCACGCAATTCAGCGAAATAACACTGAAAATGGGGATATGTCCCATGATTTCGCATGATGGTCTTGCGGCCGGCGATCTGGTCCGCGGGCGGGTTCATCGCGGCCGTGTAGATGCCGATCACCGTCTCCAGCCGTTCGGTGAACCCGGCGGGACCCACCCCGCGAAACTCGATCACCTGTCGCACACTACTCGACGTCCACAGGGGTGCCCCCGGTGATCCGCACCAACTCGTCGAACGTGGTCGGGAACACGGTCAGCGGATGCCCGCCGGCCGCCCAGACCACCTCGTGCTTGCTCAGCCAGGTGTCCACCAGCGTGGGCACGGGCGCCGGATGCCCGACCGGGGCGACCCCGCCGATCGGCTGGCCGGTGGCGGCCCTGACGAACTCCGGCGACGCCCGGCGTACCCGCTGGACACCCGCCGTGCGGGCGATCAGCTCAACGTCGACCCGGTGCGCGCCGCTCGTCAGCACGAGCAGGGGCCCGCCGTCCGCGTCGAAGATCAGGCTGTTGGCGATGGCCCCGACCTCGCACCCGATCTGCGCCGCGGCGGTCGCGGCGGTGGGGGCCTTCTCCGGCAGAACGACGATCTCGCCGGTCACCCCGAGCCGGCGAAGCGCTGATTCCACAATGACGGCATTGGCCGGCAACTTCTCAGACATGGACACACTCTAAACAGGATGACTGCTTGATTACCGAATGATGGTGAGTGGTGTAAGGTCCACTGATCCATTCGTTACCGGGGTGAGAGGTGGTACAGGTGAGGGCTCGACGGCTACCCGGGGTAGCTGCTCTCCTGACGGCCGGCGCCGTCATCGTCTCGGGATGCGGCACGCCGGCGCCGCACCGTACGCACGCGTCGTCACCTGTGCTGGCGCCGGCGACGACCACCACGACACCCGCGACGGCGGGCGGGCCGGCCGCCGCCGTTCCCGCCGCGACGGTCACCGCGCCGGGCAGGACGCTCAAGCTCGGCGCCAAGGGCGAGGCCGTCACCTGGATGCAGGAGCGCCTGACCGAGCTGGGCTACCGCCCGGGCAAGGTGGACGGGAAATACGGCGGCACGACGCTGGCGGCCGTGTGGGCGTTCCAGAAGGTCAACGGCATCAAGCCGACCAGCACCGTCGCCAGGCGCACCTGGGAGGCGCTGGAGACGCCGAGGGCCCCGAGAGTCCTGGCCAGGAACGGCAGGCCGACCCGCGCCGAGGTCGACCTGACCAAGCAGATCATGGTCATGTACGTCAAGGGCGAGGCCAAGCTCATCACCCACGTGTCGTCGGGCAGCGGCATCGCCTACTGTGAGACGGCCGTGTGGCAGGGCAAGCAGCAGCGTTTCTGCGGCTCGGCCACGACGCCGACCGGCAACTACCGGACGACCTGGCGCGCCAGCGGGTGGCACAAGTCCTATCTGGGCGAGCTGTACAACCCGATCTTCTTCAACGGCGGCATCGCCTTCCACGGGGCGCTGTCCGTGCCGCTCCACCCTGCCTCGCACGGTTGCGTACGCATGCCGATGAACGTGGCCGAGGAACTTCCCGACATGCTCGGCAAGGGCGTGCCGGTGCACGTGCGGGGCACGTTCAGGCGCGCGTGATCCCTCCGCCGCGGCGCTCGCGTGCGCGGCGGCTCAGCGGGCGGGCTCCACGCCTGCCCGCGCCGCGCGCCGGCCGGTCGAGGCCGCCATCGTCATCCCCACCGCCTGCGCCAGCCCGCCCACGAGCACGATGAGTGGCGTGGCCACCTGCCAGCCCGGCACTCCCGCGGCGAAGTCGGGGGACTCGTACAGGCCTGGCAGGACGTGTACGGGGTTGAGCAGCGCGACGAAGAACGCGAGCGCGTACGGGACGATGAGGACGCCCGAGAGCACCATGAGCGGTGTGCGGCCCCGGCCGCGCCGCCGCAGCAGCGCCCCGAGGACGACGTAGGCCACCGCCATGATCCCCGTGAACAGTGCGGTCCACCAGGTCAGCTGCCAGGTGTCGGCGCCCAGCGCCGTCATCTCGCCGGCGCCGGGCCGGCCGCCCTCCCACCCCGGGCCGGCGATCTCCGCCCGCACGCCCGCCCGGATGGCCGCATAATTGGCGGCCGCGTACGCCGCCGCCAGGACCGGCCCCAGAGCCAGCAGGACCAGATCGTTGGGCCGCCGCCGGCTTTCCGCCATGCGCTCTCCTCTCCCGACTCAGGGGACAGCCTCTCAGAAGCCGTGGGCGAGGTGCTAGCCGAGCGAGCGCATCCCGGCGAGCGCGACGTCGGCCGCCCGGCGAGCGGTGTCCAAGATCTCCTCCAGTGACCTGTTGTGCTCCAGGTTGGCGATCACCGCGAGCTTGACCGACCCGAACAGCGCGCCCACCGCCGCCGAGGCCTCGATCAGGCTCAGCTCGTCGGCGTACGTCTCGTGCAGCGTCCGCGCCAGCGCGAGCTGGGTCTCGAACAGCACGGTCAGCGCCCGCGCCTGCAGCGTCGGCTCGGTCAGGATGAGCCGCAGCCGCAGCTCGGCGTCCTCGAAGGTGAGATCCTCCTGCGCGCTCGACCACGCGAGGCTGTTGTCGATGAGGCTGTTCAGCAGGTCGGCCGGCGCCATCCCCGGCTCCGCGCGGGCCAGCATGGACTTCGCCAGCTCCATGCGCTCGTTGGTGTCGTAGAAGACCACGTCGTCCTTGCTCGCGAAGTAGCTGAAGAACGTGCGCGTCGACACGTCGGCCCCAGCGGCGATCTCCGCCAGCGTGGTCTCCTCGAACCCCTTCTCGTCGAACAGCTGGAGCGCCGACTCGATCAGCGCCCGGCGCGTGCGCTGCTTCTTGCGCTCCCGCAATCCCGCCATGCCGGAACTATACTGCACGCTCTTATTGTTTTCACTGGTTGAAAATTTGCAACGATTGATGTTTTCTTGGGAGGTCGCTCGGAAAGGAGCAGAGACATGTCCGACTTCACCCTGCCCATGACCAGGCAGCGTCCGTTCGACCCGCCGGACGAGGTCGCGGAGCTGCGGCAACAGGCATCGATGCACCGCATGACGTACGCCGACGGCCACGTCGGCTGGTTGGTGACCGGCTACGCGGAGGCCCGTGCGGTGCTGGCCCACCCCGGCTTCAGCAACCGGCCGGAGAAGATGCACGCCCCGATCCCGTCCAGAGTCGACCTGGTGGGCGAGCGCAGGGATCGCGGGGTGCCGCGGGGGTTCTTCCTGCGCACGGACGCGCCCGAGCACACGCGCTACCGCAAGCTCCTGACCGGGCAGTTCACCGTGCGCAGGATGAAGGCTCTCGAGCCGCGGATCACCGAGATCACCAACGCCTGCCTGGACGACATGGCGGCCGCCGACGGCGCCGCGGACCTCGTCCAGGCGTTCGCGCTGCCGATCCCGTCGCTGGTGATCTGCGAGCTGCTCGGGGTGCCGTACGAGGATCGTGCGCAGTTCCAGGAGGACTCCAAGATCCTGGTCAACCTGGAGACCAAGGCCGACGACGTGCTGGCGGCGCTCGGGCGGGTCTCGGCCTACCTGTACGGGCTGATCCAGCGCAAGCGCAAGGAACCGGCCGACGACCTGCTGAGCGGGCTCATCGAGGGCGGGGAGCTCGACGACGAGGAGCTCACCGGGGTGGCGTTCCTGCTGCTGGTGGCCGGGCACGAGACGACCGCCAACATGCTGGGCCTCGGGACGTACGCGCTGCTCACCAACCCCGACCAGCTCGCCGCCATGCGCGACGACCCGTCGGTGGTGGACAACGGCGTCGAGGAACTGCTGCGCTACCTCACCATCATCCACCTCGGCCCGTTCAGGCTCGCGACGGAGGACGTCGAGATCTCGGGCAACCTCATCAAGGAGGGGGAGATGGTCGGCGTCCACCTGCCCGTCGTCAACCGGGACCCCTCCCGCTTCCCCGGCGGCGAGCACCTCGACGTCACCCGCCCCGCCGGCGGTCACATGACCTTCGGCCACGGCATCCACCAGTGCCTCGGCCAGCAGCTCGCCCGGGCCGAGATGCGCATCGCCTACCCTGCGCTGCTGCGGCGCTTCCCTGGCCTACGCTTGGCGGTAACGCCCGAGGAGGTGCCGATGCGCTCGGACATGACCATCTATGGAGTGCACCGCCTCCCTGTCACTTGGTAGGTCATCATGGAGATCAAGGCAGACACCACGGTGTGCATCGGTGCCGGCATGTGCGCGCTGACGGCGCCGGAGGTGTTCGACCAGAGCGAGGACGAAGGCACGGTGGTGTTGTTGCGCCGGACGCCGCCGGACGGGCAGGAGGAGGCCGTGCGGCGCGCCGTGACCCTCTGTCCCTCGGGGGCGATCTCCGCCTCCTGAGCGCCTCCTGGCCGTCCTGGGCGCCGCTTCGGCGCCCTCCGGACCCGAGCCGCCGCCGCGTGCCCATCCGCGGTGGCGGCTGCTTTCGTCGTACGGGTTGCCCGCGTGGCCAGCCGGCCGTTTCGTTCATGGTCATCGAACCTGTGTTCGTGGATGTGGTTGACACCGAACCTCATCGAAATTATGTTCGAAGCAGTGACGGTGAGGCTCGCGGCTCGGCGTCACCTGGGCCTGGTCGCGGGCGGCTCGCTTCCCCAAGCGATCCCCGCGGCCAGGTTCCACGGGCGAAGGGCGCGTCCTCGTCGTCGGCGGAGACGAGCGGGCGTGTCCTGGCCGGACGGGGAGAGGGGAAGCTCCTCGTCCGGCCGGCCCGGCGGAAATGTCGGTGGCGTCTGCGAGTGTTGACTCCACCGGCGCAACGCCGGCCGCCCGCCCACGACTCCAGAGGAGGCGCGCAAGATGGCACCACGGCCTAGAGAAACGCCCGGGCCCCGGCTGTCGGCTGCGGTTCGGGCACACCTGATCGATTCACGTTCCTGCCTGGCGGAGGCGACCGGCGCTCGCACCCCGGCATCCCGATATGTGGCCGCCCACCTCGCCGCCCTCAGGGCGGCGGCGGCGATCCTGGCCGCCCGCCCGCGGCCCATGGAGGGCCGCAGGCGCCGCCTGCGCAGCGCGTGGGAGCTGCTGCCCGAGGCGGAGCCGCACCTGTCCGAGTGGGCCGCCTACTTCGCGGCGAGTGCCGCCAAGCGGGCCGCCGCCGAGGCGGGCATGGTCCGCGGGATCGGCGCGGCCGACGCCGACGAGATCCTGGCCGAGGCGGAGACCTTCGTCTGCGCCATCGAAGACCTGCTCGGCGTTCCCAGCCAGCCCCAGCTTCCCGCGGACGTCCCCCTGGCGGGCTGACGCTCCCTCACGCGCGAGCCCTTCCTGGCGGGCTTCCCGGGGGTTCGGTCACGTGCCCCTCCGGCCGGTCTCGACCGGCCCTGGCTTCCGAGGACCTCGGTCACGTGCCCTTCCGAGAGGGTTCGACCGGATGCCGTGCGGGCCGCTCCACATGGTGGCCGGTGGCGAAGGCGAGGCCCGTGGAAAGGACGAAGGGCTCGCCGGCGCACGGCGAGCCCCACATGCCTCAGGCGGGTGACCTCGAAACGAGCAATCCCTGAGGAGCCGGCCTCAGAACGACTCGACGGCCCGGCGAGCCTCGGCGTCGAGGACGCCCCAGCTGATGAGCTCCTCGGTCAGCTCGCTGGGCGACTTGTCGTAGATCACGGCCAGGGAGCGCAGATCCTCCTGGCGGATCGACAGCACCTTGCCGTTGTAGTCGCCACGCTGGCTCTGGATCGTCGCGGCATAACGGGCCAGCGCGCCCGCCTTCTCCTTCGGCAGGGTCGCCAGGCGCTCCAGGTCGATCACAAGCTTGGGTGTCGGCCCGAGCGGGCTGGGGGCGGCGCCGCCCGGCAGCAGCTCGGAGACGGGCACCCCGTAGAAGTCGGCAAGTTCGGCAAGTTTCTGCACGGTCACGGCCCGGTCGCCGCGCTCATATGAGCCCACGACTACGGCCTTCCACCTGCCACGCGACTTCTCTTCGACTCCATGCAGGGACAGGCCCTGCTGGGTGCGGATGGCGCGGAGTCGTGCACCCAGCGACTTTGCGTACTCAGACGGCATCGTGTGGCCCCCCGGCTCTCGTATGTATCGCTCTTAGTAGATTGTGCTCCCTTGCGGCGTATGCCCCGGCCACCGGGGGGTCTGGTGCCATGCTCGGCACCATCGGTAGCCACGGCCTGGGTTTACCCCGGTAACGCCGCGCAGTGCGGTTACGCACAGTGACGGTAAAGGGGTGGACGCCCCAGGTCAAGCTGATTGGAAAAAAGATGCCGAATCCGGTCCGTTAGGAATCGCCACAAACGCCTCTGATGTCCCACTAATACCAGTACTTCGTCATAGTTTGACGAGGGAGCGTGCCCACTCACGTCTGGCGGGTGAGCACCATGACCGGGCATGTCGCGGCCTTGACGATCTTTATGGACGTGTCGCCCAGGAAGACCCGTCTGAGTGGCCCGGTGGCGCTCGAAGCGCATATGATCATCTCGCCGGCGAGCCACGAGGTCGTGCCGAGCGCTTGGGGGACACTCCGGCCCTCCAGCACCTCGGCCTCCACGGACAGTCTCCGCCGGTGCCCCCGCGCAGCCGTGCGCAGGTCGGCCGCGGCCTGGTCGCGCAGGCGTACGAGCATCTCCTCCGCGACCCGCGCCCGCCTGCCGCTGCTGACCACGAGCGTGACCAGCCTCAGGGACACGCCGAGCGTCGCGGCCGCCCTGGCCGCGTCCTTGACCGCCGCGTCACCGCCGGGGCCGCGCCGGTAGGCGACGGTGAGGCGGTCGAAGGCGGCCGGCGGCCGTTCGCCGTAGCCGCGGGGAGCGAGCAGGACGGGGACGGAGGAAGAGTGCAGCAGCTGATCGGCCGTGCTGCCCAGGGCGATGCGGCCCCTGCCGCCGCGCGGGGCCGAGCCGATCACCACGACGTCCGCGCCGCGTTTGCGGGCCAGCTCCACCAGGCCGCGCCCGCTGCCCCGATGGGTGTGCTTGACATACTCGGCGTCCTCGCCGGCCAGCTCGCGGGCCTGCGCGAGCGTCGTGGCCGCCTGCTCGGCGAGGTAGGCGCGCCAGGCGCTCTCCTCGGCCCTCGCGGGTCCCGGCGGCGTCCAGACGGGCGGCTGCACAATCGCCACCGTCAGGCGCCCGCGCGCCTGCTCCTTGAGCAGGAGGGCCAGCGCCAGCCCGTCCCTGCCCCGCGGTCCCGGCGCGTATCCGGCGAGCACGTTCTCCAGCTTCATCGGCTCCTCCTTCGCCGGAGACCCCGGACCTCAGCCCTGGGGAGCCGGCCAGTCGGGTGCCCGGCTCGAAGACCTGTCGGGGAAGCCAATCAGCCCACCTCGACATTCAGCCGCGAATGGCTGTAGCCGTAGAGGAAGTAGCAGGTCAGGCCCACCAGCATCCACAACGCGAACGCCAGCCAGGTGACCCCGGCGAGCCCCGCCATGACGACGAGGCAGAAGACCGCGCCGAGGATCGGCGTGACGGGGAAGAACGGCACGCGGAAGCTGCGCGGCAGCTCGGGGCTGCGGTAGCGGAGCACGAGCACGCCGACGTTCACGATGGCGAAGGCGAACAGCGTGCCGATGCTGGTCGCCTCCGCGAGCTGGCCCAGCGGCACGAGCCCGGCCAGCACCGAGATGAACAGGGCGACGATGAGGGTGTTGGCGACGGGCACCTGGTGGCGCGGGTTGACCTTCTGGAAGACACGGGGTATGAGCCCGTCGCGGGACATCGCGAACAGGATGCGGGTCTGGCCGTACATGACGGTGAGCACGACGCTCGCGATGGCGATGACCGCGCCGAAGGAGACGATCAGGCCGGGCCAGGTGGCGCCCATGGCCAGGTCAGCGATGTAGGCCAGGCTGGCCTCGGTGCTTTCGGGGTCGAACTCGGTCCACGGCATCGCGCCGACGGCGGCCAGGGCCACGAGCACGTAGACGATCGTGACGATGGCGAGGGAGAGGACGATGGCCAGGGGCAGGTCGCGCTTGGGGTTCTTGGCCTCCTCGCCGGCGGTCGAGGCGGCGTCGAAGCCTATGTAGGAGAAGAAGACCTGGGAGGCGGCGGCGGTGATGCCGGCCACCCCCATGGGAGCGAGGGGCGAGAGGTTGCCCGCGTCGAACGCGGTGAACGCCACCGCGCAGAAGAACAGCAGCACCGCGATCTTGATCAGCACGAAGACCGCGTTGGCCGTGGCGCTCTCGGACGCTCCGTAGAGCAGCAGCCAGGTGGCCAGCAGCACGATGAGGATCGCGGTGACGTTGACCACGCCGCCGTCCTGGCCGGGGGAGCGGGTGATCGCGTCGGGCAGGGTGAAGCCGAACAACGACCGCAGGAACGAGTTCAGATATTCGCCCCAGCCCACGGAGACCGCCGCCACGGACACGGCGTACTCCAGCATGAGGCACCAGCCACAGATCCAGGCCACCAGCTCGCCCAGCGTCGCGTACGCGTAGGAGTAGGACGAGCCGGACACCGGGATCGTCCCGGCCAGCTCGGCGTACGACAGGGCGGAGAGCAGCGCGGTGAAGGCGGCCAGCACGAACGCCAGCACCACCGCGGGCCCCGCCTTGGGGACCGCCTGCCCGAGGATCACGAAGATGCCGGTGCCCAGCGTGGCGCCCACGCTGAACAGCGTGAGCTGCCACAACGACATCGTGCGCCGCAGCTCACCGCCCTCGCCCCGTCCACCCTCGGCCACGATGCGCTCGGCCGGTTTCGTACGCAAGAGCCGCTGGGCCAGTGCCATCAGACACCCCCTACAACGTGCTCGTCAGCGGCCACCTGCCGTTGGGTGTGACGATCGTGCCCGCTGAGCCGTCGAGTATGCGCTCGGCCTGGTCAAGCTTCCCGATGGCGGCCATGTCACCGGTGTTCTCGACGAAGCGGCACACGGCGTCCACCTTCGGGCCCATCGACCCCGGGGGGAACTCCATGGTCCGCAGCTCGTGCGGCGTGGTGTGGGCGATCTCCGTCTCCTCGGGCGTGCCGAAGCCGCGCATCACGCGGGGCACGTCGGTGAGGATCAGGAACGCGTCGCACTCGAGCGACTCGGCCAGCATCGCGGCGGTGAGATCCTTGTCCACGACCGCCTCGACGCCGATCAACCGGCCCGACTCGTCGCGGACGACGGGGATGCCGCCGCCGCCCGCGCAGATGACGACCACGCCCTCCCGGATCATCTTGCGGATCAGCCGGGTCTCGACGATGCGCCGGGGCGTGGGGGAGGGGACGACCCGCCGCCAGTGAGGGCCGTCCTGAGCGACGGTCCAGCCGTACTCGGCGGCCAGCTTCTCGGCCTCCTCCTGGTCGTAGACCTGCCCGACGAACTTGGCCGGCTGCTCGAAGGCGGGGTCGACGGCCGTCACCAGCGTCTGCGTGACCATGGCGAGGACCTGCCGACCCGGCAGCGCGTTCTGCAGGGTCTGCTGCATCCAGTAGCCGAGCATGCCCTGCGTCTGCGCGACCAGCGTGTCGAACGGGTAGGGCCGGGTCAGGTCGGGATCGGCCGCGCTCTCCAGCGCCAGCATGCCGATCTGCGGGCCGTTCCCGTGGGTGATGACCAGCTCGTGCTCGCCGGCCAGCCGGGCGAGCGTCCTGACGGCCGTGCGCACGTTGGCCAGCTGGACGTCGGCGTCCGCCTTCTGGCCGCGTTTGAGCACGGCGTTGCCGCCGAGAGCGACGATGACCCGCATCAGGCCTCCTGGACCGCGTCCCGCTCGAGCGGGCAGCTCATGCAGCGAGGGCCGCCCCGGCCCCTGCCGAGCTCGCTGCCCCTGATGGTGATCACTTCGATGCCGTTGTCGCGCAGGAAGTTGTTCGTCGTGGTGTTGCGCTCGTAGGCGACCACCACGCCGGGCTCCAGCGCCAGCCCGTTGCAGCCGTCGTCCCACTGCTCCCGCTCCGCGGCGTACACGTCCTGGGTGGGGGTGAGGACCTTGATGTCGTCCAGGTCCAGCGCGCGGGCGATGGCCTTGTGCATGTCCTCCGGCGGGTGGTCGGTGACCTTGAGCTCCTTGTGCGTCTCACCGGGCTCGATCGTGTACGAGCGCAGCATCCCGAGGCCCGCGTACTTGGTGAACACCCCCACGTCCAGCATCGTCATCACGGTGTCGAGATGCATGACCGCCCGCGCCTTCGGCATGTCGAGCGCCACGATCTTCCGCGCCGAGCCGGCTCTGAACAGCCGCTGCGCCAGCATCTCGACCGCCTGCGCCCGGGTGCGCTCGCTGATCCCGATCAGCACCGCGCCGTTGCCGATCACCAGCACGTCGCCGCCTTCGAGGGTGGCGGGCGCCACCGCCTGGCCGGGCATCCAGCAGTGGTAGCCGCCCTGGCCGGGCCGGTCGAAGCCGCCGGCGAACGTGGGGTGGAACATGTAGACGGCCTCCATGTTGACCGTCTCGCGCATGCGGGCCTTCTTGCGCATGGCGTTGATCGACACGCCGTCGTAGATCCAGCAGGACGTGTCGCGGGTGAAGAGGTGGTTGGGCAGCGGCGGCAGGATGTAGTCGTCGCCGGCCGTGGTGTGGAAGGTGACCGACTTGGGGGCGCAGCCCATGGCGACCAGTTCGTCCTTGGTGATGCCGCCTGTCAGGTAGAGCTGCAGCGTGGCCGCGTCCATGCCGTCGAGGGTGTTGCGGATGTCGTCGATGGCGGCCGGGCCGAGCCAGCGCTCGTCGATGACCGCGTCGAGGATGTGCTTGCGCGCCTCGGGGATGTCGACGGTCTCCCGCAGCAGGTCGGCCAGCTCGTACACCTTGATGCCGCGGCCGGTCAGCACCTGCCTGAACTCCTCGTGCTCCTCCATCGCGCGCTGGACCCACAGCACGTCGTCGAAGAGGAACGCGTCCTTGGTGGTGGGGGTGAGCCTCTTGAGCGCCAGGTCGGGCTTGTGGAGGAGGACCTGGCGCAGCCGCCCGACCTCCGAATCAACATGAAAGGTCATCTTCGCTCTATCCCCCCAAAAGCCGGACATGAACGATCGCCCGGCAAGCCCTCCGTGACCTGCCCGCGCGAGAACGGCCGACACGGCGGAAGAGGGGAGTTTTACCCGGCAGCGGGCCGCGGATGAGGGTGGCGGAACCCGCCCCGGCCGGTCACCCCCTGTAGGGGAGCCGTCGCGGCGCTTCGGAAGGGCGCTCACGTTGTAGCTGGTAGCCCCTGGTACTCTGTCTCCCGACCAACACCCTTTAAGACCCGTCCCGTGAGGCGGGAAAGGTGGTGAGATTCGCCATGTCCGATTCCCGCGCCGTGCTGGAGGCCCCCGACATCCACCGGGCGCTGACCAGGATCGCGCACGAGATCCTCGAGCGGACCAAGGGCGCCGACGACGTCGTCCTCCTCGGCATCCCGACCCGTGGCGCGACGCTGGCCCGCCGGCTCGGCGACCGCGTCGAGCAGTTCGAAGGCGTGAAGATCCCCGTCGGCTCGATCGACATCACGATGTACCGCGACGATCTGCGGCTCAAGCCCGCCCGGCCGCTCGGCCACACCGAGCTGCCACCCGACGGCATCGACGGCAAGGTCGTGGTGCTCGTCGACGACGTGCTCTACTCCGGCCGCACCGTGCGGGCCGCGCTCGACGCGCTCAACGACCTCGGCCGGCCCACCGCCGTGCAACTGGCCACGCTGGTCGACCGCGGCCACCGCGAGCTGCCCATCCGCGCCGACTACGTCGGCAAGAACCTGCCGACCGCCAAGAGCGAGAAGGTCAAGGTCTACCTGCAGGAGATCGACGGCCGGGACGCCGTCGTGCTGGTCAAGGGGGGTGGCAGGTGAAACGGCATCTGATCTCCGCCGGAGACCTCACCAAGGACGACGCGCTGCTCATCCTCGACACCGCCGAGGAGCTGGCGAGTGTCTCGGAACGTTCCATCAAGAAGCTGCCCACGCTGCGCGGGCGCACGGTGGTCAACCTCTTCTTCGAGGACTCGACCCGCACGCGCATCTCGTTCGAGGCGGCGGCCAAGCGGCTGTCCGCCGACGTGATCAACTTCTCGGCCAAGGGGTCGAGCGTGTCCAAGGGCGAGTCGCTCAAGGACACCGCGCTCACCCTGGAGGCCATGGGGGCCGACGCGGTCGTCATCCGCCACAGCGCCTCCGGGGCGCCGCACCGCCTGGCCAACTGGGTGCACGGCAGCGTCGTCAACGCCGGCGACGGCACCCACGAGCACCCGACGCAGGCGCTGCTCGACGCCTTCTCCATGCGCCGCCGCCTGGGCGCGCTCGAAGGGCGCAAGATCACGATCGTCGGCGACGTGCTGCACAGCCGGGTCGCCCGCTCCAACGTGCTGCTGCTCGGCACGCTCGGCGCCGAGGTCACGCTGGTCGCGCCGCCCACGCTGCTGCCCGTCTCCGTCGGCACCTGGCCCTGCGAGGTCTCCTTCGACCTCGACGCGGTGCTGCCGAAGTCCGACGTGGTGATGATGCTGCGGGTGCAGAAGGAGCGGATGAACGCCGCCTACTTCCCGAGCGAGCGCGAATACTCGCGCCGCTACGGACTCGACCGCGACCGCTTCGCCAAGAT
Organism: Nonomuraea sp. NPDC049378; assembly: GCF_055586745.1. NCBI lineage: Bacteria > Bacillati > Actinomycetota > Actinomycetes > Streptosporangiales > Streptosporangiaceae > Nonomuraea > Nonomuraea sp. NPDC049378. Next base: position 48,960 of record NZ_JBVJHP010000017.1, read on the forward strand.
GCCGGACGACGCGATCGTCATGCACCCCGGTCCGATGAACCGCGGCATGGAGATCGCCGCCGAGGTGGCCGACTCGGCGCGCTCGACGATCGTGGAGCAGGTCGCCAACGGCGTGACCATCCGGATGGCCGTCCTCTACCTGCTGCTCGGAGGAGAGACCACGTGAAAGAGCGCAGCGAACCAACCGACGGGCACAGCATGATGATCATCAAGAACGTCAGGATTCTCGGCGGCGAGCCGGTCTCGATCCGGATCGCCGACGGCGTGATCGCGGAGGTCGCGCCGGGCATGGACGCGCCCGAGGCGATCGACGGCGCGGGAGCGATCGCCCTCCCCGGGCTGGTCGACCTGCACACCCACCTGCGCGAGCCGGGCCGGGAGGACGCCGAGACCGTGCGGACCGGCACGCAGTCGGCGGCCCGCGGCGGCTACACCGCCGTCCACGCCATGGCCAACACCTCGCCCGTCGCCGACACCGCCGGCGTGGTCGAGCAGGTGTGGCGGCTGGGCCGCGAACACGCCCTGTGCGACGTGCACCCCGTCGGCGCGGTCACCGTCGGCCTGGAGGGCAGGCAGCTGGCCGAGCTGGGCGCGATGGCCGACTCGGCCGCCCGCGTGCGCGTCTTCTCCGACGACGGCAAGTGCGTCGACGACGCCGTTCTCATGCGCCGCGCCCTCGAATACGTCAAGGCGTTCGACGGCGTCGTCGCCCAGCACGCCCAGGAGCCCAGGCTCACCTCCGGCGCCCAGATGAACGAAGGCGTCGTCTCCGGCAGGCTCGGCCTGGCCGGCTGGCCGGCGGTCGCCGAGGAGGCGATCATCGCCCGCGACTGCCTGCTGGCCGCGCACGTGGGCTCCAGGCTGCACGTGTGCCACGTCTCCACGGCGGGCTCGGTCGAGATCATCCGCTGGGCCAAGTCCAAGGGCTGGAACGTCACCGCCGAGGTCACCCCCCACCACCTCCTGCTGACCGACGACCTGGTCGAGGAGTCGCCGGTAGGGGCCTACAACCCGATCTACAAGGTCAACCCGCCGCTGCGCACCCGCGCCGACGTGGAGGCGCTGCGCGCCGCGCTGGCCGACGGCACGATCGACATCGTGGCCACCGACCACGCGCCCCACCCGGTCGAGGACAAGGAGACCGAGTGGTCGGCGGCGGCCATGGGCATGGTCGGCCTGGAGACGGCGCTCAGCGTCGTCCAGGAGGCCATGGTCGAGACCGGGCTGCTCGACTGGGCGGGCGTCGCGCAGCGGATGTCCGCGCTTCCCGCGCGCATCGGCCGCCTGCCCGGCCAGGGCCGTCCGCTCGAGGCGGGCGAGCCGGCCAACATCATGCTGTACGACCCGACCGCGCGCACCGAGGTGGACCCCTCCGCCTTCGCGTCCAAGAGCAGGAACACACCCTACGAAGGCATGACTTTGCCGGGCCGGGTCGTCGCCACGTTCCTGCGCGGCAGGCCGACCGTTCTCGAAGGGAAGCTGGTGTGAACGACAGCCCTGCTGACGTGAATGACAACCTGCCGCGAAGCGGCTCCACGCCCTTCGGGGGGCACTTGGGGGGCGCAGCCCACCGAGGGGCGGTGCTCGTCCTGGAAGACGGGCGCGTCTTCCACGGAACCCCGTACGGCGCCGAAGGCGAGACGTTCGGCGAGATGGTCTTCAACACCGGCATGACCGGCTACCAGGAGACGCTGACGGACCCGTCCTACCACCGGCAGATCGTCGCCATGACGGCGCCCCACATCGGCAACACCGGCGTCAACGACGACGATCCCGAGTCGTCGCGCGTCTGGGTGGCCGGCTACGTCATGCGCGAACCGTCCAGGGTGGTCTCCAGCTGGCGGGCCACCCGATCGCTCGACGCCTACCTCAAGGAACAGGGCGTCGTCGGCATCGCCATCTCCGGCACCCGCGCGCTCACCCGCCACCTGCGCGAACGCGGCGCCATGCGCGCCGGCATCTTCACCGGCCCGTCCGAGCCCGTCGAGGAGCTGGTCGAGCGGGTGCGCCGCTCGCCCGGCATGGAGGGCGCCGACCTGGCCGCCCAGGTGGCCACGGCCGAGCCCTACGTCGTGCCCGCGGCGGGGCCGAAGAAGTTCACGGTGGCGGCCGTCGACCTGGGCATCAAGGGCATGACGCCGCACCGGATGGCCGAGCGCGGCTGCGAGGTGCACGTGCTGCCCGCGACCGCCACGTACGAGCAGATCATGGCGGTGCAGCCGGACGGCGTGTTCTTCTCCAACGGCCCCGGCGACCCCGCCACCGCCGACGTGTCGGCGCTGCGGCAGGTGCTGGAGGCCAGGGTGCCCTTCTTCGGCATCTGCTTCGGCAACCAGCTCTTCGGCCGGGCCCTCGGCCTGTCGACGTACAAACTGCGCTACGGGCACCGGGGCGTCAACCAGCCGGTGCAGGACGTACGCACCGGGAAGGTGGAGATCTCGGCGCACAACCACGGGTTCGCGGTGGAGGCGCCGCTCGGCGGGCCGTTCGAGACGCCGTACGGGCCGGCCGAGGTCAGCCACGTCAACCTCAACGACCGCTGTGTGGAGGGCCTGCGCCTGCTGGAGCAGCCTGCCTTCAGCGTGCAGTACCACCCGGAGGCCGCCGCGGGGCCCCACGACGCCGCCTACCTTTTCGACGAGTTCTGTGAGGTCATGACCCGTGCCCAAGCGTGAGGACATCAGGTCGGTCCTGGTGATCGGCTCCGGGCCGATCGTGATCGGACAGGCGTGCGAGTTCGACTACTCCGGCACCCAGGCGTGCCGGGTGCTGCGGGACGAGGGCTTCCGCGTCGTCCTGGTCAACAGCAACCCCGCGACGATCATGACGGACCCGGAGTTCGCCGACGCCACGTACGTCGAGCCCATCACCCCCGAGTTCGTCGAGAAGATCATCGCCAAGGAGCGCCCCGACGCGCTGCTGCCGACGCTGGGCGGGCAGACGGCGCTCAACACGGCGGTCGCGCTGCACGAGTCGGGCGTCCTGGACACGTACGACGTCGAGCTGATCGGCGCCGATTTCGACGCGATCCAGTCGGGCGAGAACCGCGAGCGGTTCAAGGAGATCGTCGCCAAGGTCGCCCGCGAGCACGGTCTCAACGCCGAGTCCGCGAGGTCGGTCATCTGTCACACGATGGAGGAGTGCCTGGCCGCCGCGGGCGATCTCGGCTACCCGGTGGTGGTCAGGCCGTCGTTCACCATGGGCGGCGCCGGGTCCGGGTTCGCGTACACCGAGGAAGACCTGCGGCGCATCGCCGGCGCGGGGCTCGACGCGTCGCCGACCACCGAGGTGCTCCTCGAGGAGTCGATCCTCGGCTGGAAGGAGTACGAGCTCGAGGTCATGCGCGACAAGGCCGACAACGTCGTCATCGTCTGCTCGATCGAGAACATCGACCCGATGGGCGTCCACACCGGCGACAGCGTCACCGTCGCGCCCGCGCTGACCCTGACCGACCGCGAATACCAGAACATGCGCGACGTCGCCATCGCCGTCATCCGCGAGGTCGGGGTCGACACCGGCGGCTGCAACATCCAGTTCGCGGTCGACCCGCGCACCGGCCGCATGATCGTCATCGAGATGAACCCGCGCGTGTCGCGCTCGTCGGCGCTGGCGTCCAAGGCCACCGGCTTCCCGATCGCGAAGATCGCGGCCAAGCTGGCCATCGGCTACACCCTCGACGAGATCCCCAACGACATCACGAAGGAGACCCCCGCCTCCTTCGAGCCGACGCTCGACTACATCGTGGTGAAGGTGCCGCGGTTCGCGTTCGAGAAGTTCAGGGGCGCCGACCAGACGCTCACCACGCACATGAAGTCGGTCGGTGAGGCCATGGCCATCGGCCGCTCCTTCCCCGAGGCGCTGCAGAAGGCGCTGCGGTCGCTGGAGAAGAAGGACTCCTCCTTCACCTGGGCCGGCGAGCTCCGGCCGAAGGACGAGCTTCTGGCCGAGTGCCGCACGCCGCACGACGGGCGGCTGCACACCATGCAGCAGGCCATCAGGGCGGGCGCCACGCCCGGAGAGCTGTTCGAGGCCACGCGCGTCGACCCGTGGTTCATCGACCAGCTCTTCCTGCTGCACGAGGAGGCCGAGACGGTCGCCGCGGCGACCGAGCTGACGGTGGAGGTGCTCGAACGCGCCAAGCGCCACGGGTTCAGCGACGTGCAGATCGGCGACATCCGCGGCATCGACGAGGCGCGGGTGCGCGACCTGCGGCACGCTCTCGGGCTGCGGCCGGTCTACAACACCGTCGACACGTGCGCCGCCGAGTTCGCCGCGAAGACCCCCTACCTCTACTCCACCTACGACGAGGAGAGCGAGGTCCCCTCCGGCGAGCGGGAGAAGGTCATCATCCTCGGCTCCGGGCCCAACCGCATCGGGCAGGGCATCGAGTTCGACTACGCGTGCGTGCACGCCTCGTTCGAGCTGTCGCGGGCCGGGTTCGAGACCGTCATGGTCAACTGCAACCCCGAGACCGTCTCCACCGACTACGACACCTCCGACCGGCTCTACTTCGAGCCGCTCACCCTGGAGGACGTCCTGGAGGTCGTGCACGCCGAGCAGCAGACAGGACCGGTGGCGGGCGTGATCGTGCAGCTCGGCGGCCAGACGCCGCTGGGGCTCGCGCAGGCGCTGAAGGACGCGGGCGTGCCCGTGGTCGGCACCTCGCCGGAGTCCATCCACCTGGCCGAGGAGCGCGGCGCGTTCGGGCGGGTGCTGGCCGAGGCGGGGCTGCCCGCGCCCAAGCACGGCACGGCGCTGACCGTCCCGGAGGCGCTGGAGATCGCCGAGGACATCGGCTACCCGGTGCTCGTGCGCCCCTCTTACGTGCTGGGCGGGGCCGGCATGGCCATCGTCTACGACGAGGAGACGCTGGCCACCTACATGGCGGCCCAGGAGGGCGGCCATCCGGTGCTGGTGGACAAGTTCCTCGACGAGTCCATCGAGATCGACGTCGACGCCCTCTACGACGGCGAGGAGCTCTATCTCGGGGGCGTCATGGAGCACATCGAGGAGGCCGGCATCCACTCCGGCGACTCGGCGTGCGCGCTGCCGCCCATCACGCTCGGCAGCAACGACATCAAGCGCATCCGCGCCGCCACCGAGGCCATCGCCTCCGGGGTGGGGGTGCGCGGGCTGCTGAACGTCCAGTACGCCATGTCCGCCGGCGTCCTCCATGTCCTGGAGGCCAACCCGCGCGCCAGCCGCACCGTGCCGTTCGTGTCCAAGGCCACGGCGGCGCCGCTGGCCAAGGCGGCGGCCCGGGTGATGCTCGGCGCGTCGATCGCCTCGCTGCGCGAGGAGGGCATGCTGCCCGCGACCGGTGACGGCGGCACGCTGCCGCTCGACTCGTCCATCGCGGTCAAGGAGGCGGTGCTGCCGTTCAACCGCTTCCGCGGCGTCGACATCGTGCTCGGGCCCGAGATGCGCTCCACGGGCGAGGTCATGGGCATCGACGCGTTCTTCGGCGTGGCGTTCGCGAAGTCCCAGGCGGCCGCCTATGGTGAGCTGCCGACCAAAGGACGCGCGTTCGTGTCCGTGGCCAACCGCGACAAGCGTGCGATGATCTTCCCTGTGAAGGCGCTCGCGGACCTCGGGTTCGAGATCCTGGCCACCGAGGGGACCGCCGAGGTGCTGCGCCGCAACGGTGTCCATGCCAAGATCGTGCGGAAGCAGAGCGAGGGGACGGGGCCCGGAGGTGAGCCTACGAGCGTGCAGTGCATTCTCGACGGCGAGGTCGATCTGATCATCAACACGCCCTTCGGCAGCCCCGGGCAGTCAGGCCCGCGGCTCGACGGCTACGACATCCGCACCGCCGCGGTGCTGCGCGGCATCCCGTGCATCACCACGGTCGCGGGACTCGCCGCGGCGGCGGCGGGCATCCAGGCGATCGTGCGCGGCGATGTGGGCGTACGGTCTCTGCAGGAACACGCGCAGGCACTCAGGGGCTGACCCCGTACGACCCCCGGGGCGGGAGGTGAAGACGACTGGCCGGCACTCCGGTGCAGGTGACTGGCACGGTGCTGACGACGCGCCGCGTCGACGCCTACCATGCGCTGACGGTGGTGGCGCCGGGGATAGCCGAGCGCTACCGCCCCGGTCACTTCGTGTCGGTGGCGGTCGGAGGGGCTTACACCTCGATGGTGACGCGCCGGGCGTTCTTCATCCACGACGTCAAGGCCGACTACGGCGGCACGGTCGAACTGGTCTTCACCACCGGCGGGCCCGGCACGGCCTGGCTCGCCGAGCGGCGCGCCCGTGACACGCTCGACCTGGTCGGGCCGCTCGGGCGGCCGTTCCCGCTGCCGCGCGATCCCGCGCACTGCGTGCTGGTGGGTTCCGACTACGGTTCCGCCGTGCTGTTCCCGCTGGCCGACGCGCTGCTGGCGCGGGGCTGCCGGGTGGACTTCGTGATCGGGGGAGCCGAGGCCGAACGGGTCTTCGGGGCGATGCGGGCCCGCAGGATGGCCGAGACGACCACGCTGACCACCCAGGACGGCTCGCTCGGCCTGCGCGGCACCGTCACCGACGCGCTGCCCTCGGTGATCGCCGACACGCGGGCCGACGCCGTCTACGCCTGCGCGCCCATGGCGACGCTGCGGGCGGTGACGGCGGTGGCGATGGAGTTCGACATCCCGGTGCAGGTGGCGGTCGAGGAGTCGATGGCCTGCGGGATCGGGGTGTGCATGACGTGCGTGCTCCCCGTCATCGGCGACGACGGGGCGACGAGGATGGTCAGGGCGTGCGCGGAGGGGCCGGTGTTCCGGGGGGAACGGGTGCGCTTCGAGGACGTGGGAACCATCCCGTTCGACGCGCTGGGCGCCCCCGGAGGCGGAGCACGACATGTCAGTTGATATGCGGACTTTTCTGGCGCATGTGGAGCTGGCGAACCCCATCACCACGGCCGCCGGCTGCGCGTCCTCGGGGCGGGAGCTGGCCCAGTTCTTCGACCTCCACCGGCTCGGCGCGCTGACCACCCGCTCGATCACCATGGCGCCGCGCGCCGGCCGGCCGACCCCGCGGATGGCCGAGACGCCCTCGGGCATGCTCAACTCCGTCGGCCTGCAGGGCCCCGGCATCGACGCGTTCCTGGAGCGCGAGCTGCCCTGGCTGGCCCAGCGGGGCATCAAGACCATCGTCTCGATCGGCGGGGGCACCGTCGCCGAATACTCCGAGCTGGCCCGCAGGCTGGCCGACGCGCCCGGGGTCACCGCACTGGAGATCAACCTCTCCTGCCCGAACATGGAGGACCGCGGCCGCGTCTTCGCCCGCGAGGGCAGCGCGGCGGCCGAGGTGATCGCCTCCGTGCGCTCCATCATGCGCTACGACGTTCCCGTCGTCGCCAAGCTCGCGCCCGACGTCGCCGACATCGTCTCGGTCGCCCGGGCGTGCGTGGACGCCGGCGCCGACGCGCTGTCCATGATCAACAACCCGCTCGGCATGGCCATCGACACCGAGGCGCTGCGGCCCTCGCTCGCCGCCGTCACCGGCGGGCTGTCGGGGCCCGCCGTCCTGCCGCTGGCCGTACGCTGCGTCTGGCAGGTCCACGCCGCGCTGCCCGGAGTCCCGCTGATCGGCATGGGCGGCGTGATGAGCGGCCGGGACGCCTTCCAGCTCGTCCTGGCGGGCGCCTGCGTGGTCGGGGTCGGCACGGCGCTCTTCCACGACCCCTACGCCTGCCTGCGTATCGAGCGCGAGCTCGAAGACCTCCTGAGGGCGCGCGGCCTGCAGCGCCTCGCCGACGCCGTCGGCCTGGCACACCGTCCTCCGGGGAGCGCGCCCCGGCATCTTCTGGTCGACTCCGAGGAGAGCGCTCCGTGAGGTCCGCCGGCCGGCCCGGAAGTGAGCGTCCCGTACCGTCTTCCGGCGGACTTCCGAAGAGAGCGTCCTGTGCCGTCCGGCCGCGGAGGAGAATGCCCCGTGCCGTCTCATGACGGCCGTGGCGGACCAGCGCCCCTGACGTCCCCGCCCGCCATCGCTCCAGCACCTGAGGAGAGCACGTCTTGACTCCCGCACCGATCGCCGTCGCCCTCGACGCACCCGACCTGGAGACCGCAGCCCAGTGGGCGGCCCTCGTGACGCCGCACGTCAGCACGGTCAAGGTGGGCCTGGAGCTCTACCTGCGCTACGGCCCCGACGTGATCGCCTCCGTCAAGGGAGCGAGTGGCGTGCAGGTGTTCCTCGACCTCAAACTGCACGACATCCCCAACACCGTCGCCGGCGCCGCCCGCGCCGTGGCCCGGCTGCGTCCCGCGATCCTGACCGTGCACGCCGCCGGCGGGCCCGCCATGATCAGGGCCGCCGTGGAGGCGGCGCCGCACACCGAGATCGCCGCCGTGACGATTCTCACCTCCTTGACGGAGGCCGACCTCGACCGCGTCGGTCTCGCCGGCCCGGCCGACGCCGCGGTGCGCCGGCTGGCGGCGCTGTCGGTCGAGGCGGGCGCGACGGCGCTCGTGTGCTCGCCCCACGAGGTGTCCGCGGTGCGGGCGGAGGTGGGGGAGGGGATCAGGCTGATCACGCCGGGCGTGCGCCCCGCGGGCGCCGCCACGCAGGACCAGGCGCGCGTGGCCACGCCCGAACAGGCCCTCGCGGACGGCGCCGACCTGCTCGTCATCGGCCGCCCCATCACGGGCTCCCCGGACCCGGGCGCCGCGGCCGCCGCCATCGCCGCCTCTCTCCGCCGTTCCGCCTGACAGGTAACGATCTCCATCCTTTACGGCAAGCCTGGCCTGCCCGCACGCGCCGACGCCGCTCTCCGCCCGTCATGGCCGGTCGTGAAGGCCCACGTGGCACTCGCCGTGACGAGCGCACACTTGACCCGGCCCGTGGCGGACCGGCACCCGGGGACGCGCGCCAGACCGGACCGTGGTGGTCCGCAGCCGGGTACGCGCCCGTGGCCGGTCACGGTGCGCCGATGGCCGCGTACCCGGCAGGTCGAGCGCGTGTCGTGGTGGCCGCAGGACACGCGCCCGGCATTCACGCATGGACCAGGCCGTCATGCCGGGGCCGGGGCGCTGGGCTCCGTGCCGTCGCGGCACAGCGTCGGCCACATGCCGGCGAGACGCCGGGATGTCGCGTCGGTCCCGTGTGGTCGGGCGGTGGCGGCGCCCCCGGCACGGGGTGACGGATGTGGGTTGACGGGCGCGAGTCAGAGGTGGTCGCCGCGCCTGCCCGTGCACCCGCCGCCATGGGTCGGTGGATCATGGACGGGCGGGCAAGACGGATCTTGCCGTCCGGTGCCGCTCACAAGATCATAAGGCATCCCTGAAGCGGTCGCGCACCGATCGCCGAGAAGGTTTCGGCCCAGGTGCGGGCGGCATTTCGGACAATGCTGGACGGCTGTAATGTGATCTTCATTGCGTTTCGCGACATCGTCGCGCGCCGCCGCCCTGAGCGGGAAGTGCGGCAATTCGATCAGCACAATGTGATTTTACAAACACGGACAGTGATGAAGTGCATTTTGTGGCGAGAGAAAGTGCTCTTGACGTTGCTTAGGGGGCGATGACCAGCTAGTTTCCCTTCCCGTCCGAGTACATCGACAGAAATTCGAGGTGACCCGGCGTGGCTCTTCCTCCCCTGACCCCCGAGCAGCGCGCCGCAGCCCTGGAGAAGGCTGCCAAGGCCCGTAAAGAGCGTGCCGAGGTCAAGAACCGGCTCAAGCATGGCGCGGTTTCTCTGGCTGAGGTGCTCAAGGATGGGCAGACCGACGACGTCATCGGCAAGATGAAGGTGTCGGCTTTGTTGGAATCGCTCCCAGGCGTGGGCAAGGTCCGCGCCAAGCAACTCATGGAGCGGCTGGCCATCGCCGAGTCCCGCCGCGTGCGGGGCCTCGGCGCGAACCAGAGGGCCTCCCTCGAGCGCGAGTTCGGTGGCAACGAGAGCTAATCTCTGTTCCACACGAAAGCGCAGGTTCAACGGGGGGTAGGAAGTGGCCGACAGGTCCTGGTCCGGCGACGTCAGTGCCCATGAGACTGTCGGATCGGAAGTGGAGGACGGCTTCCTGCCCCTGTGCGAGAGACGGCTGACGGTCCTTTCCGGGCCGTCGGGCGTCGGCAAGTCCACGGTCGTCGCCGAGCTCCGGCGGGCACACCCCGAAGTGTGGCTGTCGGTCTCGGTGACCACCAGGAGGCCCCGGCCCGGCGAGGCGCACGGGGTCCACTACTACTTCGTCGACGGCGACGAGTTCGACCGGCTCGTGGCGGCCGGTGAGCTGCTCGAATGGGCGGAGTTCGCGGGCAACCGCTACGGCACGCCGCGCGAGCCGGTGCTGAAGAAGCTGGCCGAGGGCGTACCGACCCTGCTCGAGATCGACCTCGAAGGCGCCAGGCAGGTGCGCCGCAGCATGCCGGAGGCGCTGCTGGTCTTCCTGGCCCCGCCCAGCTGGGAGGAGCTGGAGATGCGGCTGCGCGGGCGCGGCACCGAGCCCGAGGACGTCATCGCGCGCCGTCTGGCGGCCGGGCGGATCGAGATGGCCGCCGAATCCGAATTCGACCTCACCCTGGTGAACACGAGTGTCCAAGACGTGTGCCACCGGCTGATAGCCTTGATGACTGACCCTCAGGGGGTCACGACAACCACCAACCGAGAGGTCTGACAATCGTGGCAGGCACCATCCCGGCCGCGGAGGGCATCACCAACCCGCCGATCGACGCGCTGCTCGACATCGTCGACAGCAAATACTCCCTGGTGATCATGGGCGCCAAGCGCGCTCGCCAGATCAACGCCTACTACTCCCAGCTCGGCGAGGGCCTGCTGGAATACGTCGGGCCGCTGGTCGAGACGCATGCTCAGGAGAAGCCGCTGTCCATCGCGCTGCGCGAGGTCTCCGAGGGCCTGCTCAACGCCGAGCCCATCGAAGGCGCGGTCTGACCCCTTCGATGAAGGTCGTCCTGGGCGTCAGCGGCGGCATCGCCGCGTACAAGGCCTGCGAGCTGCTGCGCCTGTTCACCGAGTCGGGGCACGAGGTGCGGGTCGTCCCGACCCGCGACGCCCTGAAGTTCGTGGGCGCGCCCACCTGGGCCGCCCTGTCCGGCAATCCCGTGACCCCCGAGGTGTGGGACGACGTTCACGAGGTGCCCCACGTGCGGATCGGCCAGCAGGCCGACCTCATCGTGGTGGCGCCCGCGACCGCCGACGTGCTCGCCAGGGCGGCGCACGGGCTGGCGGGCGATCTGCTCACCAACACGTTGCTGACCGCGAGATGCCCGGTCGTGTTCGCGCCCGCGATGCACACCGAGATGTGGCAGCATCCCGCCACCCGCGCCAACGTCGCGACGCTGCGCGAGCGCGGCTCGGTCGTGATCGACCCCGCCGCTGGGCGGCTCACCGGCGCCGACAGCGGCCCCGGCCGGCTGCCCGACCCGGCGGAGATCTTCCAGGTCTGCCTGCGCGTGCTGCGCGGCCGGCCGCGCGACCTGTCCGGGCGCAAGGTCGTCGTGTCCGCCGGGGGCACCCGTGAGGCGATCGACCCGGTTCGCTACATCGGCAATCGTTCGTCGGGGCTGCAGGGTTATGCCCTGGCCCGCACGGCCGTCGCCCGCGGGGCCGAGGTGACCCTCATCGCCGCCAACGTCACGCTGCCCGATCCGGCCGGGGCCACGGTGGTGCGGGTGGAGTCCACGGCCGAGCTGCGCCAGGCGGTGCTGGCCGCCTCCGGGGAGGCCGACGTCGTGGTGATGGCGGCGGCCGTGGCGGACTTCCGGCCCGCGACGCGGCACGACGAGAAGATCAAGAAGACGGACGGCGAGCCCGAGTCCATCCACTTGACGAAAAATCCCGACATCCTCGCCGAGCTCGGTCGCCGCCGCCGTCAGGCCCGCGTCCCCGACGCGGCCGGCGTGCCGGACACGGTGGATGTGAGCGGGCCCGTGGTTGTTGCGTCCGGCGAGCCGGCCGGTGGGGCGGCCATTGGGGTGGCCGGTGGGGCGGCGTCCGAGGGCGAGACGGACCGCGGTGTCGCGTCCCGTGATGGCGTGCTGCCTGGCGTCGCGTCCGGTGGTGCGGCGGTTCCCGGTTTCGCGTCCGGTGATGAAGCGGCCCGGCGCGTCGGGACCGGTGGTGAGGGTGGCGCGCGGCCGGAGGCGGCAGCGGGCGGCGCGGTGCGGGAGCCGTACCCCGAGGTGATCGTCGGCTTCGCGGCCGAGACGCACGACGTGCTCGCCAACGGGCAGGCCAAACTCGCACGCAAGGGTTGTGACCTGCTGGTCGTCAACGAGGTGGGTGCGGGCAGGGCGTTCGGCACCTCCGACAACGCGGCCACCGTGCTCGTCGCGGGCGGTGACCCGGTCGAGGTTCCGCTCGGTCCCAAGGAGGATCTCGCCGACGTCGTGTGGGATCTCGTCGCGGCCCGTCTCGCCTGAGCGGGGACCGTACTAACGGTTGCATAAGGGGCGCGGGCGGCGAAGAACGTACAAACCGTGTCAGACCTATTTCCAAATCGCATGTTGCGACACCCCCATACGCCTGCGGATACTTGGGGCAAGGGGGGATGGAATGCCGGTGGGTTCTGCTGTCAGGGATCGTTGTAGGACATTGCTCGGCGACCAAGGGGAGCTCCACTACGTCTTCCCCGCCCACTCGGTGGGAACGACGGAAAGCGGACATTTCCTCATCGTGGTCACCGACGCGGCCATTTCGGTGCTCGCCACCAGGACGCTCAGAAGCGACCGGCCCGTCGCGGTGTTCGCGTCGTTTCCGAGGCGCACGCGGCTGGGCCCCATCCAGCCTGGACCGATAATCGAGCTGGGCTCGATGGCGTTCGAATTCGATGAGGAGTACACCGCGGTGATCAAGGCCGCCGACGCGGAGGTCTTCGCGCCGGAGACCCTTCCCCCGGATCCACTGCCCGACCTGTGATGCCCGACATGCGGTGTGCGGCTTCGCAGCCGGGCGCCGGGTAGGGCTAGACTTCGGCGAAGCCCAGGTCCGCCCGCCGGCCCTGAGCCGTACATACGTCAGCAGCCGCTGCATGAGGAGCCACTGAGTTGTCACGTCGCCTGTTCACCTCCGAGTCGGTCACCGAAGGCCACCCGGACAAGATCGCCGACCAGATCAGTGACGCGATTCTCGACACCATGCTCAAAGACGACCCGAAGAGCCGGGTCGCCGTCGAGACGATGATCACTACCGGCCAGGTCCATGTCGCAGGCGAGGTCACCACCGAGACCTACGTCGACATCCCTGGCGTCATCCGGGAGAAGATCCTTGAGATCGGCTACGACGCCTCCCACAAGGGCTTCGACGGCGCCTCGTGCGGTGTGTCGGTGTCCATCGGCGCGCAGTCGCCCGACATCGCCCAGGGCGTTGACGCCGCCTACGAGCACCGCGAGGGCGAGGACGGCGACGAGCTCGACCGTCAGGGCGCCGGTGACCAGGGCCTCATGTTCGGCTATGCCTGCCGTGAGACCCCCGAGCTGATGCCCCTGCCGATCACGCTGGCCCACCGGCTGGCCCTGCGCCTGTCCCAGGTGCGCAAGAACGGCACGGTCCCCTACCTCCGGCCCGACGGCAAGACCCAGGTCACCATCGAATACGACGGCGACACGCCGATCCGGCTCGACACCGTGGTCGTCTCGACGCAGCACGCCGCCGAGATCGACCTCAAGGAGATGCTGACGCCCGACATCAAGGAGCACGTGGTCGACCCCGTGCTCGCGGAGCTCGACCTCGACACCGAGGGCTACCGCCTGCTGGTCAACCCGACCGGCCGCTTCGAGATCGGCGGCCCGATGGGCGACGCCGGGCTCACCGGGCGCAAGATCATCATTGACACCTACGGCGGCATGGCCCGCCACGGCGGCGGAGCCTTCTCCGGCAAGGACCCGTCCAAGGTCGACCGCTCGGCCGCCTACGCGATGCGCTGGGTCGCCAAGAACGTCGTCGCCGCCGGGCTCGCCGACCGGTGCGAGGTCCAGGTGGCCTACGCGATCGGCAAGGCCAAGCCGGTCGGGCTGTTCGTGGAGTGCTTCGGCACGGAGAAGGTGGCCGTGGAGAAGATCCAGGAGGCCGTCCTCCAGGTGTTCGACCTGCGCCCGGCCGCCATCATCCGCGACCTCGACCTGCTGCGGCCCATCTACTCCGAGACCGCCGCCTACGGGCACTTCGGCCGCGAGGGCTTCTCCTGGGAGTCCACCGACCGCGCCGAGTCCCTGCGCACCGCCGCCGGCCTGTGAGCCTGCGGGCGTCTCGCTCTCCCGGCCGGTCGGCCCTGGGCGCGGGACGCCGCCGGTCCGCATGACGCGCCGGCCCGGGCTCCGCGGGGCCCGGGGCCGGTTCGGCGTACGGCCGGACGGCCCTGGCCGGCCGGCGCATGTTCCCCGGGCGGAGACGGCCGGGGCGTGGTCGTGCCGCCCCCCGGCAGCGCGGGGCGGCTCCCGCCGTGCGACGGGGTCGTGACGCCTGTCCCCGCCTATTCGTGAACGGCCTGCCGGCTGGCGAATCGGATGCCGCATTCCCTGTCCGGGGATGCGGCATCCGGCGTTCGTGCCGCGTGCGGCCGGCGGACGCCGCGGGTGGTGAGGTCTGGTAGACGTAGGGCGTGACCGACTCCGACGACGCCCTTCTGCCGCTCGACGCCGTGCGGCCTCCAGCGTCGTCCAAGGACGCCAAAGGCGCTCCGGTGCCCGCTCCCGAGCGGCCGGTGGCGAGAATCGTCGTGGACAGCCCGCTGCCGCACCTCGACCGTTCTTTCGACTACCTGGTCCCGGCTTCCATGCACGACAAGGCCGAGCCGGGCGTGCGGGTCAGGGTGCGGTTCGCGGGCAAGCTCGTGGACGGGTTCCTGCTGGAGAGGGCCGAGGAGAGCGAGCACGATGGGCGGCTCACGCCCCTCGAACGTGTGGTCTCCCCTGAGCGCGTGCTCACGCCGGAGATCGCCGGGCTGGCCCGTGCCGTCGCCGACCGGTACGCGGGCACCCTGACCGACGTGCTGCGCCTCGCCATCCCGCCGCGCCATGCCAAGGTCGAGGCGGAGACCCCCAAGACCCCGGCTCCGCCCGGGCCGGCTCCCGATGCGCCCGTCCCGGCCGCGCGGGCCACTACCGATACTCGACCCGGACTCGATGATCCCGTCACCGCGGGAAACGCGTCACGTCCCGGAGAGGGGGAGCGGCCTCAGCCCGGTGACGCGACCGCTGCCGTGCCGCCGGGCGGCGAGACCGCCGGTGCGGCGGAGCGGCCCGTCGAGGCCGGCGGTGTGGAAGGACGGCCCCAGCCGGATCAGGTGTCCTCGGCGGAGGAGCCCCCGTCGTCGGAGCAGGTGGGCCGAGGTGCTCAGCAGGCGGTGCAGTCTTACGGCGGGGAGGTGGCGCGGGGGGAGAGCGCCTGGGACGCCTATCCCACCGGGCCCTCCTTCCTGGACGCGTTGCGCGGAGGGCGGGCGCCCCGGGCCGTGTGGTCGGCCCTGCCCGGCGCCCGCGGGTGGGCGAGGGCTATGGCCGAGGCCGTACACGCGACGCTGGACGGCGGCAGGGGAGCGGTCCTGGTGGTGCCCGACGGCAAGGACGTGGCGCTGGCGGACGCCGCATTCGAGCGGGCGCTCGGTCCTGGCAGGCACGTGGCGCTCACGGCCGATCTGGGGCCGGCGGAGCGGTACAGGCGGTGGCTGAAGGTGCTGAGAGGGCAGGTGCGGGCCGTTGTCGGCACCAGGGCCGCCATGTTCGCCCCCGTGGCGGATCTCGGTCTGGTGGCCATCTGGGACGACGGCGACGATCTGCACGCCGAACGCCTGGCCCCGTACCCGCATGCCCGGGAGGTGCTCGGGCTCAGGGCGCACAGGACCGGCGCGGCGATGCTGATCGGCGGGTACGCGCGCACCGCGGAGGCCACGCAGCTCATCGCCTCCCGCTGGGCCAGGCCGATCGTGGCCGCCCGTACGACGATCAGGAGCCTGGCCCCCCGCGTACGCCCGGCGGGTGAGGACGCGGAACTGGCCAAGGACCAGGCGGCGCGGCAGGCCAGGCTGCCGAGCATCGCCTGGCGGGCCCTGCGGGAGGGTCTGGAGACAGGCCCGGTGCTGGTGCAGGTGCCGAGACGCGGCTACCTGCCCGCCCTGGCCTGCCGGCACTGCCGTGCGCCTGCCCGGTGTGTCCTGCCTCCCACCAGGACGGCCGCCTCTGCCCTCCCGTCGAGTGAGAGGTCCCCCGGTTCGGCCATGGCGGGGGCGATCAGGCTCGGCGGCCCGGACCCCCTCACCGAGCCGTCCCCGGCAGGGCCGCCTGGCGGTGCGGGTCCGGTCGGCGGCCCGTCCCAGGCCGCGCAGCCCGGCGCGGGCGCCCGGCGTGAGCACCCCGCCCGCCATGAGGGTGAGCCCGGCCGGGCCGAGGTGACCGGAGCCGGCGGGACGGGCGAGGGCGGGCCGCTGTGCCACGGCCCGCTGGCGCTCAGGGGCGGCCACGCCGCCCCCTACTGCCGCTGGTGCGGCCGGGTGGACGCGCGCTGGCGGTGCCCGTCCTGCGGAAGTCCCCGGCTGCGCGCCGTCGTCACGGGGGCCAGGCGTACGGCGGAGGAACTCGGCAGGGCCTTCCCGTCCGTGCCGGTGCGCACGTCGGGCCGTGACGGCGTGCTGGCCACCGTGCCGTCCACCCGCGCGCTGGTCGTCGCGACCCCCGGCGCGGAGCCCGTGGCCGAAGGGGGGTACGCGGCGGCGGTGCTGCTCGACGGGTGGGCGCTGCTCGGCCGGGCCGATCTGAGGGCGGCCGAGGAGGCGGTGCGCCGCTGGATGAACGCCGCCGCCCTGCTCCGGGCCGCCGCCGAGCTGGTCGTGCTCGGGGACTCCGCACTGCCCGCCGTACAGGCGCTGGTCAGGTGGGACCCCATCACGCACGCCGAGCGTGAGCTCGGAGAGCGGGCCGAGCTAGGTTTCCCGCCCGCGGTGCGGATGGCGACGCTCACGGGTTCGGCGAGCGCGGTCAGGCAGATGCTCGACGAGGTACGCCTGCCTTCCGACGCCCAGGTGCTCGGCCCCGTGCCAGTGGACGAGCCGGGACAGGAACGCGCCATGATCCGGGTGCGCCGGGCCGGGGGCGCCGCGCTGGCGGCCGCGCTCAAGGGCGCCAGCGGGGTGCGCGCGGCGCGCAAGACACCGGAGGTGGTGAGGGTGAGTGTCGACCCGCTCGACCTGATTTAGACCGTTTCCCCGATTCGCTCAACTCATGGCCAGCCGTTAGCGTGCCCCTGTGTCGATCGAATGGGTGAACCAGGCCATCGACGACCTGCGTGCCTGGGGGCGCTCGCGGGACGTCGAGGTGGACGCGGACGAGGTCCGCCTGCTCTGCGACTACGCCAGCGACTACCTCAACGTCAACGAGCCGGGTGACTTCACCCCCGAGACGTTCGATGAGCTGTTGTTGTCCATCTATCCGCGCAAGGTCATCGCGCCGCCGGAGAGCGCGCGTGAGACCGTGTCCGCGGCCCGCACTCTGGTGGCCTACCTCAGCGAGCGCGGCGCGGTCGGCGAGGAGACGGCGGCGCTCATGCGCGGCAGGCTCGACGACATCGAGCCGCGCATGCCGGAGGCCCTCGCCGACCCGGCCAACTTCGGCATGGCCAAGAGCCTGTTCAGCTCCATCGGGCCCGAGTCGCTCGAGCAGTCGATCGCCATCCCGTCCGGCGAGGTGCCCGATCTGGGCGAGGCGCCCTGCGACTGCCCGGGCTGCACGCCCCTGCCGGCCGCCCGGCTGGCCTCCCCCGACGACCTGCGCGCCGGGCTCGCCTCGGTGCCGATGCTGGCCGAGCAGCCACCGGCCGACAGCGGCGGCGACCCGATGGAGGCGTGGGCGCAGGCGGTGGCCCGCATGCTGGAGCCGGGCACGCGGGGCGCCGTCACCGGCTCGGCCGAGCTCGACGAGGGCCTCTACGACCTGTTCGACATGCTCTACCGGCTCCAGGTGCGGGTCCCCGTCACCGTGATCGGCGACTATCTCGACGAGATCGCCGGCGACGGCGGGGCCGACCTCGACGCCGTGCTCGACCGGCTGGCCTGGCACGGCATGATCGAGGTCACGGGCGACACCGCGGAGCTCACGCCGCTGGCGGTGTGGGGGTTGCGCGAGCACTACCTGTCGCTCGGGCTCGACGCCCCGCAGGCGTCCGACCTGGCCGAGGCCGACGCCCGCGGCCTCATCGAAGGGCTGCTCGAAGGCGTCCCCGCCGAGCTGGCCGAGGACGACATCAGCCGCTGGCTGACCGGAAGGGCGGCGGGCGAGGCCGCGGCCGAGCTGCTGGGCGCGGCCTCCGGCGCGCCCGCCGTGGCCCGAGGCATCGCCATCACCATCGTCGACCGGCTCGGGCCCGAGGCCGAGCCGCAGGTGCGCGACTATCTCGACGACCAGGAGCTGCGTCCGCACGCCATCCACTGGCTGGCCGCCAGAGGGCTGCCCGCGCCCCAGCTCACCCAGGAGGAACTGCTCTGGGTCAGCGTCGACATGCTCGCGCTCGCGATGCCTGCGGCCGAGGAGGATCTCGAGGTGTTCGCCGAGAACATGGCCGCCTCCGGCCCGCCCGCCCACATGATCGAGGAGATGTGGCGGGTGGACCATCCCGACGTCGTCGACGTCCTCGAGCTGCTCGGACGCTCCATACCCGACGGCACGGTCGCCAAGGCGGCCCGCAAGGCCGCGTTCAAAGCCCGGTCCCGGGCCATCCGTTGAGTACGCTCATGTGACTCGTGTGCAGTAAGTTTCGTGGGTGGCCAACAATGTCTTCGACCTCGCCGAGCTGCGCAAGCTGATCGATGAGCAGGCCGCCGTGCCGTCACGGCCTCCTGTGGAGACTCCCGTGGAGCATGAGGCGCTGACGTTTCCGCCGGTCCTGCTGGCGTCCGACGCCGAGCTGGCCAAGGCGGTGCCCACGGTCCCGCTGGTCGCCGACGCCATCAGGCTCACGCACTGGGCGGGCACCCGGCAGGTGACCGCCGAGGGGCACCTCGACGAGGCGGCCGCGCGGGCCGCGGCAGGGGAGCTCGGGGTGCCGCTCTCCCGGCTGCGCCTGATCTGGATCGTCGCCGTCAACACCGGGCTGCTGCAGATCCTCGGCGGGCGGGCCTCGCGCGGGCCGCTGTCGATGCAGCTGACCGTCGAGGCCACGCTGGAGTTCTGGGACGGCGTGGTCATGGACGTGCTCGACCGCGCGGACGAGGGCCTGACGGGCTCGGCCGTGGTCGACGGCCACCTGGCCGAGATGCTCGCCACGATCTACTCCGTGCGCTCGGGCGTCGCCACCGCCAACCTCGCCCGCGGCATCCTCCAGTCCCACGAGGTCGCCTGCGCTCCCGGCCCCGTCGAGATGCGCAGGCTCGCCGCGGCGCTGCCCGCCGAGCTGCTGGAGGCGCTGTCGCTGCTGGCCTACTGCGGGCTCGTCGAGCAGACCTCCGCGGGCCGCACCGCCCTCACCCCGATCGGCGTCTGGGCCATCCGCCGCGACCTGCTGCGCGAGGGGCACGACGCGCCGACCGCGGCCGAGGTCGAGGTGTACGCGGACCTGTCCGCCGCCGAGCTGGTCGACGAGCTGGTCAAGGGAGCGGCCACGCAGAGCGCCGTCGCGGGGTGGCTGGAGCGCCGCTCGCCCGAGTCGGCCGCCCGCGCCCTGATCGAGATCGCCGTCTCCGGCACGGCGGGCCAGCGCGGCGCGGTGGGCGCGATCCTGGAAGAGCTCGGCCCGGAGGCTGAGCAGCCCGTCAGGCAGGCGCTCGGCGATCCGCTGATGCGCCGCTACGCCGCCTCGTGGCTGCACATCCGCGACCTCGAGGCGCCGGCGCTCAGCCCGGAGGACCACACCTGGATAGCGGTCGACTCCCTGGCCGCGCTCATGCACCTGTCGGGCCACGCGGCCGGCCGGCTCGACACCCCCGAGCCCGGCGAAGACCTGATCAAGATCGTCGGCGAGATGCCCGCGGTCGGTCACCCCGACACGATCGCGGTGCTCGACATGCTCGCCACCGCCCACGACGACCAGGCTGTGGTCAAGGCTGCGCGCAAGGCCGCGATGAAGGCCCGCTCGCTGGTGCACGACGGTCCGCGCACGACGTCGTAGCACGACGGCCCTGCGCAGGTGAGCGGCCCGCCGCCGGCCGCGGGCGGTGCGGGAGGCCTCTGGCAGGTGACATGCTCTACTAAACTGGGCTGATCCACGTTCGAGAAACGGAGTGACCCCCTTGGCGATCCAGTCGATCCGGCTGTTCGGAGATCCGGTGCTGCGCACCCCGGCGGCCCCGGTCGTCGACTTCGACAAGGAGCTCCGCAAGCTGGTCAAAGACCTCACCGACACGATGATGGACGCCCCGGGCGCGGGCCTGGCGGCGCCGCAGATCGGCGTCGGGCTGCGGGTGTTCACCTACTACGTCGACGATCAGCTCGGCCACCTGATCAATCCCGACCTCGACCTGTCCTCGGAGATCGACGAGGAGGGCGAGGAGGGCTGCCTGTCCTTCCCCGGCCTGTCGTTCCCGACGCCGCGCGCCGTACGCGCCGTGGCCAAGGGCTTCTCCATGCACGGCGAGCCCGTCGTCCTCGAGGGCACCGACCTGATGGCCCGGTGCTTCCAGCACGAGACCGACCACCTCGACGGCATCCTGTTCATCGACCGCATGGACCCCAAGCAGCGCAAGCTCGCCATGAAGGCCGTGCGCGAGGCCGAGTGGAGCGGGCTGTCCGCTCCGGTGATCAAGGCCTCGCCGCACCCCACCGGCGGAAAGGCGCTCTGAGAGCATGCGTCTGGTCTTCGCGGGCACCCCTGCGACGGCGCTGCCGTCGCTGCGCACCCTCATCGACTCGCCCCGGCACGACGTGGTGGCGGTCGTCACCCGTCCCGACGCCCAGTCCGGCCGGGGCCGCAAGGTCCACCCCTCTCCGGTGGCCGAGCTCGCCGAGGAGGCGGGCATCGAGGTGCTGCGCCCGCAGAAGGCCGGCGATCCCGCCTTCCTCGACCGGCTGCGCGCCCTCGAGCCCGACTGCTGCCCGGTGGTCGCCTACGGCGCGCTGCTTCCGCAGTCAGCCCTCGACGTGCCCCGGCACGGCTGGATCAACCTCCACTTCTCGATCCTGCCCGCCTGGCGCGGGGCGGCCCCCGTCCAGCACGCCATCCTGCACGGTGACGAGATCACCGGCGCGAGCACGTTCCAGATCGTCAAGGAGCTCGACGCGGGGCCCGTCTACGGCGTGGTCACCGAGGAGATCCGGGCGTCCGACACGAGCGGCGCCCTGCTGGAACGCCTGTCGGTCTCGGGGGCGGGCCTGCTCGCCGCCACCCTCGACGGCGTCGAGGACGGCGCCCTGGAGGCCCGGCCCCAACCGGCCGAGGGCGTGAGCGTCGCGCCCAAGATCTCCGTCGCCGACGCCCGGGTCGCCTGGGACAGACCAGCCCTCCACATCGACCGGCTGATCCGGGCCTGCACCCCGGGCCCCGGCGCGTGGACCGAGTTCAGAGGGCAGCGGGTGAAACTCGGCCCGGTGCGGGTGCTCGCCGGCGAGCGGCTCGCGCCGGGCGAGATTGCCGCGTCGAAGACCTCGGTCCGGGTGGGGACCGCGACCGACGCGGTGGAGCTCGGCGACGTGCAGCCGCAGGGCAAGCGGCTGATGGGAGCCGTCGAGTGGGCCCGAGGGGTCCGCCCGGAAGGCGAAGAGAGCTTCAAGTGACCCGGCACGGCGCCGGCCAGGCCGCGCGGAAAGTTTGAGGGCATGACGAGCAGGGGGCACCAGGGGGCCGGCGGCAACCGTACGCGCAGGCCCCAGAAGTCGGCGCAGAAGTCGGTGCGGAAGCCGGCGCGCGATCAGGCGCGCAACGCGGCCTTCGACGTCGTGCGCGCCGTCGACGAGCGCGACGCGTACGCCAACCTGCTGCTGCCGCGCCTGCTGCGCGAGCGCGGGATCAGGGGCCGTGACGCGGCGCTGGCCACCGAGCTCGCCTACGGCACGCTGCGGGGCCTCGGCACCTACGACGCGATCATCGAGACGTGCAGTGACCGCACGCCCGATCCCGACGTGCTCGACGCCCTCAGGCTCGGCGCCCACCAGCTGCTGCGCATGCGCGTCCCGCCGCACGCGGCCGTCGGCACCACCGTCGACCTCGTACGCCTGCGCATCGGTGCGGGCGCGGCCAAGTTCGTCAACGCGGTGCTCCGCAAGGTCGGCTCGAGGACGGTCGAGGAGTGGCTGCCGATCGTCGCCCCCGATCCGGCCGACGACCCGGTCGGCCATCTCGCCGTCGCTCACGGACATCCCCGGTGGATCGTCTCCGCGTTCCGCGACGCGCTGGGCGGCCCTGACGAGGTGACCGAGCTGCTCGAGGCCGACAACGCCCGCCCGCTGGTGACGCTGGTCGCCCGGCCGGGGCGCAGCTCGGTGGCGGAGCTGGAGGAGGCGGGCGCCGCGCCGGCCCGTTACTCGCCCTACGCGGCCTACCTGCCTGAGGGCGATCCCGGCCAGATCGCGGCGGTCGGCGAGACGCGCGCCGCCGTGCAGGACGAAGCCAGCCAGCTGGTGGCGCTCGCCCTGACCCGGGTGCCGGTCGAGGGCGAGGGCGAGGAGCGCTGGCTCGACCTGTGCGCGGGGCCCGG
This sequence comes from Nonomuraea sp. NPDC049378, assembly GCF_055586745.1. NCBI lineage: Bacteria > Bacillati > Actinomycetota > Actinomycetes > Streptosporangiales > Streptosporangiaceae > Nonomuraea > Nonomuraea sp. NPDC049378. The sequence continues at coordinate 71,509 of NZ_JBVJHP010000017.1, forward strand.
CGGCAAGGCCGGGCTGCTGGACGCCATCGCCGTCCACGGGGACCTCGCCGGGCTCGACGCAGGAGCCCCTGGCGCCTTTCCAGGAGGGGCCCGGCTGCTGGCCGCCGACCTGCAGTACCACCGGGCGCGGCTGGTCTGGCAGACCACCAGGGACGCCGGCGTGGTCACCGCCGACGGCACGGAGCCGGCCTGGCGGCAGGGGGTGTTCGACCGGGTCATGCTCGACGCGCCCTGCACCGGGCTCGGCGCGTTGCGGCGGCGTCCTGAGGCGCGCTGGCGGCGCGATCCGGCCGGCATCGGCGACCTGGGCAAGCTGCAGCGGCGGCTGCTCGGCACGGCGCTCGACGCCGTGCGTCCCGGGGGCGTCGTGGCGTACGTGACCTGCTCTCCCCATCTGGCCGAGACCCGGGTCGTGGTCGGCGACGTCGCGGCCCGCAGGGAGGACGTCGAGCAGCTCGACGCGCGCGCCTACCTGCCGGGCGTCGAAGGCCTGGGGGAGGGGCCGCACGCCCAGTTCTGGCCGCACCGGCACGGCACCGACGCCATGTTCCTGGCCGTGCTGCGCAAGCGGCACTGATCGTTGGGCGCGCCGCCCGGCTGACCGTGCCGGCTGACCGTGCCGGCTGACCGTGCCGGCGCGGCGCGAATCACGTCGCCGCGAGCGGCGCGCCGGGCATGACGGCGCGCGGATGGGACACGATGGGCAGGGTGGATCTCCTGGACGAGTTGCACCTGGCGGAGCTCGGGACGATCGTCGGGCTCCAGCGGTGGCCCGAATGGGTCCTGCCGGTGATGAAGCTGGTGTCGGCCCTCGGCACCGACACCTTCTACCTGCTGTGCCTGCCCGTGCTCTACTGGTGCGTCAATCCCGCGTTCGCCCTGCGCCTCGGGCTCACGGTGATGGTGGCGGGCGCCACGAACGCGCTCGCCAAGCTCGCCTGGCACCAGCCGAGGCCGTACTGGATCGACGCCCGCGTCCGCCCGCTCTCCCCGGAGGGGGCGTTCGGGCTGCCGTCGGGGCACGCCCAGAGCGGCACGGCCGGCCTGGGCCGGCTCGCCTCGCTGTCGGGCGGTTCGTGGGCGTGGTGGGCGGCGGGCGGGCTCGTCGGGCTGGTGTGCCTGAGCCGGGTCTACCTCGGCGTGCACTTCATCTCCGACGTCGTGGCCGGAGTGGTGCTCGGTCTGGTCGTGCTGGCGCTCGTCATCACGCTGGAACGCCCCGTGACGGCGTGGTGGCGGCGGCAGGCGCTGTGGGCGCAGCTGGCCGCCTCCGCGGCGCTGTCGTTCGGGCTGATCGGCGCGGCGGCGCTCGTCAACGCCCCCTACTCCGGCTGGTCGCCGCCCGCGGCGTGGAGCCCGGCCGGCGCCATCGACCCCGAGAACCTCGACCGGGTCGTCATCCTCGCAGGGCTGCTGGCCGGCACGCTGGCGGGCACGTCGATCATGCACCGGATCGGCTGGTTCGAGGCGGGCGGGCCGCTCGGCATGCGTGTCGCCCGCTGGCTGCTCGGCACGATCGTCGCCGCGTCCGTCTTCTACGTCATGCGCGAGCAGCTGCCGCAGACCGGCGCCGTCCTGTATGCCGGATACGCGCTGCTGGCGCTCTGGGTGCAGCTGGGAGCGCCGGTGCTGTTCATCAGGCTCGGGCTGATGGCCCCGGCGAGACGGGCGCGGGCCGTTCAATAGACTGGCGCATCATGGCCGTACAGATCTCGCCCAGCATCCTCGCCGCCGACTTCGCCAGGCTCGCCGACGAGGCCGCCGCCGTGCCCAACGCCGACTGGCTGCACGTCGACGTGATGGACTACCACTTCGTGCCCAACCTCACCCTGGGCCTGCCGGTGGTCGAGTCGCTGCGCAAGGCGACCGACAAGCCGCTCGACTGCCACCTCATGATCGCCGAGCCCGACCGCTGGGCGCCTCAGTACGCCGAGGCGGGCGCCGGCAGCGTCACCATCCACGCGGAGGCGGCACGGGCTCCGGTCCGCACGCTGCGCGAGATCCGCGCACTCGGGGCCAGGGCGGGCCTCGCGCTCAACCCGGCCACGGCGGTCGAGCCGTTCGAAGACCTGCTGGGCGAGGTCGACATGCTGCTGCTGATGACCGTCGAGCCGGGGTTCGGCGGGCAGAAGTTCCTCGACGTGGTGCTGCCGAAGCTGCGGCGGGCGCGCGAGCTCGTCGACAAGCACGGCGGGCGCGTGTGGCTGCAGGTGGACGGCGGGGTGACCGGCGAGACCATCGAGCGCTGCGCCGAGGCGGGCGCCGACGTGTTCGTGGCGGGCAGCGCCGTCTTCGGCGCGTCCGACCCCATGGCCGCCGTCGACGGGCTGAGGGCCGCCGCCGAGCGCGCCGCCTCGTGACATGAAATGTCGGTTGCCGGGGTAACTATCCACTTATGGGCGACCATGGCATCTTCGGGCCCCGCTCGGTGACGTGGCGGGTGATGGGCGAGCCGATTCTGCTGGTGGGCGGCATTCGCGCCCTGCTGATGCAGGGGCTGCATCCGAGGGCGATGCGCGGGGTGCTGCAGAATTCCGCGCTCATGGATCCGAACGAAGCCTGGTCGCGGTTCGTCCGCACGACCGAGTTCGTACGCGTGCGCACGTACGGCACCCGCGCGGAGGTCGAGCGGGCCGGCCGCCGCGTCCGCAAGATCCATGCCAAGCTGACCGCCCACGATCCTGACACCGGCGCCACGTTCCGCCTCGACGAGCCCGACGCGCTGCGCTGGGTGCACGTCGGCGAGGTCGACTCCTACCTGTCGGTCGCCCGCAGGGCGGGGGTGCGGCTGACGGACGACGAGGCCGACACGTTCGTGGCGGAGTGGCGGCGGGCCGCCGAGGTCGTGGGGTTGCGGGCGGAGGAGGTGCCCGGCTCGGTGGCGGAGCTGCGTGCCTACATCGACGCCGAGCGGCCGGGCCTGCGCTTCGTCCCCGAGGCGTCCCACCCGCTGCGCCTGTCGCTCAACGCTCCGCTCCCGGTCCTGCTCACGCCGCTCAAGCCGGCGATGCCGGCGCTGACGCTGCTCGCGTTCGCCACGCTGCCGCGCTGGGCGAGGCGGCTGTACGGGTTGCCCGCCACGCCGGTCGGCGACCTGTGGGCGACCGCCACGCTGCGGACCCTGCACACCGGGATCGGGCTGGTCCCCGGGCACCCGCTCCACAGCCCGGCGGCCCGCCGCGCGCACCGCATCATGGCGGCCTGAGGGCGTTGACCAAGCGGTCGGTTGGCCGTTTTGCCCGGGGTGGTCGCGCGCCCGGATCGGGGCATGGCAGACTGGTAGGCGAGAAGAGCTAGCGTGCTCCGGGGTCGGTGAAATTCCGAACCGGCGGTGACAGTCCGCGACCCGGCCGATGCCATCGGCCGGTTGACCTGGTGAAATTCCGGGACCGACGGTTAAAGTCCGGATGGGAGGAAGCGCGCGAGGTGTCCGGTGTCCCAGCCGGGCGCCTGCTGTGGTGCACGGGTGCACCATCGCACGTCCCCCGGGGCCCGCCGTGGCGAAGAGCTACTGGCGAGTAGGAGACCCGGGTGGAGACTCCCGATCAGGACGCCGCGCACATGGCGCGCGCCATCGAGCTGGCCGGGCACGGGCGCGGCACCACCAGCCCCAACCCCGTCGTGGGCTGTGTCGTGCTCGACGCGGCCGGTCAGGTGGCGGGCGAGGGGTTCCACGCGTACGCCGGCGGGCCGCACGCCGAGATCGTCGCGCTGGCGCGGGCCGGAGAGCGGGCCCGCGGCGGCACCGCCTACGTGACCCTCGAGCCCTGCGACCACACCGGCAGGACGGGCCCGTGCAGCCGGGCGCTGCTCGACGCGGGCATCGCGCGGGTGGTGATCGCGGTGACCGACCCCAACCCGAAGGCGGCGGGCGGGGCCGCGCGGCTGCGGGCGCGGGGCGTGCCCGTGACGTCGGGGGTGCTCGCCGGCGCGGCGGAGCGGGGGAACGAGGAGTGGCTCACGTACGCGCGGCTCGGGCGTTCCCACGTGACCTGGAAGTTCGCCGCGACGCTCGACGGCAGGTCGGCCGCCGAAGACGGCACCAGCCAGTGGATCACCTCTCCCGAGGCGCGGGCCGACGTGCACCGGATGCGCGCCGCCGCCGACGCGATCGTGGCCGGCATCGGCACCGTCCTGGCCGACGACCCCAGCCTCACCGCCCGGCCACCCGGACACGACGGGGACGACGGCCCCGCCAAGGGTGTCCGTGCGCCGCTGCGGGTCGTGATCGACACCGAGGGCCGCACCCCCCAGCACGCCAGGGTGCTCGACGACCGGGCGCCCACGCTCGTCGCGGTGGCCGACGACGCCCGCACCGGCCTCAAAGCCGACCTGCTGCGCCTGCCCCGCCACGAGGACGGCCTCGACCTGCGCGCCCTCCTGCGGGAGCTGGCCGCGCGCGAGGTGGTCGGCGTGTTCCTGGAAGGCGGGCCCACGCTGGCCGGCTCGTTCGTCAGGCAGGGCCTGGCCGACCGGGTGCTGGCCTATGTGGCGCCCGCGCTGCTCGGCTCGGGGAGCGCGGCGCTCGGCGCGGCGGGGGTGGGCACGATCGGCGAGATCCACCGCCTGACCTTTGATGACTTTTCCCTCATCGGGCCGGATCTTCGGTTGATCGCCCGGCCCGCCCACCCACTAGGCAGGGAGCAGTGATGTTCACCGGAATCATTGAGGAGAAGGGCGAGGTCGTGGCCGTCGAACGGTCGGGAGGCGGAGCCCTGCTGGCGGTGCGCGGGCCGCTCGTCACCTCCGACGCCCGGCACGGCGACTCCATCGCGGTCAACGGCGTGTGCCTCACGGTCGTGACGGTCGAGGACGACGTGTTCACCGTCGACGTGATCAGGGAGTCGCTCGACCGCAGCTCCCTGGGCGCGCTGATCGAGGGCTCCGCCGTCAACCTGGAGCGCTCCGTACGCGCCGACCAGCGACTGGGCGGCCACATCGTGCAGGGCCACGTGGACGGCACCGCCACGCTGCTGTCCAGGGAGCCCGGTGAGAGCTGGGACGACGTGCGCTTCTCGCTGCCGGAGCCGCTCGCCCGCCACGTCGCCGAGAAGGGCTCGATCGCCATCGACGGAATCAGCCTGACGGTCACGACGGTTGACGACGAAAGCTTCGGCGTGAGCCTCATCCCGACCACGCTCAAGCTCACCACCCTGGGCGACCGCCAGGTGGGCGACATGGTGAACATCGAGGTCGACGTGATCGCCAAGTATGTGGAGAGGCTGGTGACCGGGAAGTGAACTGGACCAACGCCGGATTTGAGATGTTCGGCACGCATGTGATGTGGACCGACCTGGTGGGCAACATCGCCGCCCTGTCGACGGTCCTGCTGGCCATCCGCAAGTCGATGTGGACGTGGCCGGTCCAGTTCACCGGCTCGGTGTTGCTGTTCATCGCCTCCATCAGCGCGCACGTCACCGGCAACGCGCTCAAGCAGGCGATGTTCGCCGGCCTGGCGATCTACGGGTGGTGGGCCTGGCGGCGCGGCACCGAGAACGGCAGGCAGCTGGCCATCCGCCCGGCGCGGTGGTGGGAACGGCTCGTCCTGATCGGTTTCATGGTGCTGGGCACCGCCGCGGTCGGCCTGCTCTTCTATGTCACGGGCCTGTCGTGGGGCGCCACGGTGCCGCTGCCCGAGGGCGCCTTCCTGGTGGCGGCCGACGCCTACATCTTCGTCGGCAGCGCGATGGCCACCTGGGCCCAGGGCAGGGCACTGGTGGACTTCTGGATCGTGTGGGTGGCCGTCGACCTGGTGGGGGTGCCGGTGGCGTTCTACTCGGGGCTCGTGGTCTCCGGCTACGTGTACGCCGTGTTCTTCGTGCTGGTCATCGTCGGGTTCGTGAAATGGCTGCGCGAATCCCGTACGACCCGGCTTCAGGTGGCGGTGGCGCAATGAACACCATCAAGCTCGACCCCATCGAACGCGCCATCGAGGACATCCGCGCCGGCAAACCCGTCGTGGTCGTCGACGACGAGAGCAGGGAGAACGAAGGCGACCTCATCTTCGCCGCCGCCAAGGCCACGCCCGACCTGTGCACGTTCACGATCCGGCACACCAGCGGCATGATCTGCGTGGCCATGGAGGGCAAGGAGCTCGACCGGCTCGGGCTGCCCCTCATGGTCTTCCACAACACCGAACGCATGCGCACCGCGTACACGATCACCGTGGACGCGCGCGACGGCGTCACCACGGGCATCTCCGCCGCCGACCGGGCCCGGACCATCCGCACGCTCGCCGACTCCGCCACCGAGCCCGACGAGCTCGTACGCCCGGGCCACATCTTCCCGCTGCGCTACCACGAGGGCGGCGTGCTGGCCAGGCGCGGCCACACCGAGGCGGCCGTCGACCTGGCCAGGGCGGCCGGGCTGTCGGCGGCGGGCGCGCTGGCGGAGGTCGTCAACGAGGACGGCACCATGGCCAGGCTGCCCGAGCTGCGCCGCTTCGCCGACGAGCACGACCTGGCCCTGGTCTCGATCGAGCAGCTCGCCGACCACCGCCGCCGCGCCGAGAGCATGGTCACCAGGGTCGCCGAGACGCGGCTGCCCAACGCGCACGGCATGTGGCGGGCGTACGGCTACGCCAGCGCGCTCGACGGCGGCGAGCACGTGGCCCTCGTCTACGGCGACCTGTCCGGCGGCGAGAACGTCCTGGTCAGGGCCCACTCCGAATGCCTGACCGGCGACGTGTTCGGCTCGCTGCGCTGCGACTGCGGGGTGCAGCTCGACCATGCCATGGCGGCCATCGCGGAGGAGGGCCGCGGCGTGGTCGTCTACCTGCGCGGCCACGAGGGCAGGGGCATCGGCCTGCTGGCCAAGCTCAGGGCGTACAGCCTGCAGGACAACGGCAGCGACACCGTCGACGCCAACGTGGAGCTGGGGTTGCCGGTGGACGCGCGCGAGTTCTCCAACGCGGCGCAGATCCTCGCCGACCTGGGGGTGAAGTCGGTGCGGCTGCTCACCAACAACCCGGCCAAGCTCAAGGGCATGGACGGCTACGGCATCAAGGTGCTCGGCCGCGAACCCATGCCGGTGGCCATGAACCGCCACAACGAGCGCTATCTCCTGGCCAAGCGCGACCGGCTCGGCCACGACATCGCCACGACATCGGGGGAGGCGTCATGAGCGGTGAGGGACGGCCCGGGGCGGTGGCGCCGGACGCGTCCGGGCTGACGGTGGGGGTGGTGGCGGCGAGCTGGCACGCCACGATCACCGACCAGCTGGTGGCGCGGGCCGTGCAGGCGTGCGACGACAGCGGCGCGGTGGCGACGGTGGTGCGGGTGCCGGGCTCGCTGGAGATCCCGGTGGTGGCCCAGGCACTGGCCCGCCGCTGCGACGCCGTCGTGGCACTGGGCGCGGTCATCAAGGGAGAGACCGCCCATTTCGACTACGTCTGCGACTCGGTGACCTCGGGGCTGACCCGGATCTCGCTGGACGAGCGGACGCCGGTCGGCAACGGCGTGCTCACGTGCGAGACCCTCGACCAGGCCCTTGATCGTTCCGGCCTGCCGGGCAGCAAGGAGGACAAGGGATACGAGTCGGCCGTCGCCGCGCTCGAGACCGCCCTCCTCCTCCGGGACCTCCGTTAGCGTGCGGTAGGTTTCCTTCGTGTCACAGCCCGCACCGCCCCTGCCCATCACCTGGCGTCCACGCCGGGCGAGGATCGTCGCCTACGGATTCGCCGTGCTGATCGTGCTGGGGGCGGTGGTCATGGCGGTCCTCATCGCCGCGCCGTTCAAGCTGCCCGACCGGGTGGCGATCGTGGCGTTCGGCTGCGCGGTGGCCTACGTGCTGCACCTGCTGGGGCGGGTGCGGGTGGAGGCCGACGAGGAGGGCATCACGATCGTCAACGCCGTCCGCACCCACCGCTACAGCTGGCCGGAGATCCTCGACGTCACGCTCCTCGTGGGCGACCCGTGGCCGCGGATCGACTTCTCCGACGGGCGCACGATCGGCGCCATGGGCATCCAGGGCTCGGAGAAGGCCCGCGCCCGCCGGGCCACGGCCGAGCTGGAGGCCCTGATCCGCGAGCGCGGCGAGGCACGCGAGGAATAGCGGCGTAGCCTGAAAGCGTGCTACGGCGGACAATCAAGGCAATGGACATCGAGTCGCCGGACAAGTTGATCGAGCTCCTCGACCGGCACGCCTACCTGGCCGACGAGGGGCTGGCCACGGCGGCCTTCCTCGCGCTGCGGATGGGACGGCCGCTGTTCCTCGAAGGGGAGGCGGGCGTCGGGAAGACCGAGCTGGCCAAGACCCTCGCGGCGCTGCTGGAGGCGCCGCTCATCAGGCTCCAGTGTTATGAGGGGCTCGACGCGGCCCAGGCCCTGTACGACTGGGACTTCGCCCGCCAGCTCCTCCACCTCAAGGCCGCGGAGGCCGCCGGGATCACCGACGTGAGCCGGCTCGAAGGGGAGATCTACGACCGTCGGTTCCTGATCGCCAGGCCGCTGCTGAAGGCCGTGGAGACGCAGCCGAGCGTGCTGCTCGTGGACGAGATCGACCGGGCCGACGACGAGTTCGAGGCGTTCCTGCTCGAGGTGCTCTCCGACTTCACCATCTCCATCCCCGAGCTGGGCACCGTCAGGGCCGCGACGCCTCCGGCCGTCGTGGTGACCTCCAACAGGACGCGCGAGGTGCACGACGCGCTCAAGCGGCGCTGCCTCTACCACTGGCTGGAGCATCCGAGCTTCGACCGCGAGGTCGCGATCCTGCTGCGCCGCCTGCCCGGCTGCACCGAGACGCTGGCCGCGCAGGTGGCGCGGGCGGCCGGGCGGCTGCGCCAGGCCGACCTGGTCAAACCGCCGGGCGTGGCCGAGACGCTCGACTGGACCGAGGCGCTGCTGACGCTCGGCGCCAAGGAGCTCGATCCGGGCAGGGCCGCGGCCACGCTGGGCGCGGCCCTGAAATACCGCGAGGACGTCGCCACCGTGCTCGGGAACGGGCTGCTCGCCCATGGATGAGCTGGCCGCCACCATGACGGGGTTCGCCAGGACGCTGCGCGCGGCCGGCGTCGCGGCCGACCACGAACGCACCCAGAACCTGCTCAGGGCGCTCGGCCACCTCGACGTGACCGACCCGGGCGCGGTCTACTGGGCCGGGCGGCTCACCCTCTGCGTCACGCCCGACGACCTGCCGCGATACGACCGGTGCTTCGCCGCCTACTTCGGCGGGGCGCGGGCGGGTGCCGCCCGTACGAGCACGTCCACCGTGACCCGGCACCTCGCCGCGCAGGCCGAGAGCGGCGGCGAGGACGCCGACGGCGACGACGGGACGGCGGCGCCGGCCACCGCGAGCCGCGCGGAGGTGCTGCGGCACCGCGACGTGGCCCGGCTGACGGAGGCCGAACGGGCCGAGGTGCACCGGATGCTCTCCCTGCTGCGCGGCGGGCGGGCGCGGCGGCGTTCGCGCCGGTTCGAGAGCGCCCACCGGGGCGTGCTCGACCAGCGGCGCACCATCCGCGACGCGCTCAGGAAGGGCGACGTGGCGCGGCTCAGGCACCGCAGGCACACCACCAGGCCGCGTACGGTGGTGCTCTTCGTCGACGTCAGCGGCTCCATGGCCCCGTACGCCGAGACCCTGCTCCGCTTCGCCCACGCGCTGGTCAGGAGCGAGCCCAGGGCCACCAGGGTCTATTCCGTCGGCACCCGGCTGACCCCGATCACCGCCGAGCTGCGCCACCGCGACCCGGGCACGGCGCTGAACGAGGTCTCCAGGACCATTCCCGACTGGAGCGGAGGAACCCGCCTGGGGGAGGAACTCCGCGAATACCTGGCCCGTTACAGCGCCAGGGGGACGATCGCGGTGATCGCCTCCGACGGGTGGGAACGCGGCGATCCCGCGCTGCTCGGCGCCCAGATGGCCAGGCTGGCCCGGCAGGCCCACCGCGTGATCTGGGTCAACCCGCACAAGGGATACGCGGACTACCAGCCGCTCACCGGCGGCATGCGGGCCGCGCTGCCGCATCTCGACGACCTGGTGGCCGGGCACAGCCTGGCCGCCTACGAGCAACTCAGCGAAAGGCTCGCCCATGCGTGACGTGCTGCCGGAGATCATGGAGTGGTGGAGGTCCGGGCACCGGTTCGGGCTGGCGACCGTGGTCAGCACGTTCAGCAGCGCGCCACGGCCGCCCGGCGCGGCCATGGCGGTGCGCGGCGAGGAGGTGGCCGGCAGCGTGTCCGGCGGCTGTGTCGAGGGGGCGGTGTTCGAGCTGGCCACGGAGCTGGTCACGGAGACCGGCCGGCCGGTCATGCAGCGGTACGGCGTCAGCGACGACGACGCGTTCGCCGTCGGGCTCACGTGCGGCGGCATCATCGACGTCTTCGTCGAGCCCGTCTCGCGGGAGACGTTCCCCGAGCTGGAGGAGATCTCCGCGGCCGTCGAGGAGCGCCGGCCGGTCGCCGTGGCCACCATCGTCTCCGGCCCCGGCCAGGTCGGCGCCCGCCGGGTCGTCTGGCCTGACCGCTCGTCGGGCAGCCTCGGCCTGGAGCGTCTCGACGAGGCCGTGGACGACGACGCCCGCGGCATGCTCGCCCAGGGCCTGACCGGCATCAGGCACTACGGCGGCCAGGGGGAGCGCCGGCTGGACGACCTGGCGGTGTTCGTCCAGTCGTTCGCGCCGCCGCCGCGGATGCTGGTGTTCGGGGCCATCGACTTCGCCGCGGCCGTGGCCAGGGTGGGCAAGTTCCTCGGGTACCACGTCACGGTCTGCGACGCCCGGCCGATCTTCGCCACCGCCAAGCGGTTCCCCGACGCCGACGAGGTGGTGGTCAAGTGGCCGCACGACTACCTGGCCTCCGTGGAGGTGGACGAGCGCACGGCGATCTGCGTGCTCACCCACGACCCCAAGTTCGACGTGCCGCTGCTGGAGGTGGCGTTGCGCACCCGCGCCGGCTACGTGGGCGCCATGGGCTCGCGCCGCACCCACGACGACCGGCTCGCGCGCCTGCGCGAGTCCGGACTCACCGAGGACGAGCTGGCCCGGCTGCGCTCGCCCATCGGTCTCGACCTGGGCGCGCGCACCCCCGAGGAGACGGCCGTGGCCATCGCCGCCGAGCTGATCCAGTTGCGGTGGGGCGGCTCGGGCGCCCCACTGTCCACCACGCGGGGCCGCATCCACCACGAGGGCCCATGAGATCCGGCGGGGTGGCGGGGCTGCTGCTGGCCGCCGGGCGGGGCTCCCGGCTGGGCACGCCGAAGGCACTGGTGGAATATGCCGGCGAGCGGCTGGTCGACCGGGGTGTGCGGCTGCTGGAGGAGGGCGGCTGCCATCCCGTCGTGGTGGTGCTCGGCGCGGCCACCGTGCAGGTTCGGGGTGCGGTGACCGTGCGCAACCCCGGCTGGGCGTCCGGCATGGGCTCGTCCCTGCGGGCGGGGCTGGCCGCGCTGCCCGAGGAGGCGGAGTCCGTGGTGGTGGCGCTGGTCGACCAGCCGCTGATCCGTCCTGGCGCGGTGCGCGCGCTGATCGCGTCCGGCGCGGGGCTGGCGGTGGCGACCTACGCTGGCCGGCGCAGGAATCCCGTGCTGATCGGCCGCGAGCACTTCGCCGGGGTGGCGGAGCTGGCCGAGGGGGACGTCGGCGCGCGGGCGTACATCAAGGCACGTCCCGAGCTGGTCACCGAGGTGCCGTGCGACGGCCACGGCGACCCCGCCGACATCGACACGCCGGAGGACCTGCGCCTGCTAGAGGCGGAGTGAGGCCACGGCCGCGCGGTGGTCGCTGCCGGTCGCGGGGGCCACGCCCGCCCTGGTGGCCGTCATGCCTTTGTAGAGGATGTGGTCGGGCCTGGTGACGGGGAACTCCGACGGCCAGGTGAAGCCGAACCCGTCGCCGGCCGCGGTCTGGGCGTCGGTCAGCGGCGGCGTGAGCCCGCGCATGCCCCGGTCGGTGGTGGCGGTGTTGAGGTCGCCGAGCAGCAGGATGCGCTTGCTGGAGTCGGCGTCGATGAGCCTGCGCGCCTGCGCGAGCGAGGCGTCGCGCGAGGTGGTGTGCCCTGGCCGGGCGGAGGCCAGGTGCATGACGTAGACGGTCACCTTGCCCTTGGGCGTGGAGATCACGGCGCGCAGCGCCCGCGGCCAGCCCATGCCGACGTCGAGCGGCCTGCTCTTGGTGATCGGGTAGCGGCTCCACAGGCCGACCGTGCTGACCGGATAGCGGTAGCGGAACATCTTGTTGAGCTGCTTGGCCGCGGGCCCGCCGCGGGTCAGCTCCTGGGCGGCGAGCAGGTCGAGGTCCTTGGCGACCTGCCGCACGGCCTCGCCCGAGGCGTTGTTGGTGACGCCGACGTTGATCGTGCCGACGGCCAGGTCGCTGGGGCCGCCCGGCGGCGTGCGCAGCAGCGTGGACCCGAACATCGCCGCCCACACGATCCCGGGCACCAGCGCCGCGGCGGCGGCGGCCCTGGAACGTGCCATCGTGGCGGCCGCGAGCAGCGCGGGAACGGACCAGCCCATCCAGGGCAGCAGGCTCTCCAGAACGGGGGTGAACCCGCCCAGCGCCGGGATCAGCCCATGCCCCGCCAGAGTCATGGCCACCGCGGCCGAGACGATGACGACGATCCGGCTCAGCATCTGATCCAGAGTAGTGGCTCCCGCTCCGAACAGCCGACACGATAGCCTGTTCCCACTCGAACGGAACAACATTCGGTCAGCGGGAGCCCGGCATGCGCATCGGTATGGCACTCAACTACTCGGGTGGCTTCAAGGAGTCGGTGGAAGAGTTGTCCGACTACGAGAAGGCGGGCCTGGACATCGTGTTCGTGGCCGAGGCCTACTCCTTCGACGCGGTCAGCCAGATGGGCTACATCGCGGCCAGGACCGAGCGGCTGGAGATCGCCTCCGGCATCCTGCCGATCTACTCCCGCACGCCGGCGCTGCTGGCCATGACGGCCGCGGGCCTCGACTACGTCTCCGACGGGCGCTTCACGCTCGGCCTGGGGGCCTCGGGGCCGCAGGTGATCGAGGGCTTCCACGGGGTGCCGTACACCGCGCCGCTGGGCCGTACACGGGAGGTCATCGAGATCTGCCGCAAGGTGTGGCGGCGCGAGCGCCTGGAGCACGACGGCAGGCACTACACGCTGCCCCTGCCGCCCGGCCAGGGTACGGGCCTGGGCAAGGCGCTGAAGCTGATCAACCATCCGGTGCGCTCACGCATCCCGATCGTGGTCGCCGCCATCGGCCCCAAGAACGTCGAGCTGGCCGCCGAGCTGGCCGAGGGCTGGGAGCCGATCTTCTACTACCCCGAGAAGGCCGCGGACGTGTGGGGTCCTTCGCTGGCGGCGGGCAAGGCCGGGCGCGACCCGGAGCTGGGCGAGCTGGACGTGATCGCGCAGGCGTCGCTGGCGATCGGCGACGACGTGGCGGGGCTGCTGGAGTTCGGCCGGCCGATGGCGGCGCTCTACATCGGCGGCATGGGCGCCAAGGGGAAGAACTTCTACAACGACCTGGCACGGCGCTACGGCTACGAGAAGGAGGCCGAGCAGATCCAGGACCTCTACCTGGAGGGCCAGAAGGACGCCGCCGCCGCGCTGGTGCCCACCGAGTTGCTGGAGAACATGTCTCTGGTCGGCAGCGAGGGGTTCGTGCGCGACCGGGTGCGGGCGCTGAAGGACTCGGGCGTGACCACGCTCAACGTGACGCCGCTCGGCAGGACGCACGAGGAGCGCGTACGCCTCATCGAAACGATCAAGGAGATCGCCGAATAGTGGGCTAAAACACACTCACTGGGGAATATCCGTAAATACAGGGTAGTTAACCGGCTTTGTGAGGTTTTCTGTCGTGCTCGTGCGCCTGGTCGGCCGGCTGCACATCGACCTGTGCCGGACGCGCGGCTCTCTCTGTCTCTGATCGCTCCGCCCACGACCCTCCACCCCTGGGCCTGCCCTTCGGCATGCCGCGAAACCTCGGAGCTCCCCCGTGAAGAGATTGTCCTTCTCCCTGCAGTTGCTGTTCGGCCTCGTGGCCGGCGTCGCGCTCGGGTTCGTCGCCAGGATCTGGGACGTGACCTGGCTCGCCGAGACGCTGACCCAGGTCGGCGCGATCTTCGTCCAGCTGCTCAAGCTCGCCGTCCCGCCCCTGGTCTTCACCGCCGTGCTGGTCAGCGTGGCCAACCTGCGCAACGTCAGCGGGGCGGCCAGGCTCGCGTCCAAGACGCTGCTCTGGTTCCTCCTCACCGCGCTCGTGTCGGTGGCGTTCGCGATCGGGCTCGGCCTGGTCATCAACCCCGGCCAGGGCGTCACCCTCGACACCGGAGCGGCCAAGGCGCCGGAGAGCTCCGGCAGCTGGCTCGACTTCGTCACCGGCGTCGTCCCGACGAACGTCGTCACCGCCTTCACCGAGGTGAACGTCCTCCAGATCGTCTTCCTGGGGGTCGTGCTCGGCGCGGCGGCCCTGGCCGTCGGAGAGAAGGCCGAGCCGTTCCTGAACCTCGGCCGGTCCGTGCTGGAGCTGGTGCAGAAGGCGCTGTGGTGGGTCATCCGCCTGGCCCCTCTCGGCACGGCCGGCCTGATCGGCAAGGCCGTCTCCACGTACGGCTGGGACCTGCTCGCGCCGCTCGCCAAGTTCAGCGTCGGCGTCTACGTCGGCTGCTTCATCGTGCTGCTGGCCGTCTACCCGACGCTGCTGGCGGTGTGGGGCAAGGTCAACCCGATCCAGTTCTTCCGCAACGCCTGGCCCGCGATCGAGCTGGCCTTCGTCTCGCGTTCCTCCGTCGGCACGCTGCCCCTGACCCAGAAGGTCACCATCGAGCGCAACGGCGTGGACGGCGGCTACGCCTCCTTCGCCGTGCCGTTCGGCGCCACCACCAAGATGGACGGCTGCGCCTCGGTCTATCCGGCCCTGGCGGCGATCTTCGTGGCCCAGGTGTTCGGCGTGCCGCTCGGGGTGGGCGACTACCTGCTGATCGCGTTCGTCTCGGTGGTCGGATCCGCCGCGACGGCCGGACTGACCGGCGCGATCGTCATGCTGACGCTCACGCTGAGCACGCTCGGGCTGCCGCTCGAGGGCGTCGGCCTGCTGCTGGCGATCGACCCGATCCTGGACATGATCCGCACCGCGACCAACGTCACCGGCCAGATGGTGGTGCCGGTCCTGGTGGCCCGCTCGGAAGGCCGCCTCGACGAGGCCGTCTTCAACGCGCCGCCGCAGCCGCTCGACACCGCCCCCGCAGGGCCCGCGCCCCGCGCGCCCGAACCGGCCACGGCCTGAGCCTGCTTGCCCTGGCGGGAAGCCGTCGGCTTCCCGCCAGGCCCGTTCGGGGCGCTGTTCGGCGCGGAGCGCGGCCGGCCGTTCGGGTCATTCGTACGTCAGCAGGTCGCCCGGCTGGCACCCGAGCGCCTGGCACAGCCGCGCCAGCGTGGAGAAGCGGATCGCCTTGGCGTGGCCGTTCTTCAAGATGGACAGGTTGACCACGGTGATCTCCACGCGGTGCGACAGCTCGGTGAGCGTCATGCCGCGCTCCTTGAGCAGTTCGTCGAGGCGCACCCTGACGACCGGTTCGCCCATCAGACCGTGGCCTCGACCTCTTCGAGCAGGGCCAGGCCCCGCCGTACGATCTCCGACACGCCCAGCGCGGCGAAGCCCGCGACGACGGCCCAGAGCAACGTGCTCGACGGGGGATAGAACGCATAGCTCTCGGTCAGCAGCATGGCGGCCAGGGCGGCCTCCGCCACCATCCCGAGCGCGGCCGACGCGAGCGAACCCGCGATGACGATCCAGCCGATCCCGCGCAGGAGATCGGCCGTCGTGGCGGAGAACAGCGCCCTGTCGCCCGCCCTGGCCCTGCGCAGTGCCCGGATGAGCGTGAACAGCGCGAGGAGCCCCATGGCCACTCCTGGCGCCCACATCAGCAGGTAGAACAGGCCCGCGACCGGCGAGGCGTCCTGCGGCCGGACCATCGCCTCGGCGCTGACGCCGTCGATCGCGACTCCGGCCGGGACCATGCCCGAGGTGGGCACGTCGAACACGCGGAGGGGGATGGAGATCCCCTTGGGCGCGCCGATGAAGGCGATCGCCACGTTGGCGGTGAGAAGCCCGCCGTCCGGGGCGATGGCGGGGCGGCGGAGTCTCCGTGGCTCTATGGTTGGTCGAAATACTGATGTTCAAGCTATTGGCGGGGATATGTCCGACGCGACGGAGCGCGCGCCGTCCTTGGTCGCTGACCGGTACCGGCTCGACGAGCGCATCGGCAGCGGGCCGATGGGTGAGGTGTGGCAGGGGTACGACACGCGGGCCGACTGGGTCGTGGCCGTCAAGGTCCTCGGCGCCAAGGCGGCGGGGTCCGCCACGAGAGAGGTGCTCAGGCAGCACGCGCAGGCCGCGGCGCGGGTCATCCACCCCAACGTGGCCATGGTGCTCGACGTCGGCGACGAGGACGGCGCTCCGTTCCTCGTGATGGAGTTCCTCACCGGGCTCAGCCTGGGCGAGGAGCTGGCCGCGCGGGGCCCCCTGCCGATCGTGGAGGTCTGCGACCTGATCGGGCAGGCCGCGGCCGGGCTGGACGCCGCGCACCGGGCCGGCGTCGTGCACGGCCAGGTGGACCCGGACAGCTTCCGCCGGGCCGGGAGCGGCGTGCTCAAGGCCGTCGGGTTCGGGATGCACGACAAGGAGCCGCCCGTCCGCGACCAGCGGTACGTGGCGCCCGAGCGGGTCGCCGGCCAGGCGGCGCAGGCTCCCGGTGACCTGTACGCGCTCGGTGCGGTCTGCTACGAGCTGCTCTGCGGCCACCCGCCCGCCGCCCCCGCCCCGGCCGGCTCAGCTGCCCCCGGCTCGGTCGCCTCTGCCGCCACTGGGTCGTTCTCGTCCGCTGATGCCGACTCGTCCGGGTCTGCCGCCGCCCAGGACGGCGACGGCGGGCCCGCGGCCGGCGACCAGGCCACCGGCGCGCCTGGCGGCGGAGGCGCTCCCGGCGGTGCGGGAGCGCGCGGGGGCGGGGTCGTGCCGCCCAGCGCGCACCGGCCGGACGTGCCCGCCGAACTGGACCGGCTGGTGCTGGCCATGCTCGCCGAGGACCCTGCCAGGCGGCCCGCCGGCGGCGAGTCCATCCGGCGGGCGCTGGCGGCCATCGCCAGGCCGCGCGCCAACCCGGCCGCCCCTCCCAGGACCGGCGCCCCCGCCGGGGCTCCCGGCGGTGGGGCGACCGAGGTCTACCAGCGCGCCGTCCCCAGAGCCGGTGACACCGCGATCTATCAGGCGGGCGATCTGGGGCCGGAGCCCGGCGCCGCCAACCGCAAGCTGTTCGTCCAGCTCGGCGCGGCCGTGGCGATCATCGCGGTCGTGACCGTCGTCATGGTGGTGTGGGCGGCGTCGGGGGCGCGGCAGGCCGCCGTGTCCACGCCTTCCCCTTCGCCCAGCACCTCGATCGAGGCGCCGGCCGAGACGCCGTTCGAGACGCCCTCCAGCGACCCGACCCCCGGCATCGTGACCACGCTCGACACCGGACCGACCACCCTGCTCGGGACGGTGCCGCCCAAGGCCACGCTGGGGGAGACCATCCCTCCGGGCGGATGGGGCAGGTGGCTGCAGGCGTTCGACGAGGCGCTGAACGCCCAGCAGGCCATGGGCGGGATCGATCCCGGCGTCGCGGCGAAGGCCCGCGAGAAGATCAGGAAGGCGGGCAGGAAGTTCGACGAGGGCCACGCCGGTCCGGCACTCAACCACGTGGGCGGGGTCTACCGCGACCTGATGCGCGCGCAGGAGAAGGGTCGCATGGTGCCGGGAGGGCCGCTGGTCGAGTTCATGGGGGAGTGGCGCCTGCCGAGCCGCTGACCGCCGCGACAGGGCGGGCAATCGTGATATGAGGGACATAGCGCGTAAATTGGCTAAATGACCTTCGACTACGCGGCGCGCCGGGAGCGGCTCGCCGGGCTGCTGCCCGCCCACGAGGTCCAGGCCCTGCTGGTCACCGCGCCCGAGAACGTCCGCTACCTGACCGGGCTGGCCAGCTCCAACGCGGCCGTGCTGGTCAGGGCCGACGGCTCGGCGCTGCTGGCCACCGACAACCGCTACATCGACGTGGCACGCGCCCTCGACGTGCCGGCGGTCGAGGCGGCCGACGTGGCGGGCGCGCTGGCGAGCGTCCTGGAAGAGCCCAGGACCGGCATCGAGGCGGCGAGCATGAGCGTGGCCACCTATCACGACCTGGGCCACCACCTGGGCCACCGGCCGGGTCGCCGGCCGGGCGGGGCGCTGGTCCCGCTGGGACCGGTGGTGGAGGGGCTGCGAACGGTCAAGGACGACGCAGAGCTGGCGCTCCTGCGCACCGCCTGCGAGCTCACCGACCAGGCGTTCGACGACGTCCGGCAGCGCATCGCCCCCGGCATGACCGAGCGTGACCTGGCCCGCCTGCTCGACAACCGCATGACCGAGCTGGGCGCCGACAGGCCCGCGTTCGACACGATCGTCGCGGCCGGCGAGAACGGCGCGATCCCCCACCACGCTCCCACCGGCAGGGAGCTGCGCGCCGGCGACCTGGTCACCATGGACTTCGGCGCCCGCTACCGCGGTTACCACGCCGACATGACGAGAACGGTCTGCCTCGGCGCGCCCGCCGCCTGGCAACGCGAGCTGTACGACCTGGTCGTCGCGGCGCAGCGGGCGGGCAGGCACGCCCTCGCCCCCGGAGCGCCGGCCGGCGACGTGGACGCCGCCGCCCGCTCCGTGATCGCCGACGCCGGTCACGCAGAGCACTTCCGGCACGGTCTCGGCCACGGAGTCGGGCTGCGGATCCATGAGGAGCCGTTCCTGGGTCCCTCTCGGACCGGTAGACTAGAGGATCGAGTTCCGATCACCGTCGAGCCCGGGGTCTACCTCCCGGGCCGGGGCGGCGTTCGCATTGAGGACACGCTTGTGACACGCGAGGGCGGGCCGGAGCTTTTCACCAAGACGACCAAGGAGCTGCTCGTCCTTTAGAGCGGCCACACGCGGGAGAGAACGAGTGGCGACGACCAACGACCTGAAGAACGGCATGGTGCTGAAGCTCGACGGCGGCGAGCTCTGGGCCGTTGTGGAATTCCAGCACGTCAAGCCGGGCAAGGGCGGCGCGTTCGTGCGCACCAAACTCAAGAACGTCCTCTCGGGAAAGGTCGTCGACAAGACCTTCAACGCCGGCGTCAAGGTCGAGGTGGCCAACGTCGACAAGCGCGAGATGCAATATTCGTACAAGGACGGCGACGAGTTCGTGTTCATGGACACCGAGACCTACGACATGGTCAACGTGCCCAGCGTCACGGTCGGCACCGCCGCCAACTACATGCTGGAGAACACCCTGGCCACGGTGGCCTTCAACGAGGGTTCCGCGCTCTATGTCGATCTGCCCGCGGCCGTCGAGCTGACCATCTCCACCACCGAGCCGGGCCTGCAGGGCGACCGCTCCACCGGCGGCACCAAGCCCGCCACGCTGGAGACCGGCGCCGAGATCAAGGTCCCGCTGTTCATCACCACCGGGGAGAAGGTCAAGGTCGACACCCGCAGCGGCGAATACCTCGGCCGGGCCTGAGGTGTCGGCACGCGGCAAAGCACGCAGGCGGGCACTCGACATCCTTTTCGAGGCCGAGCTGCGCGGCGAGGATGCGCTGAAGATCCTCGCCGAGCGGGTGGAGCGGCAGGAGCCTCCGGTCAACGAATACACCTCGGCCCTCGTCGAGGGCGTCGCCCGGCACAACGAGCGCATCGACGAGCTGATCACCACCTACGCCGAGGGATGGACCCTCGACCGCATGCCGGCGGTCGACCGCAACCTGCTGCGCGGCGGCACGTACGAACTGCTGTGGATGCCCGACGTGCCCGAGGGCGTGGTCATCAGCGAGTGGGTGCACCTGGCGGGGGAGCTCTCGACCGACGAGTCGCCCCAGTTCGTCAACGGGCTGCTGGCCCGCTTCAAGCAACTCAAGCCAAGCCTCACCCTTTAGACACCCTGTTGCCCGCCGTCATGGCCGCGAGTTCGGGGTACGTTCCAACCACGGCGATCCCGCACGGCGCGTGCGGGTCCGTCCTGCATCCGGAGCAAGGGCGCGTCACCAGCCGCGACGCGCCCTTCACTCTGCCGACTGCACGCTCGGGTCCCCTTGACTGGTCCCCCGCTCACGATTCCCCGTCGCCCGAAGGCGACTCAGGAGGCTCTCATGGTGACGGAAGAGGACGTGCGCAGGCTGGCGCTGACGCTGCCCGGGACGACCGAGAAGAGCATGTACGGCACCCCCGCCTTCTACGTGCGCGGCAAGTGGTTCGCCCGGATCAGGGAAGAGGGCGACGTGCTCGTCCTCCCGGTGCCGGCCGAGGAGGAGAAGGCCGGGCTGATCGCGGCCGAGCCCGCCAAGTTCTTCACCACGCCGCATTACGACGGGCACGCGATCGTGCTCGCGCGGTTCGGAGCGGTGGACGCCGAGGAGATGGGCGAGCTGCTGACCGAGGCCTGGCGGCTGCGGGCGCCGAAACGGCTGGCCGCCGAGTTCGACGCCCGAGCCTGACCGCCGGGCCGCCCGGCGGGGAGCGGGCGATCGCGCGCACGGCGTAGGCTGGGCCCATCCGCGGAGAAGCCGTTCGCGAAGTGCGCGTTCGCGAGGGCGCCGGTCGCGAGGGAAAGGGAGGCGAGCCGACGTTGCGTGCTGAAGGCGTCACGAGGACCCCGGCGGTGCGGACCGCCGTCGTCTGGGACGCGTTGCGTTCCGTCCTGGCGGAGCGGGCCGCGTCCACCGGGCGCGAGAGGCTCGACATCGTCGACGCGGGCGGCGGCACAGGCGGGTTCGCCGTGCCCCTGGCGGCGCTCGGCCACGGCGTCACCGTCGTCGACCCGAGCCCCGACTCCCTGGCCGCACTCGAGCGCAGGGCCAAGGAGCAGGGCGTGGGCGTCCGCGCGTTGCAGGGTGACGTCGCCGACCTGGGCGAGCTGCTCAGCCGCGACAGCGCCGACCTGGTGCTCTGCCACAGCGTGCTGGAATACGTCGAAGACCCGATCAGCGCGCTGGCCGCCGTCGCCGGCGTGTTGCGCAGGGGCGGGGCCGTGAGCGTGCTGGCCGCCAACCCGGTCGCCAGCGCCATCCACCGGGCGCTCGCCGGCCAGTTCGACGAGGCCAGGTCCGTGCTCGACGACCCTGAGGGGAGCTGGGGCGAGCGCGATCCCACGCCCCGGCGTTTCGCCGCCGCCACGCTCGTCGAGTTGCTGGGCGCCACCGGTTTCTCCATCGGGGCCGTCCACGGCGTGCGCGTCTTCGCCGATCTGGTGCCGAGCAGGCTCGTCGACGGTGAGCCAGGCGCCGCGGACACGCTCGTGGCGCTCGAGCAGGCGGCGTCGACCCACCCGGTGCTGAGAGACATCGCCACCCAGTTGCACGCGCTCGGTCACAGGACCTGAGCCCCGATGACCGGCACGAGCGCGGCGGAGATCGCGCCTCATCGCCCCGGCACCTCGGTGCCAGGAAGGAAAAGATCGATGGCGGCTCCTCTCGGTGTAGAACTCCTGTTCGGATAGAATCGGCGGCGTGTCTCGCAAGCAGATCACCGGCATCGGCCCCGCTCCGCGGACCGGGGTCGATGACAGCGGCTGCCCGATCCTCCATGTCGACATGGACGCCTTCTATGCCAGCGTCGAGCTGCTCGACCATCCCGAGCTGGTGGGCCGGCCCGTGATCGTGGGCTCGCCCGCCGGGCGCGGCGTCGTGCTCAGCGCCACCTACGAGGCCAGGGCGCACGGCGTGCACTCGGCGATGCCGATGAGCAGAGCGCGCCGGCTCTGCCCGCAGGCCACGGTCATCCCGCCCAGCCACGGCAAATACTCCGAGGTCTCCAAGGGCGTCATGGAGATCTTCCACGCGATCACCCCGCAGGTCGAGCCGATCGCCTCCGACGAGGCGTTCCTCGACGTGGGGGGAGCCAGGCGCAGGCTCGGCCCGCCCGCGGCCATCGCCGCCATGATCAGGGAGCAGGTCCTCGACCGCTACGGCATCACCTGCTCCGTCGGCGTCGCCGCGAGTAAATTCATGGCAAAGCTCGCCTCCAAGCAGTGCAAGCCCGACGGGCTGCTGGTGGTGCCCGCCGACGAGGTGGTCGGTTTCCTGCATCCGCTGCCGGTGTCGGCCTTGTGGGGGGTGGGGGAGCGCACCGAGCAGGCGCTGGTGCGGCTCGGCATCCGCACGGTCGGAGACCTCGCCAGGGTGCCGCCCGGCACCCTGCGGCGGGAGCTGGGGCAGGCCGCGGGCGGCCATCTCGCGGCGCTGGCCTGGGGGCGTGACGAGCGGCCGGTGACCGCCCACGTGCCCGACAAGAGCATCGGCAACGAGGAGACGTTCGCGGCCGACGTGGACGATCCCGAGGTGATCAAGCGCGAGCTGCTGCGCCTGTCGGAGCGGGTGGCCGCCCGGATGCGTAAGGGCGGCCACGTGGGAAGAACGGTGAGTGTGAAGCTCCGCCGCGCCGATTTCACGACGATCAGCCGCTCGCGGACGCTTCGCGAGCCCACAGACGTGGCGCAGGTCATCTATGCCACCGCGTGCGAGCTGTTCGCCGCCGCCGGCCTCGAACGTGTGAGGTTGCGCCTGGTGGGAGTGCGGATGGAAAGTTTGCGACCGGCCGGCGAAGCCGTGCGCCAGCTCAGCCTGGGCGAGCGGGAGACCGGCTGGCGCGAGGCCGAACAGGCCATGGACAAGGCGATCCGGAGATTCGGTCCCGACGCGGTGCTCCCAGCATCGCTAGTACGTGGCAAGCTTGATGAAATAGAGACATGACGTTCGATGTCCAGATTAAGGGGGACATCAGTGCCCCAGTTTTGGGGGAAGGGGGACGAGATGGGTCACAATGGAGCCATGACGTCACCTCCGGTTTGGTCTGCGTTGGACGTTTGCTTTCGCCTGCGTCTACAGCCTCGTATCCTGGGGATGACCGACCGCGAGGTTCGGACACCCCGTGTCGTCCGTTGCCGTCTTCCCCGTCCTGGGGCCGTCCTTGGGAGGCGCCGTGCCGCTCTCTGAGCACGAGCAGCGCTTGCTCGACCAGATCGAGCAGGCCCTCTACGCCGAGGACCCGAAGTGGGCCAACACCGTAAGGATCAGTGACCCGCGCAGCCATTACAAGCGTCGCCTGATCAAAGCCTCCATCGGCTTTGCCCTCGGCGTCGTCGTCATGATGGTCGGCGTGGTCGTCAGTGGCAGTGCCCTGATCCCGCTCGGCGTCGGCGGTTTCGTGGTCATGCTCGCCGCGTGTTTGTGGGGCTTGTCCAGCTGGAAACGTATGAATGGGTTCGGTGACTCGCCCCCGGCCGCCCCCGGCGGCACGGCCGCTCCTCGGGGCAAGCAGCCCCGCAGAGGCAACCGTGGCACCTTCATGGAGCGTATGGAGGAGCGCTGGCGCCGTCGCCACGACGAGCGCTGAGCCACCCCAGCGGGGGGGGGGGGGGGGGGGGGGGGGGGGGGGGGGGGGGGGGGGGGGGGGGGGGGGGGGGGGGGGGGGGGGGGGGGGGGGTGGGGTGGAGTTATTTTCT
>NZ_JBVJHP010000017.1:94982-262642 GCF_055586745.1 Nonomuraea sp. NPDC049378
CTTTTAGCACCCGGGGAGTGGGAGTAGACCTCCACCCCCCCCCCCAACACCCCCCCCCCCCCCCCCCCCCCCCCCCCCCCCCCCCCCCACCCCCCCCCCCCCCCCACGCTGGGTCATGCGGTCATGATCCCTTGTGCGCCGCCGTCCGGCGCAGCCTGATGTTCTCCAGCAGGTCGAACCCGTCGAGCAGGCCCTCGCCCATGCCCCGCAGCCGGCGCAGCGTCGACGGAGGCAGCAGCACCGCCCTGATCCGCCGGCCGCGTGACACCGTGGCCGCCAGGGCCTGCCGCACCTGGCGCAGGTCCTTGCTCATGGGCGCGATCGGGCCCGGGTCCCTGGCGTACAACACGCGCTCGATCGCGGAGGCGATGGACGAGATGGCCGCCGCGGAGTCCGCATCGAACTCGTACTGCTGGATCAGCCGCCGGGCCAGCGCCCGCGGGGTCTCGCTGTCCTCGCGGGCCATCCCATAGTCGTACAGCACGTCGTCGAGCTCCGCCCAGACGGCCGCCACCCAGGGGACGATGTCCCCCTGCCCGCGCCGTGCCCTCCCCGGCCTCCTCCCCGGCGCCGTCGCCGGGGTCGTGGACGGCTGCGGCGCCATCCCCTTCAACGTGCGTACCCGCCTGTTCCGCGCGACCAGCCGCACCCCGGCGGGGATCAGCAGGAGCAGGAGCAGCGCGCCCGCGCCGATGCCGACCTGGCCGATCAGCGGCATCGAGTCGTCCGGGGGCAGCCCGCCGGTCGCGGCCTGGGCCTCGCGGTCCAGCTGCCGCTCGTTGCGCCGGGCCTGCGGGTCCTGGGGCTCGTCGGCCGGGGAACTGCTCTCTCCCGTCGACGGCGTCGACTCCTCGCCCGTGGTGGTGCTCGGCCGGGGCACCGAGTACGACGGCACGCGCGCGCTGCCCTGGCCGACCGACCCCGAAGGAGTCGGCTCGAACGGCAGCCAGCCCACGCCCTCGAAGTACAGCTCCGGCCAGGAGTGGGAGTCGTTCGTCCCGACCGTCCACCGGTCGCCGATCTTCATGCCGCCCGTGTAGCCGATCGCCACCCGCGACGGGATGCCCACCAGCCTGGCCATCACCGCCATGGACGCGGCGAACTGCTCGCAGTAGCCCGCCCGGTCCCGCAGCAGGAAGTCCCGCAGCGCAGAGTTGCCGTGCCCCTGCGTGCGCAGGTTGTAGGTGAAACCGCCGTCCGTGGTGAAGAAGCGCTGCAGCTGCACGGCCGCCTCGTAGGTGGTCGAGGCGCCACGGGTGACCCGCTCGGCCAGCGCGGCGATCTCGGACGGCAGGTTGTCCGGCAGCGCCAGATACCGGTCGTCGACCCTCGGCTGCTCCCCATCGAGCGAGTCGAGCAGGTCCGGCGTGGGCTCCGGCTCGCTCGTCGCCACCTCGTACTCCAGGCCGGCGGCCTCGTCACGGGTGGAGAAGACCATGAGCGTGTCGACGTCGGCCCGCCAGTCCCCGTCCACCCGGATCTGCCGGGCCGGGTACGGCAGCGGCAGGAACGACAGCCGGGCGATCTCGTCGCTGATCCGGACGTTCGTGATCACGTTGTTGATCTTCGGCCGCCGGCTGAGGCCGGGCGGGTCGGGCAGCGGGCCGTTGTCCGTCCTGTTCTGCGGCGCGCCCTTCGGCTCGGTCATGCCGAACTGCTGGCCGTCGAACCTGTCGAGCGAGTAGATCCGCAGATATCTGGCCTGGTCGTCGTTGTTGCTGTAGGTGAGGACCACCCGCCGCTCGGGCAGCTCCAGCTGGCCTTTCAGGTTCGCGATCGGGTTGGGGATGCTGATCGAGTTGCCGCGCCCCGACCCGTTGCCGCCCACGCCGAAGGTGAAGAACGACACGGGCTCCATCGCCGGCAGCGCGGCCGGCACCAGCACGGCCAGCGCGATCGCGGCGAACCCGATGCGTTTGCCGGACAGGCGCAGGCCACTGGTGTCGGCAGGGGAGCGGGCTCCGTCATGAGACTGCGCGGCGCGGGTGGTCCGCCGCACCAGTACGGCCCGGCCCCAGTGCCCCACCCGCTCGCGCCCGTCGGCGATCAGCAGGCCGATGAACCCGAGCGCGGCGAGGATGAACGCCGGCCAGCTGATCGGCTCTGCCAGGATCGTGGCCGGCACCGTGGCCAGCGCCAGCAGCGGCAGCCCGGCCAGCGCCGCCCGCCGCAGCCGCGCGGCCAGCAGGTCCACGGTGATCGCGATGAGGGCCACGCCGCCCGCGGTCAGGAGCGTGATGCCGTCGGTCACGGGCACGGGGGCGGCGAACCGCTGGATGTCGGTCCAGCCGACGTCCAGCAGCCGGGCCAGCTCCGTGACCGACCCCTTCGTCGGCACCACCAGGGCCCACGCCTCGGACGAGGCGAAGGTCACGGTCAGATAGATCCACGTCGCGGCCAGCGCGACCAGCGGAGCCGCCCACGCGGGCAACGACAGGCGGCTGGTGAGCAGGCCCGCGACCACCACCGCGAGCACGGCGCCGAGCGACGCCCAGAACCAGGCGCCGCCCTGGAAGAGCGGGTAGAGCAGGATGGCCGCGGTGAACACGGCCACGCCGGAGGCGCCGGTGAGTCTCATGCCGCACCTCCGGCCGGGCCGACCGCGTACCTGCCATGGCTGGCGGCGTCCTGCCAGACGGACGCGATCGTGGTGCCTGCGGGCAGCCGTACGATGCGCCAGCCGTACCCGGCCAGGACGGTCTGCACCGCCTCCAGGTCCTCGGCGGCCTTCCTGTCGCCGCCGTCCCAGGTCGCCACGTCTAGCAGGACCGCCACTCCGGTGATGCCGCTGTGCCTCAGCCTGGCCAGTTCCCTCGCCTCCTCCGCGTCCATCGAGCCGAGCACGGCCACGATCAGCCCGTCGCCGCCGCCCTGGCGCAGGGCGGAGACGCCCATCTCCAGCGAGCGGGCGGGGCTGTGCCGTACCACGGCGAGGGTGTCGAGCAGCGACCAGCTCAGGCCCGTGTCGGTCAGGTGCTCGGCGCCCTGGTCGGTCACCAGCCGCAGGCCGAGCCCCTCGCGGGCGAGGTGCACGCCGATCGAGGCCGCGGCCGAGACCGCCACCTCGAACGACGAGCGCGGGCCCTCGCCGCGGTGGGCGTGCCTGCGGGTGTCGAGCAGGAGCGCGCCGCGGCTCTGCCACTGCTGCTCCTCGCGGCGCACCATCAGCTCGCCGCGGCGGGCGGTCGAGCGCCAGTGCACCCGCCGCAGGTCGTCGCCCTGCCGGTACTCGCGCGGCGCCACGTCGTCGTCGCCGGCCGCCGCCACGCTCCTGGTGCGGCTGTCGCCGCCGCCCGTCCATTCGCCCGACAGCCGCACGTGCGGCAGCGCCGCGACGTGCGGCGTCACCACGAGCGTGTCGCTGATGGTGAACGAGCGCGTCAGCTCGACCAGGCCGAACGGATCGGTGATGCGGATCGACAGCGGGCCGATCGTGTAGCGGCCGCGCAGGTCGGAGCGCACCCGGTAGTCGATCTCGCGTACGCCCCGCGACTCCACCCGGTCCAGCACGAACCGGGGCCGCACGCCGAGGGCGTAGGGAACGGTGTCCTCGATGAGCAGCAGGCCGGTGGGCAGCCTGGTGACGTTCTCCAGCCGCAGGGTGACGGTGGCCTCGCCGCCCACCTCAGCCCTTGACGGATCCAGCCGCCTGGCGCAGCTCAGGCGGTAGCGCGTGCGCGCCGCCACGAGCGCGGCCAGCAGCGGCAGCGCGGTCACCAGCACCCCGATCCTGAACAGGTCGTTCTCGCCCAGGAGCACGGCCATCAGCAGCGCCGCGATCCCCGAGGCGAGGAACGATCTGCCTCTGGAGGTCAGCGCCTGCAGTCCGGCTCTCACGACGCTCGCGACTCGGGCACGGGTACGCGCCTGAGCAGATCGGCCACCACCTGTTCGGGCAGCCGGCGCTGTCCCTGCGCCTCGATGCTGGGCAGCAGCCGGTGCGCGAGCACGGGGATGGCCAGGTCCTGCACGTCGTCGGGGATGACGTAGTCGCGGCCCGCCAGTGCCGCGTGCGCCCGCGCGGCCCGTACGAGCTGCAGCGTGGACCGGGGTGAGGCGCCCAGCCGCAGGTCGGGGGAGTGGCGGGTGGCCACGACCAGGTCGATGGCGTACTTCTTGACCGCCTGCGAGACGTAGACCCCGCGAACGGCCTCGATGAGCGCCCGCACCTCGGCGGTCGTCGCCACCGGCTCGAGCTTGTCGAGCGGCGAGGCGCTCCCGTGCACGTCGAGCATCTCCAACTCGGCGGACGGCTCCGGGTAGCCCATCGCGATCCGCACGGAGAAGCGGTCACGCTGTGCCTCGGGCAGGGGATAGGTGCCCTCCATCTCAATGGGGTTCTGGGTCGCCATCACCATGAACGGCGAATCCAGCTGGTACGTCACCCCGTCCACCGTCACCTGCTGCTCCTCCATGCATTCCAGCAACGCGGACTGCGTCTTGGGGGAGGCACGGTTGATCTCGTCGCCCACGACGATGTTGGCGAACACCGGCCCGGGCTTGAACTCGAACTCTCTGGTCTGCTGGTTGTACGCGCTCACTCCGGTGATGTCGCTGGGCAACAGGTCGGGGGTGAACTGCACGCGCCGCACGGGGCAGTCGATCGACCGGGCGAGAGCCTTGGCCAGCATGGTCTTGCCGACCCCGGGCACGTCTTCGATGAGGAGGTGCCCCTCGGCGAGCAGGACGGTCAGCGTGAGGCGGACGGCGTCGCTCTTGCCCTCGATCACCGATTCGATGGCCTGCCGAATCCGGTGGGCGGTGGAGACCAGCTCGTCGAGCTGGGGAGGGACGTCATGGGTAACTGCCACCAGGCCTCCATGAGAGAAGTGCGACGGCTGTCCCGTTGGTGCCATTGCGGGAGCCATGCCATTCCTTTTCCATTGTGTGTACGACCCTACGACGCTGCGGGTTCGCGAGCGACATTTGTGGATATTCCAGCGAACCTCAGCGATGTTCCTGTTCTTGTGGCATAGGGGTGCGAATCCAGTGACAGGGCGGACCATGATCCGCACCACATTCCCCCACTGCTGCCTTCGTGAAGCGCACACCGCCTAATTCCGTGGTCTTTTCAACCCTCGACACGCCCATGAGGGTTGACCGGCCGCTCACCCCCCTCCACCCCGCTCCACCGCTCTGACCTGCGGTAACGCAAGGGAAACTGATGATGAAGACGGTTCGAATCAGTTGACGGTGGGGAGAAGTGGAGTATGGTGGTGCGCAGTGGAGGGCCCGGTGCGCCAGCGCTGAGCGCTTCACGAGGCACGGGAGGTGGGGCCGATGTTCCTCGGCACCCATCAACCGCGTCTGGACGACAAGGGACGGCTGTTCCTGCCGGCTAAGTACCGTGAGGAGCTGGCGGAGGGTCTTGTGATCACCAAAGGCCAGGAGCGATGCCTCTACGTCTTTCCCGTGGAGGAGTTCCAGCGCATAACCGAGGCTCTCAGCACCGCCCCGGTCACCGCCAAGGCGGTGCGTGACTACAGCCGCGTCTTCTTCGCCAGCGCGTCCGACGAGAAACCAGACAAACAAGGGCGCATCACGATCCCGCAGAGCCTCCGCCAGTACGCGGGGCTGGAGCGTGACTGCGTTGTCATCGGGGCCAACACCCGGTTGGAGATCTGGGACGCGCAGGCCTGGGAAACCTATCTCAGCGCGCAGGAGCAGGCGTTCGCCGATCTGTCCGAGGAGGTGCTGCCAGGGATCTTGTAGTGACCACGGTCGATCCGTCGGTGATGTCGTTCGGCGAGGTCTCCACCCGCAACCACTGTCTGCCAGCTGATGCACCTTCCCCGGTGTCAGATGACAGGCGTCCACGAAGAGGGTGCGGATGGGGACCTGGCCGGGCGGCGCCGGGTGGGGACCCAGGAAGACCGGCGAGACGATCGATACGCGTCATCCGCGAGCAGGACGCGAGAGGGGGGGTTGGAGATGCATAACGACGTCGGCACGGACGGTCACGTTCCGGTGATGCTCGAGCGCGTTCTGGAACTGCTCGGTCCCGCGCTGTCCGGTCCCGCGCCGGTGGTCGTCGACGCCAACCTCGGCCTCGGTGGGCACTCGGAGGCCCTGCTCGCCCGCTTTCCCTCCCTTCATCTGATCGGGATCGACCGCGACCCTTTCGCGATCGAACACTCGACCCGCAGGCTGAGCCCTTATGCCGGCAGGACGACCCTGGTCCACGCGTCCTCCGCCGATCTGGCCGAGGTGCTCGCCCGCGCGGGGCGTACGACGGTCCACGGGGCGCTGTTCGACCTGGGGGTCTCCTCGCCGCAGCTCGACGAGGCCGAGCGCGGGTTCGCCTACGCCTACGACGCGCCGCTCGACATGCGGATGGACACCGAGCAGGAGTTGACGGCGGAGCACGTGGTCAACACCTACGCCGCCGACGAGCTGATCCGCATCCTGCGTGACTACGGCGAAGAACGATTCGCCCCGCGTGTCGCGGGCCTGATCATCAGAGAACGGGCCAAAGAGGCAATAACCTCGACCAAGCGGCTGGCGGAGATCATCCGAGCGGCGATCCCCGCCGCGACCCGACGTACCGGGGGAAACCCCGCCAAGAGGACTTTCCAGGCGCTGCGCATCGAGGTGAACGCCGAGCTGTCCGCCCTGGAGGCGGCGCTCCCCGCGGCCCTCGACGCGCTGGCGCTCGGTGGGCGAGTCGTCGTGCTCTCCTACCACTCACTCGAGGACCGGCTCACCAAGCAGGCCCTCGCGGCGCGAACCAAGGACACCAGCCCGCCGGGGCTGCCGGTCCCGCTGCCGGCGCACCAGCCGAGGTTCCGCCTGCTGACGAGGGGAGCAGAGCTCCCAAGCGAAGAAGAGCTCGCCCGCAACCCGCGGGCGGCCTCGGCCCGGCTACGGGCGGCAGAGAGGATCCGTGTTGACGACTGAGCAGGAGTTCGGCCGGGGTGCGCCCGTCCGCCGCGCCGTGCCCAAGACGGGCACGCGCCGGTCCGGAGCGCAGCACCAGTCCAAGCCGCGGCCCCGTCCTGACGCACGTCCCCACGCCCAGGGCGCGAGGACGGTCACCGGCCGCGCGCGTCCGGAGGCCAAGCGGCTCCCCGACGGCGCCCGCGCCGACACCGGCCGCCCCGTGCCACGACGACGGCCCGCGCGCCGGCAGCGCGCGCCGTTCGTGCTGCTCGTGGTCGGGCTGCTCTGCGGCGGCCTGGTGAGCCTGCTGCTGCTCAACACCATGCTGGCCAAGGACGCGATCACCGACGCCAACCTGCGCGAGGAGATCGCCGTGGCCCGCCAGGAGAACGAGAAGATCGACCAGGAATACCAGCGCAAGACGCAGCCCAACGTCATCGCCGAGATGGCCGAGAAGCAGGGCCACCAGCCCGACTGGGATGACGTCAACGCCTGGACCAGCGCGGGCGACCGAGCCAGCCGGGTGGACAGGGAACGGTGAGGGACTCCAGCGGCAGGGGGCAGGGACCCGGCCGCGGCGCTGGCGGCGCCGGCTCTCAAGGAGGGCCAGGCGCCGCTCGTCGTACGCCGGGAGGCCCAGGACGGGGAGGACGGCAGGGCGGCTCCCCCCGTTCAGAGGGCACGGGCCGCCCGGCTCCATCGGACGAGCCGCCTCGCCGGCCACGCAAGCCCGACCCGCTCGACCTGCCGTTCGGGCGTGACGACGCGGCCAGGGAGCGCCCGCCGCAGGAGCCCGGCTCCTCGCGCGAGCGCCGCCCCGGCGGCTCCGACCGTGACTCCGGACGCGGCTCGGGTCGTGACTCGGGTCGTGACTCCGGCCGTGACTCCGGCCGGGGCCGCGCGGGCGACGCCGCGCGCCGGCGGCCTCGGGACGAGAGCGACCAGCCGAGGAGCCGCGCGTCACGCGATGGCGACGGCTCGAGGGGCAGCGTGGCCCGCGACCGCGGGCAACGCGGCGGCGACGCTCCGCGAGGGCGGGCGCCTCAGGGGCGTGAGGAGCACGATCGGCTCCGCGGCCGGGCCGCGCAGAGCCGCGACGAAGGGCCCAGGCGGCGTCCCCTCCCAGGCCGGGACGAGGGGGAACGTCCCCGCGGCCGGGCCACGCCGGGCCGTGACGAGGAGCGTTCCCGAGGGCGTTCCACGCCGGGCCGCGACGAGGGAGAGCGTTCCCGAGGGCGTCCCGCGCAGGGCCGCGACGCCGCCGACCGGCTCAGAGGGCGCGACGAGCGCTCGCGCGGCCGGGGCAGCCGGCAGGAGGCGCCCGGCGCGGCGCAGCGCCCGCGCCGTGACGGCGCCCGGCAGGACGCCGGCGATCCCCGGCGCGCCAGCCGGCAGGAGGACGGGCCGCTGCGCCGTACCCAGGCGGGAGGAGCCAGGCCGCAGGCCGGCGGCTCCGGGCCGGAGCAGGCGCGAGGCGGCCGCGAGCGGGTGGCGGCGCGCCGCGGCGGAGACGTGCCGCCACCCAGAGGACCGCGCCGTCCCCCCACGCCGCCGCGCCCGCCCAGGCCGCCGCTGATGCTGCGGCTGGGCAGCCCGCGCAGGCGCATCAACATAGGCCTGATCGGCATGACGTTCGTGTTGTCGATCTTCGCCGGGCGGCTGATCCAGATGCAGGGGCTCGACACCAAGGTGTACGCCGCCGCGGCGGCCGACCAGCGCCAGCACACCGAGGACATCCCCGCCAAGCGGGGCTCGATCACTGACGTCAACGGTCACGAGCTGGCCGTGACCGTCGAAGCGCGCGACGTGTCGATCGACCCGACCAAGGTGCCGACCGCCGCGCGCGCCAACGTGGCCGCCGTCCTGGCCAAGCATCTGGGCAAGGACCAGCAGGACATCGCCGCCAAGCTGGCCAGGACCGACACCCGTTACCAGCTCCTGGCCAGGGGCGTCGACCCCGTCGTGGCCAGCCGCCTGCTGCAGGCGCGCGTGCCGGCGCTGTCGGCGAAGAACACCTACCGCCGGCTCTACCCGGCAGGCGATCTGGCGGGCAGCCTCATCGGGTTCGTGGGCGACGAGGGCGACGGCCTGGGCGGCATGGAGCAGGCGAGAAACTCGCTGCTGGCCGGCCGCGACGGCGAGATGCGCGTCGAGACCGGCCGTGACGGCCTGCGCATCCCCATGACCAGCAGCCAGCGCACCGCCCCCGTGAACGGCCGTGACGTGCGGCTCACCATCGACCGCGACATCCAGTGGGCCGCCCAGAAGTCGATCGGCGAGCAGGTCCGCGAGTCGGGTGCCGACAGCGGCACCGTGATCGTGATGGACGTGCGGACGGCCCAGATCATCGCCATGGCCAACTCTCCCGAGCTCGACCTGAACAACTGGCGCAAGGAACCGGCGAGCAGCTACGTCAACAAGGCCGCCGCCGACGTCTTCGAACCGGGCAGCACCAACAAGGTGATCACAGCCGCCGCGGCGCTGGAGGCGGGGGTGGTGGGGCCCGACACGGTGTTCGAGGTGCCCGACCGGATCCGGTGCGCCGACCAGGTCCTGCGCGACGCCCACGCGCACAAGACGGAGTCGATGACGTTCCGCCAGGCCATGGCGCAGTCCAGCAACGTGGCCACGATCATGGCCGCGCGCAAGGTCGGCAGCGAGGGCCTGCACGAGATGCTCAAGGCGTTCGGGTTCGGCACGCGGCCGGGTGGCGGCGTGCCCGGCGCTGAGGCCGGCCTGCTGCCCGACTACAAGAAGTGGTCCGGCAGCCAGAGCTGCACGGTCGCCTACGGGCAGGGCGTGTCGGTGACCGCGCTGCAGACGGCCAGCGTCTACCAGACCATCGCCAACGGCGGCGTCAAGATCGACCCGCAGATCGTCGCGGGCACGACGGACCCGTCGGGCAGGTTCGTCCCCGCTCCTCCCGGTAAGCGGACCAGGGTGGTGAGCCAGACGACGGCGAAGGAGATCACGGCCATGCTGGAGGGCGCGGTGGGCGAGGAGGGCACCGGGCAGCTCGCGGCCATCCCCGGCTATCGGGTGGCGGGCAAAACGGGCACGGCGAACCGCTATGATGCCGAGCTCGGCCGTTATGACGGTTATACGGCCTCGTTCGTGGGATTCAGCCCCGCTGACAACCCCCGGCTCGTGGTGCTTTCCGTCCTGCAGAACCCGAAGAACGGCCATTTCGGCGGGCAGCTGGCGGCCCCCGTGTTCAAGGATGTGATGACGTTCGCCATCAAGAGCAGGAAGATTCCTCCCACAGGCTCCGCCGCGCCGCCGGTGCGGACGCGCGCGGGACAGTGACCAGGGAAGGTACGCTCTCGCCGTGCGTCCCCCGTCGTCTATGCGTCCCACGACCAGCCCGCCTCGCCCGCTGACCGGGCTCGCGACCATGATCGACGCCGATTCCGGCACGTCACGGTCGCCCCATGCGGCTCTGACCGGCGTCACCAACGACTCCCGGGCCGTCCGGCGGGGAGATCTCTACGTCGCGCTGGCCGGCAGCCGCGTGCACGGCGCCGACTTCGCCGCCCAGGCGATGGCGAGCGGCGCCGTCGCGGTGCTCACCGACCGGGCCGGCCGCGACGCGGCCGTCGCGACGGGGCTGCCCGTGCTGATCGTGCCCGACCCGCGCGCCCTGCTGGGGCAGATCTCCTCCTGGGTGTACGGCCAGCCGGCCCACGACGTCCAGATCCTCGGCGTCACCGGCACCAGCGGCAAGTCCACCACCACGTTCATGCTGGAGGCCGGCCTGCGGGCGGCCGGGCACAAGGCCGGCCTGGTGGGCGGCGTCGAGATCCACGTGGGGGACGAGCGCTTCGCGCCCACCCTCACCACGCCGGAGGCCTGCGATCTGCACGGCCTGTTCGCCCTGATGCGCGAGGAGGGTGTCGGCGCGGCCGTGATGGAGGTCTCCAGCCACGCGCTCGCGCTCGGCCGGGTCGACGGCATCTTCTACGACGTGTCCCTGTTCACCAACCTCTCGCAGGACCACCTCGACTTCCACAAGGACTTCGACGACTACTTCGCCACCAAGGCGCGGCTGTTCCAGCCCGAGCTGAGCCGTGCGGGGGTGACCAACATCGACGACCGCTACGGGCGTGAGCTGATCGGTCTGGCGAAGGTGCCGATGACCACGTTCTCCGCGGAGGGCGATCCGGAGGCCGAGTGGCGGGTGCTGGACGCCAGGCTCGGCGCCGACGGCAGCGCGTTCCGGGTGGTGGGTCCGGGCGGGGTCGAGGCCGACGCGCAGATCGCGCTCCCCGGTCCGTTCAACGTGGCCAACGCGCTCGGCGCCATCGTGACCCTGGTCGAGGCCGGGGTGCCGCTGCAGACGGCCGTGCACGGCGTCGGATCCCTGACCGGAGTCCCCGGTCGCATGCAGCGCATCACGGGCGCTGACGATACGTTCCAGGCGCTCGTGGACTATTCCCACAAGCCGGGCGCCGTGGAGTCGGTGCTGCGCTCGCTGCGGTCGGTCACGGCGGGTGCCCTGACGATCGTGCTCGGCTGCGGTGGCGACCGCGACAAGGGCAAACGAGCCATCATGGGGGAAATCTCCGCCCAGCTGGCAGATATCGCTATTTTTACGAACGACAATCCTCGCTCGGAGGATCCGCTCACCATCCTCGCGACGATGATGGAGGGAGCGCTCCGCGTGCCGCAGCACGACCGCGCTCATGTGATCATTGAGCCCGACCGCGCGGCCGCCATCGGCCTGGCGATCGCCCGGGCCGGGCGCGGCGACGTGATCGTCGTGGCCGGCAAGGGCCACGAGCAGGGCCAGTACGTTTCAGGCGAGGTGATCCCCTTCGACGACCGCGAAGTGGTCGCCGAAGCGATCGACGCACGCAAGGAAAGCAGGAAGCACTAATGATCCCGTTGCCTCTGGCCAGGATCGCCGAGATAACCTCGGGCGCCCTGTCGGGCATGGCCGATCCCCGCGCCGTGGTGCGCGGGCCCGTCGTGATCGACTCGCGGGCCGTAGAACCGGGATCCCTGTTCGTCGCCTTCAAGGGCGCGCGGGTCGACGGTCACGACTACGCCGCGCAGGCGATCAGGGCAGGAGCGGTCGCCGTCCTGGCCACCAGGCCCGTCGAGGCGCCCGCGGTGATCGTCCCGGACGCCGCCGCCGCGCTGGCCGCGCTGGCCGCCGAGCAGGTCCGCGCGCTGCCCCAGGTCACCGTCATCGGCGTGACCGGCTCGGCGGGCAAGACCGGCACCAAAGACCTGCTGGCCAGGCTCACCGGCCGCATCGGGCCCGCCATCGCCCCCGTCGGCAGCTTCAACAACGAGCTCGGCCACCCGCTCACCGTGCTTCGGGCCGACGCCGACACCCGGTTCATGGTCCTCGAACTGGCCGCCAGGAACATCGGCCACATCAAAGACCTGACCCGCATCGCGCCGCCGCAGATCGGCGTGGTGCTCAATGTCGGCACGGCGCACCTGGGCGTGTTCGGCGGCAAGGAGGCCATCGCCAAGGCCAAGGGCGAACTCGTCGAGGCGCTGCCGCGCACTGGAGTGGCCGTGCTCAACGCCGACGACCCGCTGGTCCGAGCGATGGCCACGCGCACCGACGCCCGGGTCACGTACTTCGGGCGGGGCGAGTCCGCGGCCATCAGGGCGGAGGGCGTCGTGCTCGACGCCCGCGGGCGCGCGTCCTTCACGCTGCGCACTCCGTCAGGAAGCGCGCACGTGTCGCTCAAGCTGTACGGCGAGCACGCGGTCGAGAACGCCCTCGCCGCGGCCGCGGCCGGATACGAGCTCGGGCTGCCCGTCGCCACCATCGCCGCCGAGCTGTCCGAGGCGACGCCGCGCAGCCGGTGGCGGATGGAGGTCAACGACAGGCCCGACGGGGTGACGGTCGTCAACGACGCGTACAACGCCAATCCCGACTCGATGCGGGCGGCGTTCGAGGCGTTCGAGGTGCTGGGGCGCGGGCGGCGGCGGTTCGCCGTCATCGCGGCGCTGCGGGAGCTCGGCGACGACGGGCCGGCGCTCAACGCCGAGCTCGGCCGGCTGGCCGGCGGCGCCGGGCTGGCCGGGCTGATCGTGGCGGGCCCTGACGCGGAGCCGGTGCTCCAGGGCGCCCACACGGCCGCCCAGGCCACCACGACAGCCCGCGCCCTGCCCCCGCCCTCCGGCCCCCAGACTCCTGGCCCCCAGACTCCTGGCCCGCGGACTCCTGGCCCGCAGGGCGCCGGAGGTCCCGGTGCAGGTCCAGGTCCAGGTCCGCAGGGGGTGGCCCCCCAGGCCGCCGGTCCGCAGGGAGCCGGTGGGCCGGTCACAGGCCCGCGGCCCGTGAGGTCTCAGAGTGTCGGTCCCATCACGTTCCCGCAGATGGCCGCCGGTCCGGTCACCGGTCCCCAGGCGGCCGGACCTGCCGGGCCGCAGTCCGCCGGCCCGCAAGTCCCGGGGCCTCACCCGCCCGCCGGGCCCTCACAGGGCCGGCAGTCTCCGGGACAGGGTGAGCCCTCACAGGGCCGGCAGTCTCCCGGACAGGGTGAGGCCGCGCAGGAGTGGCAGGGCGGTGGCGCGGCCCGGCCCGCACGGCAGGGGCCCGCGCACGGCGTCCCGGCACACGGATGGCACGGGTCCGGAGCGGGGCAGGCGCCTGTCCCGCCGTCGGGCGGGCACTTCGCCGAGGGTGTCCCGGCGGCCGGTCCCCCCTCAGGCGGTCCACCGGTGGCCCCCCTGGCCGGCGCCCCCGCCGGCGCTCCTCCGGCCGGAGTCCCTGGCGCACCCGCCGGGGTTCCGGGCGCACCGGCCGGCAGCACGGGCGGTGACGCGGCGTGCCCGCAGCACGTGACGCGGATCGTGCACGTGCCCGACGCCGAGGCGGCCGCCGCCGAGCTGGCGGGGTGGCTGCGGCAGGGTGACGCGGTGCTGATCAAGGGGCCCAGGGCGATGGGTCTGGAGCGGACGGCCGAGCTCGTGCTCGGAGGTGCCCCCCAGTGACCAACATCATCGTCGCCGGTGCGGTGGGCCTGATCCTCTCGATGCTGGGCACCCCGCTGGCGATCCGGCTGTTCTCGCGGCGCGGCTACGGCCAGGAGGTCCGCGAGGAAGGCCCGTCCGGCCACCACAGCAAGCGGGGCACCCCCACCATGGGCGGCACCGTGATCGTGCTGGCCGCCCTGCTCGCGTACGGCGCGTCGCACCTGGCCATGCTCTCGACGCCCACCGTGTCGGGCATGCTGGTGCTGTTCCTGATGACGGGGCTCGGCGCGGTCGGGTTCCTCGACGACTTCATCAAGATCTACAAGCAGCGCAGCCTGGGCCTGCGCAGCGGCGCGAAGGCCCTCGGCCAGCTCGTCGTCGGCGCCGTCTTCGCGTTCCTGGTCGTCCGCCACCCGAACGTCTACGGCATCACCCCCGCCGAGACCAGGGTGTCGTTCCTGCGGGACATCGGCCCGTCGATCGGCATCGTCGGCTTCACCATCTGGGTGCTCATCATGATCGTCGGGTTCTCCAACGCGGTGAACCTCACCGACGGTCTCGACGGCCTGGCCAGCGGCGCGACCGGGGTGGTCCTCGGCGCGTACGTGCTGATCGGCAACTGGCAGCTGCGCAACAACTGCATCGACCAGCTCGGCCCCAACTGCTACTGGGTACGAGATCCGCTCGACCTGGCCGTGGTGGCCGCCGCCGTGCTCGGGGCGCTCATCGGCTTCCTGTGGTGGAACGCGCCGCCCGCGCGGATCTTCATGGGTGACACCGGCTCCCTGGCCCTGGGCGGCGTGCTGGCCGGGCTGGCCATCGCCACCCGTACCCAGCTGCTGCTGATCATCCTCGCCGGCCTGTGCGTGATCATCACGCTGTCCGTGATCATCCAGGTCGGTTCCTTCAAGATGACCGGCAAACGGGTGTTCAGGATGGCGCCGCTGCAGCACCACTTCGAGCTGAAAGGCTGGGCGGAGACCACGATCGTGGTCCGGTTCTGGCTGATCGCGATGCTCTGCGCGGCGCTCGGTCTCGGGCTCTTCTACGTCGAATGGATGCCCAGGTGATGACTCTCACCTGTGTCGCCGGGCTCGGCGTCTCCGGCACGGCCGTGGCCAGGGTGCTGGCCGGTCGCGGCGAGCGGGTCGTGGTCGTGGAGGCGGCCGAGGGGGAGCGGCAGCTCGCCGCGGCGGCCGAGCTGGCCCGGCTCGGCGTCGAGACCCGGTTCGGGGAGATGGTGTTGCCCGAGGGGGTCACCAGGCTCGTCACCACGGGCTGGGCGCCACACCATCCGCTGATCGCCGCCGCGCTCGCCGCCGGGGTCGAGGTCGTGGGGGAGGTGGAGCTGGCCTGGCGGCTGCGCCCGGCGCAGCCGGCCCCGTGGCTGGCGCTGACCGGCACCAACGGCAAGACCACGGCGGTGCGCATGCTCACCTCGATCCTGCTCGCGGCCGGGCAGAAGGCCGTGGCGGTCGGCAACGTGGGCGTCCCCGTCGTGCGCGCGGTCGCCGAGCCGTACGACGTGCTGGCCGTCGAGCTGTCCAGCTTCCAGCTTCACTGGTCGGGCACGCTGTCCCCGCACGCCGCCGCCGTGCTCAACGTGGCCCCCGACCACATCGACTGGCACGGCTCCATGGAGGAGTACACCGCGGCCAAGGGCCGTGTCTACGAACGTGCCGGCACCGTGATCTTCAACGCCGACGATCCCGAGGCGACCAGGCTGGCCGCGCCCTACCCCGGGGCGGTGGGGTTCACCCTGCGGGTGCCCAAGCGGGGCGAGATCGGCGTGGTCGAGGATCTGCTGGTGGACCGGGCGTTCGTCGCCGACCCGGTGGAGGGCGCGGAAGAGCTGGCCACGCTGGACGACGTACGGCCCTTCGCGCCGCACAACGTCGCCAACGCGCTGGCCGCCGCCGCGCTGGCGCGTTCCCTCGGCGTGCCGTCCGAGGCCGTGGCCCGGGGTCTGCGCGACTTCGTGCCCGATCCGCACCGGCTGTCGCACGTGGACAGGATCGGCGAGGTCGACTACATCGACGACTCCAAGGCGACCAACCCGCACGCGGCCGCGGCGGCGCTGGCGTCGTACTCGTCGATCGTGTGGGTGGCCGGCGGGCAGCTCAAGGGCGCCGACGTCGACGACCTGGTGCGTCAGGCGGCTCCACGGCTGCGCGGCGCGGTGCTGCTGGGCGCCGACCGGGTCACGATCGCCGAAGCCATCGCGCGACACGCCCCGGATGTCCCTGTAGTGGACATCGCCGATCGCGACACTGGGGTGATGGAAAGAGTCGTCACCGAAGCCGCGCGGCTGGCCTCGCCAGGGGACACCGTGCTGCTCTCCCCGGCGGGGGCCTCCCTTGACATGTTCGCCGGGTATCCAGCGCGGGGGGAGGCCTTCGCGCGCGCCGTGCGCGAGCTGAGGCTGCGACGTGAGCGCGACCGCTGAGGAGGGGCCCGGCAACTGGGCCCGTGAGCAGCTCGGCTCGCTGAAGGAGCTGCTCGACAAGCCGCTCACCACCTACTACCTGATCATCATGTGCAGCGCGCTGCTGCTGGCGCTCGGGTTGATGATGGTGTTGTCAGCGTCCAGCATCGAGGCGCTGCAGAAGACCGGCAGCCCGTTCTCGTGGTTCATCAAGCAGTCGTTGTCGGCCGCGGTGGGCGTACCGGTGATGTGGGCCTGCTCGCGGCTGCCGACGAAGTTCTTCCGCTGGGCGGGCTACCCCCTGATGGCGCTGTCCATCCTGGCGCTGGTCATGGTGCTGTTCATCGGCTCGTCGGAGCTGGGAGCGCAGCGGTGGATCTACATCGGCCCGTTCACCCTCCAGCCGTCCGAGCCCGCCAAGCTCGGGCTCGCGTTGTGGGGGGCCGACCTGCTGGCCCGGCGGGCGCGGCAGGGGAAGATCGAGTGGCGGCAGATGCTGATCCCGCTCATGCCCGGCACCGCGATCCTGGCCGTCATGGTCATGCTGGGCAGCGACCTGGGCACCACGCTCGTGCTCTTCATGATCTTCCTGGCGTTGTTGTGGGTGGTGGGGGCGCCGGTCAAGTTGTTCGGGGGCATCCTGTCGCTGGCGGTGCTGGCCGCCCTCATCATGATCAAGGTGGAACCCTACCGGATGGCGCGCATCAGCTCCTTCCTCGACCCGTGGGCCGACGCGCAGGGCGCCGGATACCAGGCCGTCCAGGGGCAGATCGCGATGGGCTCCGGCGGCTGGTTCGGGCTCGGCCTGGGCAGCAGCCGGCAGAAGTGGAGCTGGCTGCCGCACGGCGAGAGCGACTTCATCTTCGCCATCCTGGGCGAGGAGCTGGGGCTGATGGGCACGCTCATGGTGGTGGCGCTGTTCGGGCTGCTCGGCTACGCCGGGCTGCGGGTGGCCGTGCGGGTCAACGACTCCTTCATCAGGCTGGCCGCCGCCGCCATGGTGGCCTGGATCGTCGGCCAGGCCACCGTCAACATGGGTGCCGTGCTCGGCGTGCTGCCGATCACCGGCATCCCCCTGCCCCTGGTCTCGTACGGCGGATCGTCGCTGCTGCCCACGCTCGCCGCGCTCGGCATGCTGCTGTCGTTCGCCAAGCGCGAGCCCGGCGCGCGTGAGGCCCTGGCGGCTCGTGGCCCCGGACCCGCCGCCCGGGCCCTAAGCTGGCTGGGCCTGGGGGCTACGACCAAAGGCCGAGTGACACGTTAGGGAGTGACCGAGATGAGGGTGGTCCTCGCCGGAGGGGGGACAGCCGGGCACATCGAGCCCGCGCTAGCCCTTGCGGACGCGCTGCGCCATCTTGACCGCAGCGCCGGCATCACCTGCGTGGGCACGGATCGCGGTTTGGAGACGCGGCTCGTGCCCGCCAGGGGCTACGATCTTGAGCTGGTGCCGGCCGTGCCCCTGCCCAGGTCGATCACTCCGAGCCTGCTGACGGTTCCTGGCAGGCTGGCCGGAGCGATCAACGCCACGGCCGCCATACTCGACCGGGTCGAGGCCGACATCCTGGTCGGTTTCGGCGGCTACGTGGCGACCCCCGCCTATCTGGCGGCCAAGCGACGCGGCCTGCCGATCGTCGTGCACGAGGCCAATCCGCGCCCCGGCCTGGCCAACCGGCTGGGCGCCCGGCTGACCGACCACGTGTTCACCGGCTTTCCCGAAGCCCAGCTGCTGCCCAAGGCCGAATACATCGGCACGCCGCTGCGGCGCGACATCGCCAACCTCGACCGGCTGTCCATGGGCGACAAGGCGCGCTCCTGGTTCGGGCTGGAGAACGACCGGCCGACGCTGCTGGTGTTCGGCGGATCGCAGGGGGCGAGGTCGGTCAACGACGCGGCGCTCGCCGCGGCGCCGGCCCTGCGCAGGGCCGGCGTGCAGGTGCTCCACGTGCTCGGCCCGACGAACACCGTCGAGCACGAGCCGCCGCCCGGCGATCCGCAGTACGTCCTGCTGCCCTACCTCGACCGCATGGACCTGGCCTACGCCGCCGCCGACGTGGCGCTGTGCCGCAGCGGCGCGCTGACGTGCGCGGAGCTGACCGCGGTCGGGCTGCCCGCCGCCTACGTGCCGCTGCCGTACGGCAACGGCGAGCAGCGCATGAACGCCGAGCGCATCGCCCGGGGCGGCGGCGGCATCCTGGTCGACGACGTGGGCCTGACCCCTGATTGGATCATCCAGAACGTGCTGCCGATGCTCCACGACCCCGAGCGGGTCGCCGGCATGTCGGAGGCCGCCTCCCGGCTGGGGCGCAAGGACGCCGATATCATGCTTGCCAGGAAAGTGTTGGAGATAGCCCGATGAGTCTCGTGAAGCTGGTCGATCCCGTCGCTGTCGACGATCTGGGGCGGGTGCACTTCATCGGCATCGGCGGCGCGGGCATGTCGGGCATCGCCCGCATCCTGCTCAAGCGGGGCGTCCCCGTGTCGGGCAGCGACGCGCGCAGCTCCGAGCTGATCACCGAGCTGCGCGAGCTGGGCGCGACGGTGCACATCGGGCACGCCGCCTCCCACATCAGAGACGTCGGCACCGTGGTCGTCTCGACCGCCATCCGCGACTCCAACCCCGAGCTCGGTGAGGCGCTCAAGCAGGGGCTGCGGATCATCCCGCGGGCCGCCGCGCTGGCCAGCGTCATGGCCGGGCGCACCGGCGTGGCCATCGCGGGCACCCACGGCAAGACCACCACCACCTCGATGCTGACCGTGGCGCTGCAGAAGTGCGGGGCCGACCCGTCCTACTGCGTGGGCGGCCAGCTCGTCACCACCGGGCTC
Organism: Nonomuraea sp. NPDC049378; assembly: GCF_055586745.1. Classification (NCBI taxonomy): domain Bacteria; kingdom Bacillati; phylum Actinomycetota; class Actinomycetes; order Streptosporangiales; family Streptosporangiaceae; genus Nonomuraea; species Nonomuraea sp. NPDC049378. The sequence continues at coordinate 114,052 of NZ_JBVJHP010000017.1, forward strand.
GGCGCCGACGACGGCCAGGGCACGGTGTTCGTGGCGGAGGCGGACGAGAGCGACGGCTCGTTTCTCATGCTCGCGCCCGACATCGCGGTGGTCACCAATGTCGAGGCCGACCACCTCGACAACTACGGCGACCCGCGGGCGGTGCACGACGGCTTCGCCAGGTTCGCCGACCGGGTCGGCTCGCTGCTCATCGTGTGCGCGGACGACCCGGGAGCGGCCGAGCTGGCCGGCCGGGCGCGCGAGCGTGGGTTGCGGGTCAGGACCTACGGCCTGCGGGGCGAGGACTACCGCGTCACCGGGGTCGCGCCCGACGGGTTCGGCACCGTGTTCGCCATCGAGGGCAAGGGCGACGTGCGGCTGGCCGTCCCCGGGGCGCACAACGCGCTCAACGCCGCCGCGGCGATCGCGGTGGCCGATGAGCTGGGGCTGCCGTTCGAGGAGATCAGGCAGGGCCTGGGGGCCTTCACCGGGGCCAAGCGGCGTTTCGAGGCCAAGGGCGAGGCCGGCGGCATCGCCGTGTTCGACAGCTACGCCCACCATCCGACCGAGCTGACCGCCGACCTGCGCGCGGCGCGCGACGTGGTCGCCTCCTATTCCGGCACCGGCCGGGTCATCGCGGTCTTCCAGCCGCACCTCTACTCGCGCACCCGCTTCTTCGCCGACGAGTTCGGCGCGGCGCTCGGGCTGGCCGACGAGGCCATCGTGCTCGACGTCTACGGCGCCCGCGAGGACCCCGAGCCCGGCGTGTCCGGGGCGATGGTGGCGGGCCGGGTGCCGCTGCCGGCCGAGCGGGTGGCGTACGCGCCCGACCGGGCGGCGGTGCCCGGAATGATCGCCGAGCGGGCCAGGCCCGGCGACATCGTGCTCACCATGGGCGCGGGCGACATCACCGAGCTCGGCCCGCAGATCGTCGCCCGCCTGTCTTGAGCCGCCGCCGTTGGGCGTGGCGCGCGGTGTTCACCCACCCGGCGGCGTAGGTTGTGCCGACATGCAGGGGAGGGCGATGAAGGCGCGGACTGCGTTCCTGGTGCTGCTGACGGCGGGAGTGGTGGGCACGGCGGCGTGGCTGGTGTTCTTCTCTCCCGTGCTGGGCGTGCGGTCGATCGAGATCGTGGGAAATGTCACAGTGCACGGCGACGAGATCAAGCAGCGCGCCGGGGTGGCCGACCTCCATCCTCTCGCCACCGTCGACCTGGCGGGCGTCGAGAGCCGTGTCAAGGGCATCAGGCGGCTCGCCGGGGCGAAGGCCGAACGCGTCTGGCCGGGCACGCTCAAGATCGAGGTCGTCGAGCGCAGGCCCGTGGCGGCCGTCCCCGTGGGCGACCAGGTGGCCATCGTCGACAAACAGGGCGTGGTGATCGAGGTCACGACGACGGCGCCGACCCTGCTGCCGCTCATCAAGGTGGACCGCCCCGCCGAGGGCGATCCGGCGCTGATGGCGGCGCTCCAGGTCATCCAGGTGGTGCCGGGGTCGGTGGCGGTCAGGGTCAAGGAGGTGCGCGCGGGCACGGCCGAGGGAGTCACCCTCGAACTGTCCGACGGGCGCACCGTCGTCTGGGGTGGCGCCGACCGGCCCAAGGAGAAGGGGCGCATCCTCACCTCGCTGCTGCGGCGCGAGCGCGATGCCACCCGCTACGACGTGAGCTCCCCGGACGTGGTGACGCTGAAGTGACGGTGATCGTCAGGGTCTGGCAACCGTGCGGCAAGAGCATCGCCGAGCCTGTGCGGGGTGGGGGGTACGACGTGAGAGCCTGTAGAGCGGACGTTCGGCAGAGGAGGGTCCCGACCAGGCGCGACTTCGGAGCGAAACGGACAGCCCGCGACACGCCGGACGTGCTTGCGGCGCGGTTAGTTGACCCGCCTGGAGCGTAACTCCTACTGTCCGTATCAATCCTCAGGTTGACATAAATCTAAATCTCAACTTGAGGTTGAGAGTTACCCGAACTGACTGAAAGCGGAGACGATCCGCACCGAAATGGCAAGTCAACGAGCGGAAAGGCCCCTCGTCGTGGCAGCACCGCAGAACTACCTCGCGGTCATCAAGGTCGTCGGCATCGGCGGCGGCGGAGTGAACGCCGTCAACCGGATGATCGAAGAGGGACTCAAGGGCGTCGAGTTCATCGCGATAAACACCGACGCCCAGGCGCTGCTGATGAGTGACGCCGATGTGAAACTCGACGTGGGCCGCGAGCTCACGCGCGGACTGGGCGCGGGCGCCAACCCCGACGTGGGGCGCAAGGCGGCCGAGGACCACCGTGAGGAGATCGAGGAGGTCCTCAAGGGGGCCGACATGGTCTTCGTCACGGCAGGCGAGGGCGGTGGCACGGGCACCGGCGGCGCGCCCGTCGTGGCCAACATCGCCAGGTCGCTCGGCGCGCTGACGATCGGCGTCGTGACCCGGCCGTTCAGCTTCGAGGGGCGGCGCAGGGCCTCGCAGGCCGAGGCCGGCATCGAGACGCTGCGCGACGAGGTCGACACCCTCATCGTGATCCCCAACGACCGGCTGCTGTCCATCTCGGACCGCCAGGTGAGCGTGCTCGACGCGTTCAAGGCGGCCGACCAGGTGCTGCTCTCCGGTGTGCAGGGCATCACCGATCTGATCACCACCCCCGGTCTGATCAACCTCGACTTCGCCGACGTCAAGTCGGTCATGTCGGGCGCCGGTTCGGCGCTCATGGGCATCGGCCACGCCCGCGGCGACGACCGTTCGGTGGCGGCGGCCGAGATGGCGGTCTCCAGCCCGCTGCTGGAGGCCAGCATCGACGGCGCCCACGGCGTGCTGCTGTCCATCGCGGGCGGCTCCGACCTGGGCCTGTTCGAGATCAACGAGGCCGCCCAGCTCGTGTCCATGGCGGCCGCGCCCGACGCCAACATCATCTTCGGCACGGTCATCGACGACGCCCTCGGCGACGAGGTGCGCGTGACGGTGATCGCGGCGGGGTTCGACGACGTGCCGACCGCGGCCGACAAGCCCGCCGCCCGTCCGATGGGACGTCCCGCCGCGCCGCCGGTGTCGTCTCCCGCCCGGCCGAGCGTCTCGGCGCCCAGCGTGAAGTCCGAGTCACCTCCGGCGCGCCCTGAGCCGCGCGCTGAGCAGCGTCCGGAGCCGCGCGGGGACTTCAGGGCCGACCCGCGCGCCGATGTCCGTCCTGAGGCCCGTCCTGAGGCCCGTCCTGAGCCGCGTGCCGACTTCCGCCCTGAGCCGCGCGCGGAGTTCAGGCCCGAGCCGCGTACGGAGTTCAGGCCCGAGCCGCGCTCCGACTTCAGGGCCGAGCCGGCCCCCGAGTCCCGTCCGGAGCCGCGCCCCGAGCCGGTGCGGCCCGTCGAGCCCGCGCAGGCCTCCGAGCAGGACGCCGGGGAGGCCGTCGCCGACGAACCGTCCGGCCCCGTCTCCATCCCCCGGCCGACGCCGGAGCCCGCCAACCCGCCCACGCCCATCACCTCCCGCATGTCGGAGCCCGCCAAACGTCCGCGCGTGGTCTTCGAGGAGCAGGAGGAGGAGCTCGACGTCCCCGACTTCCTCAAATAGCCGGTCGCCTGACGCCGCTCCCCGAGAGGAAACGGGAGCGGCGCCGTCGTGTTCACGGCGGACGTGCCACAGGATCGGAATCGAGAGGAAGAGGCAGTGAGAAGGGACGAGATCGCGGCCGGGCTCGCCGAGGTCGAGGCGCGCATCGGGGCGGCCTGCCAGGCCGTCGGGCGCGACCGTGGCGAGGTCACGCTGATCGCCGTCACCAAGACCAGACCCGCCGGTGACGTACGCATCCTGTGCGAGCTGGGCGTACGCGACGTCGGGGAGAACCGTGACCAGGAGGCCGCCCCCAAGGCGCGCGAGCTCGCCGATCTGCCGCTGACGTGGCACTTCGTGGGCCAGCTCCAGACCAACAAGGTCCGCTCCGTCGTCGGGTACGCCGACGTGATCCACTCCGTCGACCGCCTCAGGCTGGTGGAGGCGATCAGCAAGGAGGCGGTGCGCCAGGGCCGCACCATCGGCTGCCTGCTCCAGGTCGCGCTCGACGACGACCCGGCCAGAGGCGGCGCGCGCCCCGGCGACGTGCTCGCGCTCGCCGACGAGGTGGCGCTCGCCGAGGGCGTGTGGCTGGGCGGCGTCATGGCGGTGGCCCCGCTGGGGGAGGAGCCGGCCAAGGCGTTCGCCCGGTTGCGGGAGGTGGCGACCCGCGTACAGGAGCAGCATCCGCGGGCGACGATGGTTTCGGCCGGTATGAGCGAAGATCTCACCGAGGCCGTCGCCTACGGCGCGACACACCTGCGGATCGGTACGGCGTTGCTCGGCCGTCGCAAGCCCTTCGTCAGGTAATGTCCCCTCAAGTGGGTCTTCAGGTCCATGACCGAGTAGAGGTCGATCAGCGGTGAGCTCCAGGGGGGTACGCCTACCGCCTCGGCGCCCGGAGACGGGCCCGAGCGAGTGCGACCATGAGCAGGAGGACGACGTAGCGATGGCCGGCGCGATGCGCAAGATGGCGGTCTACCTCGGTCTCGTGGAGGACGACCGCTACGAGAGGTATGAGACCTACCCGGACGAGTACGCCTACGAGGACGACGTGCAGCGAACCGGCGAGGAGCGGCCCGTCGCGGTCCAGGACCGCGACGAGGAAGCGGAGGCCGGGGTGCCCGCGCCGCGGCCCGCGACGGCGGTCGTGGAGCGCCGCACGACCGATCTCGCCCGCATCACGACCCTTCACCCCCGCACGTACAACGAAGCGCGTACCATAGGGGAGCACTTCCGGGACGGCACCCCGGTCATCATGAACCTGACCGAGATGGTCGACAGCGACGCAAAGCGCCTTGTGGATTTCGCGGCAGGTCTCGTCTTTGGCCTACATGGCAGCATTGAACGTGTTACGAACAAGGTGTTCCTGTTGTCCCCTGCCAATGTCGAGGTGACCGCCGAGGACAAGGCTCGAATCGCGGAGCGCGGGTTCTTCAACCAGAGTTAGAGTCTCTGTATGTCTATCGCACCCAACCAGGTCTCGCCGAGACCGGGAGGGCACATCAGAAGTGGAGGCGCGGCCGGGCCGTGGGGATCGTCAGTCAGATCTTGGTCGTTGTCCTGTCTCTCTATCTGGTGCTGCTCATCGGCAGGATGATCTTCGAGACGGTGCAGGCTTTCGCTCGCCAGTGGCGTCCTACGGGCGTCGTCCTGGTGCTGGCGGAGGCCACATACACCGCAACAGACCCACCACTCAAGTTCCTCCGCCGTTTCATTCCCCCGCTCCGGTTGGGTACGGTGGCCTTTGACCTAAGCTTCACTGTCCTGTTCATCGTCGTGCTGATCCTGATCCAGATCGCGGGAGCGCTTCGCTGAACGGGCCGATGTCGTGCCGGTCTTGATCCAACTCGTGTCCGCGCTGAAGTGATTCGGGTTACCGTCCTCAGGACAGACTCCAAAGCGCGCCAAGGAGACCAAAAATGCCGCTGACGCCCGCTGATGTGCGGAACAAGCAGTTCAGTACCACCCGGTTGCGGCCGGGCTACGACGAGGAAGAGGTCGACGCCTTCCTCGACGAGGTGGAGGCTGAGCTCGACCGCCTGATCCAAGAGAACGAGGAGCTCCGCGCCAAGCTGGCCGAGTGCCTGCGGGGGAAGGTGCCGGGCGGCATGAACATGCCCATGGCCTCCGCCCCGGTCCAGGAGCAACAGCCCAAGCCCGAGATGATGGCGCCGCCGCAGCCGGAGCCCATGCGGGCCCCCGAGCCGCCTCCGGTGCAGCAGCCGGTCCCCGTGGCCATGAACATGCCTCCGGCGGAGGACAACATGGACACCGCGGCCCGCGTGCTCGCGCTCGCCCAGCAGACCGCCGACCAGGCGATCTCCGACGCCCGCCGGGAGGCGGACGAGACGGTGACCCGCGCCCGGCGCGAGGCCGACGAGATCCTCACCAAGGCTCGCCGCCAGGCCGAGCAGGTCATCGGCGACGCCAGGGCCCGCGCGGAGACGCTCGAGCGCGACGCCCAGGAGCGCCACCGCCAGGCGATGGGCTCGCTGGTGCAGACCCGCGACGAGCTCGAGCGCAAGGTCGAGGAGCTGCGCAGCTTCGAGCGCGAATATCGCAGCAGGCTCAAGCTCTACCTGGAGAACCAGCTCGCCGAGCTCAACGTCGCGGCCGAGGGCAGCGGCGGGTTCCCGGTGATGTCCGGCGGTCCGCAGGGTCAGGCGGCGGCGCCTGCCATGTCGCACGCCGTGTCTCAGGGAAGTGGCCAGCAGCCCCTGCCCGGTGGCCCCAACCCGTTCGGCGGCGAGGCGGCTCCGCAGGGCGCCTTCCCCGGCGGTGACGGTCCCCACAACGACCGCCGGTAAAGTACAGGGTCACTAGGACCTGTCACTCGAAAGAGCCCTCTGTGATCCTCATCAGTGCTGGTTTGGTGCTCGCGGCAGTGGTCTTGCTGATCGCGGGCTTCGTACTGGCGAAGCCGTTCCTGATCATGTGGTCCATCGTGGTCAGCGTGCTGTCCGCGCTGTTCCTGGTGATCGGGGCCTTCCTGCGGCGAAACGAGCTTTTTCCCGGTGGTGGGCAGGCCGCTGCGCCGGCCACCCCCCCGAAGGGGCTCACCCCGCCCGGCATGCCGTACACCCAGACCGGTGCCATGGCTCACCAGCCACCCCCGCACACCCAACCGCATCCGCGTCCGCATCCGCGGGCACCCCAGCGCGCGGCGACCGTTCCCGCCGCCACCGCCCCGCGCCGCCCGGCGGCCGCGGGCATCTCACCGGATGCGATCGTGCTGGTGATCCCGGGACGCAAGAGATATCACGTGCCCGGTTGCCGGCAGCTCAGCGGCCGGACCAACGAGGAGCTCACCTACGAGGAGGCCCGCGAGGAGGGCTTCACGCCCTGCACGACGTGCCTGCCTGACGCAGCGCTCGGCGGACGGCAACTGCCGCCTGCCGCCGACCCCGAGCCCGCCGTCGCACCCGGCTCCGCCAGTAGCGCGGAGAGCCGGGCGGAAAACTCCGCGGAGACCCGCGACCTACGTTCGCCGGTCGCACCGCCGAAGCCCGACACGAAGGCTTCCACCCCCAGCCCGGAGCCCGCCGCCGCCCACGAGGAAGGCGCCGGGTGGTTCGGCAACTCCACCTCCGCCGCCCCCGACTCGGATGATGAGCAGGCGGAGACCCAGACTTCTGTTTTCCGGCCGCACACGCTCAGGGCCGAGACGCCGCCTTCCAGCGCGCCGCCCGAGCCGTCGACCGGCAAGCCTTCCCCTGGCAAGGCCTCTCCCGGCAAGCCCGGCACCCCGCCAGGCACCCCCGCGAAGACGTCCGGCCAGTCCGCGCCCGCGAAGACGCCCAGTCCTTCCGGCCGGCCCACGTCCGCGCAGACCGGCCCGTCCGGCCGGCCCGCACCCGGCAAGTCGCCCGCCCAGCCGGCCCGCACACCCGAGCAGCCCGGCGGCGGATCCGGGCAGCCGATCGGCGCGTCCGAGCGCCCCGCGGGCAAGCCCGGGCAGGCCGCGGGAAAGCCGGCACAGGCCCCGGGCAGGCCGGGGAGACCCGCCGAAGATCAGGAGCCGCCCGCTGGGTCGCCCGCGCGGACCCCCGCCAAGCCGGGGCGGCCCGCGGCGGGTCCGCAGCGGTCCGGAGGTGAGCCGGGGCAGTCCGCGGCGGGTTCGCAGCGGTCCGGTGCTGAGCCGGGGCAGTCCGCGGCGGGTTCGCAGCAGTCCGGTGGTAAGCCCGGGCAGCCCGGGAGCGGTGGCAAGCGTCCGCAGGGCGCCACGGGCGGGGTGGCGGACGACGACTCCGCGGGTCCCGCGACCGCGCCCCAGCCCAGGGTGCCTTCCTCCGCCACGCCAGGCCGTCCGGGAGCGTCCGGACCGTCGAAGACCCCCTCCGGGGACGCCGACACCTCCGCAGCGGTGGGGCAGACCCTCATCCTTCCTGAACGGCCCGCGTCTTCGGCCGAATCGGAGGCCAAGCCCAGGGGGCCGCTGCCCACGGGCACGACGGCCAGGTCCGCGGCGGAGAGCCGTCCCACGGGCACGACGGCCAAGCCCGGCACGGCCCCGAAGACCGGAACGCCCGCGGCAGCGCAAGGCCCCTCCGGCGCCGGCCCGAAGAACGCGACGCCCGGCACCGGCTCCCGGCCTGGCACGCGGGAGGCGGCCGCGGCACCAGAGCCCTCCGACGATGACACCGGCACGCCCAGGGGCGGCTCGCCGGCTGTTCGCCCGCAACCGTCCGGCACGGGCGCCCAGCCTGCCGGCAAGCCTCAGCAACGGCAGGGCGACCAGGAGCCGGGCAAGTCTCGCCCAGGGCAGGGCGCCCAAGGGCCGGGCAAGTCTCGCCCAGGGCAGGGCGCGCAGGATTCCGGTAAGCCCCAGCAAGGGCAGGGCGACCAGGAGCAGGGCAGGCCACGGCAGGGTTCTGAGCCTTCCGGCGGCACACCCGCGAAGACTCAGGCTGCCGGCTCCAAGACTCCGGCCCCCGATCCCACGGCTGAGGGCGCCGAGAAGAAGACGGGCGACGAACCCAAGGGCGGCGACAGCCGCACGGTGAAGGTCATCGTCGGCACCCGCCGCTACCACAGCACCAACTGCCCGCTGATCAGAGGTGCGGGCGAGTCCGGGGTGGAGACCATGGCCGCCGCCGCGGCCGAGGCGGCCGGGCTGACGAGCTGCTCGGTCTGCCAGCACGACCGCGAATCGGTCAGCTGACCGGCACTTCCACGGTCCTCGAGCGCAGCGGGCTCTGGAAGGGGCGGGGACGTACGCGCCCACCTGCGGTTGAGCGAGTGGTGCGGGCTCTGGAAGAGGCGGGCGTTGGCCGGTCCGGCCGGTTTCCTTGCGCGCATTGCCGAGGGCTCTGGGAAGGACGGGCGTGGCCGGGCCGTGGACGGCCCGGCCGGCCCCTGTGTCAGGTGCGGCGGAGCTGGAAGGTCAGCCCCAGGTCCTCGTCGGTGTGGGACGGCAGATCTGCCATGGTGCCTTCCGCGACCGACGTCGCCAGCACCTCCTCCGCCACGACCTGCCAGTCCGACCGCAACGCCGCGGCCAGGTCAGGCGAGGACACGGTCCACCACAGCTCGATCCGGTCCGTGATGGACAGGCCGCTCGACTTGCGGGCCTCCTGGACCAGGCGGATGACCTCGCGCAGCAGACCCGCGCGGCGCAGGTCGTCGGTGAGCTCGAGGTCCAGGGCGACCGTCTCGCCCGTGCCCGTGCCGATCGCTCCCGTCTCCACCGCCCAGCCCGAGCGGGGCTGCTCGTTGACGATCACCTCGTCGGGGCCGAGCGTGACCTCGCCCAGGTCGCCCGCCTCCACCGTGACCGTGGAGCCCGAGCGCAGGGCCCTGGCCACGTGGGTGGGATCGGCGGCGGCCACCGCGGCGGCCACGAGCTTGGTCTGGGAGCCGAAGCGCTTGCCCAGGGCGCGGAAGTTGGGCTTGACGGAGTAGGACACCAGATCGGCGCTGAAGCCGGACATGTCCTCCAGAGCCTGGACGTTGAGTTCGTCGGCCACCAGACCGCGCAGCTCGGCGGGCAACGACGGCCAGCCGTGCGCGCCCACCAGGGCCCGGCGGAGCGGCTGCCGGGTCTTCACGCCCGACGACGCACGGGCCGAGCGGCCCAGCTCCACCAGCCGGCGGACCAGGGCCATCTGGTCCGGCAGCGCCGGGTCGAGCAGGTCGTCACGCGCCTCGGGCCACGAGGCCAGGTGCACCGAGGAGGGGGCGTCCCCCGGCCGCAGGATGTCCCACAGGTAGTCGGTGACGAACGGCGTGACGGGCGCCATCAGCCGCAGCACCGTCTCCAGGCACTCGTACAGGGTGGCGAACGCGTCCTGCTCTCCCTGCCAGAAGCGGCGGCGGGAGCGGCGGACGTACCAGTTGGACAGGTCGTCGAGGAAGTCGGCCAGCCTGCGCCCGGCCCGCTGGGTGTCGTAGTCGTCGAGCGACGCCGTGACCTCGGCCACCGTGCGGTGCAGCTCGGCCAGCGCCCAGCGGTCGAGCAGCGGGCGCTCGGCCGCCGGCGTGGCCTCCCGCAGCCGGGACGGCGACCACGACTCGGCGTTGGCGTAGAGGGTGAAGAACGACGCGGTGTTCCAGAGCGTCAGCAGGACCTTGCGGACGATCTCCTCGAGGGTGTTGTGTCCCACCCGGCGGGACGCCCATGGCGATCCCGAGCAGGCCATGAACCAGCGCAGGGCATCGGCGCCGTGCTGCTCCATCAGCGGGATCGGCTCGAGGATGTTGCCCAGGTGCTTGCTCATCTTGCGGCCGTCCTCGGCCAGGATGAGGCCGAGGCAGAGCACGTTCTCGTAGGAGGACTGTCCGAAGACGAGGGTGCCGACGGCCATCAGCGAGTAGAACCAGCCGCGCGTCTGGTCGGTGGCCTCGCAGATGAACTGCGCAGGGTAGACGCCCTCGGGCCTGCCGCGCTCGCCCCACTGGGCGAACGGCATGGAGCCCGAGTCGTACCAGGCGTCGATCACGTCGGGGACGCGCCGGGCCGGCGCGCCGCAGTCGGGGCAGGCGAAGGTCACGTCGTCGACGTACGGGCGGTGCGGGTCGAGGGCCGAGACGTCCTGGCCGGCCAGCTCGCCCAGCTCCTGCAGCGACCCGACGCACGTCACGTGGGAGTCGTCGGCCGAGCACACCCACAGCGGCAGCGGCGTGCCCCAGTAGCGCGAGCGCGACAGCGACCAGTCGACGTTGTTGCGCAGCCACTCGCCGAACCGGCCCCACTTGATGGTGTCGGGATACCAGTTGGTCCTGGCGTTCTCGGCCAGCATCTGGTCCTTGACCGCGGTGGTGCGGATGTACCAGGACGGGAGCGCGTAGTAGAGCAGCGGCGTGTGGCAGCGCCAGCAGTGGGGGTAGCTGTGGTCGAAGTGGCCGCCGCGGAAGAGCAGCCCGCGGGCGCGCAGGTCGTCGGTCAGCTCCTCGTCGGCGTCCTTGAAGAAACGCCCGCCGACCATGGGCACGTCGTCGAGGAAGCGGCCGTCGGGGCCGATCGGGTTGACGACCGGCATGTCGTACCGCTTGATGACGGCCAGGTCGTCGGCGCCGAACGCGGGAGCCTGGTGGACCAGGCCGGTGCCGTCGTCGACGGTGACGTAGTCGCCGAGCACGACGTAGTGGGCGCCGGGGATGTCGACCAGGTCGAACGGGCGGGAGTAGGGGGTGTGCTCCAGCTCGCGCCCGGTGTAGCGGGCCAGCTCGGTCGCGTCCTCGCCGAGCACGGACAGCAGCGGCTCGGCCACCACCAGCACCTCGCCGCCGGCGGTGCGGGCGGCGACGTAGGTCACGTCGGGGTGCACGGCGACCGCCGTGTTCGACACCAGCGTCCACGGTGTGGTCGTCCAGATCAGCAGCGCCGCACCCAGCTCGGCCAGCGGGCCGGACGTGACGGGCATGCGGACGTGGACGGACGGGCTGGAGACGGTCTCGTAGCCGCCGGGCTGGCCCAGCTCGTGGTCGGACAGGCCGGTGCCGCAGCGCGGGCAGTAGGGGGTGATCCGGAAGTCGCGGAACAGCAGCCCTTTGTCGTGGACGACCTTCAGCGACCACCACACCGACTCGATGTAGGAGGGGTCCATCGTCCGGTAGGCCTGGGACAGGTCGATCCAGTAGCCCATGCGCTCGGTCAGCTGCTCGAACGCGTCGACGTGCCGCAGCACCGACTCGCGGCACTTGGCGTTGAACTCGGCGATGCCGTATGTCTCGATGTCCTTCTTGCCGGACAGGCCCAGCTCGCGCTCGACGCCGACCTCGACGGGCAGGCCGTGGCAGTCCCAGCCGGCCTTGCGCGGGACGCTGAACCCGCGCATGGACTTGTAGCGCGGGAAGAGGTCCTTGAAGACGCGCGCCTCGACGTGGTGGACGCCGGGCAGGCCGTTGGCGGTGGGCGGGCCCTCGTAGAAGACCCACGACGGGTTGCCGGTGTTCTGCTCGACGGACCGCTCGAAGATCTTCCCGTCCCGCCAGCGGTCGAGGACCTCGCGCTCGAGCGCGGGCAGGTCGACCTGCGCGGGAAGAGAGCGGAATGTTGGGGACATCTCGGGCGTGACCTCCACGCTTGATCGGCCGGCTGGCTGGCGTGAAGGGACGAAGCCGTGCGGCTCCGCGGTACCACCCTTCTTGGCTCCGCGCTGGGCGGGGCCCTCTTCCTTTGCTCTGCTGCCGGTTCTAATGAGCTCGGACGAGCCGTTCTTCCGGCGGCTCCGGGGTGATATCCCTCACAGTAGGGCCCCATCAACGCCTCGCAGATTCAAACCATAACGCAGAGTGGGGGCGAAGGCTTCCCGGTTTCCCTGGTGGGGCATGCTACGGCCAAGGATGTTCGGACATGTCAGTCCGGAAGTCGTAAACGGTGACAAAGTTGTGGGAATGGACGCCGCTGAGGAGGAGTTGAATGCGCGAGGCGGGATAGTACGGGGGAGGTAAACCGTCCGGCGGGTCGTTTGCCGTTCCGTTATCCGGATCCTAAGCTGCCCGCACCATTACGGCCTTGATCAGCAATGGAGGCAGCCATGGCGGCAGTCACGCAGACCGCTACACCGTCGATGTGGTCGGACGAGGAGCTGGCCGAGGTGCGCGGCAGGCTGCAGAGCGAGACCGACGAACTCAACGCGGACATCCTCCGGCACGAGTCCGAGATAGCCTCTGGAGACGTCACCCAAGGAGCCGGCGACGACCAGGCGGACGCCGGCGCGAAGACGTATGAGCGCGAACGCGAGATCGCCCTTACCCTGAATGCGCGCGATCTGGTCGCGCAGAACGAACGTGCGATCGCCAGGATCGACGCAGGGACCTACGGAGTGTGCGAATCGTGCCACAAGCCGATCGGCAAGGAACGCCTTCAGGCGTTCCCGAGGGCGACGCTGTGCGTCAAGTGCAAGCAGAAGGAGGAACGCCGGTAGGCAACCCACGCCGGCGCCTCTTCGCCGTCCTCATCGTGCTGGCGGCCGTGATCTACGCGGCCGACCTCGTCACCAAGACGGTGGTGTTGCGCACGCTCGAGGGCGAGGCGCCGCTGGTCGTCATCCAGGACGTCCTGCAGTTCAGGGTGATCTTCAATCCCGGAGCCGCGTTCAGCATCGGCACCGGGATGACGTTCATCTTCACCATCATCGCGGCCGGAGTGGTGGTCGCCATCGTACGCACCGCCCGCAAGCTGGGCAGCAGGGCCTGGGCGGTCACGCTCGGCCTGCTGCTCGGCGGGGCGTTCGGCAACCTCACCGACCGCCTCCTGCGCTACCCGTCGGGCATCGGGCGCCCCACGCAGTTCCAGGGGCACGTCGTCGACTTCATCGAGGTGCTCCCCGGGCACTTCCCCGTGATCGACTATTTCCCCGTCTTCAACGTCGCCGACTCCGCGATCGTCTGCGGCGGCATCCTCGCCGTGCTCCTGGCCTGGCGCAACGTGCAGATCGACGGCTCCAAGGAGGTGGCCGGGGATGACTGAGCAGCGGAGCCTGCCGGTCCCCGACGGCCTGGAAGGCGAGCGGCTCGACGCCGCCCTCTCGCGGTTGTTCGGCTTCTCCCGCACGCGCGCGGCCGAGCTGATCGGGGCCGGCGAGGTGCTGGTCGACGGCAGGCAGCCGGCCAAGAGCGACCGGGTGCACGCGGGCGCCTGGCTCGACGTGACGATGCCGCCGCCGATCACCACGCCCATGCCGGTCGCCGAGCCGGTGCCGGGCATGACGATCGTCCACGAGGACGACGACATCGTGGTGGTCAACAAGCCGATAGGGGTGGCCGCCCACCCGACCGTCGGCTGGACGGGCCCCACCGTGATCGGCGGGCTGATGGGGGCCGGGCACACGATCGCCACCAGCGGCGCGGCCGAGCGGCAGGGCATCGTGCACCGGCTCGACGCCAACACCACCGGCGCGATGGTGGTGGCCAAGAGCGAGCACGCCTACTCCCACCTCAAGCGGGCCTTCAAGGAACGTACGGTCGACAAGCGCTACCACGCGCTGGTCCAGGGGCATCCCGACCCGTTCAGGGGCACCGTCGACGCGCCCATCGACCGGCACCCGTCGGGTGACGGCAGGTTCGCCGTGGTGGCGGGCGGCAAGCCGTCCGTGACCCACTACGACACGATCGAGGCGTTCCGGGCGGCGTCGCTGCTCGACATCAAGCTGGAGACCGGGCGCACCCACCAGATCAGGGTGCACATGTCGGCGCTGCGCCACCCGTGCGTCGGAGACCTGCTCTACGGAGCCGATCCCACGCTCGCGGCCAGGCTGGGCGTCACCCGGCAGTGGCTGCACGCGGTCGCGCTGGGGTTCGAGCACCCGGCGACGGGCGAGTGGATGTCGTTCAGCACCGACTACCCGCAGGACCTGCAGAAGGCCCTCGACATCGTCCGCGCCGAGTCCTGATCAGGACCCGGTTTCGCTCTCCTGGTTCTCGCCGTCCGCCCTGTCGTCCGCCCTGTCGTCCCCGGAGCCCTCGACCTGGCCGGGAGTACGGCTGGGCCGCTCCGCCTTCTCGTCCTCGCGCGGTTTCTCCGCGGGCTCGGTCGGTGCGGGCGCGCGCGTGCCGCGGCCGCGTTCCTCGCGAGGGGTTTCCGGCCGCTCACGGGCCGTCGGCGGCGCCGGCGTCTCCCCTCCCGGCTCGGAGAACGGACCCGGTCTGGAGTCGGGGCCGCTCTCCGAGGATCGTTCCGGCCCTGGTGACGCCTCCTCCGACGGTGCCTCCGACGACGGCTCCTCCGCCGGCGTCGGTTCGCCCGAGGTCGTCCCCACGGGGGGCACCTGCTGGCGTGCCGGCACGTTGTACGGCTGGTTCGAGAACCACGCCGCGCCTCCCGTGACGAGCCCCACGAGCAGCGCGCCTCCCGCGATCGCGGCCAGCTGCCGCCCGCGCCTCCGTCGCGCCGTCCGTCGCGCCGTCCCCGGGACCGTCGGGGGCGGCGCGTCCCCGCGCGTCTCCGGCGCGGCGAAGGGGCCCGTGGGTTCGGGCGCCGCGCCCGCGATGATCGTGGCCAGCCGCTGCTCGGCCTCCTCCAGCGACATGCGCTCGGCCGGGTTCTTGCGCAGCAGACCGAGCAGTACGGGCGCCAGCGTCCCCGCGCGCGACAGCGGTTCCGGCTCGGCGTGCATGACCGCGCCCAGCGTGGCCAGGGCGTTCTCCCGCTGGAAGGGCGAGCCGCCCTCGACCGCCAGGTAGAGCGTCGCGCCCAGCGCCCACAGGTCCGAGGCCGGTCCCGCCCGGCCGCCCGCGGCGCGTTCCGGCGCCATGTAGGCGGGCGTGCCGATCAGGATGCCCGTCCTGGTGACCGGGGCCTCGTCCTCCGTGGTCGCGATGCCGAAGTCGGTCAGCACCGCCCGGCCGTCCTTGGTGAGCAGCACGTTGTCCGGTTTGACGTCCCGGTGCAGCACACCCGCCGCGTGGGCCGCGCGCAGCGCCTCCAGCAGTTGCAGCCCGATGCGGGCGGCCTGCGTCGCGGGCATCGGGCCGTCCTCGCGGATCGCCTCGCCGAGCGTGCGGGAGCGGACCAGCTGCATGACGATCCACGGGTGCCCGCGCTCCTCCAGGACGTCGTACACGGCGGCGACGCTCGGGTGCGCCACCCGGCCGGCGGCCCTGGCCTCGCGGAAGGTGCGTACGGCGAACACCTCCCGCTCCGAGCCCGTCAGGTCGGGAGGCGGCAGCACCTCCTTGACGGCCACGTCCCTGCCGAGCACCTCGTCGTGCGCCTGCCACACCGTGCCCATGCCGCCCTGGCCGATCGTCCTGACCAGCCGGTACCGTCCACCGACCATCCCCGTTGCATCGGTCATGCACGAGCGACTACCCAGTAAAAATCCGGACAAGCGCGGTAATGGCCGCCGCGGATGCCAGAACCACCAGAAACGGGGCACGCAGCAGCAGGGCGATCACCGCCGCGCCGAGACCCGCCGTACGGGCCGGGTCGAACCGCAGCCCGCCCTCCTCGGTGAACATCTGCACCGCGATCAGCGCCGCCAGCAGCGCCACCGGCACCAGCTCGGCGAACCTGCTCACCACCGGATGCTCCAGCACCCGCTGCGGCGCGGCCAGCCCGGCCAGCTTGAGCGCGTAGCAGCCCGCGCAGAGCGCGGCGATGGCCCA
Organism: Nonomuraea sp. NPDC049378; assembly: GCF_055586745.1. Lineage (NCBI taxonomy): Bacteria > Bacillati > Actinomycetota > Actinomycetes > Streptosporangiales > Streptosporangiaceae > Nonomuraea > Nonomuraea sp. NPDC049378. The sequence goes on from NZ_JBVJHP010000017.1 coordinate 130,112, forward strand.
CCACAACGTCATCGGGCCATCACCACCAGAACCGCCGCGGCCGACAGCAGCACGGGGACGCCCGGCGGCAGGAACGGGGTCGCGCACAGGGCGATCGCCGCGCCGGCCCCGGCCAGCAGCCGCAGCTCGGCGCTCTTCGCCAGACGGGGCCACAGGATGGCGAGGAACGCGGCCGGGCCCACCACGTCCAGGCCCACCACGTCGGGGTCGCCGAGGAACGACGTGCCGTACGCGCCCGCCAGGGTGGTGAGGTTCCAGGTGACGTAGAGGCTGGCGAACGTGGTCGCGAAGCCGGTGCGCGCCGCCTCCGGGGTCGGCTGGGCCAGGGAGACGGCCGCGGTCTCGTCGATCACGCCGTGCGCGGCGACCAGCCGGCGCGGCCCGCGTACCCGCAGCAGGTCGGCCAGGCGCAGGCCGTACAGGGTGTTGCGGCCGCCGAGCAGCAGCGCGCCGAGGGTGGCGGCCACCAGGTCGCCGCCCGCGCCCACCGCGCCCGTCAGCGCGAACTGCGAGGCGCCGGTGAACGTCAGCAGGCTCAGCACGCACGCCTGCGGCACGCTCAGGCCCGCGGTGACCGCCGCGGCGCCGAAGGCGAGCCCGGACAGCCCCACGGCCAGGCCCACGCCGAAGCCGTCCCGCACGGCGGCGGAACGGTGTGTTGTCTGTTCCATGCCGCCGAGGCTAGGCGTGGGGTCAAGCGCCGGTCTTGTACGTTCCTGCGGCGCGCTGGTAGGCGGCGGGAGGAACGCCCACGACACGCTTGAAATGCCGGTTGAGGTGGGCCTGGTCGGTGAAGCCCACCTCGACCGCCACCTGCGCGGGGCGTACCCCGGACAGCAGCAGGCGGCGCGCCTGGCGTACCCGGAGCGAGGTGAGGTAGGCGTGCGGCGGCATGCCCGTCGCGGCCTTGAACGCCCGCAGCAGCGCGAACGGCCGGGCCCCCACGGCGCCGGCGAGATCGTCCAGCGTCGGCGGGTCGACGAGGCTGCCGTGGAGCAGGTCGAGCGCCTCCCGCACGGCCCGCCTGCCCTCGGCGGGCAGGGCCGCGGCCGGCCTGGGCGTGGCGTGGCGCGTCAGCAGCCGGGCGAACAGGGTGCGGCTCAACGTCGAGGCGGCCAGCGCGTCGCCGCGCTCGGCCGCCTGGTGCGCCCGCCCGAGCAGGGCGGCCACGTCGTCGTCGCGCACCACCTGCTCGGGGAAGTGCGGCGTCGCGTAGGGGGTGCCCAGCTCGGCGGCGATCGCGGCCAGCGCGTCCAACGACGGATAGAGCATGCGGTACGCCCACCCGCCGGGCACGCCGGCCTGACCGGTGTGCACCGAGTCGGGGTTGACCAGCACCAGCTCGCCCGTGCCCGCCCGGTGCAGGGTGCCGCGGTAGTGGAACTCCTCGACGCCGCCCACGATGACCCCGATGGCGTAGCCGTCGTGCACGTGGCGGGAGAAACGGTGGGTGACGTAGCGGGCTTTGAGCAGGTCGGTCTCCGGCACCGCCGGGTGCCGCCAGAAGTGTGCCTGTTCCTTCATGGTCATACGGGCATGGTCATCAGGGCATGGTCATCCGGGTCTGAACGTCTTCGCGAACGCCGCGAAGTAGTGCCGGTCGCGCTGCCAGCGCGCCTGGGTGGTCTCCCAGTAGAGAGCGTACGGGCGGCCGTCCGCGGTGTGGAAACCGCGGTTGAGCACGTGAATGATGGAACCGTCGCGCTCCCGGGTGAATTCCCAGTCGGCGGCCTCTCGGCCGAGGAACCTCGTGGGCGTGATGCGGATGCGCTCGTAGCCCTTGAACAGCTTCTTCGCCAGGATCTCCTTCTCCAGGCCGATCCAGTGCCCGCGCGGGTCGTCCCACGGAATGTCGGGGACGGTCCACTCGACGATCATCGTGCCGGGGGCGCCGGGGCGGGAGAAGGAGACGCTGTCCCTGGTGGCGTGCTTCTCCGCCCTCCACTGCCGGGGCAGGGCGATCGAGAAGCGGCCCGCGGCGCTCGTGTACCTCCGCCAGCCCTCGGGCACCGGCGCATTCGTGGGGTCCGGCCCAGCGGTGGGCCCAGCGGTCGGCCCAGCGGTCGGTCCAGTGGTGGGAGCAGTGGTGGGTTCAGCGGGCGTGGGCGTCGCGGTGGGCTCGCCGCCGGTCGTGGGGTCGGTCTGGGGGCCGGTCGTGGAGGTCGCCGTCCATCCGTCGGAGAGCAGCACGCCTGCCGTGCCCAGCACCGCCACCCCGATCACCGCCGCGGGCACCGCGATCCACCAGGTCCTGGCACGCTCACGCCGGCCGGTTTCCGTGGACCGCCTGTCGCCGGTCGCCGCGCGGACGCCGTCCGGCGGGCCGGGGGCTTCGGCGGTGCCGCCCGCCAGGCCTGGCGTCGCGGGGCCGGTGGCCGTCGCCGGCCGGCCGGGTGCGCCGGCGGCGTCGTACAGGAGCCTGGCGGCCTCTTCCGCGGGCATCCTGGCGGCAGGGTTCCTGCGCAGCAGGCCCATGATGACCGGCTCCAGCGCGCCGGCCCGCGTCGGCGGCTCGGGCTCGTCACGCAGGACCGCCGCCACGGTCGCGGCCCACGAGTCGCGCTTGAACGGCGGCTCGCCCTCGACGGCCGCGTAGAGTGTCGCCCCCAGCGACCACAGGTCGGACTCGGGCCCGGCCGGATCGCCGTTCAGCCGCTCGGGAGGCATGTAGGCGGGCGTGCCCACCACGTTGCCGGTCGCCGTCAGCCCCGCCTCCGCCTCCATCGAGGCGATGCCGAAGTCGGTGAGCACGACCCTGCCGTCGTCGGCCAGCAGCACGTTCTCCGGCTTCACGTCGCGGTGCAGGACCCCCGTCGCGTGCGCGGCCCGCAGGGCGCCGAGCACCCGGCCGCCGATCACCGCGGCCTGCCCCACGCGCAGCGGACCGCTCTCGCGGACCACCTCGGCCAGCGAGCGGGAGGGGACCAGCTGCATGACGATCCACGGGCGGCCGTCCTCCTCGACGACGTCGTGGATGACGATCACCGACGGGTGGTCGAGGCGGCCCGCCGCTCTGGCCTCCCTGATGGTCCTGCGGGTGAGCTCGGCCCGACGGGCGTCGCCGACGCCGGAGTAGCGGACCTCCTTGATCGCGACCGTGCGGTCGAGCAGCTGGTCGTAGGCCCGCCAGACCACGCCCATCCCGCCCTCGCCGAGAGGCGCGAGGAGGTGGTACCGGTTGCTGACCCGCCTTTCCACGCGGGGAAGCCTACTTCGCCGGTTTGAACGTCGCGCAGAACCCTTCGAAGAAGTCGTAGTCGGACTTCCAGTGGCTGTTCAGGGTGTGCCAGTAGATCGCGTACGCCCGTCCGTTGGTGGTGACGAAGCCCCGGTTGCGCACACGCGTCTTGCCCGTGTTGGTGTTCCAGGTGAAGTCCCAGTCGGCCGCGGCCTTCATGTAGCCGAACTTCGCGGCGTCGACCTTCTTGATGTCGAGCTTCTTGTAGCCACCGAAGTTGTGCTTGAGCTGCGGCTCCTGCTTCTTCCAATCCTTGTACGGGTCACTCCCCGGCTCGGCCGCCTCTTCGATCATCAGGTAGGCGTTGGACGCCGCGCCCGGCCCCTTGAACTTGACCTGCCTGCCGCCGCGGTCCCACACGTCCCAGCCCTTGGGTAACCCGATGGAGAAGCCCAGTTTCTTGTCCTTGTACATCTTCCACCCGTCCGGCAGCGCGTTCGCCGTCTCGGTGGGCTCCGGCTCGGGGGTCGGGCTGTCGCTGGGACTCGGCGAGGGATCACCCGACGGGCTCTCCGACGCGCTCTCCGACGGGGAGGCGCTCGGCGACGCCTGCGTGAGCGTCGCCGGCGCGGAGGAGACCGGCCCGCCCGCCGCCTGGTCGTCGGGGACCGAGTTCAGGCCGAGGTAGCCGCCCACGCCGGCGACGAGAACGACCGCCGCGGCGGCCGCGACGACGATCCCGGCCCGCACCTGGCCCGGCCTGGCCGCGTCCACCGTCGGCTCCGACGCCGGCCGGGGCTCCTCCGTCAGCGGGGAGATCCGGGCGCCGGTCTCAGGGACGGCCTTGGCCGCCGCGGCGGCCGCCAGAGCCGGGTCGGTCGGGGTTTCGTCCACGGCCGGAGCGGGCGCCCGCCGCGGCCTGCTCGCCGACACGGGCGGGAACGGGACCTTGCGCGCCTTGGCCGGTGTGCCGGCCGGAGGGGGCACCTCGAGCGGCTGGGCGGCGGGGAACTGCGCCGTCGGCGGCGGACTCGCCTGCGCGATGGCGGCGCGCAGCAGCCGCTGCGTCTCCTCGTACGTGAGCCGCTGCACCGGCTCCTTCACCAGCAGCCCGCTGATCACTTCGGCGAGCGGGCCGGCGTGCGGCATGGGATCGGGCTCGTCGGTGAGCACGGCGTGCATCGTGGCCAGGGCCATCCCCCGCTCGTGCGGGGAGCGGCCCTCCACGGCCGTGTACAGCGTGGCGCCCAGGGACCACAGATCCGACTCGCGCCGCGCGGGCAGCCCCTTGAGCCGCTCGGGCGCGATGAACGCCGGGGTGCCGGCCAGCCCCGTCACGGTCAGCTGCGTCTCCGTCTCCAGCGTGGCGATGCCGAAGTCGGTCAGCACGACCCTGCCGTCGTCGGCGAGCAGCACGTTCTCCGGCTTGACGTCGCGGTGCAGCACGCCCGCCTCGTGGGCGCGGTGCAGCGCGTCGAGCACGGCCAGGCCGATCTCGGCCACCCGCTTGGGCGGCAGCGGCCCGTCCTGCTTGATCACCGTGCCCAGCGAACGTGACTGGACGAGCTGCATGACGATCCAGGGCCTGTCATCCTCCTCGATCACGTCGTGCACGACGATCACGTTGGGATGCTCGAATCTCGCGGCCGCTCTCGCCTCGCGCATGGTGCGCCGGTTCAGCAACTGCACCTCATCGCCCAGGGCGGCGGCGTACCTGACCTCCTTGACCGCGACCGTGCGGTCGAGGAGCTCGTCGTAGGCACGCCAGACGATGCCCATTCCGCCCCTGCCGATGGGTTCCTGCAGCTGGTAGCGGCCGGCGATGCGGCGTCCGTCCTGCTTGCGATCCGACATCAACGGCCTCAAACCCTCCTCTAGGCCAAGAAATACTCCCATAGGCAGGGATCAACGGCGACTCGCCGGAGGGCCAGTCCGCCATGTGAGAAGCATTGTCCAGCAGGTGGAGACACGGGTGTAAGGTTTCAGACATGACTTGTCGCCACGCGTTTATCGAGCCGGCTCCAGGAGGGCCGGTCGGCGGATAGCGACCACCTGGAGTCGGCAGAGGCAGAGACGCCCCGTCTCTGCCTTTTTGGTTTTCCACGCCGGTTCCGGAGAGCCGGCCCGAGCGAGGGATCGAGATGTCATCGACCTTGGAACGGCACGCGGTGGCGGTGGGCGAGCTGCTCGTGGGCGAGGGGCCCGCCGTGGTGATCGACGGCCGGGTGAGCCTGCGGGAGCGCCACGGGCGGGCGGACGCGTACGAGATGCTGCGCGATAGGGCCGCGCGGTCGGCCCCGCTGCTGGTGGAGCCGCTCTCGGCGGCCGACCTGCCGGCCATCGCCGCGCTCGCCGGCGCGGTGGTGGTGGGATCGTCGTGGACGCGCGACATCCCGCTGGTGCGGGCGGCGGCCGGGCTGGGCCTGCCGGTCGTGGTGGAGCGACGGGCCGCGGGAACTCTGGAGGAGTGGCTGGGGCTGGCCGACTACTGCGCGGCCGAGGGGGGCGGGCAGGTGATCCTCTGCGAGGGGCCTTCGCTGGATCTGGGGTTGATGCGGGCCGCGCGGGTGGCGTCCGGGAGGCCGGTGCTCGCCGACATTTCCCGAGATGTCGGGCTATCTGCCGCAGCGGTCGCGGCCGGCGCCGACGGCCTCCTCCTCCCCGCGCCCTCTCAGCGCGCGGGCAACCCGACAGTCTCATCCGGCAACCGCGCCGACGCTTCCACGCGGCCCGGCGGCGCAGGGGGCGCCGGTTCCCGGAACGGCGGGACGGACTCCGCGGGCGTCCTGGCTCGCGAGTTCGCGGCGGCGGGCGGAGACGCGCTGCCGAAAGTCATGACGGACCCCGGGGCGATCCCCGAAGCCGAGGAGGCGGCGCTGCGGGTGGCCGAAGAGGCCGTGACCGTCGTGGGCGCCCTGCTCCGCCCCGAGGAGCCGGCCACGCTGCCGGAGTGCAGGGACGCGATCGACCGGGTGGACGCCGCACTGGCGACGCTGCTGGAGCGCAGAGCCGCGCTGGCGGGCACCGTCCAGCGGATCAAGCCCGTCGGCGGCTTCGCCGGGCGCGACCTCGACCGGGAGCGCGCCCTCGTGAGACGAATGGCGTCGCGCGCGCCGTCGCTGGGGGAGCCGCGGCTCGCTCCCATCATGAACGCCGTCATCGAGGCGGGCCTCCACCTGGCCGAGGAACGCGCCCGCCGCTGAGCGCGCGGGCGCCGGAGTGACGGGGTCAGGGGGTCGTGACGCGGACGTTGTGCATGGGCCGGCCGGGCCCCTTGGCGATCTGGCGGGTGATGAGGTCGGCGAAGCGGCGGTAGCCGGCGCCCGTCGGGTGGTAGCTGCGGGCGTTGACCGCGAGGTCGCCCATGTCCACGTGCAACCCGTTGAGATACGGCTCGGGCCGCCCCACCTCGTGTCCGGAGAAGGCGTCGTAGGCGTCCACGTACTCCACGCTGCCCGGCGCCTCGAAAGCGGCGAGCATGCGGTCGAAGCCGGCGGCCACCGTGCCCACCGTGTCGTTGAGGCGGCGCGTCATGCTGTTGAGCCACCGCTGGTCCTGCGGGCTGAGGTTGTCGACGGTGCGCACCGGGTTCGCCGGGAACGGCCGCGGGTAGCCGAGGACGATGACGCGGGCTCCCGGCGCGCGTACGCGCAGCTCCCTGAGGACCGTGAGGACGCTGGAGCGCAGTTCGTCGATGCGGCGTCCGACGGCTGCCTCCTGCTCGACGCAGGCCGACGAGCCGGGCAGCTTGACGATGCAGCCCGTGAGCACCTTGGTGAAACCGGCGTCGTTGCCGCCGATGCTGAGCGTCACCAGGCTGGTCTCCGGGCTGACCCGGCTGACCTGGGGTTGCCGGCCGTGCTGGCCCGACAAGAGGTCGGTCGTGGTGGCGCCGCTGCAGGCGAAGAAGGCGGTGCCGCCGCCGAACCGGTAGGCCCTGGCCACGAGCGGCACGTACGAGCCCGTCGCGCGGTGGCAGCGGTCGGCGCCGTCGTTGACCGGCCGCTCGTCCAGGTCGTAGACGCCCTCTCCGGAGGAGTAGGAGTCGCCGAGCGCGACGTACGCGCCGCTCTGCGCCACCTCCACGGGCGTCAGCCGCGTCACCTGCGGCAGCCGGCCGGTCGGCTCCTGGGTGGTGGGGCAACCCGCGTCCAGCATGGCGCAGGCCAGCTTCTCGAAGACGCCCAGCGGCAGGCAGGCCAGGGCCAGCGCGACGCCGAGTGCGGCCGCGGCGACGGTCCGGGCGATCCTCCGTTTCGCCTCGTCCAGCGTGTCCTCCCCGAACGATCACTCCAGCATGCGCCATCGAGCCTACCCAGCCGGTGATCCATCCGGGCGGCCCGCGCGGCCGATATCCTGGCCGGGCGACGCGGTGGCGGGCGATGACCCCGGAGTGTCGGCCGATCCGACTAAAGTCGGATCGCACAACCCGTCGAGGCCAGGAGGCGCCGCTCCATGTCGTCCAGCGACTCGTTCGTCCATCTGCACGTACACACCGAATATTCGATGCTGGACGGGGCCGCCCGCCTCAAGCAGATGTTCAAACAGGTCGGCGAGCTGGGCATGCCGGCGATCGCGATCACCGACCACGGCAACATGCACGGCGCCTACGACTTCTACAAGCAGGCCACCGCCGCCGGCATCAAGCCGGTCATCGGCATCGAGGCCTACGTCGCGCCCGAGCTGCGCCACAACAAGAAGCCCGTGCTGTGGGGCGAGCCGCACCAGAAGAGGGACGACGTCTCGGCGGGCGGCTACTACACCCACATGACGATCTGGGCGCGCAACAAGGCGGGTCTGCACAACCTGATGCGGTTGTCGTCGCGCGCCTACACCGAGGGGTTCGTCCGCAAGTGGGCGCGGATGGACGCCGAGATCCTCGCCGAGCACGCCGACGGCCTGATGGCCACCACGGGCTGCCCGTCGGGCGAGGTGCAGACGCGGCTGCGGCTCGGCCAGTACGACGAGGCGCTCAAGGCGGCCGCGAAGTTCCAGGAGATCTTCGGCAAGGACAACTTCTACCTGGAGATCATGGACCACGGCCTCGACATCGAGCGCCGGGTCCGTGACGGCCTGACCCGGATCAGCAAAGAGCTCGGCATCCCGCCTCTGGTCACCAACGACTCCCACTACACCTACGAGTCCGACTCCGCCTCCCACGACGCCCTGCTGTGCATCCAGACCGGCAAGCAGCTGTCCGACCCCGACCGGTTCCGCTTCGACGGCAGCGGCTACTACATCAAGACCGCCGACGAGATGCGCGCGGTCGACTCCTCCGATCTGTGGGCCGAGGGTTGCCGCAACACGCTGCTGGTCGCCGAGAAGGTCGACCCGACCGGGTTCTTCGAGTTCAAGAACCTCATGCCGACCTACCCCGTCCCTGAGGGGATGACCGAGGAACAGTACTTCCGCCAGGAGGTGTGGAAGGGCCTGGAGCGGCGTTTCCCCGGGGGCGTCGACGAGGAGCACCGCGCCTGGGCCGAGAAAGAGCTGGGCGTCATCATCCAGATGGGGTTCCCGAGCTACTTCCTCGTGGTCGCCGACTTCATCATGTGGGCGAAGAACAACGGCATCCGCGTCGGTCCCGGCCGTGGGTCCGCGGCCGGCTCGCTGGTGGCGTACGCGCTGGGCATCACCGACCTCGACCCCATCCCGCACGGCCTGATCTTCGAGCGGTTCCTCAACCCCGAGCGCGTGTCCATGCCCGACGTCGACATCGACTTCGACGAGCGCAGACGCGGTGACGTGATCCGCTACGTGACCGAGAAGTGGGGCGCCGACAAGGTCGCCATGATCGCCACTTTCGGCACCATCAAGGCGAAGGCCGCCATCAAGGACGCCGGCCGCGTCCTGGGCTACCCCTACGCGCTCGGCGACCGCGTCTCCAAGGCGTTCCCGCCGGCCGTCATGGGCAAGGACATCCCGCTGTCGGGCATCTTCGACAAGGACCACCCGCGCTACGCCGAGGCCGGCGAGTTGCGCAAGCTCTACGAGGAGGACGTCGACGTCAAGGCGACGATGGACCTCGGCAAGGGCCTGGAGGGCCTGATCCGGCAGACCGGCGTGCACGCCGCCGGCGTGATCATGTCGGCCGAGGTGCTGACCGACTACATCCCGATCATGCGCCGTGACTCCGACGGCGCGATCATCACGCAGTTCGACTATCCGACCTGCGAGACGCTCGGCCTGCTGAAGATGGACTTCCTGGGCCTGCGCAACCTGACGATCATCGACGACTGCCTGAAGATGATCGAGTCGACCAGCGGCGAGAAGATCGACCTGCTCGAGCTGCCCCTCGACGACCGCAAGGCCTACGAACTCCTGGCGCGGGGCGACACGCTGGGCATCTTCCAGCTCGACGGCGGCGGCATGCGCTCGCTGATGCGGCTCATGCGCCCCGACAACTTCGAGGACATCTCCGCCGCCCTCGCGCTCTACCGGCCCGGCCCGATGGGCGCCAACTCCCACACCAACTACGCGCTGCGCAAGAACGGCCAGCAGGAGATCACCCCGATCCATCCCGAGCTCGAAGAGCCGCTGAAGGAGATCCTCGACACGACCTACGGCCTGATCGTCTATCAGGAGCAGGTCATGGCCATCGCCCAGAAGGTCGCCAACTACTCGCTGGGCGGCGCCGACCTGCTGCGGCGGGCGATGGGCAAGAAGAAGAAGGCCGAGCTGGACAAGCAGTTCGTGACCTTCGAGAAGGGCATGCAGGACAACGGTTTCTCCGCCGCGGCCATCAAGGCGCTCTGGGACATCCTGCTGCCGTTCTCCGACTACGCCTTCAACAAGGCCCACACCGCCGGCTACGGCCTCGTCGCCTACTGGACCGCCTACCTCAAGGCCAACTACCCCGCCGCCTACATGGCCGCGCTGCTGTCCTCGGTGAAGGACGACAAGGACAAGTCGGCCCTCTACCTCAACGAGTGCCGTCGCATGGGCATCAAGGTGTTCCCGCCGGACGTCAACGACTCCGACTTCGACTTCACCCCGCGCGGCACCGACATCCGTTTCGGTCTGTCGGCCATCCGCAACGTCGGCGCCAACGTCGTCGACGGCATCATCATCGCCCGCAGGGAGAAGGGCCGCTTCGCGGACTTCAAAGACTTCCTGCGCAAGGTGCCGGCCATCGTCTGCAACAAGCGGGTCATCGAATCGCTGATCAAGGCGGGAGCGTTCGACTCGCTCGGCCACGTGCGCAAGGGCCTGGTCATGGTGCACGAACAATCCGTCGACGCGATCATCGACATCAAGAAGAACGAAGCCATCGGCCAGGACTCCCTGTTCGGGGCGATCGAGGGCGGCGAGGACCAGACCTTCGACGTGCAGATCCCGCTGGGGGAGTGGGACAAGACCACGCTCCTGCAGTTCGAACGCGAGATGCTCGGCCTCTACGTGTCCGACCACCCGCTGTTCGGCGTCGAGCACATCCTCGCGGCGGGAGCCGACTGCTCGATCGCCGCCGTCCAGGACGAAAGCCGCTCCGACGGGCAGGTGGTGACCGTGGGCGGCATCCTGAGCGGGGTGCAGCGCAAGGTCACCAAGAAGGGCGACACCTGGGTGCTGACCCAGCTGGAGGACCTCGCGGGCTCAATCGAGGTGATGATCTTCCCGTCGGCCTACCAGCTCTGCTCGACGATCCTGGCCGAGGACGCCATCGTGTTCGTCAAGGGGCGCATCGACAAGCGCGAGGACGTCGCGAAGATCATCGCCATGGAGGTGACGGCCCCCGACCTGAGCCAGGAGGCGGGCGGGCCGCTGCTGGTGAGCCTGCCCCTGACCCGCTGCACACCCCCGGTGGTGGGGAGGCTGAAGGAGATCCTGACGACGCATCCGGGCACGTCCGAGGTGCACCTGCAGGTGCACAACGGGCCCAGGACGACGGTGATGCGCGTCGACGACCGCCTCCGCGTGACGCCGTCCCCCGCCCTGATGGGCGACCTGAAGGAGCTGCTCGGCCCGGCCTGCCTGGGCGCCTGACAGATCTTTCTCTTTACGGCTTTTACGGCTTCGCGCGGGAGGGCCCACCCGGCGCACGCGGCCGGGCCCCGTCCAGGGTGACGCTCACCGGGTGTGCGTGGCGGGCCGCCGTGACGCGCGCCCCGCGGGCCGTCCGTGTGCGCCACGGGTCGGCCCGGCCCGCATGGCCGGTCGGGCGGCGCACAGGGCGTCCTTACGGGGATCAGGCGGGACGGTGGCGGCCCCCGGACGGGGTGGTGACGGAACCGGCACGTCAGCAGCGGGGTGGGCCCGCGTCCTTGAGGTGGAGGGCGAGGCGGGTCCGGTCGGGAAGGCCGAACTTCCGGAGCAGGCTCGAGACATGATTCTTCACCGTGCCTTCCGCGACCAGCAGGCAGGCCGCGATCTCCCGGTTCGAGGCCCCCGCGGCGAGCAGCCTGGCCACCTGCGCCTCTCTGGACGACAAGCGCTCCGCACCGCGGAGCACGGCCGGCGGCGCCGACGTGCGGCGGATCTCGGCCACCAGCCGCGCGGCCACCGTCGACGCGAGCACCGTCTCGCCGCGGCCGGCCCGGCGTATGGCGTCGACGAGGTCCTCGGGCGTGCAGTCCTTCAGGAGGTAGCCGACGGCCCCGCCGCGCAGCGCGCCGAAGATGTAGTCGTCCTCGTCGAACGTGCTCAGCACGATCGAGGCCACACGGGGGTGCCGGGTCGCCAGCCGGGTGATGAGCTCGACGCCGTCCATCCTGGGCATCCTGGCGTCGACCAGTGCCACGTCAGGGCGGCACGTCCCGGCGACCCGCAGGGCGTCCTCTCCGTCGGCGGCCTCCCCGACGACCTCGATGCCGTTCTCGATCTCCAGCATCTTCCGCAGCCCCTGCCGGATCAGCTCCTGGTCGTCGGCCAGCAGCACCCTGATCACGTTCATGGCACGGCCGCCGTGACCCGGGCGGGCAGCTCCGCGCGCACCTCGAAGCCCCCGCCCGGCCGGTCGCCCGCGGTCAGGGTGCCGCCCACGGCGTGGGCACGTCCGGTGAGGGAGAGCAGGCCGAAAGCGTCGCGCGCCTCCCGTCCGCGGCCTGCGCCGTCGTCGGCCACCGTCAGCACGACGCGGTCGCCGTCGCAGGCGAGCGTGCCGCGCACATGGCGGGCACCCGCGTGCCGGACTGCGTTGGTCAGCCCTTCCTGCAGCACGCGGTAGAGCACCAGCTCCACGTCGGGTTCGAGGGCCGGCTCGTCCCCGACGACCTCGAAGGACACTGCGAGGCCGGTGCCGTCGAACGAGGCCGCCAGCCGTTCGAGGGCCGTGCTGCTGACGTGACCGTCGAGCGCCAGTGGCCGCAGCGCGCGAACCCAGCGGCGGGCGTCGGCCAGCGCCGTCACGGTCAGCGCCTTCGCCTGGCTCACCTCGTGCCAGGCCTCCTCGGGACGGTGGATGCGGAATCGCTCGGCGTTCTCCAGACCCATCTTGATCACCGTCAGATGGTGGCCGATGGAGTCGTGCATCTCCGCGCCCATCCGCGCGCGTTCCTGGGCCACGGTCAGCTCCCTGACCCTGGCCGCCAGCCGCTGCGCTTCCGTCCGCCTGCGCCGCGCCTCCAGCACGGCCGACGCCATGCCGAGAACGAAGGAGGCGAACACGACAATAGTGACGGTCTGCACGGCGGCGTCGAACACGCCACGCTCGAACACCGTCACGACGGAGGCGAACAGGGCCAAGCAGAGGCAGCCGACGATGACGGCCGCTGTCCGCATGCCGAAGACGAACGCCACGTTGGCGACGGCTATGAGCGTCAGCAACTGATGCACTTCGGCCGAGCCTGCCGGGCCGAGCGTGAAGGTCGCCGGCAGGAACACCACCGCCGCGACCCGCCCCCACCGGCCGGTACGCCACGCCTGCCCGCCGAACCGCCGTCTCCCGTCGCGCCGGATCGTTGCGCCGGGGTTCGGGGTGATGTCGGGCCGGGATGGTGCGTCAGGGTTTGGTCTGCTGCCTGGCCGGAAGGTTGTGCCAGAACGTGGTCTGCCGCCGGGCGGCGAGGTTGCGTCGGTACATGGCCTGCTGCCGGGCGGCGAGGTTGTGCCGGAACGTGGTCTGCCGCCGGGCCGGGATGCCGCGCTGCAGCTCGGCCCGCCGTCGCGTCGCCAGGGGAGGAGCGGCCACAGCACGGCGACGAGTGCCAGGTTGAGCACGAACACCACGGACCAGGACTCCCCGTTGTAGAACACGTGGGCGATCCCGGTGGCCGCGAGCACCACCCAGAACACGACGTTGAACAGGATCGGCCGGTCGGGGTCACGCAGCCAGACCAGGGGACGCAGCATGCCGACGACCCTAGTTTTCCGCGGCGGCCCTGTGATCCTCCCTGAGGGCCATGCCGATGGTCATGGTGGAATCAACCCACGGCCCGATGTGCCGGCACCGCCCGGTTACTTAACGTTGCGGCCTATGAAAGTCACCCACCCCGTCTGGGCCGTGCTGATCACCTGCGTCGCCATGTTCACGCAGATCCTCCTCGGCGCCGGGCCCGCCATGCTGCTGCTCGACTCCGGCGATGCCCTCTACCGCCCGCTCGGCATGATCGGCATCACACTGGCCTCGCTCGGGCTCGTCCATGTGATCCGCCGGCTCGGCCGCCAGACCTGGCATGGCGTGGGGCTCACGAGATCCTGGAGGGCCGTGCCGCACCTGCTGCTGGGGGTCCTCGCCGGCGGGGCCGCGGTGGCCGCGGCCGGCGTGCTGGCGGTGACGGTCGGCGCGGCCACCTGGGTTTCCTCGGAAAGGGCCGGTGCCGACCTGTCCCTCCTGCCGCTCTCCATCGCCTTCGCCCTGCTCAGCCAGGCGTTTCCCGAGGAGTTGTTGTGGCGCGGCCACCTCTACGACACGTTGTCCGCGCGGATGTCCCCGAGAGCCGTGCTGATCGTGGTGTCGGTGGGCTTCGGTTTACTGCACATCGTCTCGCAGAGCGCGGCCGACACGGTCGCCGAGCGCCTGCTCTACGTGCTCCAGGCAGTCGGTCTCGGCTTCGCCTGCGCGGCGGCACGGTGGCGCACCGGAGCGGTGTGGATGGCGGTCGGCGTGCACACCGGACTTCACGTCGGCCACCTCCTGGTTCCCGTCCTGCCCGTGCACTTCGGTGTGCACGTCGTCATCCTGGCCTGCACGCTCACCGTCACCGCGCTGCTCATCATGGCTGGGCGGCGGCCGACAACCACCGGTGCGGGCAGTGGGCAGACCTTGCCGTCGCCCTCGCACGGCCGGTGAGGCAGGATCGCAGGGTGAGCGAACTGCACTACCTGACCGCGACCGAGCTGGCACACCTGATCAGGACCAGGCAGGTGAGCGCCGTGGAGGTCCTCCAGGCCTGCCTCGACCGCATCGAGCAGGTCAACCCGCACGTCAACGCCATCGTCACCCTGGTCGCGGAGCAGGCGATCGGGGCGGCCAAGGCGGCCGACGCGGCCGAGCCGAAGGGCCCGCTGCACGGGTTGCCCGTCGCGCACAAGGACCTCGTCGACACCGCGGGCATCCGCACCACCTACGGCTCGCCGTTGTTCGCCGACCACGTGCCGGCCGCGGACGACCTGGTCGTCGAGCGGCTGCGCGCCGCCGGTGCCATCACCGTCGGCAAGACCAACACCCCCGAGTTCGGCACCGGCTCTCACACCGTCAACGAGGTGTTCGGCGCCACCAGGAACCCCTACGACCTGTCCAAGTCCGCCGGAGGCAGCAGCGGTGGGGCCGCCGCCGCCCTGGCCACCGGCATGGTTCCGCTGGCCGACGGGTCCGACATGGGCGGCTCGCTGCGCAACCCCGCCTCGTTCTGCAACGTCGTCGGCCTGCGTCCCACCCCCGGCCGGGTGCCCGCCGTGTCCGACACCGCCGCCTGGTACACGCTGTCCGTCCAGGGGCCCATGGCCAGGACGGTCGACGACCTCACGCTGATGTTCTCGGCCATCGCCGGGTTCGACCGCCGTTCCCCCTACTCGATCAGGGAGGTCTTCGCTCCGGAGCCGGAGGAGGGCGTGGCGGGCCTGCGGGTGGCGTGGAGCCCCGACCTGGGTGGATTGCCGGTCGACCCGCGCACGGCGGCGGTGACCGCGACGGCCCCGGCCGTGTTCGAGCGGCTGGGAGCCAGGGTCGAGGAGGTGGAGCTCGACCTCTCCGGCGCGGAGGAGGCGTTCAGAACCTACCGGGCGTGGAACTACGCGCTGTCCTTCGGCGACCTCAGCGGCCTCGGGCCCAACACCGCCTGGAACGTCGAGCGGGGCCGTGAGGTCACCGGGGCCGCCCTGGCGACGGCCGAGCGTGCCCGCAGCCGCCTCTACCAGCGCATGGCCGCCTTCTTCGACACCTACGACGTGCTGATCGCGCCGGTCAGCCAGGTGCCGCCGTTCCCCGTCGAGCAGCCCCATGTCAGCGAGATCAACGGCGAGCGGCTTCCCGACTATCTCGCGTGGATGCGCTCCGCCTACTGGATCAGCGTCCTTCATGCGCCGGCGGCGTCCGTGCCGGCCGGGTTCACGGCGGACGGCCTGCCGGTGGGGGTGCAGATCGTGGCACGGCCGTTCGAGGACGCCCGGGTCCTGCGCGTCGCCCGCGCGTTCGAGCGGGCCACCGGCCACGGCCGGCGCCGCCCCCCGCTCTGAGGGCGGGCTTGGCATCGGCCGGTGCTGTCCGCCGTGGTGACGGGTTCCCGCGACGGCCTGGCCGCCGTTGCGGGGGTGACCGGTGCCCGCCGGTCTCAGGGCAGGTCGCCGTACGGGTGCCGCAGCGGCGACTCCTGGTATCCGTGCATGCCCTCCAGCAGCCCGAACAGCCCCACCGCGAGCAGCGGCCAGGACACGAGCACTCCAGGGGCGGTCAGCTCCAGCGCCCCAGGGACGACTTTGGCATCGGGCAACACGGCGGCCTCGACCATGACGGCTCCGATGGTGAACGTCGACCCTGCCCACAACGTCAGCAGCGCTCCCAGCACCCCACCCGCGCCGAGCCCGAGCAGCACCGGCAGCATGAATCTGCGGGCCGCGAACCATGCCACCCCGCCGCAGAGCAGCCCCAGCCCGCCCGTGATGACCGCGAACCAGCCGTCCGCCGCGATCAGGGCCTGCGTGGACGGATCGGCCAGCACGGATTCGCCACCCTCCGTGACGGTGTACGGGGCCCGCGGGGAAACGCCTGACCAGAGCAGCCCCGCGGCCACCCCGAGAGCAGCGAGTGTGAGGACAGTTACCGCAAAAGCGCGTACTTCCCTCGTCACGCCACTCCCCTTCACATGTGCGTCCGAATCAGCTCGATGGTATCCCCCGGTTAGGCTCACTTCGTGATTGCAGAAGAGGTCTGGCTGATAGAACCCTCGGGTCCGCTCCGGGGAGACGTCGAGGTGCGCGGTTCCAAGAACGGCGTGTCCAAGCACATGGTCGCCGCCATGCTGGGCAGCGGCGAGAGCAGCATCCACAACGCGCCCGACGTGGGCGAGGTCGAGATCACGGCGGCCATGCTGCGGGCGCTCGGCATCAACGTGGAGATCTCTCGCACGGAGATCAGGATCGCGCAGGGCCCGGAGATCGAGCCGCGGGTGCCCGACGCGTTCACCGGCCTGAACCGCATCCCCATCCTCATGCTGGGCCCGCTGCTGCACCTGGCGGGGGAGGCGTTCGTGCCGCTGGTCGGCGGCGATCCGATCGGGCGGCGGCCGGTGAACTTCCACGTGGAGGCCCTGCGCGCGATGGGCGCCGAGGTGGAGGTGGGCGACGCCGGCATCTTCGCCAAGGCCAAGCGGCTCAACGGCACCCGGATCGAGCTGCCCTACCCGAGCGTGGGCGCCACGGAGACGGTGCTGATGTCCGCGGTGCTGGCCGAGGGCAAGACGGTGCTGAAGAACGCCGCGATGGAGCCCGAGGTGGTGGAGCTGGCGCTGTTCCTGCAGCGGATGGGGGCGAGGATCGAGCTCTCGCCCGACCGCAGGATCGTCATCGAGGGCGTCGAACGGCTGCGCGGCGCGTCCACGTGGCTGAACGGCGACCGCATCGAGGCGTTCTCGTACCTGGCGGCGGGCCTGATCACGCAGGGTGAGGTGCGGGTGCACGGCTGCCCGCAGGACCGCCTGGTCACCGCGATCACCACGCTGGCCAGGATGGGCGCGCAGTTCGACATCAACGACGAGTACCTGTGCGCGACCGCGCCGCCCGAGGGCCTGCGCGCGGCCGCCGTGCAGACCGACACCCATCCCGGCTTCATGACCGACTGGCAGACGCCGCTGATGGTGCTGTTCACGCAGAGCCAGGGCATGTCGGTGCTGCACGAGACGGTCTTCGAGAACCGCCTGGTGTACGTGCCCGCGCTGCAGCGGATGGGCTGCGAGATCGAGGTGTTCGACCAGTGCCTGGGCGGGCCCGCCTGCCGCTACCACGACACCAACGCCCGCCACTCGGCCGTCGTGCGCGGCGTGTCCCAGCTCAAGGGCGCGGATGTGACGCTGCCCGACATCAGGGCGGGCTTCTCGGCGGTGCTGGCGGCCGCGGTGGCCGACGGTCCCT
Organism: Nonomuraea sp. NPDC049378; assembly: GCF_055586745.1. Lineage (NCBI taxonomy): Bacteria > Bacillati > Actinomycetota > Actinomycetes > Streptosporangiales > Streptosporangiaceae > Nonomuraea > Nonomuraea sp. NPDC049378. The sequence goes on from NZ_JBVJHP010000017.1 coordinate 147,792, forward strand.
CCACGCTGCGCGGCGTGCACCACATCGAGCGGGGCTATCACCGGCCGTTCGAGCAGTTCGCGTCCCTGGGTCTGGACATCCGCAGGAAACGGTAAAGGATCACGGGCAGGCGTTTGCCGTCGATCCAGGCGTTGCAGATCGTCTAAGTGACCGTACTCAGATCCGTCGGTGCGCTCGGACTGGCGGGAGCGCTCGGTGGAGTGCTGACGGCGGCACTGGCCGTGCCCGCCGTCAGCGGGAGTGGCATGGCCGCCAAGAACGTCGCGAACACGTTCCTCGACCTGCCGCCCGCTCCGCGTGAGGAGCCGCTCGCGCAGGTGACCAGGCTGCTGGACAAGGACGGCCGCCAGTTCGCCCAGTTCTACGAGGCCAACAGGACGAACGTCCGGCTCGGCGCGGTCGCCCCGGTGATGCGCCAGGCGATCGTGGCCATCGAGGACGCCCGCTTCTACGAGCACGGCGGGCTCGACGTCAGAGGCACGTTCCGGGCGCTGCTCACCAACACGCAGGCCGGCGGCATCCGGCAGGGCGGCTCGTCGCTGACCCAGCAGCTGGTCAAGAACATCCTGGTCGAGGGCGCGCGGACGGAGGCCGAACGCGACAAGGCGCGCGCCCCCAACCTGGCGCGCAAGATCACCGAGCTGCGGCTGGCGCTGGCGCTGGAGGAGAAGTACCGCAAGGACGAGATCCTCGAGCGCTACCTGAACATCGCCTACTTCGGCGCCGGCGCGCACGGCGTGGAGGCGGCGGCCAGGCGTTTCTTCTCCACCTCGGCATCCAGGCTGACCCTGACCGAGGCGGCCACGCTGGCGGGCGCGGTGCGGATGCCGTACTCGACCGATCCTTCGCTCGGAGGGGAGCACCGGGCGCGGTTGAAGGCGCGGCGCGACCTCGTGCTCGACCGGATGGCCGGGCTGAAGCTGATCACGCAGCGGCAGGCGACCGACGCCAAGAACGCGCCGCTGGGTCTGCGGCTCCGCCCGGAGCCCGGCGGCTGCGCGCAGAGCGCGTATCCGTTCTTCTGCCTGTACGTGCAGCGCGAGCTGCTGTCGAACCCCGTCTTCGGCAACACTGCCACCGAGCGGCGCAGGCGCATGGCCAGGGGAGGGCTGGTGATCAGGACGAGTCTCGACCCGATCGCGCAGCACGCCGCCGAGCAGGCCATCCGCCGGTACGTGTCGCCGGAGGACACCGAGGTTGCCGCCGAGGCGATGGTGGAGCCGCGTACGGGGCGGATCAGGGCGATGGCCGCCAGCAAGGGGTTCGGCCGCAACCCCGGCAACCGCAAGAACGGCCCCAAGACCACCTTCAACCTGCCCGCCGACACGGCGCACGGCGGCGGCCAGGGGTTCCAGGCCGGTTCCACGTTCAAGGCCTACACGCTGGCCACGGCGCTCAAGCAGGGGTGGCGGTTCGGCGACGGCTTCAAGACGCCGGGGGCCCTGGTGCCCGGGCAGGGTTACCGCGACTGCGCCGGCCGGCCCGTGAACGACCCGAACACGCGCATCCTCAACGCCAGCGGCGAGGGGGAGGGCGGCCCGCACAGCATCGAGACGGGCACCTGGAAGTCGGTGAACATCTTCTTCATGATGCTGGAGCGCAAGGTCGGCCTCTGCAACGTGGTGAAGACGGCCAGGTCGCTCGGCGTCGTCAGGGCCGACGGGGAGCCGCTGAAGGAGGTGCCGACGTTCACCCTGGGCGTGAACGAGATGGACCCGGTGACGGTGGCGGCGTCGTTCGCGACGTTCGCCGCGAGGGGCCGCTACTGCCGGCCGCTGGCGATCGTGGAGATCGTCGGCAGGGACGGCCGGCGCACCCACGTGCCGCCCTCGTGCGAGCAGGTCATCGAACGGCCGGTCGCCGACGCCGTCAACTACGTGCTGGAGGGCGTGTTCACCGAGGGCACGATGAGGGGCCAGGGCATCGGCCGCCCGGCGGCGGGCAAGACGGGCACCAACAACGGATACACCTCGGCGTGGTTCGCCGGGTACACGCCGGCGCTGGCCGCGGCGGTCAGCGTCGGGGACATCCGGGGGTCGTACCGGTTCCCGCTGACGGGGGTGAAGATCGGTGACCGCTATTACGGCTCGGTGCAGGGGGCGTCGCTGCCGGGGCCGATCTGGGTGGAGTCGATGCGGCCCGCGCTGCGCGAGGTCGAGCCGCGCGGATTCCCGGGGCCGGACATGTCCCGCTTCGGCGGCGGCCACACGCCAGGTCTGGAGGAGGCGCTGGCCGAGGAGGAGCGTCGTGAGGGCCGGCGCGGCGACCGCCACGCCCGCGGGCCCCGCCATCTCTTCGAGTGGCTGCTCGGGCGCAGGCCGCGGCGGGTGGAGATCACGCTGCCGGGCCGGGACCGGCACGACGGCCGCCACCGGGACCGGCCCCGGCGGCGGAACTAGTCTCAGCCGGTCCTGCCGATCGGGGCGGTGACGGCACGGGTGAGCGTGACGAGGTTGTCGGGCGCGGTCTCGATCTGCAGGCCGCGCCTGCCCGCCGAGAAGAAGATCGTCTCGAAGTCGAGAGCCGAGGAGTCGACCACCGTCGGGAGCTGCTTGCGCTGGCCCAGCGGGCTGATGCCGCCCACGACGTAGCCGGTCACCCGCTCCACCTTGGCGGCGTCGGCCATCGCCGCCCGCTTGCTGTCGAGGGCGCTGGCCAGCGCCTTGAGATCGAGCTTGCCCGACACCGGCACGACCGCCACGGCGAGCCCGCTCTCGACCTCCGCCACCAGGGTCTTGAAGATGCGTTCGTACGGCACGCCGAGCGCGTCGGCGGCCTCCTCTCCGTAGGCCTGCGCGGAGGCGTCGTGCGCGTAGGGATGGAGCGTGAACGCGGCCTTGGCCTTGGTCAGCGCCACGGTGGCCGGGGTGCCGCCCTTGCCTTTCGAACTACTCACGACACCCGATTGTAGCGAATCTACAATGTAAAGGCGCGGCCGGGGGTGTACCCGAACGCCCGCCGGAACACGTCGATGAAGGCACTCGCCGAAGCCCATCCGCACCGGTGGGCCACGGCGGTCACGGAGACGCCGTCGGCCAGCAGCAGCAGCGCGTGGTGCAACCGGAGCTGGGTGCGCCACTGGGGGAAGCTCATGCCGAGCTCGCGTCGGCACAGCCGGGCCAGCGTGCGCTCGCTGGTGCCGGCCTGGACGGCGAGCCGGGCCAGGGGGCTGCCGTCGGCGGGGTCGCGGTGCAGGGCCGCGCAGACGGCGGCCAGCCGGGGGTCGCGGGCGGCGGGCAGGTGCAGCGGCTGCTCGGGGGCGCGCCTGAGCTGGTCGAGCAGCACGGCGCGCAGCCGTTCCCGCTCGCCGCCGACCGGGCCGTCGTCGCCGGTGCAGGCGATGATCAGCTCGCGGAGCAGGGGGCCGACCGCGAGCACCGCGGGGCGGTCGAGGCCGAGCGGGTTGTCGGAGAGCCCCACCAGGCGCAGGTCCGTGTCGCCGCGGGCGCGGTGCTCGTGGACGGTGCCGGCCGGGATCCAGATGGCGCGGCTGGCGGGCGCCACCCAGATGCCCGAGCCGGTGGTGACGGAGAGCACGCCGCGGCAGGCGTACACGATCTGGTGGGTGTCGTGCCGGTGCGCGTCGATGCCCGCGCCCGGGGCCAGGGGCCGCCGGCCGGTGGGCGCCTGGGGCGTGTGGCGGATCTCCGACATGGATTGGCAATTTATCGGAAGCGCGCCAGTCACGCCATGTGCAGGATCGGAGCGTGAACAGGATCCCCTCGCTCGCCGCCGGCCACGCGGCCGTCGACTTCTACCAGGGCGCGGTGCCCGCCCTCGTGCCCTTCCTGGTGGCCGAGCGCGGGTACGGCTATGTCGCCGTCTCCGGCATCGTGCTGGCCGCGACGTTGTCGTCGTCGATCGTGCAGCCGCTCTTCGGCGTCCTGACCGACCGGTGGCGCATGCCCTGGCTGATCCCGGTGAGCATGGTGGTCGCGGGCGCCGGGGTGGCGTTCGGCGGTGTGACGGACTCCTACGTGCTGACCTGGCTGGCGGTGGCGCTGTCCGGGCTGGGCGTGGCGGCCTACCACCCGGAGTCGGCACGGCTGGCCAGGGTCGCCAGCGAGGGCAGCCACGTCCGGATGAGCTGGTTCTCGCTGGGCGGGACGCTGGGCTTCGCCTGCGCTCCCGTGCTGGTGACGCCGCTGCTGGCGGTGTGGGGGCTCGGCGCGTCACCGTTCCTCGCGGCGCCGGCGGTGCTGGGGGCGGTGGTGACGCTCCCGGCGATCCGGGCGCTGTCAGGGGCCGGTCCCGTGGCGCGGACGGCCGTGCCGGTCTCCCGCCGGGACGACTGGCCGTCGTTCGCCCGGCTGACGCTGGTGATCGTGTTCCGCTCGGTCGTGTACGTCGGGCTGAGCGCCTTCGTGGCCCTCCACATGGGGGGAGGGGCGGCCGGGGCGGTGGCGTTGTTCGTGTTGTTCGCCGGCGGCGCGGTGGGCACGGTGCTCGGCGGCCGGCTGGCGGCCCGCTGGGGACGGGTGCGCACGATGGCCCTGGCCTACCTGCTGGCGGTCCCCGCCGTCGCCGGCGTGGTGCTGGTTCCAGGGCCGGTCGCGTACGCCTTCGTCGCCGCCTCGTCGATCGCCCTGTACGCCCCGTTCTCGCTGCACGTGACGCTGGGTCAGGATTTCCTGCCGAGCCGGGTCGGCACGGCCAGCGGCGTGACCCTGGGGCTGGCGGTGAGCGTGGGCGGCCTGGCCAGCCCGCTGGTGGGCGCGGTGGCGGAGGCGGCGACGCTGCGGGTGGCGCTGGCGTGCCTGATCGTGTTCCCCGTGCTGGCCTGGCTGCTGGCGCGCACGCTCAAGGAACCCGCCCTCGACCCGGCCACCTGACCCCTACCCGTCACTCGCCCTCCACCTGAGCCCGCCGGGCGGCGCGTTCGCCTCAGGGGCGGGTCTTGAGCCGTACGGTGCCGGTGTTGTCCTTCTGCGAGGGGTCGAGGGCGGTCGACGTGACGTGCCCGACGACGCGCAGGGGTGCGCGGGCGTCCCGGGCGACGGCGATCGTGGCCGTGATGCGCACCGGCCGGCGCGGGTGGATCTCGGCGATCGTGCAGGAGGCCTTGGCGGGCTCGCGTACGCAGGTGGCCCCGCGGGTCGCCGTGAGGGTCGCACCGGCCGGCAGGGTGAGCGTGACGGGGACCCGGGCGGCGGCCATCAGGCCGCGCAGTTCGACGGTGGCCGTGACGGTGACGTCGGAGCCGCGCCTGACCGGCCGGTCGGGCGCGCTGAGCTTGACCGACAGGGCGTCGTACACTCCACGCGGGTCGGCCTGGCGCACGATGGCGCCGTAGCCTTCGGCGTTGAGCGCGTTGGCGACGGCGTTCCCTGCCGCGTAGCCGTCCTCCTTGCCCGCCGACAGCACCCCGACCAGGTCTCTGGTGCCCTGGACGAGCCACGGCCCGCCGCTGTGGCCCTTGTGCAGGTGGCAGTTGTGCGTCTCCAGCCGGCCCGGCCGCGAGGTCGTGGCGGCGGGCAGAGCGGCCGGCAGGGAAGCGGGCAGGGTGGCGCCGAGGACCATGCCGGTGGCCTGGCGGGTGCGGCCGAGGCACCAGAGCTGGTCGCGGCCGTCGTACGGCCGCCTGCCGAGCACGCCGGGGTAGCCCATGGTGGCGATGGTGTGCCTGCCGCCCTGGCTGCGCATCGGGGTGAAGGCGCCGACGGCCTTCTGGAGGGTGCGCTTGCGGGTGCCGACCTCGATGAGGGCGATGTCGTGGACGGAGTTCCAGTCGCCGCCGGTCAGGCCGGTGTAGCCGTCGGGTTTCCACGCCCGCCGGCCGCCCCACCGCCCGTACGGCTCGCGCTTCTTCACCGTGGCCGCCCGCCCGTCGTAGGCGGGGACGAACGCGAAGCGCCGGTGCCAGCGGCCGGTCGTGGCGCCCGCGGGAACGCTGTAGACGCAGTGGGCGGCGGTGACCACGAGCTGCTGCGCGGCGGAGCGGACGACGGAGGCGCTGCAGGAGTCGCCGTGCCCGCCGGAGTTGACGAAGAAGAGCCTGCCGGTGATCCGGCTGGTGGCCGCGCGCGTGTACGGGCGCCGTACGCGGGCGTACCCGTTGGCGTCGCTGCCCGGGGTGAGGCGCTTGGACGCGGGCACGCTGTGCCGCCGCGCCCCCGCGAGGTTCGCCGTCGCCGCCGGTGGTGCGCCGCGCCTTCCTGCGGAGCCGTCCGGCGGGCCGGCGGCGTCGGCGGCGGCCTGCCGTTCGGCGGTCCAGTAGCGCACGGCGTGTTCCGGGCGCATCGGCGGTGACGACACGGCGCCGGAACGGGCCTGCGCCTGGGCGGGCGGGCGGATGGGGGTGACCGTGCGGACGGCGGGCGGGGCCGGCGTGAGGGACAGCCACACCAGCGTGGCCACCACGATGACCAGTGTCTTCGGCACAGCGCCCCTCCCGGACACGTCGATACCTCAGATCACTCTAAGTCACTATTTGTAAACAAAGTGTAGTTTGCGGGTTTGCCTGTCACCCTGTCAGCCCGCGGCCGCGTCCGTCCCCGGCGGGGCCATTCCGGCCGTACGGGCCTCGGACGGCTCGCGGTCGGGGCGCAGGCCGCGCCAGGACGGGTGGCGCAGCCTGCCGTCGCCGGTGACCTCGGCGTACTGCACCTCGCCGACCACCCGTGGATCCACCCAGCGCGCGTCCCGGGCGTCCTCGCGCGGCAGCGGCTCGTCGAACGGCGGATCACGCCGCTCCAGCGGCGTCAGGCGATCGCGCAGGTCGCGGAGCATGGCCTCGGTGAACCCGGTGCCGACGTGCCCCACGAACCGCAGCCGCCCGCGCGGGTCGTACGCGCCGAGCAGCAGCGAGCCGATCGTGCCGGAACGCCGCCCGCCGCCCGGCTTCCACCCGCAGATCACGACCTCGGCGGTGCTGACGTTCTTGACCTTCGTCCATTCGGCGCTGCGCCGGCCCGGCCGGTACGGCGAGCTCATCCGCTTGCACACGACCCCTTCGAGCCCGAGCCGGCGGGAGGAGTCGACCGCCTGCCCGGCCTCGCCGGCGAACCAGACGGGCACCTGCCACCGGTAGCCGGGCGTGAGCGTGCTCTCCAGCAGGTCCCTGCGTTCGGTGTACGGGCGCGCGATGACGGTGTCGTCGCCGAGGTGCAGGATGTCGAACGCCATGAACGTCACCGGCGCCGTCCTGGCCAGCTCGGCCACGATCCGCGGATTGCGCTGGTGCATCCGGGGTTGCAGCGCCTCGAAGCTGGGCCGTCCCGCCTCGTCGAACGCGACGATCTCGCCGTCGACGACGGCCGCGCGCCGGCCGGTGGCGCCTCCCATGAGCTGCAGTTCGGGGTAGGCGGGGGTGATGTCCTTGGCGTTGCGCGACATCAGGCGTACGTGGCCGTCCTCGATGTAGGCGAGCGCGCGTACGCCGTCCCACTTCATCTCCACGGCCCAGCCCGCGCCCTGGACGGCGTTCAGGGTGCCGAGCTGGGCCAGCATGGGCCTGTAGGCAGGCAGCCGGACCATGGTGCAGGCCGTACCCCCTCCGGCGGGCCGGCAGTGGCCGACGGGGGTCTACAGATGGTCAAGAGGCGCGTTCTCCACCAGGTCGGCCAGGTCGACGCCGTGCTCGCCGAGCTCGGCGACGGTGGCGCAGTAGCCGCGCAGGTAGCTTCTGCCGTTGACCTGGTGGGAGACGCGCAACAGCGGGCGATCATCGAGGATGATCGCCTCGACCAGGATGCCGCCGGGGCCGTGCCACTGTCCCATGCCGGAGAGAGTAAATGAACCGGACATACAGGACAAGCGATATGAAACATCTCGCTCTGTTCGTGGTGGGAAGGTGGCGGGTGGCCCTGCCGTTCCGTGCGGGGTCCGTGACACGCGGACGGCGTAAAGGTCCGTAACGTTATGTTTCCCCTGTCATGAGATTTCCGGGCATGGCGCGTTAATGATGGCCCGACTGGGGCAGCTAGGGAGAGCTCTGGCTTTCCCCGGCCATGGCCGTGCCCCCGTGACGGCCATGGCCCCCGCCCCGGCAGGCCCGGTCCGGGGTGACGGCGGCCGCGGGCGCGGCTTCGGCGAGCGCCGCCCCGCGGCCGTCACACGTTACGCCAGGAAAGTCCACCCGAGGAGGTCCGCATGGTGGACCGATGGGGACTCGCCGCCCGGACTCCGTAAACTGTGATGGTGATTTCCCGTATCGACATGCGCGGTTCGCTTCCCGCGGACCTGCGCGACGTGCTGCCCCGCGCCGAGCTCGACGTCGAGGCCGCCCTGGAGAAGGTGCGGCCCATCTGCGAGGACGTGCGCCATCGTGGGGCGGCAGCCGTACGGGAGCTGACCGCCAGGTTCGACGGAGTCGAGATCGCCGCCACCCGCGTCCCCGCCGAGGCCCTCGACAGGGCGCTCCGCGAGCTCGACCCCAGGGTCAGGGCGGCGCTGGAAGAGTCGATCAGGCGGGCCAGGCTCGTCCACCGCGACCAGCGGCGCGCCGACGTCACCACCCAGGTCGTGCCCGGGGGCACGGTGACCGAGCGGTGGCTGCCCGTCGAGCGCGTGGGCCTCTACGTCCCCGGCGGCCGGGCGGTCTATCCGTCCAGTGTGGTGATGAACGTCGTGCCCGCCCAGGAGGCCGGCGTCGGCTCGCTGGCCGTGACCAGCCCGGCCCAGAAGGAGCACGGCGGGCTCCCGCACCCCACGATCCTGGCCGCGTGCGCGCTGCTCGGCGTCGACGAGGTCCACGCGGCCGGCGGGGCGCAGGCGGTGGCCATGTTCGCCTACGGAACCGAGGAGTGCCCGGCGGCCACGATGGTCACCGGCCCGGGCAACATCTATGTGGCGGCGGCCAAGCGGCTGCTCAAGGGCCGCATCGGCATCGACTCCGAGGCCGGTCCCACCGAGATCGCCATCCTCGCCGACGAGACGGCCGACCCCGTCCACGTCGCCGCCGACCTGATCAGCCAGGCCGAGCACGACGTGATCGCGGCCGCCGTGCTGGTCACCACCAGCGCCGAGCTGGCCGACGCGGTCGAGAAGGAGCTGCCGGGACAGGTCTCCGCGACCAGGCACTCCGAGCGCATCACCGAGGCGCTGAGCGGCAGGCAGTCGGGCATCGTGCTGGTGAGCTCTCTCGACGACGGCCTCAAGGTCGTCGACGCCTACGCCGCCGAGCACCTGGAGATCCACACCGCGAACGCCGCGGCCGTCGCCGCCCGCGTCAGGAACGCCGGAGCGATCTTCGTCGGCCCCTACGCGCCCGTCTCGCTCGGCGACTACCTCGCCGGGTCCAACCACGTGCTGCCCACGGGCGGCTGCGCCTGCCACTCCAGCGGCCTGTCGGTGCAGTCCTTCCTGCGCGGCGTTCACGTCGTCGACTACTCCCGGGAGGCGCTCGCGGGAGCGGCGGCCCATGTGTCGGTGCTGGCCGACGCCGAAGACCTGCCCGCGCACGGTGCCGCGATCCGCGCCCGTTTCGACTGGCGAGTGCCCACGGAGACCGAGTGAACCTCGACGACCTGCCCATCCGCGACGACCTGAGGGGCAAGACGCCGTACGGCGCGCCCCAGATCGACGTCCCGGTCCGGCTCAACACCAACGAGAACCCCTACCCGCCCTCGCCCCGGCTGGTCGACGACCTGGCCGAGGCGGTGCGGGCCCAGGCGGGCGAGCTCAACCGCTACCCCGACAGGGACGCCACCGCCCTGCGCGCCGACCTGGCCGCCTACCTCGGCCACGGCCTGACGGCCGAGCAGGTGTGGGCCGCCAACGGCTCCAACGAGGTGCTCCAGCAGATCCTGCAGGCGTTCGGCGGCCACGGCCGCACCGCCATCGGGTTCGAGCCCTCCTACTCGATGCACCCGATCATCACCAGCGGCACCAGCACCGAGTGGATCCAGGCCAGCCGCGAGTCCGACTTCTCGATCGACCCCGGCAAGGCCGTGGCGGCGATCGAGGAGCACCGGCCCGACATCGTGTTCCTGGCCTCGCCCAACAACCCGACCGGCACGGCCCAGCCGCTGGCCACGATCGAGGCGGTCCTCGCCGCCGCGCACGGCGTGGTCGTGGTCGACGAGGCCTACGCGGAGTTCGCCCGCGAGGGCACCCCGTCGGCGCTCACCCTGCTGCCGGCCCACCCGCGGCTGATCGTCACCAGGACGATGTCCAAGGCGTTCGCCATGGCCGGCACCCGGCTCGGCTATCTCGCCGCGCACCCCGCCGTGGTGCAGGCGCTGCTGCTGGTGCGCCTGCCGTACCACCTGTCCACGCTCACCCAGACGGCGGCGCGCGTGGCGCTGCGGCACCGCGCCGAACTGCTGGGCACGGTCGACGCGCTGCGGCGCGAACGCGACGACACGGTGGCGTGGCTGCGGTCCAAGGGCCTGCGGGTGGCCGACTCCGACGCGAACTTCGTGCTGTTCGGGCGCTTCCCCGACCGGCGCGCGGTGTGGGAGGGGCTGCTGGAGCGCGGGGTGCTCATCCGCGAGGTGGGCCCCCCAGAATGGCTGCGGGTGTCGATCGGCACCGGCGAGGAGATGGCGGCGTTCCGCGCCGCCCTGGAAGGAGTGCTGTGAGTCGCGTCGGCCGCGTCGAGCGTGTTACGAAGGAGACCTCGGTCCTGGTGGAGGTCGGCCTCGACGGCACCGGCCGGGTCGAGGTGTCGACCGGGGTCGGCTTCTACGACCACATGCTGGCCCAGCTGGGCAAGCACGGCCTGTTCGACCTGACGGTCAAGACCGAGGGCGACCTGCACATCGACTCGCACCACACGATCGAGGACACCGCGCTCGCCCTGGGCGCGGCGTTCCGCGAGGCGTTGGGCGACAAGTCGGGCATCAGGCGGTTCGGCAGCGCGTCGTGCCCGCTGGACGAGTCGCTGGCCCAGGTCACCGTCGACCTGTCCGGCCGCCCCTACCTCGTGCACTCCGAGCCCGAGGGCATGGCGCCGATGATCGGCCCCGAATACGACACGACGATGACCCGCCACATCCTGGAGTCGTTCGTCGCGCAGGCCGCCATCTGCCTGCACGTCCACGTCCCCTACGGCCGCAACGCCCACCACATCGTGGAGTCCCAGTTCAAGGCCCTGGCCAGGGCCCTGCGCGAGGCGTCCGAGCCCGACCCCCGCGCCACGGGGGTGCCCAGCACCAAGGGCGTCCTATGACCGAGAACCTCATCGCCGGCGTGCTGGTCTTCCTCGGGCTTTTCCTCATCGGCGGGGTGTTCTCCCTCGCCAAGCAGGGGCTTAAGCTCGGTGCGGCGGTGTGCGCGTTCGGCGCGGCGATGGCGATCACGGCGGGGGTGCTGTGGTGGTGAGCAAGAACGTGGTGGTGCTCGACTACGGGTCGGGCAACCTGCGCTCGGCCGAGCGCGCGCTGGCCAGGGCCGGCGCCGACGTGACCGTGACGTCCGACTTCGAGGCCGCGCTCTCCTGCGACGGGCTGGTGGTGCCGGGCGTCGGCGCGTTCGAGGCGTGCATGTCGGGTCTCAAGGGCGTGCGCGGCGAGCAGATCATCGGCCGCCGCCTGTCCGGAGGGCGCCCGGTGCTGGGCATCTGCGTCGGCATGCAGATCCTGTTCGCCCGGGGGGTCGAGCACGGCGTGGAGACCGAGGGCTGCGGCGAGTGGCCGGGCACGGTGGGCCGGCTCGACGCTCCCGTGCTGCCCCACATGGGCTGGAACACCGTCAAGGCGCCGGCCGGCAGCGTGCTGTTCGCCGGGCTCGACCCCGCCACCCGCTTCTACTTCGTCCACTCCTACGGCGTGCGCGAGTGGGAGCTGCAGGCGGGCGACGGTTTCTCCGATCCGCTCGTCACGTGGGCCGAGCACGGCGTGCCGTTCGTGGCCGCCGTGGAGAACGGCCCGCTCATGGCCACCCAGTTCCACCCCGAGAAGTCCGGCGACGCCGGCGCCGCCCTGCTCCGCAACTGGCTCGGCACGCTGTGAGCGGGCGAGCGGGCCTGGAGGTCCGGTGAGCAAGGAACGCGCCCGGCGGCGGGCCGAGCGCGAGGCGGAGCGGGCCCGCGCCATCCGGGCCAACGAGCTGCGGCAGGCACGCCGGGCCCGCCGCCGCGCGCTCCTGGGCCGGGTGGTCCCGCGCCCGGCGCGCATCGCCCGCCAGGGCGGCCTGCTCGCCCGCCGCCGCCGCGCCCAGAACGCCGTGGTGGCGCTCGGGCTCCTGCTCGTGCAGCTGATCGTCTGGCTGGTCTGGGGCTCGCCGCCGCTCAGCTTCGGCGTCCTCGTCCTGTCCCTGCTGCTCACACCCGTTGTCGTGACCCTCGCCTTCGACCGGAGGATCTGATGTCGTTGCAGTTGTTGCCCGCCGTCGACGTGGCCGGTGGCCAGGCCGTACGCCTGACGCAGGGCGAGGCCGGCACCGAGACCCGCCACGGCGAGCCGCTGGCCGCCGCGCTCGCCTGGCAGGACGCCGGCGCCGAGTGGATCCACATGGTCGACCTCGACGCCGCGTTCGGCCGGGGCGGCAACCGCGAGCTGATCGCCGAGGTGATCGGCAAGCTGGACGTGAACGTCGAGCTGTCCGGCGGCATCCGCGACGACGACTCGCTGGCCGCCGCGCTGGCCACCGGCTGCCGCCGGGTCAACATCGGGACCGCCGCGCTGGAGAACCCCGGCTGGTGCCGGAAGATCATCGCCGAGCACGGCGACCGGATCGCGGTGGGCCTCGACGTGCGCGGCACCACGCTGGCCGCCCGCGGCTGGACCAAGGACGCCGGCGACCTGTGGGAGGCGCTCGACCGGCTCGAGGCCGACGGCTGCCCTCGCTACGTCGTCACCGACGTGACCAAGGACGGCATGCTGCAGGGCCCCAACCTCGAGCTCTACCGCCGGATCTGCGCCCGCACCGACCGGCCGGTCGTGGCCAGCGGCGGCGTGTCGAGCCTCGACGACCTGATCGCGCTCTCCTCTCTCGTTCCCGACGGAGTGGAGGGTGCCATCGTGGGCAGGGCCCTGTACGCTCACGCGTTCACGCTGGAAGAAGCGCTTGCCGCGGTACGCGTGTAGCTTCGCCGGGAGGGGGCGGGATGAGCGTCAGCAGCATCGGCATGGAGAACACCGGGCGGAGGGTGTTCTCGGGTGGCGTCTGGGAGGAGAGGTACGGCTACGCCCGCGCGGTCATCGCGGGTGACCGGGTGATCGTGTCCGGTTGCACGGCCACCGTCGAAGGAGAGGTGCGCCACATCGGCGACGCCTACGAGCAGGCCCTGACCGCGATCGACATCGCCCTGGCGGCGGTCGCGACCGGCGGCCTGACCCGCGAGGACGTCGTCATGGTCCGCTATTACGTCGTGGAGCAGCGCCACTTCGACCCCGTGGGCCGGGCCATCCACGACGTCTTCCGCGAGGTGCGCCCCGCCTGCACCGGGGTGCGGGTGGCCGGACTGGTCGACCCGAGGATGCTGGTCGAGATCGAAATCGAGGCACTGCGAGCATGACCGTGGCGGTAAGAGTCATTCCCTGTCTCGACGTGGACGCCGGACGCGTCGTCAAGGGCGTCAACTTCGAGAACCTGCGCGACGCGGGCGACCCGGTCGAGCTGGCCAGGCGCTACGACGAGGAGGGCGCCGACGAGCTGACCTTCCTCGACATCACCGCGTCGTCCGGCGAGCGCGAGACCATGCTGGACGTGGTGCGCAGGACCGCCGAGCAGGTGTTCATCCCGCTCACCGTGGGCGGCGGCGTGCGCGCGGTCGACGACGTCAACCGGCTGCTGCGCGCCGGCGCCGACAAGGTGTCGCTCAACACCGCGGCCATCGCCCGGCCCGAGCTGCTCACCGAGGCGTCCCGGCGGTTCGGCGCCCAGTGCGTCGTGCTGTCCGTGGACGCCCGCCGCGCGCCCGGCACCCCGAGCGGCTTCGAGGTGACGACGCACGGCGGCCGCCGCGGCACCGGCATCGACGCGGTGGAGTGGGCCGCGCGCGGCGAGGAGCTAGGCGTGGGCGAGATCCTGCTCAACTCGATGGACGGCGACGGCACGCTCGACGGCTACGACCTGGAGATGTTGCGCGCGGTCCGGGCCGTCGTGCGCGTGCCGGTGATCGCCAGCGGCGGCGCCGGACGCCTGGAGGACTTTCCTCCGGCGGTGGCGGCGGGCGCCGACGCGGTGCTGGCGGCCAGCGTGTTCCACTTCGGCACGTTGAAGATCTCCGAGGTCAAGGAGACGCTCCGGATGGCGGGCCACCCGGTCCGCTAGCGCGTCAGAACGCCCGGAGGTGGTGGAACAGCTCGTAGGAGGCGTCCTCGGCGGCGAACGCGGCCGCCTCCGACCGCTTGACGGCGAGGTACGCGTCGCGCCGCAGCGGCCCGAGCGCCTCCATGAGCATCTCGTCGCCCTCCAGCGCGTCGAGCGCCTTGTCCAGTGACGACGGCAGCCGCGGATACCGGCCGGGCCGCGTGTCGGGGTCGACGTCCACGGCCTCGCCCGGATCGAGCTTGCGCCGCATGCCGTCGAGACCCGCGTGGATGACGGCGCCCAGCGACAGGTAGGGGTTGGCGGAGGAGTCGGACGGCTTCAGCTCCAGGTTGGGCTCCCCGGTCTCCCCGAGGGGCGAGCAGACGCGGACCGCGGCCTCCCGGTTGTCGGGGCCGTAGACGGCGTACGCGCTCGACCACATGCGGGGTGCGAGGCGGCGGAAGCTGTTGACACTGCCGCAGGTCAGCGCGGTGAGCGCGGGCAGGTGGGCGAGCAGGCCGCCGATGAAGCCGTCGCGCGTCTCGCCGTCGCCGGCGAAGACGTTTCGGCCGTCGCGCCACAGCGAAAGGTGCAGGTGGGCGCCGTTGCCGGCCTGGTCGGCCAGCGGTTTGGGCGCCAGCGAGGCCCACAGCTGCATGCGCATGGCGACGCCGCGCACGGTCTCGCGGTAGAGGACGTGGTTGTCGGCGGCCCGCAGCGCGGGCGCGTGGTGGACCGACAGCTCCTGCTGGCCGGGGCCCAGCTCGGGATGGCAGTGCTCGACGCGCAGGCCCTGCGTCTCCAGGGCGCGGATGAGCGTGATCGTGTAGTCGTGGGCCGTGTCGAAGCCGGTGCCCGCGTAGCAGAGCGAGTCGTCGATGGGCACCAGCCGGTCGGGGCCGCCGTACGGGTCGGGCAGGCGGCGGCCGAGCGTGAACTCGGGCTCGAACGCGGCGACCAGCGTGTAACCCTCGGCGGCCAGCTCGGCGATGGCGTCTTTGAGGAAGGTCCGGGGGCACGCGCCCCATGGGGAGCCGTCGGGCAGGCGCAGGTCGGACAGCATCGTCGCCGCACCCGGCGCGTGCGGCAACGTGACGTAGGTCGCGGGGTCGGGAACGATGCGCACCTCGCCCACCGGACCCATGTGCTCGACGTCCTGGAGCTGGTCGAGCATGTTCATCGCCATCATGGCGACGGTGTGCCCGATGCCGGTGTTGAGCCGTTCGGCCAGCCGTGACCGGGACGCCGCTTTGCCACGGATCACGCCTCCGTGGTCGGCGTACAGGAAACGGATCAGCTCGATGCCCTCGAGCTCTGCTCGCTCGAGGACGCGCCGCGCGGTGGCGCCGAGCTGATGGATCGTGGTGCCGCTCGGGCGATCTCTCATCCTGCCTGCGTAACACGATCCGGCAGCGCTTGGAAGCACCTGACGCAGACAGAACCGTTGGTCAGGGGGTCAGAACACTTGAGAAGAACGTGGCCAACTGATTGGCTCCCTGAAGAATTCCGTCGAACACACCGTTGACCGCGGCGGCGGCTTCGGCCGGCCGGGTGAACAGGTAGAAGACCACGAACGCGACAGCGACGTAGGTGATCACCTTCTTGACCTGCATGGGGGGCCTCCTGCAGTCCATTCCCAGCCGTATATACCCGGATCTGGGCGATCACTGGCATCTTCTATGAAGATGTTCATGATCCTAACCGGGGGGCTTCTTTCCTCTGCCATGGTAAGGGCTAGAGACGGGCTGCGAGCGCCTGTGGTGCCGGGAATTGCGCCATCGGCGCGCGGCTACATGCCGAGGGGCGCCTCGCGCAGCCGTTCGGCGTTCTCGGGCGTGCCGGTGAGCTCCACCTTCGCGTGCGCCTGCCGTCCGAAGCAGAACATCAGCAGCTCGCCGGCCCTGCCGGTGACCTCGACCTTGGGGCCTCCGCGCGGGCCGGCCAGCAGCACTCCGCCACCCAGCCGGTGCAGCACCACGCCCACCGGGGCCCTGCGCAACATCAGCCTGGCGCCGGACGACAGCCGCTTCCAGAAGACCTCCTCCAGCTCCGCGGGCAGCTCGCGCGGCTCCCACGACGGCTGCGCGCGGCGGACGTCCTCGTGGTGCACGAAGAGCTCGATGGTGTTGACGGCCTGGTCGAGGGCCTTCACGAGCCGGAACACGCCGCCGGGCTCGCGCACCTTGGCGACCAGCTCGGGATAGGGATGCCTGGCCTTGAGCGCGTTCTGGACCGAGGCGGTGTAGCCGGCGAGCGGCCTGAGCGCGATGCCGCCCATCGCGTCGGGCCTGCGCTCGCGCAGCACGAGGTGCGCGGCCAGGTCGTAGGTGCTCCAGCCCGCGCACAACGTCGGGGCGTCGGGGCCGATCCGGTCGAGCAGGTCGCAGAGCGCGGTGCGTTCGCCACGAGCGTGAGTCACACGGGCAACCCTACCCGCGGGAATAACGAGATGATCAGGGGTGATAGTGACATACGTAGAAATGCCGCGATGAGAGGACCCACCGAGTGGCGAGCAAGGTCACCTCGGCCGTGATGCGCCAAGGACTGCGGGTCCTTGGGGTGGCCATTCGCACGGAGAAGGCGGTGTTCACGCTGGCGGTGCTGGCCAGCGCCGTCTACGGGGGCATGACCGTCGCCTCCGCATGGGCCCTCGGGTGGGCCACCCAGAACGTCGTGCTGCCGGCCTTCGGCGAGGGCCGCGCCGTCGCGGGCGCGTTGTGGACGGGAACGTTCCTGATCCTGGGCACGGCGCTGCTCAAGGCGCTGGGCGTGGCGGGCCGGCGGATCCTGGCCGGCATCCTGCAGTACCGCATGCAGGCCAGGTCGCGCAGGGACGTGACCAAGCAGTACCTGCGGCTGCCGCTGTCGTGGCACCACCGGCACCCGACGGGGCAGCTGCTGTCGAACGCCAGCGCCGACGCCGAGGCCGCCTGGGCGCCGCTGGCGCCGCTGCCGATGGCCGTGGGCGTGATCGTCATGCTGGTCACCGCGGCGGTCGCGATGGTGTTCACGGATCTCGTGCTGGCGCTGGTCGGCTTCCTGATATTTCCGGCGATCGCCGTACTCAACCTTGTCTATCAGCGCAAGCTCAGCCCGCTCGCCACCCGCGCCCAGCAACTGCGCGCCGAGGTCAGCGAGATCGCGCACGAGAGCTTCGACGGCGCGCTCGTCATCAAGACCCTCGGCAGGGAGGACCTGGAGACCGAGCGGTTCCAGCGGCGCGCCCACGAGCTGCGCGACGCCAACATCGCGGTCGGGCGCGTGCGCGGGCTGTTCGACCCGATGCTGGAGGCCCTGCCCACGATCGGCGTGCTCGCGGTGCTGGGCGTCGGCTCGGCCCGGCTGTCCGGCGGCTTGATCGACTCCGGCGACCTGGTGCAGGTCGCCTACCTGTTCACGCTGCTGGCCTTCCCGATCAGGGCGCTCGGCTGGGTGCTGGCCGAGCTGCCGCGCAGCGTCGTCGGCTGGCAGCGGGTCCAGGCCGTGCTGGACGCGAGCGGCTCCATGGAGTACGGGCAGGCCGCCGCGACCTCGACCGCGCCCGCCGCGCTCGAGGTCCGCGACGTCTCCTACTCCTACGGCGAGGCCGAGGTGCTGCACGAGGTGACCTTCGACGTGCCCGCCGGCCGTACCGTCGCGCTGGTCGGCCCCACGGGGTCGGGCAAGTCCACGCTCGTGCAGCTGCTCGTCCGGCTCGTCGACCCCGGCAAGGGGCAGGTCCTGCTCGACGGCGTGGACGTCCGGGAGCTGGCCCACGGCGGCATCGCCGCATCGGTCGCCCTGGTGCCGCAGCAGACGTTCCTGTTCGACGACACCGTGCGCGGCAACATCACGCTCGGCCTCGACACCGGCGACGAGGACGTGCGGGCGGCCCTGCGGCTGGCGCAGGCCGACGGGTTCGTCGACCGGCTGGCCGACGGGCTCGACACGCGCGTCGGTGAGCGCGGCACCTCGCTGTCCGGCGGCCAGCGCCAGCGCCTCGCGCTGGCCCGCGCGGTCGTGCGCCGGCCGCGCCTGCTCATCCTCGACGACGCCACCTCCAGCGTGGACCCCCAGGTCGAGGCCAAGATCCTGTACGGGCTGCGGGACGCCGCCGAGGCGTCCACCGTCGTGGTCGTCGCCTACCGGATGGCGACCATCGCCCTCGCCGACGAGGTCGTCTACCTCGACCACGGCCGGGTCGTCGACCGCGGCCCGCACGACGAGCTGATCAGCCGCTGCGCAGGCTACCGCAACCTGGTGACCGCCTACGAGCGTGAGGAGGCCGAGCGCGCCGCCATCGACGTGCCGGCCGGAGAAGAAGAGGAAGTCAGCGCATGACGGCCGAGGTCATCCGAGGCAACTCCGAACGTTCGGCGCTGGCCACCATCCGGCATGGGCTCTCGCTCACGCCGGAGTTCCGCAAGGGGCTGGTGGTCACGCTGCTGCTGGCGGTCGTCGCGACCATCGGCAAGATCATCGTGCCGGTCGCCGTCCAGCAGACGATCGACACGGGACTCAAGACCGGCACTCCGGACACCGCGTACATCACCCGGGCCATCCTGGTCTGCGCGGGCGCGGTGCTGCTCACAGCCGCCGCCGGCTACGTCATGAACGTCCGCCTCTACAAGGCGACGGAGTCGTCCCTCGCCACGCTGCGCGTGCGCGGGTTCCGGCACGTGCACGACCTGTCCGTGCTCACCCAGAACACCGAGCGCCGCGGCTCCCTGGTCTCGCGCGTCACCAACGACATCGACCAGATCAGCACGTTCATGCAGTGGGGCGGGCTGATGATCATCGTGGCGTTCGGCCAGCTGTTCGTGGCCACGGTGCTGATGTTCGTCTACTCCTGGCAGCTCACCCTGCTCGTCTGGTTGTGCTTCATCCCCCTGATGATCGCCCTGCCGCGCTTCCAGAGGCTGCTGTCGCGGGCGTACACGACCGTGCGCGAGCGCACCGGCGACATGCTGGCCGCGGTCAGCGAGTCCGTCGTCGGCGCCGCCGTCATCAGGGCCTACGCCTCGGAGCGCCGTACGGCCGAGCGCATCGACCAGGCGGTCGACGCCAACAGGCGCGCCCAGACCAGGGCGCAGACCATCGTCGGCTTCGTCTTCCCGCTCACCGAGATCGTGGCGGCCGTCGCCATCGCCGGCATCGTGCTGCTGGGCGTGCGGCTCGGGATGTCGGGCGAGATCACGCAGGGCGAGCTGGTGGCGTTCCTGTTCCTGATCACCCTGTTCGTCTCGCCGCTCCAGACCGCCACCGAGGTGCTGAACGAGGCCCAGAACGCCGTCGCGGGCTGGCGGCGCGTCCTCGGCGTCATCGACACCCCGCCGGACGTGGCCGACCCCGGCGACCAGGGCGTGGAACTGCCCCGCGGCCCCATCTCGGTCGCCTTCGAGGACGTGCACTTCTCCTACCCGGGCGGCGTGCCCGTGCTGCGCGAGGTCACCGTCGAGATCCCGCCGCGCTCGCGTGTCGCGGTCGTGGGGGAGACGGGGTCGGGCAAGACCACGTTCGCCAAGCTCCTGACGCGTCTCATGGACCCGGGCGCGGGCCGCGTCACCGTGGACGGCCACGACCTGCGCCACATCCGCTTCTCCTCGCTGCGCGAGCGCATCGTCATGGTCCCCCAGGACGGCTTCCTGTTCGACGGGACGCTGGAGGCGAACATCCGCTACGGCAAGCCGTCCGCCACCACCGACGAGATCCGGCTCGCGATGACCGAGCTGGGCCTGACCGACTGGCTCGAAGGCCTGCCCGCGGGCCTGGACACGGCCGTCGGCCAGCGCGGCGAGTCACTGTCGGCGGGCGAGCGCCAGCTCGTCGCCCTGGCCCGCGCCTACCTCGCCGACCCCGACCTGCTCCTGCTCGACGAGGCCACCTCGGCGGTCGACCCGGCCACCGAGGTACGGCTGGCGCGGGCGCTGGAGGGCGTCACCCGCGGCCGCACCGCCATCTCGATCGCGCACCGCCTGTCCACGGCTGAGAACGCCGACGAGGTGCTGGTCTTCGACGGCGGCCGGCTGGTGCAGCGCGGCCACCACACGGAGCTGGCGGGCCGGCCGGGCGTGTACGCCGACCTGCACGCCTCGTGGATCTCGGCCGCCCACTCGTGACCCGCGGCCGCGCCGGCTCGTCCTTCCGGGCTCCCGCCGTGCCGTCCGCCGTGCCGTCCGCCGTGCCGTCCGCCGTGCCGTCCGCCGTGCCGTCCACCGGGCCGTCCGCCGTGCCGTCCACCGGGCCGTCCACCGGGCCCCGGGAGGCGCTCCTGTCACGGTTTCGCCGAGGCGAACGTCACGGTCGTGCCACGTGGCCCTGAAACGATCATGAGGTGCTCGCACACCATGCGCGTCAGCCACAGGCCCCGACCCCGGAAGTCGTACCCCCTGGGCGGCCGCGTGTCGCCCATCCACCCGGGTGGCAGCCCGGGGCCGTCGTCGGCGACCTCGCACCACAGGCGCCCGTCCCGCGTCCACAGCCGCAACCGCCCGTGGCCTCCGCCGTGCACCACCGCGTTGGTGGCGACCTCGTTGACCGCCAGCACGAAGTCCTCGAGCCGCCCGCCTGCCATCCCCTCGCCGGCGGCGTGCTCGGTCACGGTCCTGCGCAGCCCCGTGATCTGCCCCCGCGCGAAGCTGACGCGGAGCACCTGCCTATCCACCGCGCACCCGCAGGACGACGGCGGACCTGACCGCCCAGGCCGGCCCGAGGTAGACCCGGCGGGAACGGGGAGCGGAGCCTACGACGTGCACCACGACGGCCCTCCCACGGCAGGCTCGGGAAACCGAAATTACTCCGCTCCGCGCCATCACGTACCGCATTCTCGGTAAAACCCACCGTGACGCGTCGCGGGCAGGTGTACCTTTTCGGCGGGGCCGCCCACGGGAGGGGTCATGAGGAGCATGGGCGCGGATGTGCTGGAGATGACGCGACGCCGACACGGAGATCTTGTGGTGGTGAGCCTGGCGGGGGAGGTCGACGTCGACAACGTTTCCGAAGTCAGGAAATGTCTCGATGAAGCCGTGGCGGAGCACGTCCCCCGACTGGTCGTGGATCTGACCGGCCTGGGCTTCATCGACACGACAGGGCTGGGCGTCCTGGTGCGCGCGCTCGCCACGCTGCGCGACAGGGACGGCACGATGGCTCTGGTCGCACCCCCCGGGCAGGTGCTCCGGCGGCTGCGCAGGACCAACCTGGCCCCGCTCTTCCCCATCTACGACACCCTTCCCCAAGCCCTGGCCTGAGGCTCGCGCCGGTGGCGGGGGCGGGGACACGAGCTGGTTGAATGGGCTGCATGTCCCTCGACGCCAAGATCGCCGCACGGTTGAAGCGCAATCCCGACGGCCTGGTCCCCGCGATCGCGCAGCAGTACGACACCGGTGAGGTGCTCATGCTGGCCTGGATGAACGACGAGGCGCTGCATCGGACGCTCACCACCGGCAGGGCCACCTACTGGTCCCGCAGCCGGGCGGAGCTCTGGGTCAAGGGCGCCACCTCCGGCCATGTCCAGCAGGTCAAGTCCGTGGCGCTCGACTGTGACGGCGACACCATCCTGGTCAAGGTCGACCAGGTCGACGGGGCGTGCCACACGGGTGATCGCACCTGCTTCGACGCCGACCCGCTAGAGCTCGCGCCGAGCTAGGAGAGCGGATGGAGCCCGAAGCGCGGACTTCCCGGCGCGGGGAGTTGTGGGGCTGGGTGGTCATGACGGCCCTGGGCTGCGTGCTCGTGTTGTGGGGCGCGGGCCAGGCATGGGTGACGGTCCTGGGAGACGGCGAGGCGCCGAGCGGCGGCGGGCTGAGCCCCGTGCTGACCCCCGTGGCGCTGGCCGGGCTGGCCGGCGTGGTGGCGGTGCTGGCCACCAAGGGCGCGGGCCGCCGGGTCGTCGGGGTGCTGCTCGCCCTGTGCGGGGCCGGCGCCGCTGCGGCGACGTGGGCGGCGCTGTCGGGCGGCACCGTGACCGCGCGCCTGCGCGAGGAGAACGTGTTGTCCGGCGCCACCGGGCTCTCCTGGGAGATCGCGCCGCTCTGGCCCGCCGTGACGGTTGTCGGAGCGGTCCTGGTGATGGCCGGGGGCGTGCTGGCGGTCGTGCGCGGCGGCCGGTGGGCGGGCATGTCCGCCCGCTACGACCGCACGGCGGGCGCCCCCTCGGCGCGGGCCCACGACAGGACGCTGTGGGACGCGCTCGACCGCGGAGACGACCCGACCGACGACCGCTGAGCCGGTGACGGTTACGAAACCTCCACTGTTCTGAACCTGTGTGCGCCCGGCAAACGTTTCCTCAATAAGCTGCCGTTGCAACTCGCCACGGACGTTGAGGGAGCCGGCTCATGAGCTACGGGGATCAGGGCGGTAGCGGAGGTTATGGCGCACAGCCTCCCGGGGGTGGCTACGGTCAGCAGCCGCCGAGCGGGGGTGGCTACGGTCAGCAGCCGCCGAGCGGGGGTGGCTACGGCCAGCAGCCGCCGAGCGGCGGTGGTTACGGTCAGCAGCCGCCGAGCGGGGGTGGTTACGGCCAGCAGCCGCCGAGCGGGGGTGGTTACGGCCAGCAGCCGCCGAGCTACGGGGACCAGCCCTACGGCTACGGTCAGCAGCCGCCGAGCTACGGCGGCGGATACGCCCAGCAACCTCCGAGCTACGGGGGCCACCCGCAGCAGGGCTACGGCTACCAGCAGCCCAGGTCCACCAACGGGATGGCGGTGGCCTCGCTCGTCCTCGGCATCATCGGCCTGGTCTTCTGCGGCCTCACCAGCATCCCCGGCGTCATCCTCGGGCATGTCGCGCTCAGCCGGATCAAGCGCACAGGAGAGGAGGGCTCGGGCATGGCCATCGGCGGCCTCGTCACGTCGTACATCACGGTGGTGATCTGGCTCCTGTGCTGGCTGATCTTCGGCGGTATGCTCCTTTCCCTCATCGGGTTCGCCAGCACCGCCAGCAGCACGGTGGAGTACCAGTAGGTCGCCCGCTGCACGTGTAGCCGGACCGTGACGACGTGCTTGCGGTCCGATTACGAATTGTCCGCAAAATCGACGTTGATCCACGTAGAAGATGGTTTCTCGCTAGGCTGCCGCGCGAACTGGACTCGAGATGACGACATGAGGGGTCATTAGCATGAGTTACGGAAACCAGGGCGACGGTGGCTACGGCGCCCAACCGCCCGGCGGCGGCTACGGCCAGCAGCCTCCCAGCGGCGGCGGTGGCTATGGCCAGCAGCCCCCGAGCGGCGGTGGTTACGGCCAGCAGCCGCCGAGCGGTGGTGGCTACGGCCAGCAGCCGCCCAGCGGCGGAGGCTATGGCGGTGGCTATGGCCAGCAGCCGCCGAGCGGGGGTGGCTACGGCCAGCAGCCGCCCAGCGGCGGAGGTTACGGGGGTGGCTACGGGCAGCAGCCGCCGAGCGGCGGCGGCTACGGCGACGGCGGTTACGGCCAGCCCCCCGGCGGTGGCTACGGCGGCGGTGGCAACCCGCCCGACAACCAGCTCGTCCCGGCCATCCTCACCACCCTGTTCTGCTGCCTGCCGCTCGGCATCGTGGCGCTCGTCAAGTCGTCGCAGGTCAACTCGAAGTGGCAGGTCGGCGACTACCAGGGTGCGATGCAGGCCGCGGAAGAGGCCAAGACGTGGTGGAAGCGCAGCCTGATCTTCGGTGCCATCGGCATCGTCCTCGGCATCATCGCGTACATCGTGATCTTCTTCATCCTGGCCGCGAGCGTGTCCACGTACTCGTACTCGACGTACTGAGCCGGCGTGACGGCGGGCAGCGCGCTGGAAGGCGGATACTGAAAGCATGAGCATCGCAACAGCCGGGCGGCGTGACACGGGTCGCGCGAGGCGCCTGCTCGCGCCGCTCGGTGTTGCGGCGGGCGTGGGCGCCGCGTTCGCCTTCGTCGGCGTGGTCGACCCCAACGAACCCGGCCACTATCCGACGTGCCCGTTCCTGTGGCTCACCGGCCTCTACTGCCCAGGCTGCGGCACCATGCGCACCATGCACGCCCTCGCGCATCTAGACCCGGTCGCCGCGCTGGGGCTCAACCCGCTCGCCGTGGCCATGATCCCGTTCCTGCTGTTCTGGTGGGGGCGATGGGTGCTGCGTGCCTGGCAGGGCCGGCCCAGACGCACGACGCTGGCGCATCCGGCGTGGCTGTGGGCCTTCATCGGGGTCGTCATGGTCTACTGGGTCGTCCGTAATCTGCCTGTCGGCGCGTTCCTCGCCCCCTAGGCAGGGCCGGTGGTGAGGTGCCCCCGCTGGGGCCGATACCATCGCAGGACAAGGCGGAGAGCGTACGCGAGGCGAACTCTCCGCCACCCCCACTGTCGACCGGAGGGACCCCAAGCGCGTGAGTGAGCGGACGGAAGGGCCGAGTGTCCTCGACGGCATCCTCGACGGGGTGCGCGCCGACCTCGCCGCACGCCAGCAGGCCGTGTCCATGGACGAGCTCAAGCAACGAGCCGAGCGGGCCCGGCCGGCCAGAGACGCGATGGCCGCGCTCGGGGGTGACAGGATCTCGGTGATCGCCGAGGTCAAGCGGTCCAGCCCGTCCAAGGGCGCGCTCGCCGCGATCGCCGACCCGGCGGCGCTGGCCGCCGACTACGAAGCGGGCGGCGCCCACGTCATCAGCGTGCTGACCGAGCGCCGCAAGTTCGGGGGCAGCCTCGACGACCTGGCCGCGGTCCGCACCAGGGTCGACATCCCGATCCTGCGCAAGGACTTCATCCTCACCTCCTACCAGTTGTGGGAGGCCAGGGCCTACGGCGCCGACCTGGCGCTGCTGATGGTCGTCTGCCTGGAGCAGGAGGCGCTGGTGTCGCTGATCGAGCGGGCCGAGTCGATCGGGCTCACCCCGCTGGTCGAGGTGCACACCGAGGACGAGCTCGAGCGGGCGGTCGCCGCTGGGGCCCGGGTCATCGGGGTCAACGCCCGCAATCTGAAGACACTCGAGGTCGATCGCGACGTGTTCGCGAAGCTGGCGCCGAAGATCCCCGATAATGTGATCAAAATCGCCGAGTCGGGTGTGCGTGGCCCGCATGACCTGCTCGCTTACGCTAGAGGTGGCGCCGACGCCGTCCTGGTGGGGGAGAGCCTGGTCACCGGCAAGGACCCGCGCAAGGCCGTGGAGGCGCTGGTGACGGCCGGCGCTCATCCGTCGACGCGCCCCGACCACTCAGCAGAGGGATAGCAGTGGCACACGAAGGTTCCATCCTGACCGCCGCCGACCTGGCGGGCAACGGCGCGCACGGCGACGATCCCGACGTGCACGGCAAGTTCGGCATCTTCGGCGGCAGATACGTGCCGGAGGCCCTCATCCCGGCGCTCGACGAGGTGGCCGCGGTCTACGAGAAGGCCAAGAACGACGCGCAGTTCCTGCGCGAGTTCGACCACCTGCTGCGCACCTACGCCGGCCGGCCGACCACGCTGACCGACGTGCCGCGCTTCAGCGAGCAGGCCGGTGGCGCCCGGGTCGTGCTCAAGCGGGAGGACCTCACCCACACCGGCGCCCACAAGATCAACAATGTGCTGGGCCAGGCGCTGCTGACCAAGCGGCTGGGCAAGAAGCGGGTGATCGCCGAGACCGGCGCGGGCCAGCACGGCGTGGCCACGGCGACCGCCGCGGCCCTGCTCGGCCTGGAGTGCGTCATCTACATGGGCGCGGTCGACTGCGAGCGCCAGGCACTCAACGTCGCCAGGATGAAGCTGCTCGGCGCGACCGTGGTGCCGGTGACCAACGGCTCGCAGACGCTGAAGGACGCCATCAACGAGGCGTTCCGCGACTGGGTGACCAACGTCGACACCACCCACTACCTCTTCGGCACGGTCGCGGGCCCGCACCCGTTCCCCGAGATCGTGCGCGACTTCGCCCGCATCATCGGCGTGGAGGCCCGCCGCCAGATCCTCGAGCTGACCGGCCGGCTGCCCGACGCGGTGTGCGCCGCGGTCGGCGGCGGCAGCAACGCGATCGGCGCCTTCCACGCGTTCATCGGCGACGAGGGCGTGCAACTGCACGGCTACGAAGCCGCCGGTCGCGGCCTGGAGAGCGGCGAGCACGCGCTCACCCTCACCGCGGGCTCGGTCGGAGTGCTGCACGGCGCGCGCACCTACGTCCTGCAGGACGACGAGGGCCAGACCATCGAGTCCCACTCGATCTCCGCCGGGCTCGACTATCCGGGCGTCGGTCCCGAGCACGCCTGGCTGAGAGACTCCGGCCGCGCCACCTACCACGGCGTCACCGACGACCAGGCGATGGCCGCGTTCTCCCTGCTGGCCAGGACCGAGGGCATCATCCCCGCCATCGAGTCCTCCCACGCCCTGGCGGGCGCGCTGGAGCTCGGCCGCGAGCTCGGCCCGGAGGTCACCATCCTGGTCAACCTCTCCGGCCGCGGAGACAAGGACATGGGCACGGCGATGAAATACTTCAACCTCTGAGACCCGCCGAGGCCTCAGGACCTCCGAGCCCTCGGAGACCTTCGAGACCGCTGAGAGGCCGGGACCACGCGGGCCGCTGACGGCCCGCGCCGGGCCGCTCGCCGCGCGGCCTCCCGCGACACCCAGGGCCTTCGTCGGCGCGGAGGATTCTGGGCGGGGCGCGCGGCAGGGCATCATGGTGAGACTCGACCTTCGAAACGGACAGACATGACGACTCTTCAGACGGTTTTCGCCAAGGCGAAGGCGGACAACCGGGCCGCGCTCGTCGGCTACCTGCCGGCGGGCTTCCCGTCCAAGGACGGCGCCATCGCCGCCGCCACGACCCTGGTGGAGGCCGGCTGCGACGTCATCGAGATCGGCCTCCCCTACTCCGACCCGCTCATGGACGGGCCCACCATCCAGGACGCCGTGCACAGGTCACTGGTCAACGGCACGCGCATCGCCGACGTGATGCGCACGGTCGAGGGGGTCGCCGCGACCGGTGCCGCCACGCTCGTCATGACCTACTGGAACCCCATCGACAAGTACGGCGCCGAGCGCTTCGCCCGCGACCTGGCCAACGCGGGCGGCGCGGGCACGATCACGCCCGACCTGACGCCCGAGGAGTCGGAGCCGTGGCGGGCCGCCTCGGCGGGCGCCGGCATCGACACCGTGTTCCTGGTGGCGCCCAGCTCGACGGAGCAGCGCATCAAGGCCGTCGTCGACTGCTGCACGGGTTTCGTCTACGCGGCCTCGCTCATGGGCGTCACGGGCGCCAGAGAGAGCGTCAACGTCGCCGCCGAGGGCCTCGTGCAGCGCACCCGCGCCCACACCGACCTGCCGGTGTGCGTGGGCCTGGGGGTCGGCACCGGCGATCAGGCGGCCGAGGTGGCGGCCTACGCCGACGGCGTCATCGTCGGGTCGGCGTTCATCCGCCGCATGCTCGACGCCCCCGACGAGGCAGCGGGCCGGGAGTCGATCGCCGTCCTCGCGAAAGACATGGCCAAGGGCGTGCGCCGCTGACCCCGGCCGGCAGGCACGTCCACCGCCAGGGTGAGCAGCCCCTGCTCCGGCGCTCACGGCCGCACGGCCCTGGCGAACAGCCCGGCCAGCTCGTCGGCATATTCCGCCAGATCGGCGTCCGGGTCGGCCTCCAGCAGGAACGGCAGCCCGTCGAGCGCCCGCTGGATCGCCATCGCCATCACGCGGGTGTTGAACGCGCCGAACTCGCCGCTCTCCTGGCCCCGGACGAGGATGCGCTCGACGTGGGCCAGCACCGACAGGTCGGTGGCCGCGTCCTGTGCCGCAGAACCGCCTTCCGGCCTGAAGTTGAGGAAGATCTCCGTGGCGGCGCGCATCTCGGCGCGGTGGCCGGCGATGTACTCCACCAGCGACCGGATGTAGGTCTCGAGCGCGGCGCCCGGCGTGGTCGCGGTGCTCACCCGCGCGGTCATGAACGCCCCCAGCTCGCTGTAGATCGTGCCGATCGCCTTGCCTATCAGCTCGTCCTTGCTGTCGAAGTGGTAGGAGATCAGCCGGGTGCTGCTGAGCCCGGCCCGCTCGGCGATCCTGGAGAAGGACGCCTGCCGATAGCCGAGCTCGGCGATCGTGGCGATGGTCGCGGCGACGATCTGTGCGCGCCGCGCGGAGCTCGTCACCGAATCCTCCCGCCTTACTTGCATGAGTAATTTTTAACTCATCCAAGTAAAACGCGCAACTCGGAGAGCCTGAACGAGGAAGCGGCTTAGTCGACGCTTATCGTGAACGTGATCGGATGGGAACCCGGTACTGTGCCCATCTCGGCACAGGGAAAGAGGAGATGGCCCGTGGTCGCGTCACAACCGTCACATCGAGCTACGTCAGCGATACCCTGGGTGACGGTCGTCGCCCGGCTGGTCCTGGGCGGAGTGCTGATCGCGGCGGGTGCGCTCAAGATCGGCAACCCGACGGACTCCGTGGTGGCGGTCAAGGCTTACCAGTTGCTGCCCGAGTCGATCGCCGTCCCGGTGGGCTACGCCCTGCCGATGCTGGAGATCGTGGTCGGCGTGCTGCTGGTCGTCGGTCTGCTGACCAGGGTGGCCGCGGTGGTCGCGGGGCTGCTCATGTTCGCGTTCGTCTTCGGCATCGCCTGGGCCTGGGCGAACGGCCTGCGGATCGACTGCGGCTGCTTCGGCGGCGGCGGCCAGTTGGGAAAGGGGCAGGAGCCCACCTACCTGCTCGACATCCTGCGTGACTTCGGCCTCGTGCTTCTCGGCGCCTGGATCACGCGTTTCCCGCCGGGCCGTTTCGCTCTCGACGGAGCACTCGGCCTGGGGGGCGATACTCGTGATGTGGAGGACGAAGGATGAGCAAGGGGCAGCGGACGAAGACCATGTCGAAGTCAGCGCGTGACAAGATCAAGGAACAGCAGGCCGCCGCTCGGGCCCAGGAGCGGCGCAGGAAGATCGTGACCTACGTGACCGCCGGAGTGGTGGCGGTGGCCGCGGTCGGAGCCGGCTGGTGGTATGCGGCCAGCACCTCTCAGTCGGAGGAGGCCTCCGGCGCGCTCGCACCCATCACGGTGCAGCCCGACGGCGCCGCCGTGATGGCCAAGCAGGGTGTCACCGCGCCCGTGGTCGACATCTATGAGGACTTCCAGTGCCCCGCCTGCAAGGAGCTCGAGCGGGTCAGCGGGCAGACGTTCAAGAACCTCGCCGCCGAGGGTCTGGCGAAGGTGGTCTACCACCCCATCACGATCTTCTCGCAGGAGCCGACCAAGTCCAATTCCGTACGCGCGGGCAGTGCCTCCCGCTGCGTGGCCGACGGCAAGCAGTGGATGGCCTTCCACGACCTGCTCTTCGAGAACCAGCCGCCGGAGACCGAGCCCGGTTTCAAGCCCGAGCAGCTCGTGCAGTGGGGCAAGGACGCCGGGGTCACCTCGCCGGGGTTCGAGCAGTGCGTCACTTCGGGCAAGCACGCCCAGGCGCAGCTGTCGTACAGCAAGAAGGTCAGCGATGAGCAGAAGCTCGACCATACGCCGACCGTGAAACTGAACGGCATAGAAATAGACAACGGGGTACTCTTCAGCCCACGAGAGTTGCGCGAAGAGATTACGAAGGCGGCCAAGTAGCCGCGCTTCCGCTACCCTCACGTGACATGCCCCTTGCCTCGATTCCCAGCCCTTCCCAAGGGGTCTGGTATCTCGGAATCATCCCGATCCGGGCTTATGCGCTCTGCATCGTGCTCGGCGTCATCGTCGCCGTCTGGCTGAGCGAGCGGCGTTGGCGCGCTCGTGGAGGTCAGCAGGGGACGATCATCGATATCGCGGTCCCCGCGGTCATCTTCGGTCTGATCGGCGGCCGCCTCTACCACGTCATCACCGACTGGCAGACCTATTTCGGCAGCCGCGCGATCAAGGAGCCCATCCAGGCGCTGTTCATCTGGGAGGGCGGTCTCGGCATCTGGGGCGCGGTCGCGCTCGGCGGCGTCGGCGTCTGGTGGTCCGTGCGCAAGCGCGGCATCTCCATGGGCGCCGTCGCCGACACGGTCGCCCCCGGCATCGCCTTCGCCCAGGGCATCGGCCGCTGGGGCAACTGGTTCAACCAGGAGCTGTACGGCTCGCCGACCACGCTGCCGTGGGGCCTGGAGATCGACGCCGCCCACGGGGGAGAGCCCGGGGTCCTCTACCACCCGACGTTCCTGTACGAGTCGGTCTGGGACATCGCGCTCGGCTTCGCGCTGCTGTTCGCCGGGCGGCGGTTCATGTTGCACCATGGCCGGCTGTTCGCCCTCTACGTCGCCGGCTACACCCTCGGCAGGTTCTGGATCGAGGGCCTGCGCATCGACCCGGTCGGCGGGGTCGACCACGCGGTGACCTTCCTCGGGCTCCGGATCAACCAGTGGACGTCGATCGTGCTGTTCGCGGGCGCGCTGGTCTACCTCTGGGCGATGAGGAAGAAGGACAGCGAAGAGATCGTCGTGCCCCTGTCCGAGCTTCCGGACCCGGCGCACGTGTCCGGCCAGGCCGACCCAGGCTCGCCCGACGCCCCTTCCCCGGCGTCGTCGGGCGACGCTGCTGACCCGCCGGCGGATGGGTCCGGCGGCGGCACGCCGGGTGAGCCCGGCGCGGAAGCGACGACGCCCTCCGACGAAACCTCCCTGGCGGGGGACGACGCGCCCGGGGCCGACGCGGCCCGGAGCGACGCGGCCGGGGCCGATGCGGCGGGGGCCGACGCGGCCGACGGCGGCGAGGCCGATCGCGGGCCGAAGGGCGATGATCCGGCGCCCGGCGAGCCGGCGGAGATCCCCGAGGGTGAGGCCGCGACGAAGGGGAAGAACTCGCGATGAGCGGTCGCGCGGAGGCGCACCACCAGCACCGCGACGTCACCGGAGGCTGGTTGCGGCCATCGGTGTTCGGGGCGATGGACGGTCTGGTGTCGAACTTCGCGCTGATCGCGGGTGTCGCGGGCGGCACCGCCGACACCAAGGTCATCTCCCTCGCCGGCGTCGCCGGGCTCGCCGCGGGCGCGCTGTCCATGGCGGGTGGCGAATACGTCTCGGTGGCGAGCCAGCGCGAGCTGGCCCAGGCTGAGATCGCCGTCGAACGCCGCGAGCTCGCCCGTCACCCCGACGACGAACGCGTCGAGCTGGCGCAGACGTTCGTCGAGAAGGGCGTGTCCCCGGAACTGGCGGCCGAGGTCGCCCGGCAGATCTCGCAGAACCCCGAGCAGGCGCTGGAGGTTCACACCCGTAACGAGCTCGGCGTGGCCCCCGGCGACCTGCCGTCGCCGTCGCTGGCCGCGGTGTCGTCGTTCCTGTCGTTCAGCCTGGGGGCGGTGCTGCCGCTGCTGCCGTACCTCGTCGGGATGCGGAGCCTGACGGTGTCGGCGGTGATCTCCTGCGTGGCCCTGTTCGCGGCGGGCGCGCTCGTCTCGACGGTGACCGCCCGTAACTGGTGGTATTCCGGGGTGCGGCAGCTCGTGGTGGGCGGGGTGGCCGCCGCGGTCACGTTCGCGCTGGGCAACCTGATCGGGGCGGCGGTGCTGTGATGGCCCGCAGAAGAGCCGCGCCCGGTTCCGGCAACCCCTCACGAAGCCCTCACGACGGTGCCCGCCCCGCATCCGACCCCCAGGGCGGCGGCCAGCACGCCGCGGGTGGGCGTAGTGGTGAGTGGCCTGCGGCGGAGGGTCGTGGTGACGGCTGGCCTGCGGCGGGTGCGCAGGGCCAGGGGCCGTTCTCGGGGGTCGAGGGCGCGCACGCGGACGGCGCGGACCGGTCCGCGGGCTCCCGTGGCGGCCGGAGGGCGCGCGTACGTGGCCGCAGGCAGCAGGTGCCCCCCGACGTCGATGGCACGAGCTCCCGTGGCCGGTCAGCGGACGGTGATGACCGGACCGGGGGCCGATCCGGCGGCGGTTGGCCCGCTACGGCGAGCGGGGAGGGCGACGGCGGCCGGTCGGCCCGTACGCGTGGAGGGCGCAGGTCGGCCCGCCGGGCCGCCGCCGACCCACCCTCAGGTGATCCGGGCACCGGTCCCTTCGGACCCGGCACCAGCACCGGGCCGTTCGGACCCGGCACCAGCACCGGTCCCTTCGGATCCGGCACCATCACCGGGCCGTTCGGCGCAGAGCCGGCGGGCGGGAGCTTCCACGGCGGCACCGGGCAGCCCGGACCAGAAGGCGGCGGTGCCGGCTGGTTCCGCGAAGACGGTCGCGGTCCCGGCCGGCCCGGTGGCGAGGGTGCCGGCCGCACCGGGGGCCGTAGGGATGGCGGGCGGTCCGGCGGTGCTGAGGATGTCGGCTGGCCGGAAGGCCGTAGGGGTGCGGGCCGGTCCGGCGGGCCTGAGGATGCGGGTCGGACCGGCCGTAGGGGTCTGGGGCGGTCCGGCGGCGCTGGGGAGGGTGGCCGGCCGGAGGATCGGCGGGGCGCTGGGCGGCCTGTAGGCGGGGAGACCGGATGGTCCGATGGCAGGGGCGGTGCCGGGCGATCCGATGGTCAGGGCGGTGCGGCCTGGCCGGAAGACGGAGGTGGCACCGGGCAGCGCGAGGCCGGTACGTCGGAAGGCGGCAGGCGGGCAAGTGGCCGTGCCGAGCGCTCCGGGGGCAGGGTCAAGCTCCGGGGCAGCGCCGGGTGGCCGCTGCAGGAGGACGGTGGCACGGGCGAGGCCGCGGCGGTGGGGCGGAGGGCGGGCACGCCCTCGCGCAAGCGGCGGCGTACCCCTCCGTCCGACTGGCAGTTCCCGCTGCTCACCGCCTGGGGCCTGCGTCCTGATCAGCAGCGGTTGCTCGTGATCATCGCCGTGGTCGTGGGCGTGCTGGCCGGTGGCACGGGGCTGGTGTTCGCCGTGGGCTCCATCGGCGAGTACACGCCTCAGCAGCGAACGAGTGCCGCCGTGGTCGCGCCCGGCTCGACGTTGCCGCGGATCTTCCACGGCTGGAGCTCGCCCAAACTGTTCGCCCCGCTGACCGACAGGACCAAGGACAAGCGCGCGCTGACGAAGAAGGAAATGTTCGGCCACAAACAGCTCTCCGTCACCAAGAAGCTCAAGCTCAAGCTGGTCGCCAAGCAACTCGACGCCGACTGTGCGGCGGCTCTGTGGGGGGAGACCGTGGTGGAACAGGTCTCCGACGCCGGATGCAGCCAGGCCGCCCGTGGCCTGTACGTCAGCTCCGACGGCCGCTATGTCGGCCAGTACACGCTGCTCAACCTGAAGGACGGCAAGTCGGCCGCCGCCCTGGTGGAGTCGTTGAAGACCGACTACCGGGGCGGGTGGACGATCCCCCTGCCCTCCTCCAAGGCGTCCTTCCCCTCGGGGGGCTACTCCGAGGCGGGCGGCTACGCGCTGGGGCACTATGTCGGCCTTGTCTGGCTCGGCAGAACCGACGGCGCAGAACCGACCGCCAAGGACGACTTCGTCTCCCTGACCTTGGCGTTGCGCGGCGCGGAGAAGCCCGTCTACCGCAGGGTCGTCTCGCTCACGGGGCCGTCGGCCTGATGTCACGTCGTCTCCTCATCCCCGTGGTGATCGCCGCCCTGGTGGCCGTCGCCGCGGGCGGCTGGTGGTGGTCGCGCCGCGACGAACCCCGCCCGTCGGCCTTCCACGCCGAGCCCACTTCCGCCTTCTACGCGGCCATCGACGACCGCAAGAACGACGCCGCCCCGCTCACCCGGCAGGAGGTCTTCACCTCCGCGGTCAAGACCCTGGGGGCCATGCGGCTGGAGAGCACCCAGCAGTTCAGCGACTGCGACGAGGTCCTGTGGGGGGCGTCGGCCTCCGGTTGCACGCAGGCGCTCCAGGGCGTCTACAGGGGCAACCTGACCGCGGGCCAGTTCGTCATCTTCAACATGGGTGACGGGCGAGCCTCCGACGCGCTGGTGTCGGCCCTGGGCAAGGACGGGTTCGTACGCCAGGGCATCGCCTTCGAGGCCGCCGGCAGTCGCGCGCAGGTGCGTGCCATGGGCCACTACGTGACGGTGAGCTGGGTCGGCGGCACCGCGCCCGCGCAGGAACTCCTCGCGGCGCTGGTGGCACTCGACGGCCTGGGCCGTGTCGTCCAGGACCGCGTCGTCGACGCCACCTGACCTCGAAACGGCGCCGGACCCGGTCCGGTGCCGGAATTCGGGTGTGCAGCCGGACTGCGGAAGGGGCGGGCCTCGGTTCAGGGTGGTTCGGTGCTCCGCCTCCGGCAGGACGCCGTGCTGTCGCCTGGCGACCCTGGAAGCCGCGGGCTCAGCCGGTGGGTGCGAGCCCGATGGTGTCCGGCGGGCGCCGGTCAGGGATGCCGCGCGTGTCCGGGTGGCGGGTGCCGGCCCTCTGGCCGGTACGGACCTGCGCGTGGGCGATCGGCGGGGTCCGAAGAAGGTGGTGCCGGGGGAGGCGCTGGGGGTGAGGTGGGAGAGACGGCCGGGGTGACGGGCCTGGACGACGTGGTGTCGGGGAGGCGGCCAGGGAAAGCGGGGCCAGGGAAGGCGGGGCCGGGAGCGGCTCCGCCCGGACCCGGTCAGCGCGGCGAGCGGCGCCAGGGACGTGTACTGGTCTGCGGGAAGTGGCGCCGGGGGAGGCTGAGCGCTGGGAAAGCCGGTCAGGAGGCGGCGCCGGGGGACGTCGGGGCGGGGGAGGTCGAGGTCAGGGACGTGACGGTTGCGGACACCGCCTCGGGGAGGCCGGACAGGCGGTGCAGCGGCGCCTCCAGCGGGGTCAGGTCTTCCGCCCAGAGGGCCGCCTCGCGGATGAGGGCCCTGGCGTCGTTCTTGGTGAGCGTGGCGCCCTGCTCCCGGGCCGCCGCGATGAGGGCCTCGCGCCACGTGTTGGCCAGCTTGGCGTGACCGTTGTCCAGGATCCTGCGCAGCACGCGGGCCGCCGGGTCGCCGGGCTGCGGGAGGCGCACGGCGTCGAGCATGTCCTCGCCGGTGCTCGACGTGTAGACGGCGGACAGCACGCCGGGCAGGGGCGGCAGACCGGCGCCCAGGACGCGAACGTGAGAGGCGCGCGTCGCCAGGAGCAGGCGGGGGAGCGCTGCCTCCAGGCCGGGCGGCAGGGCGACGGCCACGCGGTCGGAGGCGGCCGCGTACGGCTTGGCGAGCCAGGTCGACACCTTGACCCGTGGTTGGGTGAGCTCCTTGGGCCATTCGCCCACCAGCAGGTCGGGCTCGAAGCCCAAAATGCCCCTCTCTGGGGCTGAGATGCCCTTGTGGGCGTTTTCTACGGCTTGTGGGCCTTGGGTGTAGATGGCGGTGGACTGGCGGCTCAGGCGGGACGTCACGGCCGGGCGGGTCTTGCTGGTGGGCCGGAGGATGTACAGGTCGGCCGCCGAGCCGATGGCCTCCGCGCCGAAATAGCGGTTGAAGTCGGGGTAGATGGCTTCGTAGGCGAGGTTGAGGTCGGCCAGCGCCTGCTGGACCTTGAACGCCAGCATGGGCATGCGCTCGCCGGCGCCGTAGGCCAGCAGCACCCGCCCGTCGTCCTTCAGCCCTTCCACGGCGCGAGCCACGAACAGGCCGACGCCCTCCGGTGTGTACGGCGGGTCGGTGAGCGCCAGGTCGTGGCCCCTGGCCGAGGCGGGCAGGCCGAGCCGCAGGTCGGCCCAGCGGGTGCGGACGCCGAGCTCCTGGGCGTCGATGTAGGCCAGGATGCGCTCGTCGATGTCGGCCACCGTGACCTCGGTCTCCGGGTGGACGAGCTTGACGGCCAGCGAGGTCAGGTCGTGGTCGCCCACGCACAGCAGGCGCGTGCCCGGCAGCCAGAAGCGGGCGCCGAGCAGCAGTGCCCGCCGCAGCACGGTCTCGGGCGTGGCGGCGACGTGGTCGAGGACGTGGCGGGCGCGCGGGGCGCCGGCGATGAGGTCGCTCAGGCGGTCGAGCGCGTCGGAGTAGTGGGGGAGCAGGTGGGCGACCGGGTCCTCCGGTGGCGGTGCGACGGCGAAGAGGTCCTGGTAGGCGGGGGTCCTGGTGAGCGGCACGCGGAAGGCGTCGCCGGATCGCTCCAGGGGCAGCTCGCGGAGCAGCGCCTCGATGGCGCGCCTCGACGTGGCGGTCTCGCGGACCAGGCCGGCGAGCCTCCACCACTGGCCGTCGCACACCAGCGTCAGCGCGTGCCTCAGCCGCCTGCTGTCGGCCCCGGCCTCTCGGAGCAGGCGCTCGACCCCGTCACGGTCCATGGGCAAACCCTATCGAGGTGCCAGGGTTGCGCCGGAACGCTCGCGCAGCGCGGCCGGCGAGCCGCCCGCCGGGCGGGGCCGGCGAAAAATCGTCATCTCTGCCGCATACAGGTGCGCCCAAGCGGGAATGACACGGGCCTCGCGCAGAGTTTGGGATAGAGAGTTCGGATGCTGGACCTGCCCGAATGTTCGCAATGCGGACGTGGCGGGCACCATTCC
The DNA here is from genome assembly GCF_055586745.1 of Nonomuraea sp. NPDC049378. Taxonomy (NCBI): domain Bacteria; kingdom Bacillati; phylum Actinomycetota; class Actinomycetes; order Streptosporangiales; family Streptosporangiaceae; genus Nonomuraea; species Nonomuraea sp. NPDC049378. Next base: position 184,161 of record NZ_JBVJHP010000017.1, read on the forward strand.
GGCATGGTGTTGTAACCTCTACCCACGATACGCAGCAGGGCCAACGTCGTCCCCGCCTGTAGAGCAGTTCGAGACAGACGATGACGACGGGAGGGACTACATGCCTGCTGCCCACCTCGGGTTCCCCGAGCCTCAGGGCCTCTACCACCCCGCCAGCGAGCACGACGCCTGCGGTGTCGCCATGGTCGCCGACGTCGCGGGACGCCGTGGTCACGGCATCGTGGTCAAGGCGCTGACGGCGTTGTGCAACCTCGATCACCGGGGGGCCAAGGGTAGCGAGCCGGACACCGGCGACGGAGCCGGGATCCTGACGCAGATTCCCGACGAGTTCTACCGCGCGACCGTGCCGTTCGCGCTGCCCGGCGCCGGCGCCTACGCGTCCGGCATCGCCTTCCTGCCGATCGACGAGGAGGCCAGGCGCGTCGCCGTCGGCCTGATCGAGGAGATCGCGGCCGAGGAGGGCCTCACCGTGCTCGGCTGGCGGGAACTGCCCGTCGACCGCGCTCTTCCCGGGCCCAGCGCCCGGGCCGTCATGCCGCACTTCGCCCAGCTGTTCGTGTCGGGACCCGGCGGGCTGGAGGGGCTGGAGCTCGACCGGCTCGCGTTCTGCCTGCGCAAGCGGGCCGAGCACGAGGCCGACGTGTACTTCCCTTCGCTGTCGGCCAGGACGATCGTCTACAAGGGCATGCTCACGCCCGACCAGGTCGAGCCGTTCTTCCCCGACCTGAGCGACGAGCGTTACGCGACCGCGATCGCGCTGGTGCACTCGCGGTTCTCCACCAACACGTTCCCCAGCTGGCCGCTGGCCCACCCCTACCGTTACGTCGCCCACAACGGCGAGATCAACACGGTCAAGGGCAACCGCAACTGGATGCGGGCGCGCGAGGCGATGCTGAAGTCCGCCGACATTCCTGGCGATATTTCACGACTTTTCCCCATCTGTGACCCGGATGGCAGCGACACCGCCAGCTTCGACGAGGCCCTTGAGCTGTTGCACATCGGCGGCCGGAGCCTGCCCCACGCCGTGCTCATGATGATCCCCGAGGCGTGGGAGAACCACACCGAGATGGACCCCGCGCGGCGGGCCTTCTACGAGTTCCACTCCACGTTGATGGAGGCCTGGGACGGCCCCGCCTCGATCACGTTCACCGACGGCACCATGGCCGGCGCGGTGCTCGACCGCAACGGCCTGCGCCCCGGCCGCTTCTGGGTGACCGCCGACGGCCTGGTCGTGCTGGCCTCCGAGGCCGGCGTGCTCGACTTCAGGCCCGACGACATCGTCAGGAAGGGCCGCCTGCAGCCGGGCCGCATGTTCCTCATCGACACCGCCCGCGGCAAGATCATCGAGGACGACGAGATCAAGGCCGAGCTCGCGGCCGAGCTGCCGTACGCCGACTGGCTCCACGCGGGCCTGGTCCGCTTCGAGGAGCTGCCCGCGCGACAGCGCGAGATCCCGACGCACGAGGCGCTCATCAGGCGGCAGCAGACCTTCGGCTACACCGAGGAAGAGCTGCGCGTCATCCTGTCGCCGATGGCCAGGGCCGGTGCCGAGCCGATCGGCTCCATGGGCACCGACACGCCCGTGGCCGTGCTGAGCGAGAAGCCGCGCCTGCTGTACGACTACTTCACGCAGCTGTTCGCGCAGGTCACGAACCCGCCGCTGGACGCCATCCGTGAAGAGCTGGTCACCTCGCTGGCCAGCACGCTCGGGCCCGAGGGCAACCTGCTCGACCCCGGCCCCACGTCGTGCCGCCAGCTCGTGCTGCCGTACCCGGTGCTCGACAACGAAGAGCTCGCCAAGATCATCCACATCAACGACGAGGGTGACCTGCCCGGCTTCCACCCGTACGTCATCAGCGGGCTCTACGACGTGGCGGGCGGCGGCCAGGCGCTGCTGCGGCGCCTGGAGGAGATCAGGACGGAGGCGTCCCAGGCGATCGCCGCCGGCGCGCGCGTCATCGTGCTGTCCGACCGGGGCTCGTCCGAGACGCTGGCGCCGATCCCGGCGCTCCTGCTGACCGGCGCGGTGCACCACCACCTGATCCAGGAGAAGACCCGCACCAAGATCGGGCTGGTCATCGAGACCGGCGAGGCCCGCGAGTGCCACCACATGGCGCTGCTCATCGGCTACGGCGCCGGCGCGGTCAACCCCTACCTCGCCGTCGAGACCGTCGAGGACCTCGTCGACTCGGGCGCGCTCCAGCTCGACAAGCACAAGGCCGTACGCAACCTGATCAAGGCCTACGGCAAGGGCGTCATCAAGGTCATGTCCAAGATGGGTGTGTCCACGGTGGCCTCCTACACCGGCGCCCAGATCTTCGAGGCGCTCGGCCTGAGCCAGGAGGTCATCGACTCCTGCTTCACCGGCACCACCTCGCGCCTGGGAGGCGTCGGCTTCGACGTCCTGGCCAAGGAGATCGAGCTCCGGCACCGCCACGCCTACCCGCGCGTGCCGAACGCCCACCGCAACCTTCAGGTCGGCGGCGAATACCAGTGGCGGCGCGAGGGCGAGCCCCACCTGTTCAACCCCGAGACCGTCTTCAAGCTGCAGCACGCCACCAGGACCCGCCGCTACGAGATCTTCAAGGAGTACACGAACCTCGTCGACTCCCAGGCGGAGCGGCTGATGACCCTGCGCGGCCTGTTCAAGCTGCGCAAGGGCACGCCGATCCCCATCGAGGAGGTCGAGCCCGCCTCGGAGATCGTCAAGCGCTTCTCCACGGGCGCGATGTCGTACGGCTCGATCTCGATGGAGGCGCACGAGACGCTCGCCATCGCGATGAACCGGCTCGGCGGCAAGTCCAACACCGGTGAGGGCGGTGAGGACCCCGAGCGGCTCTACGACCCGGCGCGCCGCAGCGCCATCAAGCAGGTGGCCTCCGGGCGCTTCGGCGTCACCAGCGAATATCTGGTCAACGCGGCCGACCTGCAGATCAAGATGGCCCAGGGCGCCAAGCCCGGCGAGGGCGGCCAGCTGCCCGGCCACAAGGTCTATCCGTGGATCGCCAAGACCCGGCACTCGACGCCCGGCGTCGGCCTCATCTCGCCGCCGCCGCACCACGACATCTACTCGATCGAGGACCTCGCCCAGCTCATCCACGACCTGAAGAACTCCAACCCGGAGTCCAGGGTCCACGTGAAGCTGGTCGCCGAGGTAGGCGTCGGCACGGTCGCCGCGGGCGTGTCGAAGGCGCACGCCGACGTGGTGCTCATCTCCGGGCACGACGGCGGCACCGGCGCCTCGCCGCTGACCTCGCTCAAGCACGCGGGCGCTCCGTGGGAGCTCGGCCTGGCCGAGACCCAGCAGACGCTGCTCCTCAACGACCTGCGCGACCGCATCGTCGTCCAGGTCGACGGCCAGCTCAAGACCGGCCGCGACGTCATCATCGCCGCCCTGCTCGGCGCCGAGGAGTACGGCTTCGCCACCGCGCCCCTCGTCGTCTCCGGCTGCGTGATGATGCGGGTCTGCCACCTCGACACCTGCCCCGTGGGCGTCGCCACGCAGAACCCCGAGCTGCGCAAGCGCTTCACCGGCAAGCCCGAGTTCGTGGTCAACTTCTTCGAGTTCATCGCCGAGGAGATCCGCGAATATCTGGCCGAGCTGGGCTTCCGCTCGCTCGACGAGGCCATCGGGCACGTCGAGCTGCTCGACACGACGGCGGCCGAGGACCACTGGAAGGCCGGCGGGCTCGACCTGTCGCCGATCCTGCACCGGCCGGAGCTGCCCGCGGGCACCGCGCTGCGGCGCGTCGTCGAGCAGGACCACGGGCTCCAGCACGCCCTCGACAACACGCTGATCCAGCTCGCCGAGGGCGCCCTCGCGAACGGCACCCCCGTGACGCTGGACCTGCCCATCCGCAACGTCAACCGCACGGTCGGCACCATGCTCGGCTACCAGGTGACCAAGCGCCACGGCGGCAAGGGCCTGCCCGACAACACCATCGACATCTCGTTCACCGGTTCGGCGGGCAACTCGTTCGGCGCGTTCGTGCCGCGCGGGATCACGCTGCGGCTGACCGGCGACGCGAACGACTATCTCGGCAAGGGCCTGTCCGGCGGGCGGATCACCGTCCGGCCGCACGAGGCGGCCCCGCTCGACGGCCACATCATCGCCGGCAACGTCGCCCTGTACGGCGCCACGTCCGGCGAGGTGTTCGTCCGCGGCGTCGTCGGCGAGCGCTTCTGCGTGCGCAACTCCGGCGCCACGGCGGTCGTCGAGGGCGTGGGCGACCACGGCTGCGAGTACATGACCGGGGGCAGGGCCGTGGTGCTGGGCCAGACCGGGCGCAACTTCGCGGCCGGCATGTCGGGCGGCGTCGCGTACCTGCTGGATCTCAAGCCCGAGCGGGTCAACCGCGAGATGGTCGCCATCGAGGCGCTCTCCGAGCGGGACGCCGAGTTCCTCAAGGAGACCGTCGAGAAGCACTTCGCGGAGACCGGCTCGCCGATCGCCAAGCAGCTGCTCGCCGACTGGGACGCCGCGCTCGGCAGGTTCGGCAAGGTCATGCCGACCGACTACAAGAGGGTGCTGGAGGCCGCCGAGGCCGCCCGCATCGAAGGCAGGGACGTCGACGAGGCCGTCATGGCGGCCGCGGTGCAGTCATGACCCGCCGTAATGAGCCGTGCCGCCATGGCGGGCTGTGCTTGTCAACCACTGTTCAGGGTTAAGGGAGGCGTAACCGAATGGCTGACCCGAAGGGTTTCCTCACGCACGACCGGGAGCTGCCGGCGCGCCGCCCCGTGGACGTCCGCATCAGCGACTGGCGCGAGGTCTACCAGGACTTCCCGCAGGACAGGCTGACCAGGCAGGCGGCCCGCTGCATGGACTGCGGCATCCCGTTCTGCCACAACGGCTGCCCGCTCGGCAACCTCATCCCCGAGTGGAACGACCTCGTCTTCCGCACCGACTGGCGCGAGGCGATCGAGCGGCTGCACGCCACGAACAACTTCCCGGAGTTCACCGGCAGGCTCTGCCCGGCTCCGTGCGAGGCGGCGTGCGTGCTCGGCATCAACTCCGACCCGGTGGCGATCAAGCGGGTCGAGGTCGAGATCATCGACCGGGCGTTCGCCGAGGGCTGGGTGACCCCGCAGCCCCCGGCCGTCAGGACCGGCAAGAAGGTCGCCGTCGTCGGCTCGGGGCCCGCGGGCCTGGCCGCCGCCCAGCAGCTCACCAGGGCCGGGCACGACGTGGTGGTGTTCGAACGGGCCGACAGGATCGGCGGCCTGCTGCGCTACGGCATCCCCGAGTTCAAGATGGAGAAGCGGCACATCAACCGCCGCCTCGACCAGATGCGGGCCGAGGGCACCGAGTTCCGCACCGGCGTCAACGTCGGCGTCGACATCACCGCCGCCGAGCTGCGCGAGCAGTTCGACGCCGTGGTGCTGTCCGGCGGCGCCACCCAGTGGCGTGACCTGCCGGTGGCCGGGCGCGAGCTCAAGGGCGTCTACCAGGCCATGGAATACCTGCCGCTGTCCAACAAGGTCCAGGAGGGCGACCTCGACCGGTCGCCGGTCTCGGCCGAGGGCAAGCACGTGGTGGTGATCGGCGGCGGCGACACCGGCGCCGACTGCATCGGCACGGCGATCAGGCAGGGCGCGAAGTCCGTCACCCAGCTCGAGATCATGCCTCAGCCGCCGGCGACCAGGCCGGGCAACCAGCCGTGGCCGACGTACCCCATGCTGTTCAAGATGGAGAGCGCCCACGAGGAGCTCGCCGACGGCGGGGGAGATCGGGTCTACGCCGTCTCCACCACCGAGTTCGCCGGCGACGCCGACGGCAACGTGCGGGCGCTGCGGCTGGTCGAGGTCGAGGGGCCGCAGAACGGGTTCAAGCCCATCCCCGGCACCGAGCGGGAGATCCCGGCCGAGCTGGTCACCCTGTCCATGGGCTTCCTCGGCCCGGAGAAGGGCGCCCTGCTGCAGGACCTCGCCGCCGTCGCCGGTGACGGCTTCTATGACGCCCGGGGCAACGTCTCGCGTGACAAGACGTACATGTCCAAGGTGGACGGCGTCTTCGTGGCGGGCGACATGGGGCGCGGGCAGTCGCTCATCGTCTGGGCCATCGCCGAGGGCCGCGCCACGGCGTCGGGCGTGGACCGGTTCCTGACGGGGGAGACGGCCCTGCCGTACCCGATCCTGCCCACCGCGCGGCCGCTGGTCTGACGGTACGGCCCGGCGGCCGCCCGCGTGGCGGCCTCCGGGCGGTGCTGCGCGGCCGGCCACGATGCGTTCGTACCTGCGCCGGATCCGTGCGTTCACGGCGCGGGCCGCGCGGGCCGCGCGGGAGGGTTGGTGGGGATTGACCTAGCTTCGCCATCCATCGACCGAAATTTCACTACTAAGGCGCATCGCTGGTTGACTGTCGGGAACATGCGGATTCACGGCCAGTCAGCGAACGGGGGAACCATGCGGCGAGTCGCCTCAGCAACGATGGCGCTCGCCGCCGCAGCCGCCCTCACGGCCTGCGCACCGCCGGCCGCGGCACCCCAGAGACCGGCCGCGCCCCAGAAGGACTATCTCGTCTTCTACGCGGCGGGACGGCACGCCCAGGCCGTGACCGCCGTCGAGCGGGCCGGCGGCACCACGGTCGGAGAGGACGCCAGGCTCGGCTACCTCCTGGCCAGGGGCGCGGGCGGCGGCTTCGCCGAGGGAGTGGGCGCCGACCAGGCCATCGTGGGGGTGTCCGCCGACCGGCGCATCGGTTACGCCACGGCCGGCCGGGGCACTCATCAGGCGGCCCGGCCCGCGGCCTTCCCCGACGCGTCGTCGTTCACCAAGAGCGCGGCGGAGCCGCTCGCCGGCCGCCAGTGGGACATGCGCATGATCGGCGCGGACCGCGCGAACGCCAAGGCCCCCGGCACGAAGAAGGTCCTGGTCGGCGTCATCGACACCGGCGTCGACGGCAAGCACCCCGACATCGCCCCCAACTTCAACCGCGAGCTGAGCCGCAACTTCGTCACCGACAGGCCCAAGGACGAGCACGGCGAGACGCTCGACGGCCCCTGCGAGGCCGAGGGCTGCAAGGACCCCGCCGACGTGGACGACGACGGCCACGGCACCCACGTGGCCAGCACGATCGCCTCCCCGATCAACGGCATCGGCATCGCGGGGGTGGCGCCGGGCGTGCAGATCGTGAACCTCAGGGCCGGCCAGGACTCGGGGTTCTTCTTCCTCAAGCCCAGCCTCGACGCGCTCGCCTACGCCGCCGACATCGGCGTGGACGTCGTGAACATGAGCTACTACGTCGACCCCTGGCTGTTCAACTGCACGTCCAACCCGGCCGACACCAGGAAGCAGCAGCTGGAGCAGCAGGCTGTCATCACCGGCATGCAGCGGGCCCTGGACTACGCCAGGAAGAAGGGCGTGACGCTCATCTCCGCCCTCGGCAACGGCGGCACCGACCTCGGCCATCCCAAGGTCGACGACCAGAGCCCCGGCTACCCGAAGGGCGACGAGAAGAAACGCGAGATCGACAACTCCTGCGTCAACGTGCCCGCGGAGTCCGCCGGCGTCATCTCCGTATCCGCCGTCGGCCCCTCCGGACGCAAGGCGATCTACAGCGACTACGGCGTCGAGCAGACCGACCTGGCCGCGCCCGGAGGTGACATCCTCGACGGTCAGGGCGCCAGAGCCGACCGGGGGATCCTGGCCGCCGCACCCGAGCACGTGCTGCGCGCGTCCGGGCGCATCGACGCCAAGGGCAACCCCAGGGGCGCGGACGTGGTCAAGGACTGCAAGGACGGCCGCTGCTCGTACTACCAGTATCTGGAGGGCACCTCCATGGCCTCGCCGCACGCCACCGGGGTCGCGGCGATCCTGATCAGCCGTTTCGGCAAGCCCGGCAGGGGCGGGCTCCACCTCGATCCCGCCACCACCGAGCGACTGCTCTACAAGACCGCGACCCAGAAGGCGTGCCCGACGCCCCGCCGCCACGTCTACACGATCTACAACAAGACCGAGACGCACGAGTGCGAGGGCGACAAGGCGGACAACGGCTTCTACGGCCACGGCATCGTGGACGCCTGGAAGGCCGCCACCACCGAACCGTGACGGCGTGAGCAGCACACGAACTTGGCCCGTCCAGGGGGTGCCGTTCTCGTTCTGTTCCCCTTCCGCGGGTACGTTCTCCGTCGTCAGTGACTGTTAAGTGGTCTGTACCAATTAAGGTAGGACTCGTGACTCGTCGCGCGAAAATCGTCTGCACTCTCGGCCCCGCCACATCGTCCAAGGAACGCCTGCACGAGCTGATCGCCGCCGGCATGGACGTGGCACGGTTCAACCTCAGTCATGGCAACCATGACCTGCACAGAGAGGTCTACGACCGGGTCAGGGAGGTGGCGGCCGACCTCGGCCGCGGTGTAGGCGTGCTCGCCGACCTGCAGGGCCCCAAGATCCGTGTCGGCACGTTCGAGGAAGGCCCCGTCAGGCTGGGCTTCGGTGACGTCTTCACCATCACCACCGAAGACGTGCCAGGTGACCGCGAGCAGGTCTCCACCACCTACAAGGGGCTGCCCAACGACGTCCGCCCCGGCGACACGATCCTCGTCGACGACGGCCGCCTCGTGCTCGAGGCCACCCGTGTCGACGGCGACCGCATCGCCACCCGCGTCGTCATCGGCGGCATGATCTCCGACAACAAGGGCCTCAACCTGCCCGGCGTCAACGTCAGCGCGCCCGCGCTGACCGACAAGGACGAAGCCGACCTGCGCTGGGCGCTGCGCACCGGATGCGACATGATCGCCCTGTCGTTCGTCCGCCGCCCGTCCGACGCCGACGTCGTGCGCAACATCATGGAGCAGGAGGCCGTGCGTCTCCCGCTGCTCGCCAAGATCGAGAAGCCGCAGGCCGTCGACCGCCTCCCCGACATCGTCGAGGCCTTCGACGGCATCATGGTGGCCCGCGGCGACCTCGGCGTCGAGCTGCCGCTCGAGCAGGTGCCGATCGTGCAGCGGCGCATCATCGAGCTGTGCCGCGAGAAGGCCCGCCCGGTCATCGTCGCCACCCAGATGCTCGACTCCATGATGAGCTCCCCGCGCCCCACCCGCGCCGAGGCCTCCGACGTGGCCTACGCGGTCATGGACGGCGCCGACGCGGTCATGCTGTCCGGCGAGACCTCCGTCGGCAACTACCCGATCGAGGCCGTCTCCACGATGGACCGCATCGCCTGCGCCGCCGAGAAGCACTCCCTGCACGCCACCCACACGCTGGAGCGCATGCCGGAGACGACCGGCGGCGCCATCGCCAGGGCCGCGGCCGAGGTCGGCGCGATCGTCGGGGCCAAGGCGCTCGTGGCGTTCACGATGTCGGGCGAGACGGCCCGGCGGCTGGCCCGCTACCGCTCGCCGATCCCGCTGCTGGCCTTCACGTCGGCGCCCCACGTGCGGGGGCAGCTCTCGCTGACGTGGGGGGTGGAGACGTTCCACGTGCCGTTCGTCCACCACACCGACGACATGGTGCGGCAGGTCGAGGCCTCGCTGCTGTCGTCGGGGCGGCTGGAGAAGGGCGACAAGGTCGTCATCGTGGCCGGCTCACCTCCCGGCACCCCCGGCTCCACCAACGCCCTGCGCGTGCACACCATCGGATCCGCCGTGTCCCACGCGCACTGACTTTTTCCTTGCCCGCTTCGCGACCGGGTGCCCCGGGCCACGAAGCGGGCCGACCGTGCGCTCCGTTACGGCGGGCGGCCGCTGAAGGGTCAGCGGCCGTTTCCTGGAAGGTCCCCAGCCACCTGCGGTGGGTGGCTGGACCAGGCGAAGCCGTAAAGGAAGAAAGCCTTTATATGGTCGCGTCAGTTGGCGTGGAGGGCGGCGTTGAGTTCGATGGTTCCGCCCTCGCGCGGCACCGCCTCCACCGCGCCCGACTGCGAGTTGCGGCGCAGCAGGATGCCGTTCGAACCCGACAGCTCGGCGGCCTTGACGATCCGGCCGCCGGGCAGGGCGACCTTCGTGCCCGCCGTCACGTAGAGTCCGGCCTCCACCACGCAGTCGTCGCCCAGCGAGATGCCGATGCCGGCGTTCGCGCCCAGCAGGCAGCGCTCGCCGATCGAGATGACCTGCTTGCCGCCGCCCGACAGCGTCCCCATGATCGACGCGCCGCCGCCCACGTCGGAGCCGTCGCCGACCACCACGCCGGCCGAGACCCGGCCCTCGATCATCGAGGCGCCCAGCGTGCCGGCGTTGAAGTTGACGAAGCCCTCGTGCATGACGGTGGTGCCGCTCGCCAGGTGCGCGCCCAGGCGCACCCGGTCGGCGTCGGCGATCCGCACGCCGGACGGCATCACGTAGTCGACCATCCGCGGGAACTTGTCGACGCCGTACACCGTCACCGCGCCCCTGGCCCGTAGCCGCAGGCGGGTCCGCTCGAAGTCCGGCACCGGGCACGGGCCCGCGTCGGTCCACACCACGTTGGCCAGCAGGCCGAAGATGCCGTCGAGGTTGACGCCGTGCGGCCTGACGAGGCGCGCGGAGATCAGGTGCAGTCGCAGGTAGACGTCGTGCGCGTCGACGGGGGCCTCGGAGAGCTTGGCGATGCCGGTGCGCACCGCGACCACCTCCACGCCCCGCGCCTCGTCGGGCCCGGTCAGCCCCGCCAGTTCGCCGGCCTCGCCGGCGGGAAGCCGCTCGGTGCCCGAAACGGGCGCGTCGCCCAGCTCGGGTGCGGGGAACCAGGTGTCGAGCACGGTGCCGTCGGAGGCGATGGTCGCGAGGCCGACGCCGAACGCGCCGGTCGAGGTGGGATCGATAGCAGTCACGGGCCAAAAATACCGTTTCCGCTCAGCTCAGGGCGCCGAGGTCGGCGGAGAGCCAGTGTTCGGGCCGCATCCTGAACGTGACGAGCGCGTGCAGGTCGGAGCCCTGCACGTAACCCGACACGGCGTCGGGCGGCAGGTAACGCGCCGCGATGCGCCTCAGATCCTCCAGCGTCGTGGGATCGGAGCGCACCAGCGGCCCCTCCACCGACACGTACCGGTAGGTGGGGCTGACCCGCTGCACCAGCATCGAGAACCGGCCCGCCTTCGCGATCAGCCGGGCCTTGACCGAATCGCCGTCGGTCAGGAACCGGATCTCGCCACCGGGGTGGTAGTCGTACCAGACGGGTACGTTCAGCGGCCCCCGTCCCTCGCCGCCCTCCACGGCGAGGCTCGCGATGTGCGGCTCCGCCAGGAACGCCTCCCGTGCCGCCACGTCCAACGGCATGCGCCCACCCCCGTCTTCATCGATCTTGATGACGGTCATTCCCGGTGGGAGCGGTCCCGAAAAGCCACTTGCTGTCCCTTTCCACGCCGGTCGTCCGCCGGTCCTGGCTCGCCGGACCCCGGTCCCGCGGTCCCCGTCTCGGAGCGGACGGCCCTCCTTGCAAGGTAAGGCTAACCTAATCTAGCATCTGCCGCAGAGGGAGGCGATGCCTCGGTGGAGACACTGCTGAGCAGACTCAACGGCACCTACGACATCCTGGGAATCGGCTTCGGCCCATCGAATCTCGCGCTGGCGATCGCCTTGCGGGAGCACAACGCCCGGGTCCCGGCACCCGAACGGGTCCACATGCGGTTCCTGGAGAAGCAACCCGGCTTCGGCTGGCACAAGGGGATGCTTCTCGACGACGCGACCATGCAGGTGTCATTCCTGAAAGACCTGGTCACCCTGCGCGATCCCGCCAGCGATTTCAGCTTTCTGTGCTTCCTGAAGGACAGCGGCAGGCTGGTGGACTTCCTCAACCACAAGACGCTCTTCCCGCTGCGGATCGAGTTCCACGCCTATTTCGAGTGGGCGGCCGAGCGGGTGCGGGACCTGGTCGCGTACGCCGAGGAGGTCGTGTCCGTCGAGCCGGTGACCGCGGAAGGCGGTGGCGTCCCCGCGTTCGACGTGATCAGCACGGACCCGGAGCGTCCCGGGCACACCACCGTGCGGCGGGCCCGTGACCTGTGCGTCGCCACCGGGCTGGAGCCGCACCTGCCGCCGGGAACGGTCGTCTCCGACCGGGTGTGGCACAACAGCGAGCTGCTGCCCCGGGTGGCCGCCCTCAAGGAGGCCGGGGTCCCGGTGCGGCGGGCCGTGGTGCTCGGGGCCGGCCAGAGCGCGGCCGAGACCGCCGACTACCTGCACCGCACCTTCGCCGGCGCGGAAGTCTGCGCCGTCATCGCCAAATACGGCTACACCCCCGCCGATGACAGCCCTTTCGCCAACCAGATCTTCGACCCCGAGGCCGTGGACACGTTCTTCGGCGCTCCCTCAGCGGTCAAGCAGTCCCTGCTCGACTACCACCGCGGCACCAACTACTCCGTGGTGGACATGGACCTCATCGAGTCCCTCTACCGGACCATGTACCGGGAGAAGGTCCAGGGCGGCGAGCGGCTGCGCGTCCTGCGCGCCTCACGCATCCGCGAGGTCGGCGAACGGGACGACCGGCTCGACGTCACGGTCGAATATCTGCCCACCGGCGAGCACGAGGTGCTCGAGGCGGACCTCCTCGTCCACGCCACGGGCTACCGGCCCCAGGACATCGGCACCGTCCTCGGCCAGGCCGCCAAGTTATGCCTGCGCGACGACGAGGACCGGCTCAGGATAGGCCGCGACTACCGCGTCGAGACGCCCGCGCACGTGTCGGCGGGCATCTACCTGCAAGGGGCGGGTGAACACACCCACGGCCTCACCTCGACGCTCCTGTCCGCCACCGCCGTCCGCGCCGGCGAGATCCGCGACTCGCTGCTGGCCGGTCACACGCCGCGGGCCAGGGCGGCGACATAGTGGTCCTCTCCGATCGCCGGCCGGCCGCCCCGGCGGACCGGCCGGCGGGCGTCGCCGCGGGCAACGCCGGCCGGAGCGGCTGGCTGCTCGTGCTCGTGGCGGCGCTGGTCGCCACGTGCGTCCTGAGCATCGCCGTCGGCACCAGGAACATCGGCCTCGACACGGTCTGGGACGCGTTCGCCCACGCCGCGGACACCGACGACCAGGCGATCGTGCGCGAGTTGCGGGTCCCGAGGACCGTGCTGGGGCTGCTGGCGGGAGCCGCGCTCGGCGTCTCGGGAGCGGTCATCCAGGCGGTGACGCGCAACCCGCTGGCGGACACGCAGATCCTCGGGATGAACGCGGGAGCGGCGCTCTTCGTCGTGTTCGCGATCGGGGTCCTGGGCCTGACCTCCATCTGGTCGTACGTGTGGTTCGCGTTCGCCGGGGTGGCCTTCGCCACCGTGCTCGTCTACACGCTCGGCTCCATCGGGCGCGGGGAGGCGACGCCGCTCCGGCTGACGCTCGCGGGCGTGGCGCTCGGCGCCGTCATGGAGGGCGTCTCGGCCGCGATCCGGCTGCTGAAGCCGCGAGCCTTCGACTACCTGCGCTTCTGGGACGTCGGCACGCTCGGCGGCCGGCCGCTGCCCATCGCCGAAGCGGTCGCGCCGTTCATCCTGGCCGGACTGGTGCTGGCGTTCGCCGCCGCCCGCTCGCTCAACGCCGTCGCGCTGGGCGACGACCTCGCCCGCTCGCTGGGCGCCGGCGTCACCCGGACACGCGTGCTGTCCGTGGTCTCGGTGGCGCTCCTGACGGGCGCGGCGACCGCGGCGGTGGGCCCGATCGGGTTCATCGGCCTGATGGTGCCGCACGCCGTCCGCCGGATCGTCGGGCCCGACCAGCGGTGGATCCTCGCGTACACGGTGATCTGCGCCCCGATCCTGCTGCTCGGCGCGGACATCGCGGGACGGGTGCTGATCCGCCCCGCCGAACTGCAGGCGGGCATCGTCACCGCGTTCCTGGGCGCGCCGGTGCTGATCTGGCTGATCCGCCGCCGGGCGGTGACGAGCCCGTGAGCGGCGTGGACTTCGGTCACCGGGTCGTCATCGTGCGCCGGCCCCGCGCGTCCGTCCGGTTCGGCGTGCGCACGGCGCTCGTCTGCGCCGCGCTCGGCCTCGCGGCCGCGGCGGTCGCCGTGCTCGGGCTGGGCACCGGGGAGTTCGAGGTGCCGCCGGGCGAGGTGATCCAGGCGCTGGCCGGGCAGGGACCGGGCGCGACGCGCCTCGTGGTCGTGGAGTGGCGGCTGCCGCGCGTGCTGCTGGCCCTGCTCATCGGCGCGGCGCTCGGACTGAGCGGAGCCGTCTTCCAGTCGTTGTTGCGCAACCCGCTCGGCAGCCCCGACGTGATCGGGTTCAACACCGGCGCCTACACCGGGGTGCTGGTCACGATGGTGCTGGCCGGCCGCGGCTACTACGAGACCGCGGCGGGCGCCCTGATCGGCGGGCTCGCGGCCGCCCTGGTGGTGTACCTGCTGGCGTACAAGCAGGGCGTGCAGGGATTCCGGCTCATCATCGTGGGCATCGCGATCAGCGCGGTCCTCGCCTCCGTGAACCAGTGGTTCGTCATCAGGGCCGACCTGCGCCTGGCGGTCGCCGCGGCGATCTGGGGACAGGGCAGCCTGAACACGGCGAAGTGGGAGCACGTCCCGCCCGTGGCCGCCGCGGTCGTGCTGCTCGCCGGATGCCTGCTGGCTCTCGGGCCGCGCCTGTCCCTGCTGGCGATGGGCGAGGAGCCCGCCGCCGCGCTCGGCGTGCGCACCGAACGGGCCCGGCTGCTCTATCTCGTCGTCGGCGTGGCGCTGACCGCCGTGGCCACCGCCGCAGCGGGACCGGTCTCGTTCGTCGCGCTCGCCGCCCCCCAGCTGGCCCGCCTGCTCACGCGTACGGCCGGCATAGCGCTGGCGCCCTCGGCCGCCATGGGCGCGCTGCTGCTGACCGCGAGCGACTGGCTCGGCCAGCGCGCGTTCGCCCCCACCCAGCTTCCCGTGGGCGTGGTGACGGTGTCGCTCGGCGGCCTCTACTTCGCCTGGTTGCTGGCCAGGCCGATGCGGAAGGCGAGGTCATGAGACTGAGCGCCAGGGACCTCACTATCGGCTACGACCACCGGCCGATCAGCGAGCACCTCAGCGTCGACATCCCGGACGGCGCGCTCACCGTGATCGTCGGCCCGAACGCCTGTGGCAAGTCCACCCTGCTCAGAGCGCTGTCGCGGCTGCTCAAGCCGTCCGCGGGACAGGTCGTGCTGGACGGCAGGGACATCCACTCCTACCCGGCCAAGGAGGTCGCCAGGCGGCTCGGCCTGCTGCCGCAGTCGTCGATCGCGCCCGACGGCATCACCGTGGCCGACCTGGTGGCACGAGGGCGCCACCCGCACCAGAACCTGATCAGACAGTGGTCGGCCAGGGACGAGGCGGCCGTGGTGAGCGCGATGGCGGCCACCGGCGTCACCGACCTGTCCGGGCGGCTCGTCGACACGCTGTCCGGCGGCCAGCGCCAGCGGGTCTGGGTGGCGATGGTGCTCGCCCAGGAGACCTCGATCGTGCTGCTCGACGAGCCGACCACGTTCCTCGACATCGCCCACCAGATCGAACTGCTCGAACTCTGCCTCCGCCTGAACCGGGAGCAGCGCAACACCATGGTGGCCGTCCTGCACGACCTCAACCAGGCCTGCCGGTACGCCGACCACATCATCGCGATGAAGGCGGGCGCCGTCGTGGCGCAGGGCGACCCCCGGAAGATCGTCACCGCCGAACTGATCGAGGACGTGTTCGGCCTGCCCTGCCGCATCATCGACGACCCGGAGACCCACACCCCGCTGGTCATCCCCCGATCCCACCACGCAGTCAGGAGTCACGATGTCCAACAATCCCTTCGACGATGAGAACGGCACCTTCTACGTGCTGGTGAACGACGAGGAGCAGCACTCCCTGTGGCCGACGTTCAAGGAGGTGCCACAGGGCTGGCGGGTCGTCTTCGGTGAAGGCGGCCAGAGCAAGCGCCAGGAGTGCGTGGACTACGTCGAGGAGCACTGGACGGACCTGCGGCCCAGGAGCCTGCGCGAGAGCATGGCCGCCGACCAGTGACGCGGCCCATGACCGGCCGGCGGGTGTTGTGGCGCGCGGTGACGCGCAACCGGTGGCAGCTCGGCACGGGGACCGGCCTGATCAGCCTGCACCAAGTCTGCGAGTCGCTGGTGCCGATCCTCATCGGGGTGATCGTCGACCGGGCCATCGGCCCGGGGGACGGCGGCGCGCTGGTGCTCTGGGTGGCCGCTCTGGCCGGCCTGTTCACCGTGCTGAGCATGGCCTACCGTTTCGGCGCCCGCCGGCTGATGCTCGCCATCGCGGACGAGGCGCACCTGCTGCGCGTCGAAGTGGCCGCCAAGATCATGCACCCGCGCGGGATCAGGACCGACCGCCGTGCCGGTGACCTGCTCACCGTGGCCACGACCGACACCGACAACACCTCCTACCTGCTGGACTACGTGCCGCGCGTCGCGGGGGCGGTGACGGCGACCGTGGTGAGCGCCGTCGCGCTGCTGGTGATCGACGTGCAACTCGGGCTGGCCGTGCTGGCCGGAACCCCCGTGGTGCTCCTCGGGCTCCAGGCCGCCACCCCGCTCATCACCAAGCGGGTCACCGAGCAGCAGGACCTCGCGGGGGAGGCCACCTCGCTGGCGGGCGACCTGGTCAGCGGCGTACGCCCGCTGCGCGGCATCGGCGCGGAGCGCGCGGCGGCCGGCCGCTACGACGAGGTCAGCAGGCGGTCCCTGCGGGCCGCGCTACGCGCGGCGCGCACCCAGGGCGCGTACCTGTCCGCCTCCACGGCCGGCGGCGCGCTCCTGGCCGGCGGCATCGCGATCCTGGCCGGGTGGTTCGCGCTCAACGGGAGGATCACCGTCGGCGAGCTCATCACCGTCATCGGCCTCGCGCAGTTCCTGATGGAGCCCATCGGCACGCTCGCCGTCGTGCCCGGCTGGGTCGCGGAGGCCAGGGCGTCCGCCGACCGTGTCGCCACCGTGCTCGACGCGCCCGCGCTGCTGCCGGAGGGCACGGAGACGCTCGACGCCGGCTCACCCGACCTCGAGCTGCGGGCGCTCAGGTACGGCCCGCTCGACGGGGTCGACCTGCACGTGCGCCCCGGCGAATTCGTCGGCGTGGTGCCCCACCGCTCCGCCGACGGGGAGGCGCTGGTCAGGATCCTGTCCGGCCGGGTGGCGCCCGGAGAGTACGAAGGCGGCGTCCTCGTCGGAGGCACGCACCTGGCACGCCTCGACCCGGAGCACGCCCGCCGGGCGATGCTGGTGGAACCCCACCTCACGGACCTGTTCACCGGGACCATCGAGGAGAACGTCACCGCGGGCGGCCCGCTGGACGAGACCACGCTGGCCGCCTCCGCCGCCGACCAGGTCGTCTCCGCCCACCCCGACGGCCTCACGCACGTCGTCGCGGAGCGGGGCGCCAGCCTCTCGGGCGGGCAGCGGCAACGGCTGGCGCTGGCCCGCGCGCTCACGGCACGCCCCGCGATCCTCGTCATGCACGACCCCACCACCGCCGTGGACGCGGTGACCGAGCACGAGATCGCCCGCGGCCTGCGCGCCCTGCGCCACCCCGGCTCCGGGGGGCTCACCACCCTGGTCGTGACGAGCAGCCCGGCCCTGCTCGCCATGACGGATCGGGTCGTGGTCCTCGACGGCGGCCGGGTCGCCGCGGAGGGCACCCACGCCGAACTGGCCGTCACCGACGACGACTACAACCGGGCGGTGCTGCGATGACCGGACCAGACAGGCTGCCCGTCGCCGACGCCCGCAGGACGTGGGCGTGGCTGCGGCTCGAACTCCGTGCGCGATGGATCGGCGGCACGCTCGCCGTGCTGGTGGGCGTCGTGGGCGCCGCCGCGTCGGTGGTGCCCGCGTACGCCCTGGGCACCCTCGTGGACCGCGTCAGGGAGCACGCGCCGGTCTCGGCGATCGTGCCCATCGCGGTCGTCATCGTGGCCGCGGCCGTCGCCGGCGGCGCGGCCACCGGCACGGCCACGTACCTGATCGGCCGGGTGTGCGGGCACATGCTCGCGGACCTGCGGGAACGTACGGTGGCCCGGGCGCTCAGCCTGCCCGTCACCACCCTGGAGCGGGTCGGCAAGGGAGATCTGCTGTCACGGGTCAGCACCGACGCCGCCTCGATCGGCAAGGCCGCCACCAGCGTGGTCCCCACGATGATCTCCGCCTTCCTGCTGGGCGTGCTGAGCATCGCGGCGATGGCCGGGATGGACTGGCGGCTCGGGCTCGCCGGCGCGGTCGCCGTCCCGCTCTACGTGGCGGCGCTGCGGTGGTACCTGCCGCGGGCGGCGCCGAAGTACGCCGCCGAGCGGCACGCCGTGGCCGGCAACTCGCAACTGCTGGTGGAGAACATGCAAGGTGCGCGCACGGTGCACGCCTACCGGCTGGAGCAGCGCCGGCTGCGCGACATCGGCGACGCCTCGCACCAGGTGCACGACATCTCCCTGTCGGTTTTCACGCTGTTCACCCGTTTTGTCGGCCGGGTCAACCGGGCGGAGTTCTTCGGCCTGGCCGCGATCCTCGTGGTCGGTTTCCTCCTCGTCAGATCGGGAGCCGTCACCGTCGGCCAGAGCGCCGCGGCGGCCGTGCTGTTCCACCGCCTGTTCAACCCCATCGGCATGCTGCTGTTCACGTTCGACGAGTTGCAGGCGGCGGCGGCGAGCCTCGCCCGGCTGGTCGGCGTGGTGGACCTCGCGCCGGACCCCGGCGACGACCCTGACCGCCCCGGCGGGGGCGCGGGCGGGCCGGCCGGCGCCGGGCTGGAGCTGTCAGGCGTGCGCTTCGGCTACGACGGCGGGCCGGAGGTGCTGCACGGCGTCTCCATCAGCCTGCCCGCCGGCGCCCGCGTCGCGCTGGTCGGATCCACGGGCGCGGGCAAGTCCACGCTCGCGGCGATCGCCGCGGGCATCCTGCGCCCCGGCAGCGGCACCGTGTCCGTCGGCGGCGTGGCGCTGCCGCCCGACCGGCTGCGCGCGCACGTCGCGATCATCACCCAGGAGGTGCACGTCTTCGCCGGCCCTCTCATCGAGGACCTGCGCCTGGCCAGGCAGGAGGCGTCGCCGGGCGAGATCGCCTCCGCGCTGTCCGCCGTCGGCGCGCTGGACTGGGCGACGGCCCTGCCCGACGGTCTCGACACGGTGGTCGGCGAGGGCGGCCACGAGCTGACCACCGCCCAGGCCCAGCAACTCGCCCTCGCCCGCCTGATCCTCGTCGACCCGGCGATCGCCATCCTCGACGAGGCCACCGCGGAGGCGGGCAGCCTCGGCGCGCGCACCTTGGAGGAGTCCGCCGCCGCGGCCACCCGGGGACGCACCACCCTGATCGTCGCCCACCGGCTGACCCAGGCCGCCGCCGCCGACCGGGTCGTCGTCCTGGAGCACGGCCGGATCGCGGAGCAGGGCCGGCACGAGGAACTGGTCGCCGCGGGCGGCCGGTACGCGCAGCTCTGGCGTGCCTGGGAGGCGCGCACCCCCACGTCGTCATCACGTTAGGCAGCCATGGAAGCGAACTCTCCCGCCAGGATCACCACGATCGCGGACCTGTTCATCGACCAGGTGCGCCGGACCCCGCAGGCGCCGGCCGTCGTCGCGCCCGGCGTGCGGCTGACGTACGCGGAACTCGGCGCCAGCGTCTTCCAGCTGGCGCAGCACCTGCACAGGCAGGGGCTGCGCCCGGAGGAGGTCGTCGCCGTCTCGACACCGCGCTCCGCCGAGATGGTCGTCTCCGTCCTGGCGATCATGGTGGCGGGCGGCGCGTTCGTGCCCGTCGACCCGGCCTGGCCGCCGGCGCGCCGCCGCCAGGTCAGCGCCGAGGCGGGGGCGGCCCGCACGCTGGGCGTGCGGGAGGTGGATCTGGGCTCCTGGGGGTACGCCCACGAGCCCGCCGAGCCGCCGCCCGTGTCCGTCCAGGGCGGCCGGCTGGCGTACGTGATGTTCACCTCCGGCTCGACCGGCACCCCCAAGGGCGCCATGATCCGCCACGAGGCGATCAGCCACCGCCTGCTCTGGCAGGTGGAGGAGATCCTCGGCTTCGGTCCTGGCGACGCGTCCCTGTTCAAGGCGCCGCTGTCGTTCGACATCTCCGTCAACGAGATCCTGCTGCCGCTCGTGTCCGGCGGCTACGTGGTGATCGCGGAGCCCGGCGGCGAACGCGACCCCCAGTACCTGCTGGACCTGATCGCCCGCGAGGGCGTGACGTTCGTCTACCTCGTGTCGTCGATGCTCGACGTCCTGCTCGAGATGGCCCGCGGGACCTCGCTGCTGTCCGGGCTGAAGCACGTCTGGTGCGGTGGCGAGGTGCTCACCCCGGAGCTGTTCGACCGCTTCCGCGGCCAGCTCTCGACGACCCTTTACCACGGGTACGGCCCGGCCGAGGCCACCATCGGCGTCTCGCACGTCATCTACCGCGACACCGCCGAGCGCATCGCGACCTCCATCGGCCGCCCGAATCCGCACACGCGGCTGTACGTGCTCGACGAACGCCTGGAACAGGTGCCCCCGGGCACGGCCGGCGAGCTGTACGCCGCCGGGTTCCTGCTCGGCCGCGGCTACATCAACGCGCCCGCGCTCACCGGCGGCCGGTTCGTCGCCGACCCGTTCGCCGCGGACGGCTCCCGGATGTACCGGACCGGCGACCTCGCCAGGCAGGCCCCCGACGGCTCGCTGGAGTTCGTCGGCCGCGCCGACCACCAGGTGAAGATCCGCGGCATGCGGCTGGAGCTGGAGGAGGTCGAGGCCGCGCTCGCCACCCACCCGGACGTGCGGCAGGCCGCCGTCGTGGTGAGCGAGAACGGGCGGCGGCTCGTCGGGTACGCGAGGTCGAACGACGCCGTCCCGGCCGCCGAGCTGCGTGACTGGTGCGCCGGCCGGCTGCCGGCGTACATGGTGCCGGACGCGTACGTCGTCCTCGACCGCTTCCCCGTCACCGCCAACGGGAAGGTGGACCGGCAGGCACTGCCCCGGCCGGCCGAACCCGCGGCCGGCACGCGCGCGCCCCGCACCGAGCGCGAGCGCGTCCTGTGTGAGGTCTTCGCGCAGGTCCTGGGTGTGGCCGAGGTGGGGGCCGAGGACGACTTCTTCGCCCTGGGCGGCGACAGCATCGTCGCGATCGGCGTGGTCAGGCAGGCGCGGCGTGCCGGGCTCGCGGTACGCCCGCGCGACCTGTTCGCCCACCCCACCCCGGCCGCTCTGGCGGCCACGCTCACCGGCGTCGGCACCGCCTCGCCGCCCCCGGTGAGCGGGGTCGGCGAGGTGCCGCCGACGCCGATCACCGAGTGGCTCCAGGACCTCGGGCCGTCGATGGACGGCTTCTTCCAGTCGATGACCGTACGCACGCCCGCCGGGCTGACCGGCGACCAGCTGGAGAGCATGATCGACGCGGTGCTCGCCACCCACGACCTGCTGCGGGCGCGGACGACCGGCGCCGGCCGCTGGACGCTCACGGTGCGGCCACCGGGGCAGCCCAGGGCCGCCGAGGTGATCACCCGCGTCGAGACCGCGGCCGACCTGGAACGGCAGGTCGCCGCCGCCCCCGGACGGCTCGACCCGGCCGGCGGGCGCATGCTCGACCTCGTGTGGCTCGACGCCGGAGCGCGCGCCCAGGGGCGGCTCGCGATCGTGGTCCACCACGTGGTCGTGGACGGCGTGTCGCTGCGCATCCTCCTGGAGGACCTCGCCCAGGCCTGGCAGGCGGCGCGGGCGGGCCGTCCCGTCGAACTGCCCCAGGCGCCCACCTCGTTCCGGCAGTGGGCGACCCGGCTGCGGGAGTGCGACTTCAGCGCCGGCGAGGACCACTGGCGGCGTACCGCGGCGGCGCCCGACCCGATGATCGGCGAGCGGCCGCTCGATCCGCGGCGCGACGTGGTCGCCACGGAGCGGTCGCTCACGGTCGAGATCCCCGCCGCGATCGCCGGCCGCCTGCTCGGCCCGGTCCCCGCCGCCGTCCACGGCGGGGTGAACGACGTGCTGGTCGCCGCCGCGGCGCGCGCCCTGGTCCGCTGGCGCGGCTCCGGCCCGGCCGTGCTGCTGGAACTGGAGGGGCACGGGCGGGAGGAGGAGGCCGCCGGCGACGCCGACCTGTCGCGTACCTTCGGCTGGTTCACCACCCTCTTCCCCGCCGTGATCGACCCCGGCTCCGGGACGCCGGGCGAGGCGGTCAAGGCGGTCAAGGAACAGCTCCGCCAGGTACCGCAACGCGGGCTCGGCTACGGGGCGCTGCGCTACCTCGGGGACGGGCCGCGCCCTGACCTGGCCGTGGCGCCGCAGGTGCTCGTCCACTATCTCGGCCGCTTCGGCACCCCAGCCGGCGACCGGCCCCCCGGCCGCGCCGGCGACCCGCCCTTCGACCGTTCCCTCGACCGGGCCTCTGATCGCGCCGGCGACCGGTCCTCCGAGCGGCCTTCCGGTCGCGCCGGCGACTGGTCCGGTGATCCTGCCTCCGCTCGGGCCGAGGAGAGCGCCGGCGATCGGACCGGTGACTGGGCGCCTGCTGGTGGCGGCGAGATCGTGGTCGAGCGGCGCGATCCGCGCATGCCGCTGCCGCGCGTACTCGAGATCAACTCCGTCGCCGTCGACACGGCCGGCGGGCCGGTCCTGGCGACCACGTTCAGCTGGCCGGCGGGCGTGCTCGACGCCGGCCGCGTACGGGAGCTGGCCGCCCTGTGGACGCAGACCCTCACCGACATCGCCACCAGCGACACGGTCACCGGGCACACCCCGTCCGACTTCCCGCTCGTCCAGCTGGAACAGGCCGACGTGACCGCCATCGAGGCGGACACGCCAGGGCTGCAGGACGTGCTGCCGCTCTCGCCGCTGCAGACCGGCCTGTACTTCCACGCCACCCTCGACCCCGGCAGCGATCCGTACGTCGTCCAGCAGGTCATCGAGCTCACCGGGCCGATGGACGGCGAGCGCCTGCGCACCGCGGCCGAACGCCTGCTCGGCCGCCACCCCAACCTGCGCGCGGCCTTCCGCACCACCGGCGACGGGCAGGTGGTGTCGGTGATCGCGGGCCGTGCACAGGTGCCGTGGCGCAGCGAGGACCTCAGCGACGTCGACCTCGCCCAGCCCCTCCTGGAGGAGATCGCCGCGGCCGAGCGGTCGGCGCCGTTCGACCTCGCCCGGCCGCCGGCCATGCGTTTCGCGCTGGTGAAGCTCGGGCCGCGGCGGCACGCCCTCGTCCACACCGTGCACCACATCCTGGCCGACGGCTGGTCGGTGCCGCTGCTCCTGCGCGACCTGCTGGCCCTCTACGAGGACAGGCCGCTGCCCGAGCCGCCGCCCTACCGGGAGTTCCTGAGGATGCTCGCGGCGCAGGACACCGACACCGCGATCGAGGCGTGGGCCGAGGCCCTGTCCGGCGTTCGGGAACCGACCATGCTGGCCCGCGCGCTGGCCGGCGCGCAGACCAGCGCGCAGGCCGTCCCGCAGGCCGGCATGGCGGCTGGGGCGTTCGGCGGGCCCAGTGGCCAGACCGGTGGCCGGACCGGTGGCGGGTCCGGGGGTGGCGGGTTCGGCCGGGTCCGGCGGGAGCTGCCGGGCGATCTCGGCGACCGCCTGCGGGCATGGGCGCAGGGAAACGGGCTCACCGCCGGCTCGGTGCTCGCCGCGACCTGGGGGATCCTCGTCGGGCGGCTGACCGGGCGCGACGACGTGACGTTCGGCTCGGCCGTGTCGGGCCGCGCGTCTTCCGAACCGGCGGGCATCGACGCGATGGTCGGGCTGCTGATCAACACCGTGCCGGCGAGGGTACGCTGGCAGCCGGCCGACCCGCTGGCCGAGGTGCTGCGCCGCTTCGCGCGTACGCAACGCGAGGTGATGGAGCACGAGCACGTCCCGCTGGCCGCGCTGCACCGCCGGCTGGGCGTGACCGAGTTGTTCGACACCCTGGTGGTCGTCGAGAACCACCCGGAGCCCTCCGCAGAGCAGGGCGACCTCGCGATCGCCGGGATCGACACGATCGAGGCGCCCCACTATCCGGTGACGCTGATGGCCAAGCCCGGCGACCGGATCGTGCTCACGCTGACCCACGACCGGCGGCTGGTCTCCGCGACCTCGGCCGACCTGCTGATCGGGCAGTACGAGAGGCTGCTTGCCGCCCTCGCCGACGACGCCACGCTGACGTGCGGCCAGGTGGAGCTGGTGTCCGGCGAGCAGCGCCGGCACCTGCTGGCCGCCGGAACCGGAACCACCGCGGCAGTCCTGACCGCAGCCGATGCCGATGCCGATGCCGACGCCGGGACCGGCGCCGGGGCTGCGGGCGGTGGCGCCTCCGTGCTGGACCTGTTCGCCCGCCAGGTCGCGCAGCATCCCGCGCGCGCCGCCGTCATGTCCGCAGGGGTCACGCTCACCTACGCCGAGCTGGACGACCGGGCCCGGCGGGTGTGCGGCACGCTGGCCGCGGCCGGCGTACGGCGCGGCGACATCGTCGCGGTGGCGACGAGCCGTTCGGCGGACATGGCGGCGGCCCTGCTCGGCGTCATGCGGGCCGGGGCCGCCTACCTGCCCGTCGACCCCGGCTACCCGGCGGCCAGGATCGAGTTCATGCTCGGCGACGCGCGTCCGGCCTGCCTGCTCACCGACGAGGCGAACGCCAGGACGCTGCCCCCGCACGACCTGCCCTCCTTCACCGTCCGGGCCGCCGCCGCGGGCCAGGCCGCGGCGGGCACGCCCGTGACGCCGCCGGACGCGGTCTCCGTCGTCTACACCTCCGGCTCGACCGGCCGGCCGAAGGCGGTGGTGGGCACCCACGGAGCGCTCGCCGACCGGCTCGCCTGGGCGGCGGCCGCCTGGGATGCGCGTGTGCGGCTGGCCAAGAGCTCGCTGAGCTTCATCGACGGTACGACCGAGCTGCTCGGCGGGCTGGTCGCCGGGGCGACGACGGTCATCGCCGGCGACGGTGAGGCCACCGACGGGGCGGCGCTGGCCCGGCTCGTGGAGCGGTCGGGGGCGACCCAGCTGCTCGCCGTACCGAGCCTGGCCGCGGCGCTCGCCGACACGGCGCCCGAGCGGCTCGCCGCGCTCAACCGCTGGATCTGCAGCGGCGAACCGCTCGGCCGGGCCTGCGTACGCTCCCTGCGCCGGGCGTCGCCCGAGGCCAGGATCGTCAACTCCTACGGCTCGTCCGAGGTCGCGGGGGACGTGCTCCAGGGCGAGGTGGACCCGGGAGAGCCGGTGACGCTGGGCAGGCCGGTGCCGGGCACGCGGCTCTACCTGCTCGACTCCGCGCTCCAGCTCGTGCCGCCCGGCGCGCCCGGCGAGATCTACGTCGGCGGCGCGCAGCTCGCCCGCGGCTACCTGGGCCGGTCGGGGACGACCGCGGACCGGTTCGTGGCGGACCCGTTCGGCGACGGCGCCCGCCTCTACCGGACGGGAGACCTCGGCCGCTGGACGCCTGACGGGCGGGTCGAGTTCCTCGGCCGGGCGGACGACCAGGTGAAGATCAACGGTTACCGGGTCGAGCCGGGCGAGCTCGAAGCCGCGCTGATGCGCCGCGCCGGGGTCTGCGACGCGGCGGTCGCGGTCCGGGGAGGCGCGCTGCACGCGTACGTGGTGGCCGCGCCGGGCGAGGAGCTGGACCCCCAAGGGCTGCGCGCCCTGCTCCGCGCCGACCTGCCGCACTACCTGCTGCCCGCGACGGTGACGGTGCTGGACCGGCTGCCCGTGCTGCCCAACGGCAAGCGCGACCGCCGCGCGCTGCCCGACCCGGAACCCGGCGTCAGGGGCGGGCCGCCGCGGACCGCCGACGAGGCGATGATCTGCGCCCGCGCCGGCGGCCTGCTCGGCGTCGACGGTCTCGGCGTGCACGACGACTTCTTCACCGTCGGCGGCGACAGCATCCTCGCCATCCGCCTCGTCAGCCTGCTCGCCAGGGACGGCGTCGAGCTCACCACCGGGGACGTGTTCCGCCTGCGCACGCCCGCCGCCCTCGCCGCGTCCCTGCGGGAGGCGGAGCCGCCGGCCGAGGAGGGCGCGGAGGGCGAGCTCTGGCCGCTGTCGCCGCTCCAGCAGGGCGTCTACTACCAGGCGACCTTCGCCGACAGCACCAGCACCTACATCGCGCAGAACGTCTTCGACTTCGACCGGCGCGTCGACGTCCGCGCCATGACGGAGGCCTTCGCGGCGCTGCTGCGCCGCCACCCCACCCTGCGCGCGGGGTTCGCCGCCGACGGTGGCGCGCAGCTCGTCGCCGCGGACGTGCCCGCCGAGGTACGGGTCGTCGACCTGACGGAGCAGGACGGCCGGCTCGACGCGGTGACGCGGGCCGACCGGGAGGAGCCGTTCGACCTGGCCCGGCCGCCCCTGGTGAGGCTGACCGTCGTACGCCTGCGGGACGGGCGCGACCGGCTCCTGCTGACCTCGCACTTCCTGTTGTGGGACGGCTGGTCGCGCGAGCTGGTCCTGCGCGAGTTGTTCGCGCTCTACGGCTCGGGCGGCACGCGCGCCGCGCTCCCTCCGGCGGAGAGCACGTTCGCCGACTACCTCGCCTGGATCGGCACGCGCGACCGCGACGCCTCCGCGGCCGCCTGGCGGGCGGCCCTGTCGGGAGTCGACGGGCCGACCGTCCTGGCGCCGGAGGCCGCCGGCCGCGAACCGGTGCCGTCCGAACGCGTCCTCGCCGCGCTGCCCGCCGAGGTCACCACGCGGCTGGGCGAGCAGGCGGCCCGCGGCGGCGTCACGCTCAACGCGCTGCTGACCGCCGCGCTCGGCATCCTGCTCGGCTACGAGTCCGGCCGCCAGGACGTGGTGTTCGGCACGACCGTGGCCGGCCGCCCGGCCGAGCTGCCCGGCATCGAGAACGTGATCGGCCTGTTCCTCAACACGGTCCCCGCCAGGGTCGCGCCCTCGCCCGGCGCCACCGTGCTCGACCTGGCCCGCCGCGCCCAGGACGACCGCGTCGACCTGGCGCCGCACGAGTACCTCGGCCTCGGCGACATCCACCGCGCGTGCGGCCAGGAGCAGCTGTTCGACACGCTGTACGTGCTGCAGAACTTCCTGACCGACACCACGTTCACCGACCTGGAACGCGAGCACGGCATCGTCGGCGTGGACTACACCGACAGCACCCACTACCCGTTCACCTGGGTGCTCACCCCCGGCGCCAACCTGCGGATCAAGCTGGAGTACCGGCCCGACGTGCCCGAGCGCGACGCCCGGCGGATGGTGCGCCGGTTCACCCGGCTGCTGGCGACCCTGGCCGACGGCCTCGCCGTGCCGGTCGGCGCGCTCGACCTGATGCTCGACGAGGAGCGCGACGAGCTGGCCCGGCAGTGGGCGGCGGCCGAGCATCCGATCGGCACGGCGACGATCGCCGACCTGCTGGCCGAGCGGGCCCGCGCGTGCCCCGACGACGTGGCCCTCGTCTTCGGGGAGCGGCGACTGACCTACGCCGAGCTGGACGGCCGGATCAACCAGTGCGCCCGGCTGCTGCGCTCGCAGGGCGCGGGCCCCGGCGGGATCGTCGCGCTCGGGCTGCCCCGCGGCGTCGAGATGGTCGTCTCGCTCTTCGGCGTCCTGCGCGCCGGCGCCGCCTACCTGCCGCTGGAGCTCGACCATCCGCTCGACCGGCTGGCCGCCATGCTCGACGACGCCCGGCCCGTCCTCCTGGTCTGCGCCGACCCGGGCTCGGCGCTGGCCGAGCACCAGCGGCGGCTCGGCGGACGGTGCGTGCTCCCGGACCTGGACGGCTTCGCGGCCGGCCCGCTCACCGTGGACGTGCCGGGCGACCTGCCCGCCTACGTCATCTACACCTCCGGATCCACCGGCCGGCCCAAGGGAGTGGTGACGCCCTATCGCGGGCTGACCAACATGCAGCTCAACCACCGGGCCGAGATCTTCGGCCCGGCCGCGCGCCGGACCGGGCGGCAGCGGCTGCGCATCGCGCACACCGTGTCGTTCTCGTTCGACATGTCGTGGGAGGAGCTGCTGTGGCTGGTCGAGGGCCACGAGGTGCACATCTGCGACGAGGAGCTGCGCAGGGACGCCACCGCGCTCGTCGCGTACTGCCAGGCCAACGGGATCGACGTCGTCAACGTCACCCCGACGTACGCCCACCTGCTGTTCGAGGAGGGCCTGCTCGACGGCGGGCACGCCCCGTGCCTGGTGCTGCTCGGCGGCGAGGCCGTCAGCGAGAGCGTCTGGGAGCGGCTGAGCGAGCCGGACGGCCCCGAGGGATACAACCTGTACGGGCCCACCGAGTACACGATCAACACGCTCGGCGCGGGCACCCGCGACAGCGCCACCCCGACCGTGGGCCGTCCCATCTGGAACACCCGCGCGTACGTGCTGGACGGGTGGCTCCGCCCCGTGCCCGCGGGCGTGATCGGCGAGCTCCACGTGGCGGGCGCCGGCCTGGCGCACGGATACCTGCACGCCCCCGGGCAGACGGCCGCCCGCTTCGTCGCCGACCCGTTCGTGCCCGGCGGGCGCATGTACCGCACCGGTGACCTCGTACGCCGGCGCGAGGACGGCAACCTCGACTTCCTCGGCCGCGTCGACGACCAGGTGAAGATCCGCGGGTACCGGGTCGAGCTGGGCGAGGTCGAATCGGCGCTGTCGGCCCACCCGCGGGTGCGCCAGGCCGCCGTGGTCGCCCGCCCCGATCCCGCGGTGCCGGGGCTGAGGAAGCTGGTCGCGTACGTGATCCCGGCGCCCGGGGGCGCCCGCGACGAGCTCGCCGCCGCCCTGCGCGCGGCGCTGGCCGAGCGGCTGCCCGGCTACATGGTCCCCGCCCTGTACGGGGTGGTGGACGAGCTGCCGCTCACCGTCAACGGCAAGCTCGACGTGGCGGCGCTCCCCGAGCCCGTCGCGCCCGGCGGCGGCGCGCGGCAGGCGCCGCGCGGCGAGCGGGAACAGATCCTGGCGGCCATCTACGCCGAGGTCCTCGGCCTGGCCGAGGTCGGCGCCGACGACGACTTCTTCGCCATCGGCGGTGACAGCATCTCCTCGATCGCGGTGACGGGCCGGGCGCGCAGGGCGGGCATGAACCTCACCCCGCGCGACGTCTTCCGCCGCCGCACCGTGCGGGCGCTGGCCGCCGCCCTCCCGCACCCGCCGCCGGGGGAGGCGCGCGATCCCGGCGTGCCCGCGACCGGGGTCGTGCCGCTCACCCCGATGCTCGCCGAGACGATGCTGGCCCGCACGCCGTTGAAGCGCTTCTACCAGTCGATGGTCCTGCCGGTCCCCGCCGGCCTCGGCGCACGGCAGGTGGAACGGGCGGTACGGGCGCTCTGCGTCCGCCACGACCTGCTGCGGGCCAGGCTGGACCGCGACGGCGACACGTGGACGTTGTCGGTGCCGCCGCCGGAGGGGTTCGACGCGTCCGCGCTCTGCACGCGGCAGGAAGCACCCCGCACCGGGGAGGACGCCGGAGAGGACGCAGGGGAGGACGCCGAGGAGGTGGCCGGGCGGCTGGACCCGGAGCGCGGGATCATGCTGCAGGCGGTCTGGTCCGACGCCGGCCCCAACCCCGGTCACCTGCTGCTGGTCGTCCACCACCTGGTCATCGACGGCGTCTCCTGGCGCGTGATCGCCGACGACCTCGCCCGCGCCTGGGCCGACCTGGCGGCCGGCCGCGACCCCGCGCCGGACCCGGTGCCGACGTCCTTCCGCGCCTGGGCGTCGGCGATCCAGGACGCGCGTCCCTCCTTCCGGGACGAGGCCGGATACTGGCGCGACGTCCTGGCCACCGACGATCCGCCGCTGGGCGCCCGCCCGCTGGACCCCGCGGTCGACACGGCCGCCACCGTCCGGTCGCTGACCGTGTCCCTGCCCGTGGAGACGAGCGCGGCCCTGCTGGGAGCCGTGCCCGCCGCGATGCACGGCGGCGTCGACGACGTGCTGCTGACGGGCTTCGCCGTCGCGCTCGCCCGGTGGCGGCGCGTGCACGGGCGCGGCGACGGCTCCGCCGTGCTCCTCAGCCTCGAAGGCCACGGCCGCGACGGCGACC
Source organism: Nonomuraea sp. NPDC049378 (assembly GCF_055586745.1). Lineage (NCBI taxonomy): Bacteria > Bacillati > Actinomycetota > Actinomycetes > Streptosporangiales > Streptosporangiaceae > Nonomuraea > Nonomuraea sp. NPDC049378. The sequence continues at coordinate 213,944 of NZ_JBVJHP010000017.1, forward strand.
TCGCCGGCGGCGCCGACCTGTCGCGAACCGTGGGCTGGTTCACCGCCATCCACCCCGTACGCCTCGATCCCGGGCCGCTGAGCTGGGACGAGGTCACCGCGGCCGGCCCGGCGCTGGCCAGGGCCGCCAGGGCCGTCAAGGAGCAGCTGCGCGCGGTGCCGCGCAAGGGGTTCGGCCACGGTGTCCTGCGCCACCTCGACGGGCTCGATCTCCCGCAGCCGCCGCAGATCCTCTTCAACTACCTGGGCCGTTTCGCCGGCGGCGGCGAGACCCTGCGCGAGGGCGTCCACCCGGACAACCCCGCGATGGGGCTGGAGGTCAACGCCCTGGCCCAGGACGGACCGGACGGGCCCTCGTTCTCGGCCACGCTGTCCTGGCCGTCCGGCCTCATGGCGGACGGCGAGGTCGCCGACCTGGCCGGGTTGTGGCTGGCCGCGCTGACCGCCCTGACCCGCTGCGGCGACCTGGCCGGGCACACCCCGTCGGACTTCCCTCTGGTCGCGCTCACGCAGGAGGACGTCGACCGGTTCGCCGGCGCCCGCGACGTCCTGCCGCTGCTGCCGCTCCAGGAGGGCATGTACTTCCACGCGTCCTTCGGCGCCGGCCACACCGACACCTACGTGGTGCAGCAGGTGGCCGAGCTGTCCGGCCCGGTCGACCCGGCGGCGCTGCGCCGGGCGGTGACCGCGACGGTGCACCGCCACGACGCCCTGCGGGCGAGCTTCCAGGAGCTGGCCGACGGCCGGGTGGTCCAGGTGGTCGCCGGCACGGTCGAGGTGCCGTGGCGCACGGCCGACCTGAGAGGGCTGGACGCGGACGAGGCGCGCGAACGGCTGGCCGAGCTGGCCGCCGCCGAGCTGGCCGAGCCGTTCGACCTGGCGGCCGCGCCGCTGCTGCGCTACGCGCTGGTCTCGCTCGGCGACACCGACCACCGGCTCGTGGAGACCATGCACCACATCATCGCCGACGGCTGGTCGTACCCGCTGGTCTTCGGCGACGTCGTCGAGGCCTACGAGCGCGGCGCCGCGCTGCCCGCGCCCGTGGTGACGTTCCGCGATCACGTGGAGGCGGTGGCCGGGCTGGACCGGGCCGCCGCCCGCGAGGCGTGGGCCGCCGCGCTGGCCGGGGTCGGCTCCGGGACGCGCCTGTTCTCGGCCACGTACGCGGTGTCCAGGCACGCGAGCGTCCACCGCGAGCTGCCCGCCGGCCCGGTCGCCGCCTCGGCCCGCGAGCGGGGCGTGACGGTGAGCACCCTCGTGCACGCGGCGTGGGGCCTGCTGCTGGGCCGGCTGCTCGGGCGGGACGACGTGGTCTTCGGCTCCACGGTGTCCGGCCGCGGCGGGCGGCTGCCCGGCGTCGAGACCATCGTCGGCCTGCTGATCAACACCATCCCCGTGCCGATGTCCTGGCGGCCTGACGAGACCCTGGGGGAGATCCTCCACCGCCTGCACGGGCAGCAGGGCGACCTGCTCGACGCCCAGCACGTCGGCCTCGCCGAGCTGGCCCGGCTCGCGGGCGTCCGCGAGCTCTTCGACACCATGGTCGTGGTGGAGAACTTCCCCGCCGCGCGCGCGGGCGAGCGGTCCGGCCTGGCGCTGCGCGGCTTCACCGGCACGGACTCGCCGCACTACCCGGTCTCGCTGGTCGCCTTCCCCGGCGAGCGGCTCGCCCTGGAGATCAAGTACGACGTGGAGCTGGTCGGGGAGGAACGCGCCAGGACCCTGCTCGACCTCGTCACCCGGGTGCTCGACCAGCTCGTCACGGCCCCGGACACGCCTGTCTCGCGGCTGGCCCTGCTCACCGGCGCCGAACACGAGGCCGTCCCGTCCCGGCCCTCCGCTGCGCCGGCCGCCTCCTCGGCCGCCTCCTCGGCCGCCTCCTCGGCCGCCTCCTCGGCCGCCTCCTCGGCCGCCGGGGCGCCCGCGGGGACGCTGGCCGGCGCGTACGCCGCCGCCAGGCCCGAGCCCGCCGCGACCGCCGTGACCTGGCGCGACACCTCGCTCACCCACGCCGAGCTGGACGCCGCCGCCACGAGGCTGGCCCGGGTCCTGGCCGCCAGGGGAGTGGGGCCGGAGACGCGGGTCGCCGTGGCGCTGCCGCGTTCGGCCGGCCTCGTCGTCGCGTTGCTGGCCGTCGTCAAGGCGGGCGGCTGCTACGTGCCGCTGGACCTGGACGCCCCGGCCGCCCGGCTGGCCTTCATCCTGGACGACGCCGCGCCGGCGTGCCTGCTGACCGAGCCCGCCACGCTGGCGGAGCTGCCCGGGACCGGCGTGCCGATCGTGCTGCTGGACGACCAGCCGGACGACCGTGACGCCGCCCCTCTCATCCCGGCAGGGACGAACAACACGGCGTACGTCATCTACACCTCCGGCTCGACGGGGACGCCCAAGGGCGTCGAGGTGACGCACCGCAACGTGCTGTCGTTGTTCGCCGCGGCCGGCGAGCTGTTCGACTTCGGGGACGCCGACGTGTGGACGATGTTCCACTCCGCCGCGTTCGACTTCTCGGTGTGGGAGCTGTGGGGCGCGCTGCTGCACGGCGGGCGGCTGGTCGTCGTCGACCGGGAGGTGGCCCGCGACCCGCGGCGGTTCCTCGGCCTGCTGGAGCGCGAGCGGGTGACCGTGCTCAACCAGACCCCGTCGGCGTTCCACCCGCTGGCGGAGGCGGCGCAGGGCGAGCTCGCCCTCCGGTACGTCGTCTTCGGCGGGGAGGCGCTGGACACCTCCCGCCTGGCGTCGTGGCAGCGCCGCCACCCGGCCGCCCGGCTGGTCAACATGTACGGCATCACCGAGACCTGCGTGCACGTCACCTTCAGGGAGCTGACCCAGGACGACACCCGGGGCGAGCCGGCCGGCACCATCGGCGGGCCGCTGCCCGGCCTCGGCGTCCACCTGCTCGACCGCTACCTGCAGCCGGTTTCGCCGGGGGTGACGGGCGAGGTGTACGTGGCCGGCGACCAGCTGGCCCGCGGCTACCTCGGCCGCCCGTCGCTGACCGCCGCCCGCTTCGTGGCCGACCCGTCCACCCCCGGCGGCCGCCTCTACCGCAGCGGCGACCTCGCACGCCGGACTCCCGGCGGCGACCTCGTCTACATGGGGCGGGCCGACCAGCAGGTGAAGGTACGCGGCTACCGCATCGAGCTCGGCGAGATCGAGGCCGCGCTGCTGGCGCTGGACGGCGTCGCCGGCGCCGCGGCGGCCGTGCGCGAGGACCGGCAAGGCCGGCGGCGGCTGGTGGCCTACGTGGTCGCCCGGCCGGGCACGCGGATCGACGTGGACGCGGCGCGGTCGCACCTGTCGCGGTCGCTGCCCTCGTACGCGGTCCCGGCGGCCGTCGTCCCGCTGGAGGCGCTGCCGCTCACGGTCAACGGCAAGCTGGACAGGGACGCGCTGGCCGCCGTCCCGCTCACGGCGACCGCCGCCCGTACGCCCGCCCCGGCACCCGCCGCCCGCACCGCGGCCTCCGCGTCGGCGCCGGCCGGCGGGGACGCGGAGGCGGCGCTGTGCGCGCTGTTCGACGAGGTGTTGCAGGTGGACGCGGCCGGCCCCGACGACGACTTCTTCCACCTCGGCGGTGACAGCATCATCGCCATCCAGCTGGTGAACCTCGCCAGGCGCCGGGCGCTGCACCTGTCACCGCAGGACGTGTTCGTCCGCAGGACCCCGGCCGCCCTCGCCCGCGCCCTGGGCTCCGATGCCGGGCCCGCCGCGCCGGAGAACGCCGCGTCCGACGGCGTCGGCGAGATCATGCTCATGCCGGTCGTGCACCGGCTGGCCGAGCTGGGCGGCACGATCTCCCGGCTCAACCAGGCCGAGCTGCTCCGCACCCCGCCGGGCATGACACGCGAGCAGGCCGCCCGGCTGATCCGCGCGCTCGCCGACCGGCACGACGCGCTCCGCCTGAAGCTCAGCAGGCCCTCGCCGCTGCTGTGGTCGCTGGAGGCCCGTCCGGCCGGCGACCCGCCGGAGCCCGGCGTGCTGGCGGTCGACGCGACCGGGCACGACGACGACGGCCTGCGCGCGCTCATCGCCGCCGAGTCCGACGCCGCCGCCGGCCGGCTCGACCCGGACGCCGGCCGGATGCTCCAGGCGGTGTGGTTCGACCGGGGGCCGCACCGGCAGGGCAGGCTCCTGATCGTCGCCCACCACCTCGCCGTGGACGGGGTGTCCTGGCGCATCCTCGTCGACGACCTGCGGCAGGGGTGGGACGCCGTCGCCGTGGGGGAGCGGCCCGCGCTCGACCCGGCCGGCACCTCCCTGCGCGCCCACGCGCGGGCGCTGACCGAGAACGCCGCCCAGGCGGCCAGGCTGGCGGAGTTCGAGCACTGGGCGGACACGCTGCGCCCGGGCGGCGAGCTCGACCCGGCCGCCCCGGCCGTCGGGCTCACCGTCGGGCTGACCGTCGGGGCCACCCGCGACCACGTGCTCCGCCTGCCGCCCGACGTGACGGAGCCGCTGCTCACCACCGTCCCGGCCGCGCAAGAAGGGGACGTCACCGGGACGCTCGTCGCGGCGCTGCACGCCGCGGTCGCCCGCTGGCGCTCCGCGCGCGGCCTGGACACGGACGCGCCGCTGGTGCTCGACCTGGAACGGCACGGCCGCGCCGGCGACGCGGGCCTGTCCAGGACGGTCGGCTGGTTCACCGCCATCGCCCCCGTACGCCTGCCCGGCGGCCAGGCCACGCCCGGCGAGGTGCGCGAGGCGGTGCGGGCGGCGCCCGACGGAGGGCTCGGGTTCGGGCTGCTGCGGTACTGCAACCCGCGGACCGCCGCCGCGCTCGCCCGGCTCGGCACGCCCCAGCTGCTGTTCAACTACCTCGGCAGGTTCCCCGCCGGGGGGACGCGCGACTGGGACACCGCGCCGGAGGCCGCGGCGCTGCGCGTGGCCCCCGACCCTGACCTGGGGACCCCGTACCTGCTGGAGATCAACGTCGCCTGCCACGACACCCCGGACGGTCCCGAGCTGCACGCGGTGTTCACGTACGCGGAGGGCGGGCTGGGCGCGGACGACGCCCGCCTGCTCGCCGACGGCTGGGGCGCCGCGCTGCGCGACCTGGCCGCGGGCCGTCAGGCCGGGCCGGAGCAGTGGGCGCTGTCGCCGCTGCAGGAGGGGCTGTTCTTCCAGGCGCGCTACGCCGGCGACGCCGACGTGTACGTGGCGCAGAACGCCTTCGACTTCGCCACCCGCCTCGACCTGCCGGCCCTCCGCCTGGCGTACGCGGCCCTCCTCGACCGCCATCCCACGCTGCGTCTCGGCTTCACCGCCGGCGAGGGGCACCGTCCCGTGGCGGTGGTCGGCACCGGCCTCGACGCCGCCGTCGGCGTGGTCGACCTGTCCGCGGACGGCTCCGGGCTGCCCGAGGTGATGGCGGAGGACCGCAGGCGGCCCTTCGACCCGGCCTGCCCGCCGCTGTGCCGCCTGACCGTGGTCCACCTGCCGGGCGGGCGCGACCGCCTGGTCCTCACGTACCACCTGCTGCTGTGGGACGGCTGGTCGCGCGAGCTGGTGCTGCGCGAGCTGTTCGCCCTGTACGACTCCCGCGGCGAGCGCGGCGCCCTCCCCACGGGCGGGGCGACGTTCACCGACTACCTCGCCTGGCTGGACCGCCAGGACGCCGGGGCCGCGGGCAGCGCGTGGGCGCGGGCCCTGGCCGGCGTGGAGCCCACCGTCCTGTTCCCGGCGGCGGCGGGTACCGCCCCCGTGCCGGCGACCAGCCTGTCGGCGCGGCTGACGGAGGAGCAGACCCGGCAGGTCACCGACCGGGCCCGCCGCTGCGGCGTGACGCTCAACGCGATGCTCACCACCGCCCTCGGCATGGTGCTGGCCCACGCGTCGGGCCGCCGCGACGCCGTGTTCGGCACGACGGTCGCCGGGCGGCCGACCGAGCTGGACGGCATCGAGTCGGTGATCGGGGTGTTCCTCAACACCGTGCCGGCCGTGGTCCGGCTCGCCCCCGGCGATCGCGCGCTGGACGTCATGGAGCGGGTCCAGGCCGAGCGCGTGGAGCTGATGCCGTACGAACATCTGGGACTCGGGGACATCCAGCGGGCGGCGGGCCGCGGCGCCCTGTTCGACAGCCTCTACGTGCTGCAGAACTTCCTCGACGACGACACCTTCACCGACCTGGAGGAGGCGCACGGCGTCGTCGGCGTGTCCAGCGTGGACGCCACGCACTACCCGCTCACGTGGGTGGTCACCCCCGGCGCGCGGCTCACCCTGCGGCTGGAGTACCGGGGAGACGTCGTGGCGCGGGAGCAGGCGCAGGCCCTGCTGGCCCGGCTGGAGCACGTCCTGCTCCGCCTCACCGCCGACCCCCGGGCGACCGTGGCCGACGTGCCGCTGCTCCCGGCGGGGGAGAGCACCTCCATGGACGGGGTCACCGGGCCCGTCGGCGAGGACACGATCGCCGACCTCCTGGCGGCCCAGGCCGGCAGGACCCCGCACCGGCCCGCGCTCACCTTCGAGGACCGGACCCTGACCTACGCCGAGCTCGACGCGCGGGTGAACCAGATCGCGCGGTCGCTGCTGGCCGGGGGCGCGGCGCCGGAGAAGATCGTCGCGCTCGCGGTGCCCCGCTCCGTCGACATGGTCGCCGCGCTGTTCGCCGTGCTCCGCACCGGGGCGGCGTACCTGCCGCTCGAACTCGACCACCCCGACGAGCGGCTGCTCGCGATGCTGGCCGACGCCGGGCCGGTCCTGCTGGTCACCACGCGGGGGGTGGCGCCCAGGTTCGCCTCCCACCCCGTGGCCGGGCTGCTCCTGGACGACGTGTCGGGGCCCACCGGCCCGGTCGACGTCCCCCGCACGGCGGGACGGCTCGACCATCCCGCGTACGTCATTTACACCTCAGGCTCCACCGGCCGTCCCAAGGGAGTGGTCACGCCGTACCGCGGCCTGACCAACATGCAGCTCAACCACCGCGAGGCGATCTTCACGCCGACGGTCGCGGCGGCCGGCGGCCGGGTCCTCACCATCGCCCACACCGTCTCGTTCTCCTTCGACATGTCGTGGGAGGAGCTGCTGTGGCTGGTCGAGGGCCACCACGTGCACGTCTGCGACGAGGAGCTGCGCAGGGACGCCACGGCGCTCGTCGCCTACTGCCACCGCCACCGCGTCGACGTGGTGAACGTGACGCCCACCTACGCCCGGCACCTGCTCGACGAGGGACTCCTCGACGGGCCCCACCGGCCGCCCCTGGTGCTCCTGGGCGGCGAGGCGGTGCCCCAGTCGTTGTGGTCGGAGCTGCGCGAGGCCGAAGGCGTGCACGGCTACAACCTCTACGGACCGACCGAGTACACCATCAACACGCTCGGCGCGGGCACCGCCGACAGCGCCACCACCACGGTCGGGCGGCCGATCCGCAACACCCGCTGCCACGTACTCGACGCCTTCCTCCGCCCGGCTCCCGTCGGGGAGCTCTACATCGCCGGCGCCGGGCTGGCCCGCGGCTACCTCGGCCGCCCCGGGATGAGCGCCGGGAGGTTCGTGGCCGACCCGTTCGTGCCCGGCGGGCGCATGTACCGGACCGGCGACCTGGTCCGCGTCCGCGGCGACGGCAACCTCGACTTCCTCGGCCGCACCGACGACCAGGTCAAGATCCGCGGCCACCGGGTGGAGCCGGGCGAGGTGGAGGCGGCCGTCACCGCCCGGCCGGGCGTCCACCAGAGCGCCGTGCTCGCCGTGCCCGACCAGGCGGGGGGCGGCCGGCTGGTGGCCTACCTCGTCCCCGACCGCCCGGTCGACCCCGACGCGCTGGCCGCCGAGGTGCATCGCGAGCTGAGGGCCGCACTTCCCGGCCACATGGTGCCGGCGGCGTACGCGGTCGTGGACGCGCTGCCGCTCACCGTCAACGGCAAGCTGGACACCGCCGCGCTGCCCCCGCCCCGCGCGCTCGCCTCCAGCTCCCGGCCGCCCGCGAACGAGCGGGAACGGCTGCTGTGCGCGCTGTTCCGCCAGGCCCTCGGCGACGGCGAGGAGGTGCGGCCCGAGGACGACTTCTTCGACAGGGGCGGCCATTCGCTGCTGGCCATCCGGCTGCTCGGCCTCGTCCGGGCCGCGACGGACGCCGACCTGTCGCTGCGCGACCTGTTCGACGCGCGTACCCCCGCCCGGCTCGCCGACCGCCTCGCGGACCGCCTGGCGGAGGTGGCGGCTCTGCCTGCCGGCCTGCCGGCGAGCCCTTCAGGAGGTTCAGCGGCGAGCCTCTCAACGGGTGCAGCGGCGGGTCCGGCGGCGGGGAACGCGAGGCCCGCGCTCGTCCGCCGGCCGCGCCCCGACCGCGTGCCGCTGTCGCCCGCGCAGGAGCGGCTCTGGCTGCTCCAGCAGCTGGACCCCGCCTCGACCGCCTACACCTACCCGCTGCTCGTCCGCCTGCGCGGCGGCGTCGACGCCGCCGCCCTGCGGGCGGCGCTCCGTGACGTGGCGGGCAGACACGAGGTCCTGCGCACGGTCATCGACGAAGGGCCCGCCCAGCGGGTGCTGGCCGAGCCCCGCATCGACCTGGCCGTCGTCCGCCGCGCCACGGCCGCTCCGGCGCTCGCCGAAGCGCTCGCCCGCCCCTTCGACCTGGCCGCAGAACCGCCGCTGCGGGCCACCCTGATCGAGGAGCAGGACACCGGCGACACGGTGCTGGCCCTGGTGATGCACCACATCGCGATGGACGAGTGGTCCGACGGCCCGCTGCTGCGGGACCTCGGCGCCGCCTACGCCGCCCGGCTGGCCGGGCACGCCCCCGGCTGGGAGCCGCTGCCCGTGCAGTACGCCGACTACGCGCTCTGGTCGCGGCTCGACCACCGGCACGACGACGACCGCGCCTACTGGGAACGGCGGCTGCGCGGCCTGCCCACCCGCATCACCCTGCCCGCCGACACACCCGTCGACACGCCCGTCGACACGCCCGCCCTGCCTGCCGGCCTGCCCGGTCACGGGGCCTCGCAGGCCCGCGGCTCCCGGCCTGCCGGGCAGGTGACCGCCGAGCTGCCGCCCGAGCTGGTCAACGCGCTGCGCGGGCTGGGACGGGCCGGGTCGGCCAGCATGTTCATGGTGCTGCACGCGGCGCTCGCCACCCTGCTGTCCCGCCTCGGCGCCGGCACCGACATCCCGATCGGCACCCCCACCTCGGGCCGTGCCGACCCCGCGCTGGGCGACCTCGTCGGCTTCTTCGTCAACACCGTCGTGCTGCGTACGGACCTGTCCGGCTCGCCCACGTTCACCGAGCTGATCCGCCGGGTGCGCGAGAGCGACCTGGCCGCGTTCGAGCACGCGCACCTGCCCTTCCAGCAGGTGGTGGAAGCGGTCAACCCGGCCCGGGCGCAGGGCCGCAACCCGCTGTTCCAGGTGATGCTCGGCTACCTGCACCGGCCGGCCGGCCGCGACACCCTGCTCGGCCTGCCGGTGGGGGAGGCGCCCGCGGTCGCCGCCGATCCCAAGGTGGACCTGAACGTCACCTTCGTCGACGGAGAGCCGTTCGAGGTGATCCTCGAGTACGACGCCGGCCGGTTCCGGCCCGAGACGGCGCGGCGGCTCGTCGAGCGTCTCCTCGTCCTGCTCGGCGAGGTCGCCGCCCGGCCGGACGAGCCGGTCGAGACCGCCGGCGTGCTCGCGGAGCGAGACCGGGCCGACCTGGCCCGGTGGCAGGACGGCGGGCCGCCGCGGGCCGGCGGGTCCCTGTGGTACGAACGCTTCTCGGCGCAGGCACGGCGCACCCCCGACGCGGACGCCTGCGTCTTCGAGGGCGAGACGATGAGCTACGCCGAGCTCGACGCCGCCTCCGACGCCTTCGCCGCCCGGCTCGGCGGCCTCGGCCCCGAGGACCTCGTCGGGATCGCCCTGCCGCGCTCGGCCGGGCTGCTGGTGGCCGTGCTGGGCGTGGCCAAGGCGGGGGCCGCCTACCTCCCCCTCGACCCCGCGTTCCCCGCCGAACGGCTGCGTTTCATGGTGGCCGACGCGCGACCGGCGGCGATCGTGGTGGACGACCGGACCCGCGAGCTCTTCCCCGAGGGCATCACGCTCGGCGGCGGGCCCGCGTCCTTCGTTCCGCCGCCGCGCGACCCCCGCTCGGCCGCGTACGTCATCTACACCTCCGGCTCCACCGGCCGCCCGAAGGGCGTGGTCGTGACCCAGCACGACCTGGAGTGTTTCCTCGGCGCCCTCCCGGTGGCCGGGCCGGGCGAGCGGCTGCTCGCCGTGACGACGCTCTCCTTCGACATCTCCGTCCTGGAGCTGATGGGGCCGCTGCAGGCGGGGGGCTGCGTGGTGCTGGCCTCCGGCGCGCAGGTACGCGACCCGAACCTGCTGGCCGGGCTGCTCCGTGCGGAGCGGATCACCGTCATGCAGGCCACGCCGTCGTTGTGGTCCACCCTGTCGCCCGACGTCCATCCGGCCCGCGTCGATCAGCCCGGCGTCGATCTGGGCGGTGTCGATCTGGGCGGGGTGCGCGTCCTGGTCGGCGGCGAGGCGCTGCCGCCCGTCCTGGCCCGCGAGCTGACCGCGCGCGCCGCCTCCGTGACCAACGTGTACGGCCCGACCGAGGTGACCGTGTGGGCCACCGCCGCGACCGTCCGCCGGGACGAGCCTCCCACGCTCGGCCGGCCGCTGCCGGGAACGACCGCGTACGTCCTGGATCCGGCGCTGCGCCCGGCACCTCCCGGCGTCGCCGGTGAGCTGTACCTCGGTGGGGCCCAGGTCACCCGCGGTTACCTGCGCCGCCCCGGTCTCACCGTGTCCAGGTTCGTCGCCGACCCCTTCACCGGCGGGCGGATGTACCGTACCGGCGACCTCGCCCGCTGGAACGGCGACGGCGAGCTGGAGTTCCTCGGCCGGGCCGACCAGCAGGTCAAGGTGCGCGGTTTCCGCATCGAGCCGGGCGAGGTCGAGGCGGTCGCGGCGACCTGCCCGGGCGTGTCGCGGGTCGCGGTCGCCGCCCGGCGGGACCGGCTCGTCGTGTACGTCACCGCCCCCGCTCCCGCGCTGCGCGACCATCTCGCGCGGCGGCTGCCCTCCTGGATGGTGCCCGCCGCGGTCGTCGTCCTCGACGCGTTGCCGCTCACCCCGAACGGCAAGGTGGACCGCGCGGCCCTGCCCGAGGTGGACGTCGCGCCGGCGGCCACCCGGGCCGAGCCGCGCACGCGTACCGAGGAGGCCGTCTGCGCCGTCCTGGCGGAGGTGCTGGGCGTCGGCCCGGCCGGCTCCGTCGGCGTCGACGACGACTTCTTCGCCCTCGGCGGCCACTCACTCCTGCTCGTGCGCCTGGCGGCCGCCCTGCGCGCCCGGCTGGGCGCGGACATCCCGGTCGCGGAGCTGTTCGCCGCTCCCACCGCGGCCGCCCTGGCCAGGCGGATCAGCGGCGGCGTTGCCACGTCCGACGCCATGGCGGAACTGCTGACCCTGCGGCCGGGCGACGGCACCCGGCCGCCGCTGTTCTGCTTCCCGCCCGCCAGCGGGCTGAGCTGGCCGTTCGCCCCGCTCAAGCGCCACCTGCCGGAGGGCGTCCCCCTGTACGGCCTGCAGTCGCCCCGCCTGAGCCGCGAGAGCGGCCTGCCCGCGACCATGGACGAGCTCGCAGCGGAGTACGCCGGCCTCATCGCCGGGGTGGCCCCGGACGGGCCGGTCGCCCTGCTGGGGTGGTCGTTCGGCGGCGCGGTCGCGCACAAGGTGGCGGTGCGGCTGGCGGCCGAGGGCCGCGACATCCACCTCCTCGGCATGCTCGACACGCCGGTGGAGGTGCCGGGGGTCGCGGGGGACGTCGCCGCGCTGCTGGCCGAGATGGGGTACCGGGTGCCGGACGAGCGCATGTCCGCCGCGGACGCCGTCGCCTTCCTGCGCGGCATGGGCGACGGCGTCGCGGTGCTGGAGGACGAGCAGATCGAGCGGGTCGTGGAGAGCTATCTGGCCGGGGACCGCATGATGGAGCGGGCCACGTACGACGTCTACCCCGGCGACGTGCTCTTCGTCGACGCGACCGTGCCCGAGCAGGGGTTCGCCGGCGCGGCCTCGGAGCGGTGGAGGCCGTACGTGGCGGGGGAGCTGCGCGTGGTCGCGGTGGGGTGCCGGCATTCCGAGCTGCTGGACGCCGGCACCCTGGAGATCCTCGGGCCGCTGCTGGCCCGCCTCATGTGACGGCGGACAGGTCCTTGACCGGGGTCGAGGAGTCCATGTCGACGGCGTTCGCGAGCTGCGGCACGAGCACGTCGAGCGCGTAGAGCAGCGCGTCCGGCCCGCTGTAGGACAGCGCGCCGCCGAGCGGGGTGGAGAAGTCCGTGTAGATCGTGCGGTCGGTCTTGACCACCTTCAGGCGGGAGAAGACCGGCGACTCCAGCATCGTGGCCTTGGTCGCGCCGTTGACGAACAGCACGTCCCTGTCGAGCAGGTCGAGCCGCTCCTCGCTGATCTCCTCCGACTCGCTCTGGGCGGCGAAGCCGAGCGCGTCGAACAGCGCGCGGCGGGGGTCGCGGGCCGGGATCAGCCAGTGCTGCCCGTTCTCCGGCCCGAAGTCCACCACGAGGACCTTCCCGGCGAACTCGGGATGCGCCTGCTTCGCCTCGGCGATCTTCGCGTTGACCTTGTCGACGAGCGCCTGCGCCTCGGCGGACCTGCCCAGCGCCTTGCCCGTGGTGAGCGTCTGGACGTCCCACGGCGTCTGCTCGTCGGCGTGGTCGCCCGACTGGATCACCGTGGGCGCGATCTGGGAGAGCTTGTCGTACGTCTCCTTGTTGACGGTCTCGTAGATGGCGATGATGAGGTCGGGCCGCTGCTTGATGATGGCCTCGAAGTTCAGCTCCGCAGAGAACGTGGACAGCTGCCTGCCGCCCAGCGCCGCCTTGACCCACGGGAAGCTCGTGTACTCGTCGAACCACGCGCGCGTGCTGACCGGCACCACGCCCAGCGCGAGCGCGAAGTCCTGATCGTTCCAACCGACGGTGACGACCCGGGACGGCCTGGCCTCGATCGTGGTGCTGCCGAACTTGTGGTCGATGGTGACCGGGAAGGCGGGATCGGCGGGCGCGGCGGCCCGCGGCGCCCCGGCCTGCGTTCCCGCCGAGCAGGAGATCAGCGAAGCCGCCAGGAGAAGGCCTGACACGGTGCTGATCAAGGCTCGCCGGAGCGCGCGGAAACTGATCATCTGTGGTCCTTCTTGGCCAGGTGATGGGATGGAACTTAGGATAGCATTACCTAATATTGATCATGGGAGCTGAAGATGCAGCGCATCCTGCTCGGCGGGAAGATCCATCGGGCCACCGTGACCCAGGCCGACCTCCACTACGTCGGATCCATCACCATCGACAAGGTCCTCATGGACGCGGCCGGGCTCATCGAGGGGGAGCAGGTCCATGTCGTGAACATCGCCAACGGGTCACGGCTCGTCACCTACGCCATCGAAGGCCAGGCGCGTTCAGGCGTCATCGGCATCAACGGGGCCGCCGCGCACCTCGTGTCCCCCGGAGACCTGGTGATCATCATGTCCTTCCGGCATGTCGCCGACGACCAGGCGGGATCGCACGTACCCTTCGTGGTGCACGTCGACGAGCGCAACCGGATCGTCGGCCTCGGAGCCGACCCGGCCGCCCCCGTCCCCGGCTCGGCCTCCCAGGTCACCGGTCGGTGAGATAGCCGCCCATCGTGCGGAAGACCTCCGCGGCGGGCAGGTCCGCGCCCGACTCCGTGCGGACCTGCTCGATCACGAGCCCGTGGCCGCGCCCTCTCCGGGCCTCAGGGCCGGCGACGATGACCACTCCGTCGCCTTCCCGGATGAACACGCGGCCGGGGGTGCCTCCGTACAGACCCTTCGACACGGACGCCCTCAGCACGCGGATGCGCTCACCCCTGTAGAACGTGAAGGCGTTCGGGTACGGGTCGGACTGCGCGCGCACCAGCCGCTCGATGTCCTCGGCAGGCCAGGTCCAGACGATGCGGCTGTCCTCGACGGACCGTTTGTGGAAGAAGCTCGCCTTCGACCGGTCCTGGGCGACCGGGGCTGCCCGGCCGCTCTCGATCAGCGCGAGCGCGTCCCGCACGATCGGGCCGATCAGCGCGACGGTCCTGTGGAACAGGTCCGTGGCCGTGTCCGAAGGCCCGACGCGCACGGCGCGCTGCAGCACGATGTCGCCGGCGTCCAGCTCCTCGTCCATGAGGTGAGCGGTGACGCCCACCTCCTCCTCCCCGTTGATCAGCGCCCAGATCAGCGGCGAGAAGCCGGCGTAGGCGGGCAGCAGCGAGTCGTGCACGTTCAGCGTGCCGTGGCGGGGCAGCCCGAAGATCTCCGGCGGGATCCAGGTGCGCCAGTTGTTGGCGACGATGATGTCCGGCGCCGCCTCCTTGAGCGCGGTGACGAGCTCGTCGTCCGGTTTGGCGCGCAGCAGGACGGGAACGCCGTGCCCGGCCGCCAGACCGGCCACCGAATCGTCCCAGATCTTCTCGTAGGCGTGCTCGCTCCTTGGGTGCGTCACGGCGAGCACCACGTCGTGGCCGGATTCCAGCAGTGCCTGCAACGTACGGTGTCCCCAGGTCTGGTAGCCGAACATCGCAACCCGCATGTGCGCCTCCTGTGGTGAGTCTAATTAGGTAAGCCTAACCTAAAAGATAAGCGTGCGACGATCATGTTCGCCACTGGATGGGCTGCGACATGTAGGAAATGTCGTGAAACGACCGACGTCAGCTACTAAAAGATCAGTTGACCGAAAGATTGCTGATCAACTAATGTCTAGCGGATTATGGCCCAACAAGCCGCTCCTCCTCAGCGGCGCAGTGCCGGCATGAGACCGCGGCGGTGACCCCGTCGAGCGGACACGTCGTCAAAGTCAATAAGGAAGTGCATGGCCAGTAGTGGTTTCAGCTACGCCGGTCCGGAGGGTCTTGAGCATCTCAAGCGGGCGGGGTTGAGAAGCCAGGACGCCGGCGAGAGCCTCGTAGGGATCCGCAGGTCGTTCGTCACACACGCGAAGGGCGACGTCAACACGTACGCCCTGATCCAGGACGGCGCGGCGGAACTCGCCAGCGGCTACAACCAGTTCTTCGGCGACCTGTCCGACTCCATGTACCGGCGTGCCAGCGCTCTGAGCAACTGCGGCAGCAACCTGAAGTACTCCGCGGCCAACTACGGCTGGAGCGAGCGGCTCCTCCCGCCCGACGACCCGCCCCCCATCCGTGAGACCGTCGAGCTCCCCGATCCCGGCACCATGTCCGTGACGTTCAACGCGACACTCGACCTGCTGGGCCTCGGCGACGACTACGAGCGCAAGCTCCTCGAGATGCAGCAGGCGTGCGAGGACACGGCCCGTCGGCTCCGGGCGCTGCAACCCGACATCGACGCGGTCGAGGACGAGGTCGAGAAGGCGCGATGGGGCGGAGACGCCGCCCAGACCTACCACGCGGCCTGGACGAGATACGTCAACCCTTCCGGCGGCGGGACAGACCAGGCCCAGACCCTGGAACAGTGGGCGGCGCGCTCCGAACACTCCGCCGAGATCCTCGGCACCGCCGTCGAGGAGACCCAGAGGTCCAAGTACCTCGTCAAGCGCACCCTGCAGACGCTCGCGGCGATCGGCGTCATCATGGCCGGAGCGGCGATCCTCAATCCGGCGGTGCGCGCCTTCCTCGTGAGGATGGTCAAGCGGCTCAGGCAGCGCGCCATGCAGATGATCAAACTCCTGCGCGCCAGGCTAAGACTGCTGGGCAAGGCGTTCGGGTCGACCGTGGCCGGACGCGGCCCTGTGCTGGGCGGATTCCTGAAGAACGGGCTCGGCGTCGCCGGCGCCAACTATGTCAACTCCTCGCTGGCGAACTGGTTCAGGAGCGGGGACATCCTGAGTCTCTCCTCGTTCGTCTCGGCCTTCTCGGTTTCCCCGAGCATGCTGGGCACGCTGACCTTCCTGTTCGGCCTCGGCGGCGGCTTCGCGCTCGTGAAGAACATCGGTGCGGTCACCAGATTCGCGCAGACCAACCCCAAGACGTTCGGTGTGATGACCGAATTCGGGGTCAACGTCGGCGCCGCCACCCTCCTGAGCATGATCTACGAGAAGAAGGGCTTCGGCGCCGCGCTCAAGGACGGCCTCATCGTCGGAGGCGTCAGCGCGGCTTTCGGCTTGGGAACCTACGGACTGCTCCGTGACGCGACGGGCCTGAAGCACCTCGCCTGGCGCAAGGCGGACAAATGGGGACTCAATAAGGTCTACCCCATCGACGCGAGCCGTGCGATGTCGGCCACCAACGTCCGCTACGGACGAGCTCTGCCCGGGAACCATCTCGCCCAGCTAAAGTTCAAGGACGGCACCAGGATCTGGCTCCCGAAGGACAGCCTCACCTACCGGGCCAGGCAGATCGGGCCGGTCAACGCCTTCCTCAATATGGACCCCTTCTGGAAAAACCGTATCCTCGGCCTTATTCCCGGAACGATCAACTACACCCTGGTGCCCCGCGGCCAGAGCGAGCCCGTCGACCTGAACATCCCCGACTACCGGAACTGGGATCACGGCTCCAACGGCGAACCGCCGCGATCCGGCTCCAGGCAACCGGTCGGCGCCACCACGCACACGGTGCAGGGCGGCGACACGCTGTCGGCGATCGCTCAGCGCGAATACGGCAGCGAGCGCTACGTGTCGCTCCTCCAGCAGGCCAACTGGCATCTCGACGGCATCGACCAGGGCCACCTGTCCCCAGGCCAGCAACTGGTGATCCCGGAACTCAAGAAGGAGGAGGTCTCCTAGGGACGAAACCGGGACGGCGCCTCACCGGCGTGACACGAGGCGCCGTCCCGGGTCACCGGCGCGGGGGGCCATCCTGGGTCACGACGTCGATGCCGGCCTCGGGATCGAGATCCGGGAGGGCGTCGACCACCTTCTCCTCCGCCTTCGCGACGACCTCGCGCCGGGCGTCGCGGACGGCTGCCAGGACCTCCTCCGCCAGCACGTGACTGTCCAGCCGCATGGCACGGGCCCCGATGCTGATCTCGCGGACGCGTCCGTGCGCGTCCGCGGTCGCCGTGACGTGCCCGGACGCATTCGTGCCCGTGCCGACCAGGCTCTCCAGCTCGTCGTACCGCTTCTCCAGGACATCGGGCACCCGGCGCTCGTCCTCGTCCGCCTCGGCGCCGGAGCCGGACATCTCCAGGAGGCGGCGGAGAACGTCGCTCACCGCCCGCCCGTCCCTGTCGGTCGCCAGGCTCTCGCCGAGCCGGTCGGACGTGATCGAGGAAAGGGCGGCGCCGTCCAGGATCTCGCGCGCCTGCTCCCGCGCGTCCCGTTGCGCCGCGCTGAGCACCGCGGCCACATCCTCGGCGAGACGGTCCGCCTCGCGCCGCATCACGCGGGGATCGAGAGCGAGCGAAACGATCGCGCCGTCGGCGTCGGCCTTCGCCCTGATCATCCCGTCGTCGCTCTCGCCGACCCCGGCGATCACCCGATCGCGATCCCGTGCCGCCAAGGACTCCCGCACCATCTGGTCGACCTTGCCGTCGATCGCGGCCATGATCTCGCGATCGTCATCCTGCCCGGAGAGCGTAGCCATGCGGCACTCCAATGATCATGCGTCCCTGTCAGCGCGCCAGTTTAGGGCACCCGATATGCCCATCCCCAGCAGCCCGGATGACGGCCGGACGGTGCCCGCACCCCGGCCTCCGCATCACGCGGCCCGTGCTGATCGGGTGGACGGCTCGCGGGCGCCGGCACGTTCCTGCACGAGGACGGGCCCGCCGGCGGCGCAGGCGATGTGCAAGGGCCGGGCCTGCACGGAGGGGAGCCGACTCCAGCGGATGGAGCCGTCGCGCGTGGATGAGGTGCCGGAAGCGGGATTCGAACCCGCACGCCCTTTCGAGCAGACGCTTTTGAGGCGTCCATGTCTGCCATTCCATCATTCCGGCTGATTTTCCGGACTTGTCCGGATCAACGCCGCGCTCCACCGCTGAAGATGATCAGCAACGGGTGCCAGCGTGGATCTAATCTACCGGACGTCTGTACTCTTGCGCTCGTGAGTACGCAGCGGCGAGTAGTGATCGCGGAAGACGAGGCCCTGATCCGCCTTGACCTCAAGGAGATGCTCCAGGAGGACGGCTACGTCGTCGTGGGCGAGGCCGGTGACGGCGAGCAGGCGATCCGGCTGGCTGCCGAGCTGAAACCCGACCTCGTCATTCTCGACGTCAAGATGCCCGTGCTCGACGGCATATCCGCGGCCGAGCGCATCGTGGGCGAGCGCATCGCGCCGTGCCTCATCCTGACCGCCTTCTCCCAGCGTGACCTGGTCGAACGCGCCAGGGACGCGGGGGCGATGGCCTATCTGGTCAAGCCGTTCACGAAGGCGGACCTGGTGCCGGCCATCGAGATGGCGGTCAGCAGGCACGAGGAGATGGTGGCGCTGGCCGCCGAGGTGTCCAACCTGTCGGAGCGGCTTGAGACACGGAAGCTGGTCGAGCGCGCCAAGGGGCGGTTGATGACGCAGCACGGCTGGAGCGAGCCCCAGGCCTTCCGGTGGATCCAGAAGGCGTCGATGGACCGGCGGCTGAGCATGCGCGAGGTTGCTCAGATCGTTATGGACGACGCGGCCGAGCGGGGCTGAGGCGCCCGCACCACGCGGTGTGCCCGGTCGCGTCCTAGCCGTCGGGGCGGGCCGCGGTCAGGGCGCTGTCATGGCGCGGCCTCCGCATTCCCTCACGTCCCACCTTCCCCATCATTCCGGCCCTGACCCGAAATTTCGGGTCAGGGCCGTTCTTTGTGTGAAGTGTCCGTAACTGTGGTGGAACATCCCATTACTATGGGTATTTGGGACATTACGAATCAGTATAAAAGTCGCGTAACAACTCCCTGGTGTGCCATTCGAGCGGCATGCTGAGCTCGGAGAACCCGGCGAAGGGGACGTTCCTTCGCTGAGATTGGGGGAGTCTTCTTTATGATCCGCATTGCTCCAGCGGGACGTCTGCTGGCCGTCGCGGCCGCGGCGAGCCTGGCTCTGACGGCCTGTGGCGGCGGCGGTGGCGACGACACGTCGGCGCAGCAGTCCGCGCCGGCGTCGTCCGCCGCGTCCTCGGCACCCGCGGCGAAGGGCGACGGCACGCTGACCCTCGGCACGGTGCTGCCGCAGACCGGCTCGCTGGCCTTCCTCGGCCCGCCCGAGTTCGCCGGCGTCGACCAGGCCGTCAAGGAGATCAACGACGCCGGGGGCGTGCTCGGCAAGCCGGTCAAGACGGTCCACACCGACTCGGGTGACACGACGACCAACATCGCGTCGCAGTCGGTGGACAAGCTGCTGGCGCAGAAGGTGGACGCGATCGTGGGCGCGGCGTCGTCGTCCGTGTCGGAGTCGATCATCGACAAGGTCACGGGCGCAGGCGTGGTGCAGTTCTCGCCGGCCAACACCTCCGACGCGTTCACCACGATCAAGGACAACGGCCTCTACTTCCGCACCGCGCCGCCGGACAAGCTGCAGGGCCGCGTGCTGGGCGACCTGATCGCCGCCGACGGCAACGACACCATCGGCATCCTGGCCATGCAGGACTCCTACGGCTCCGGCCTGGCCGACCAGGTCACCAAGACCGCCGAGGAGGCGGGGGCGAGCGTCGTGGAGCGGGTCGACTACGACCCGAAGGCGCCGGAGTTCTCCGCCGACGTGGCGCGGATCAAGGCGAAGAACCCGAAGGCGGTCGTGCTGATCGGCTTCGAGGAGGGCGCCAAGGTCATCGCGGAGCTGGTCAAGCAGGGCCTGTCGGCCGACAAGGTCAAGTGGTACATGGTGGACGGCAACATGTCGAACACCAACTACGTGAAGATGCCCAAGGGCACGCTCACGGGCGTCAAGGGCACCATCCCGGGCGCCGAGGCCCCTGACGACTTCAGGAAGAAGCTCAAGAAGCTCAACGCCGAGCTCGACGACTTCACGTACGCGGCGGAGTCGTACGACGCGGCGAACCTGATCGCCCTGGCCGCCGAGGCGGCGAAGGACGACTCCGGCGCGTCGATCGCGGCCAAGCTGGCCGAGGTCAGCAAGGGCGGCGAGAAGTGCAAGAACTTCGAGGAGTGCGCCGCCCTGCTGAAGGAGGGCAAGGACATCGACTACGAGGGCGTCAGCGGCCCGGTCGAGTTCAACGACGCCGGTGACCCGGCGGTCGCCACCATCGGCATCTACCAGTACGGCGAGAACAACACCTACGACACCAAGGCGCTGGAGTACCGCACCGGCAACATCGAGGGCTGACCCTGCGGATCCGGCCGCTGAGCGACCCCGCGTGCGGCGGGTCGCTCAGCGGCCGAAGCCGCACGCCCTGAACGCGTAGCCGATCAGGCGGTCCTGCAGCGGCTTGGGCGGGGCCACGACGACCACCCGCTCCTCGCCCCCGTCGATGCCGGCCCGCACGGGGAACTGGAAGGCCTTCTTGGCCTCGCCGAACGCGTGGCCGTCGCAGCGTGCGGGGGTGAGCTCGATCGGCACCTCAAGGCGCTGCTCCGTGGCCCGCAGCAGGCCCAGGCGCCGGCCGTCGTAGGCGACGTTGTAGTGCGTCGTGCCGCCCATGGCGGCCAGCGTCACCGCTCCCGCGCCGCGCCGGGTGACGACCAGGTCGCCGCGCATGACCTTGCCGGACTCCGTCCATTCCGGGCCGAACGTGATGTTCACCGCCTGCTTGATGAGGAACTCCGAGCACTCGTCGCGCAGCAGCCTGGCCAGCAGCGGGTCGGGATGGGGCAGCTCGAAGGCGACCTTGCGCAGCGGCTCCGCGCCGGTGCGGAGATGGGCCACGACGGTGGCGGGCCGCACCTGGGGCAGGCCGCCGGGCGAGCAGTTGGCGGCGCCGTACGGGATGGGCAGGTCGGTGCGCTCGGTCCTGCCGATGGCGGCGCGGGCCTGGCTCGCGGGCACCGTACGGAAAGACGGCGTCACCAGCTGGACGTCGGCGAAATAGACGGGGGTGTCGCGGGTGTTGCGCACGGCCACCTGAAGCCGGTGTGCCGGTTCGTCGGAACGCCATTGCCCGAGCGTGACGGAGACGCCGGCGGGCGGGCCCGAGACAGCCGCGGGAGACGGCCCGCTGGAACCGCACCCGGCGAGAAGGGCCACCGCGGCCAAGAATGTGGTGTTACGCATCACCTGACGCACATTAAGCCTGCTTCCGCAGGTCCCGTAAGTTGAGGACTGATTACGACTCCGCATCCAAGTGCCGACAGTTCCTCGCGGCATCTGGTTGGAGCATGCGACAGTTTTGTACGTTTCCGTCATTCGATCGGGAACGTTCGGCGGTGCTGACGGATCCCCGGCCTGAAATGAAGGAGACACTTCATGATCCGCATTGCTCCCGTGGGACGGGCGCTGGCTGTCGCGGCTGCCACCAGCCTGGCCCTGACAGCCTGCGGTGGTGGCGGCGACACGGCCACGCAAACCTCCGAAAGTGCCGCGCCCGCCTCATCCTCGTCGGCCCCGGCCGCGGCGAAGGGTGACGGCACTCTCACCCTCGGCACGCTGCTGCCCCAGACCGGCTCGCTGGCCTTCCTCGGCCCGCCCGAGTTCGCCGGGGTCGATCTCGCGCTCAAGGAGATCAACGAGGCCGGCGGAGTGCTTGGCAAGCCTGTCGAGAAGTTCGACACCGACTCGGGTGACACGACGACCAACATCGCCTCCCAGTCGGTGGACAAGCTGCTGGCGCAGAAGGCCGACGCCATCATCGGCGCCGCGTCGTCGTCGGTGTCGGAGTCGGTGATCGACAAGATCACGGGTGCCGGCGTGGTGCACTTCTCGCCCGCCAACACCTCCGACAAGTTCACCACGATCAAGGACAACGGCCTCTACTTCCGCACCGCGCCGCCGGACAAGCTGCAGGGCCGCGTGCTGGGCGACCTCGTGGTGTCCGACGGCAACGACACGGTCGCCATCATGGCGATGCAGGACTCGTACGGCACCGGCCTGGCCGACCAGGTGGAGAAGACCGTCACCGACGCCGGCGCCCAGGTGGTCGAGCGGGTCGACTACGACCCGAAGGCGCCCGACTTCTCCGCCGACGTCGCCAAGATCAAGGCGAAGAACCCGAAGGGCATCGTCCTCATCGGCTTCGAGGAGACCGCGAAGGTCATCGGCGAGCTCGTCAAGCAGGGCATGCCGGCCAGCAAGCACAAGTGGTACATGGTCGACGGCAACATGTCGAACACCAACTACGAGAAGATGCCCAAGGGCACGCTCACGGGCGTCAAGGGCACCTACCCCGGCGCCTCGGCTCCCGACGCGTTCAGGAAGAACCTCCTCGAGGTCGACCCCAAGCTCGAGGACTACACCTACGCTCCCGAGTCGTACGACGCGGCCAACCTGATCGCGCTGGCCGCCGAGGCCGCCAAGAGCGACGCGGGCGCCGACATCGCGGCCAAGCTGGCCGAGGTCAGCAAGGGCGGCGAGAAGTGCAAGAACTTCAAGGAGTGCGTCGACCTGCTGAAGGCCGGCAAGGACATCGACTACGACGGCGTCAGCGGCCCGGTCGAGTTCAACGACGCCGGTGACCCGGCGGTCGCCACCATCGGCATCTACCAGTACGCCGACGACAACAAGTACCCGGTCAAGGCGCTGGAGTACCGCACCGGCAACATCGAGGGCTGACCGGCACGCGCGTGACGGAGAAGGGCCCGGTCGTCAGGACCGGGCCCTTCTCCTTTTCATGCGCAGCCGGCCACGATGCGGTCGGCGGCCGCGCGGTAGCGCTTCAGCAGCGCCACCCGCCGCTCGCGCGGCACGTCGTTCCTGGACAGCCCCGCGGTCGTCGTCTCGACGGTCTCCACGGCCCCGCTCAGCGAGCCGGGCAGCCGGCCGCCGAACTCCCGCGTGATGCCGTGCACCTCCGCCAGGCGGCCGGTCAGGGCGTCCTCGAAGTGCTGGCGGTCCTCCTGGCCCTTCGGACCCAGCATGAGGCCCGCGTACCCGATGGCGGACACCACGCGGGCGCAGGGGCTGTCGGTGGGATCGCCTCCGGTGCTGTACTTCCCCGCCGACGAGGCGGCGTCCTGGCAGCCGACGAGCAGGACGGGGAGCATGAGCGCGACTGTCGCCAAACGTTTCACATCGATCATTAAAGAACGGCGAAGGGGCTCACGGGGAGCCCTTTCGCCGTTCTCGCGAACGATCGCCGGATCTACGCCTTGGCCAGCGTGCCGAGGTAGAGCTCGATGACCTTGGGGTCGTTGGCGAGCTGCCGCCCGGTGCCGGTGTAGGCGTTGCGGCCCTGGTCGAGGACATAGCCGCGGTGGCAGATCTGCAGGCAGCGGCGCGCGTTCTGCTCCACCATGATGACCGTCACGCCCGCCTTGTTGATCTGCTGGGCCTGGATGAAGACCAGGTCCTGCAGCTTGGGCGACAGGCCGGCGGACGGCTCGTCGAGCAGCAGCACCGAGGGCTCGGTCATCAGGGCCCTGGCCATCGCCACCATCTGCCGCTCGCCGCCGGACAGGGATCCGGCGCGCTGCTTGCGCCGTTCCTTGAGCGCGGGGAACAACTCGGCGACGAACGCGAAGCGCTCCTTGAACTTCCCCGGTGTCTGGAAGGCGCCCATCTCGAGGTTCTCCTCGATGGTGAGGCTGGGGAAGACGTTGTTGGTCTGCGGGACGTAGCCCACCCCGCGGGCGACCAGCGTGTGCGCCTTCATGTTCGTGATGTTCTCACCCTTGAGCAGCACCGTTCCGCTGCGGATGTTGACCAGCCCGAACATGGCCTTGAGCAGCGTCGACTTCCCGGCGCCGTTGGGGCCGATGATGCCGATCAGCTCGCCGTCCTTGACGTAGAGGTCGGAGCCGTTGAGGATGTTGACGCCCGGCAGGTAGCCGGCGATCAGCTCGTCGCACCGGAGCACGGCGTCCTCGGCGCCTTCCAGATGCGCGCTGCGGTCGGTGACGGCCGCCTTCGACTCTGCGCCGGCGTTCACTTCTGCGTCTCCTCTTCGATCTCGGCCTCCAGCGCCGCCTCAGCCTCGTGCAGCTGGGCCTCCAGCTCGCCCTCGGACAGGGGCGCGTCGTGGTGGGCGCCCAAGTAGGCGTCGATCACCCGCTCGTCGGACATGATCGTCGAGGGCGGGCCCTCGGCGATGACCGCGCCCTGGGCCATGACGATCACCCAGTCGCTGATGTCGCGGACCATGTCCATGTCGTGCTCCACGAACAGCACCGTCATGCCCTGCTCGCGCAGGTCCTTGACGTGGCCGAGCAGCGACTGGGTCAGCGCCGGGTTGACGCCCGCCATGGGTTCGTCGAGCATGACCAGTTCGGGGTTGACCATGAGCGCGCGGGCCATCTCCAGCAGCTTGCGCTGGCCGCCGGACAACGATCCGGCGAAGTCGTCGCGCTTGGCGTCGAGCTTGAAGCGGGCCAGCAATTCCTCGGCCCGCTCGGTGATCTCGTCCTCCTGGGCACGCCACAGGCGCGGCACGAGCGCCTGCCAGAAGTTCTCGCCCTTCTGCCTCTGGGCGCCGAGGCGCATGTTCTCCAGCACCGTCAGGCGCGACAGCGCCTTGGTGAGCTGGAAGGTGCGGACCATGCCGCTTCTGGCCACCTTGTGGGCGGGAACGCCGTTCATGGACCGCCCGTTGAACGTCCACGAGCCGGCGTCGGCCTTGTCGAACCCGGTGAGCTGGTTGAAGAACGTGGTCTTGCCGGCGCCGTTGGGGCCGATCAGCGCCGTGATGGAGCCCCGCTGGATCTCCACGTGGCCGACGTCGACGGCGGTCAGGCCGCCGAAGCGGCGGACGACGCGGTCCACCACGAGGATGGGGTCGGGCTTGGGCACGCCCGGATCGCGCGCCAGGTCCTTGAAGGCGGCCAGGGCGGCGGCCTTGCGGTCGGTGCTCATGGTCTCAGCGTGCATCGATTGCGATCTCCCTCTTGTCACCGAAGATGCCCTGTGGCCGGTAGACAAGCAACAGGATCAGACCGGCGCCGACCAGGATCCAGCGCAGGGCGCCGACCTGGTTGGTGTCCATGAAGGTGATGTACCCCACGCGGACGGCCTCGGAGAGCACGCCGTAGATGAGCACGAGCAGGACCCAGAAGAGCATCGAGCCGATGACCGGGCCGAGCACGCGGGCCGCGCCGCCGAGGATGACCATCGTGTACATGTAGAACGTCGTCTCGGTGCCGAACACGTCAGGCTGCACCGAGGCATAGCCCAGACCGTAGATGAAGCCGCCCATGCAGCCGATGACGCCGCCCAGCACCAGCGCCTGCATCTTGTAGGAGAAGACGCTCTTGCCCAGGCTGCGCACGGCGTCCTCGTCCTCGCGGATGGCCTTGAGCACGCGGCCCCACGGACTCTTCATCAGCAGGTGGACCATGAGGCAGGCCAGGGCGATCAGCACCCAGCCGACGGTGATCACCCACATCGTGCGGTGGTTGAAGAACAGCGGGATGGGGCCGAGGTTGAAGCCGTAGTTTCCCGCGGGGTAGGGGTTGAGAGCGTAGAAGCCCTCGGTGAAGCCGCGGTGGCCGTCGGAGCCGCCGAAGACGTCCTTGAACTGCACCGAGCGGAAGACGAGCCGGACGATCTCGGCCGCCGCGATGGTGACGATGGCCAGATAGTCGGCGCGCAGCTGCAGCGTCGGTATGCCCAGCAGGAACGCCAGGATCACCGCCGCGATCAGGCCGAAGATGATGCCGACCCAGAACGGCATGCCGAGGACGACGACGGTGACCGCCAGACCGTAACCGGCCACGCCCATGAACGCGGCCTGGCCGAAGTTGAGCAGCCCGGTGTAGCCGAAGTGGATGTTGAGACCGATGGCGGCGATGCCGTACAGCACTGTCTCCACGCCGACCGCGGACTTGATGGTGGTGCTGAAGATCGTGATCCAGTCCATTCTGATCCTCCCCCGATCAGCCGATCCGCTCGCGGCGGCCGAGGATGCCCTGCGGCCGGACGAGGAGCACGATGATGAGAACGGCCAGCGCCCCGACGCTCTTGAGCTCCGGCGGCACCCACAGTGTCGAGACCTGGATGAACAGGCCGACCACCAGCGACCCGATCAGCGCGCCGAACGCGGTGCCGAGCCCGCCGAGCGTCACGCCGGCGAAGATGAGCAGGAGCATCTCCTGCCCCATCGTGTATTTCAGGTTCTGGGAGAGGCCGAGCATGATGCCCGCGAGTGCGGCGATGGCGCCGCCCGAGGTCCAGATGATCCGGACGACCCGGTCGACGTTGATGCCGGACGACGCCGCGAGCGCCGGGTTGTCGGCGACCGCGCGCGCCGCCTTGCCGGTGCGGGTGCGCAGCAGGGCGATGCCGACGATGATCAGCACGACCAGCTCGATGCCCATGGCGACGAAGTTCTTCGGCGCGGCCGAGATCGGCCCCACCTGCACGCCGGGCTGGGCGTTGTACTCGGTGTACGCCTCGGTCTGGCCGCCGAAGACGATGAGGAACAGGTAGCGCAGGAAGAGCGCGACGCCGATCGAGATGATCATCATGGCGATGATGCCGGTGCCGCGCCTGCGCAGTTGCCCCCAGAAGAAGCGGTCCTGCAGATAGCCGAGCAGGCCGGCGACGATGACGGCGATGGCGGCGGCGGGGATGAGGCCGAGGCCCATTCCCGCGTTGAACCCGTAGGCGAGGATCGCGCCGAGGGTGACCAGCTCGCCGTGGGCGAAGTTGGTCAGGCCGGTCGTGCCGTAGATGAGCGAGAGGCCGAGCGCGGCCAGGGCGATGATCAGGCCGAGGTTGAAGCCCTCGAAGGTGAGCTGCGCGGCGCGGGTCCAGAACGCGCTGTCGTTGTCGCTCTGCTGCCCCTGGTCCTGGCCGCCGCCCTTCGGCTGGAGGGGGAAGAGGGCGGTGGAGCAGTTGCCCTCATGGACGCTCAGCGTGCGGACGTTCGTGCCGCCCCGCGGCTCGGCGTTCTGCGGCAGGCTGCCGGGATCCAGGGTGACCTTGTATCTGCCTGGATCCTCGACCTGGACATCCCACTTGCCCTGAGCGTCGGTGGTGGCCTCCGAGACGGGTTTGCCGTCCTCGGTGGTCACGGAGATTCTGGCGCCGTTCACTGGCTGGCCTTGGAAGTTGAGTGTTCCCCTCAAGCCCTGGCAGTCGGCCGGCCCCGCGTGGGCCGGACCGGCGAGCAGGAAGATGAGTCCACCCAGGAAGGCCGTGAACGCGATCACGGCTCTGCGCAATGGTGCTCCCTCGAAAATAGGTCAAGGCGGGGTTGTGCCCCTCCATCTCGACACGCGCGCATCGCAGGCACAACTGGAATGCAATGGCGGGAGCTTATTCTGGGTGCGCCCGTTTCAGTATCGTTCGTCACCAATTAGTGACATGTGTGTGTCACTGATGTGAGGAACCAACGAGGCAGGTCAGGGGCTAAATCAGGGGAGACGCCTGGCACGTGGGGAAAACGATGGAATAACGATCGTCTGTGGATGTTGACGAGCCCGCGGGGTGGCCTTTGGGGCCGTGTAAGGCTTCCCCGGCCGTACACGTTTTCTACTGAGCCTCCCCGCGGGGCTCTGTCCGGTCAACCGTAGCGACCCGCGGGGGGCGCGCGCAAAGGCTGCGCGCAAGTGGCCGGTGTGTCAGCGGTCGCGCAGCATGCAGGTGAGGCGCGAGGTGCACACGCGACGCCCCTGCTCGTCACTGATCACGATGTCGTACGTCGCCAGCGTCCGGCCCGCGTGCAATCTGGTCGCGACGCCGGTCACATGGCCGGAGGTCGCGGGGCGGTGGTGGGTGGCGCTGATCTCGATGCCCACGGCGATGCGGTCGGGCCCCGCGTGGATCGCCGCCGCCACCGAGCCCAGGGTCTCGGCCAGCACCACAGACGCCCCGCCGTGCAGCAGCCCGTACGGCTGCGTGTTGCCCTCGACCGGCATCCGGCCCGTCACCCGCTCCGGCGTGGCCTCGAGGAACTCGACGCCCATCCGCTCGGGAAGCGTGCCCGCGTGCATGTCGCCGACCATCGCCGCATCCATGGGGTTGGTCTGTGTCAAAGGGACGCCTCCACTCTTCCGAGCTCAGGTTTTCTGTCGCAGACGCAGACTAGGCTGCGGGTGTGCCGAAGAGTGAAGTGACCCCCAGCCGCCCGTGCCTGTTGCTGCTTGACGGGCATTCCCTGGCCTATCGCGCGTTCTACGCGCTCAAGGACGCCAACCTGATGACCACCGACGGTCAGCACACCGAGGCGGTCTACGGGTTCACCTCGATGTTGACCAACATCCTGCGCGACGAGCAGCCGACCCACGTGGCGGTGGCCTTCGACAGGTCGGAGCCGACGTTCCGCCATGAGGAATACTCCGACTACAAGGCCAACAGGAGCGAGACGCCGGAAGACTTCCGCGGGCAGATGCAGCTGATCTTCGAGCTGCTCGACACGCTGCGCATCCCGCGGCTGTCCAAGGCGGGCTTCGAGGCCGACGACCTCATCGCCACGCTGGCCACCCGCGCCTCGGCGGAGGGGATGAACGTCCTGATCGTCACCGGCGACCGCGACGCGCTCCAGCTGGTCGACGCGAACGTCACCGTTCTGATGACCCGGCGCGGCATCAGCGACATGACCAGGTTCACGCCCGAGGCGGTCCAGGAGAAATACGGCCTGACGCCCGCTCAATACCCTGATTTCGCGGCACTGCGCGGCGACCCCAGCGACAACCTGCTGAGCATCCCGAGCGTGGGGGAGAAGACCGCGGCCAAGTGGGTGCGCGAGTTCGGCTCGCTGACCGCGCTGGTCGACCGGGTCGACGAGGTCAAGGGCAAGGTCGGCGACAAGCTGCGCGAGCACGTCGCCCAGGTGCTGATGAACCGCCGGCTCACCGAGCTGCTGCGCGACGTCCCGCTGGAGGTCGAGCCCGGCGCGCTCAGCCAGGGCACGTGGGAGCGCGAGGAGATCAACAAACTGTTCGACACCCTGCAGATCCGCGGCGAGCTGCGCGAGCGGGTGTTCAAGGTGCTCGGCACCGGCGAGCAGGAGCCCGAGCAGGGCTTCGAGGTGGAGACCGTGCTGCTCGGCCCCGACCGCGTCGCGGGCTGGCTGTCGGCGCTGCCCGCCGGCCGCGCGGGCCTGGCGTTCAAGGGCTCCTACGGCAGCGGCGGCGGGCGCGTCGACGCCGTCGCCATCGCCTCGCCCGACGGCACGGCCGCCCACATCGACCTCGTCAAGCTCACCGAGGCCGACGAGACGGCCCTGCGCGCCTGGCTCGGCGACGACGCCCGCCCCAAGGCCGTCCACGACGCCAAGGGTCCCATCCTGGCCCTCTGGGCGCAGGGCATGGAGCTGCGCGGCCTGAGCTGCGACACCGCGCTGGCCGCCTACCTCGCCATGCCGGGGCAGCGCACGTTCGCCCTGGAAGACCTGGCCAGGCGCTACCTCAACCGCGACCTGCGCGCCGAGGAGGAGCCCGACGGGCAGGCCGCGCTGTTCGGCGACGACGAGGACGCGCCGGCCAAGGATCTCGCGCTGCGCGCCCACGCCGTGCGCGAGCTGGCCGACTCCCTGGAGAGCTTCCTGGCCGGGAGGGGCGGCACCCAGCTCATGACCGACGTGGAGCTGCCGCTGCTGTCGGTGCTGGCCGAGATGGAGCGCGCCGGCATCGCCGTCGACAGCGAATACTTCGCGGGCCTCGAGGCCGAGTTCGGCGCCGCCGTCAAGCACGCCGTGGAGGAGGCGCACCGCTCGGTCGGCGAGCAGTTCAACCTCGGGTCGCCCAAACAGCTGCAGGAGATCCTCTTCGTCCGGCTCAACCTGCCCAAGACGAAGAAGATCAAGACCGGCTGGAGCACCGACGCCGACCAGCTCGCCTGGCTGGCCACCCAGACCGAGCACGAGCTCCCCACGATCATGCTGCGCCACCGCGACCAGGCCAAGCTCCGCATCACCGTCGAGGGCCTGATCAAGGAGATCGCCGACGACGGGCGCATCCACACCACGTTCAACCAGACCATGGCCGCCACGGGCCGGCTGTCGTCGGAGAAGCCCAACCTGCAGAACATCCCGATCCGCACCGCCGAGGGCCGCCGCATCCGGCAGGGCTTCGTGGTCGGCGAGGGCTACGAGACGCTGCTGACGGCCGACTACAGCCAGATCGAGCTGCGCATCATGGCCCACCTGTCGGGCGACGAGTCGCTGATCGAGGCGTTCGAGTCGGGCCACGACTTCCACCAGGCCACCGCCGCCCGCGTGTTCGACCTGCCGCCCGAGCAGATCGACGGCGAGCTGCGCGCCCGCATCAAGGCGATGAACTACGGCCTGGCCTACGGCCTGTCCGACTTCGGGCTGGCCCAGCAGCTCAACATCCCGGTGGCCGAGGCGCGGGCGCTGAAGGAGGAATACTTCACCGAGTTCGGCGGCGTGCGCGACTTCCTGCACGCCATCGTCCAGCAGGCCCGCGCCGACGGCTACACCGAGACCATCATGGGCCGCCGCCGCTACCTCCCCGACCTCACCAGCGACAACCGCCAGCGCCGCGAGATGGCCGAGCGCATGGCGCTCAACGCCCCCATCCAGGGCTCGGCGGCCGACATCATCAAGGTCGCCATGCTGCACGTGCGCCAGGCGCTCGGCGAGGAGGGGCTGGCCTCCCGGATGTTGCTGCAGGTCCACGACGAGCTGGTGTTCGAGGTGGCGCCCGGCGAGCTGGAGCCGCTCACGCAGCTCGTGTGCGACCAGATGAACGCCGCCTACCACCTGCGCGTGCCGCTGGAGGTCTCCGTGGGCGTCGGGCGCACCTGGGAGGACGCCGGCCACTGACCCTGCCCATGGCCCTGTCACTGACGCTGTCACTGGCCCTGCCACTGACGGCGAGGGCCGCCCGTCGTGGGGGATCTGCACTAGCCTGATCGTGTTTCTCACCCGAGCGGCCCGGGAGTTCTGTGCGGTTACCAGCGTCCCTCACGCGGATCATCGGCATAGCGAACGTGGTGGTGATAACGGTGGCCATCGTCGGGCTCAGCCTGTTACCGGACGAGCCGCGGCCGCACGCGCGGCCGGACGACGCGGCCGAGGTCGGCGACAGCTCTCCGCCGCCCAGCTCGCCGCCCACCCCGTCGCCGGTGGGCCAGCCGCCCGGCGTCGTGTCCACGCCGGAGTTCGCCCGTCAGGTGCGCGCCAACGAGGCCGGCCTGGTGCCGGTCCTGATGTACCACCGGATCGTCGCCGAACGGCGGGCCTCCATCGACAGGACCCCCGCCCAGCTCAGGAAGGAGCTGGAGCGGCTGGCGAAGGAGGGCTACGTGCCGATCACCGCCAGGGAGTTCGTCACCGGCGAGATCCCGGTCCCCGCGGGGAGGTTCCCGGTGGTGCTCACGTTCGACGACGGTCACCCCAGCCACTTCGCCCTCGACGCCGCGGGCAACCCGGCGGCGGGCACGGCCGTGGCCGTGATCCAGGAGGTGGCCAGGAAACACCCGTCCTTCCGGCCCGTCGCCACGTTCTGGATCAACAAGGAACCCTTCGGGCTGCGCGACAGGCCGTCGCAGACGGCGGCCGTGCGGTGGCTGGTCGACCGCGGCTACGAGGTCGCCAACCACACCTGGAGCCACCCCGACCTGCGGACGATCAAGCGGAAGAAGGTGCACGAGCAGATCGTCCGGCTCGAACGCCTGCTCAAGAAGCTCGGCGTGCCGTCCTCCAGGACCATGGCGCTGCCGTACGGCTCGTTGCCCCGCGGGAAGAAGCCCGCTCGGGTCGGGAAGTGGGACGGCACGCGTTATGATTTCGCAGGCGTGTTCCTCGCCGGGGCCGAGCCGTCACTTTCGCCCTACGCGAAAAAATTCGACCGGGGGGCGATCCAGCGCATCCAGAGCAACGCCAAGAAGGGCGAGTGCCGCAAGTGGTGTTCGCAACACTGGCTCGACTGGCTGCGTAAGCACCCTGGTGAGCGCTACGTCTCCGACGGCGATCCCGACCGGATCTCCATACCGAAGAAACTACGCGGTAATATCAGGGCCAAGCGAGGGCTCCAGGTCATCGCGTACTGACGCCTCCCTGGATTGACCCCGTGGCCAAGGTCTCATATGCTGATCGCTGCGCTGTGGGCTCGCGCGCGCCTCAGACGGAGCGGGCTCGCGCTCGGTCACGTCGATGTCGTCATTCCTCGGCTTGATGCGGAAGAGGGCCTGCCGCGCATCCGCCACATCGACATCCTGTCCGCGTTCGGAGCAATTCCACACATGACGTCCAGCACTGAGGCCACCTCGAGCACCCCGCAGGTAGCGGTCAACGACATCGGGTCCGAGGAAGCCTTCCTCGCAGCGATCGACGAGACCATCAAGTACTTCAACGACGGCGACATTGTCGAGGGCACCGTCGTCAAGGTCGATCGAGACGAGGTCCTTCTCGATATCGGCTACAAGACCGAGGGTGTCATCCCCTCGCGCGAGCTTTCGATCAAGCACGATGTCGACCCTGCTGACGTCGTGGAGGTCGGCGAACACGTCGAGGCCCTGGTTCTCCAGAAGGAGGACAAGGAGGGTCGCCTGATCCTGTCCAAGAAGCGCGCCCAGTACGAGCGCGCCTGGGGCACGATCGAGAAGATCAAGGACGAGGACGGCATCGTCACCGGCACCGTCATCGAGGTCGTCAAGGGTGGTCTCATCCTCGACATCGGCCTCCGTGGCTTCCTCCCGGCGTCCCTGGTCGAGATGCGGCGTGTCCGCGACCTGCAGCCGTACGTCGGCCGCGAGCTCGAAGCCAAGATCATCGAGCTCGACAAGAACCGCAACAACGTGGTCCTGTCGCGCCGTGCCTGGCTCGAGCAGACGCAGTCCGAGGTTCGCCAGACGTTCCTCAACACCCTCCAGAAGGGCCAGGTCCGCAAGGGCGTCGTCTCTTCGATCGTCAACTTCGGCGCCTTCGTCGATCTCGGCGGCGTCGACGGTCTGGTCCACGTGTCCGAGCTGTCCTGGAAGCACATCGACCACCCGTCCGAGGTCGTCGAGGTGGGCCAGGAGGTCACGGTCGAGGTCCTCGACGTCGACATGGAGCGCGAGCGCGTCTCCCTGTCGCTCAAGGCCACCCAGGAAGACCCGTGGCAGCAGTTCGCCCGCACCCACCAGATCGGCCAGGTCGTGCCGGGCCGCGTCACCAAGCTGGTGCCGTTCGGCGCGTTCGTCCGGGTCGAGGAGGGCATCGAGGGCCTGGTCCACATCTCCGAGCTGGCCGAGCGCCACGTGGAGATCCCGGAGCAGGTCGTCCAGGTCGGCGACGAGATCTTCGTCAAGATCATCGACATCGACCTCGACCGCCGTCGCATCAGCCTGTCGCTGAAGCAGGCCAACGAGGGTGTCGGCACCGAGGTCGAGTTCGACCCGACCCTCTACGGCATGGCGGCCACCTACGACGACCAGGGCAACTACATCTACCCCGAGGGCTTCGACCCGGAGACCGGCGAGTGGCTCGAGGGCTTCGACAAGCAGCGTGAGGAGTGGGAGCGGCAGTACGCCGAGGCCCAGCAGCGCTTCGAGGCCCACAGGAAGCAGATCGAGGAGGCCCGCAAGGCCGAGGCGGAGGCCGGCGAGGCCGCTCCCTCGTCCTACACCGGCGACTCGCCGGCCCAGTCGGGCGGCGGCTCGTCGTCGGCTCCCGCCAGCGGCGCGCTCGCCTCTGACGAGGCGCTGGCGGCCCTGCGCGAGAAGCTCGCCGGCGGCCAGAGCTGACGCTTCACTGAAGGCTGCGGCTCGATCCCTGGCCTGAACGAGAACCCCGCGCGGACGACCCGTGCGGGGTTCTTCGTATGCGGGTGTCCCGGAGCATTTGCGGTACGCGGCCCTCCGGCTCGCGCCCGGGCCGCGCCGGTGACGCTCGGGCGGCACCCCACGCGTACGCCATCCTCCGGACGTTCCGGCCGAGCGGGTCGATGCGGAAGCCTTCTTGCCGCAAGGGTTCCTAGGGTGCCGGGCATGAACGTCATCAAGCGCTTTCATCTGGACATTCCGCAGATCGACCTCGACGACCTGCGCGACCGGCTGCGGCGTACCAGATGGGCGAGGGCGCTGCCCGGCGGGTGGAGCCGGGGCGTGCCCGCACCATACCTGCGCGAGCTCGCCGAACACTGGGCCGACGGCTTCGACTGGCGGGCGTGGGAGGCCAGGCTCAACGCCTTCCCGCAGTTCACCACCGGCATCGACGGGCAGACGATCCATTTCGTGCACGCCCGCTCCCCGGAGCCCGGCGCCATACCGCTGATCATGACGCACAGCTGGCCGAACTCCGTCGCCGAGTTCCTGAGCGTCATCGGGCCCCTCACCGACCCGCGCCGGCACGGGCTCGACCCGGACATCGCCTTCCACGTCGTGGCGCCATCGCTGCCCGGGTTCGCCTTCTCGCCGTTCCCCGAGCCCGCCGACGAGCGGCCGTGGACCATCGAGCGGGTGGCGCGCGCGTGGGCCGAGCTGATGCGCCGGCTCGGCTACGAGCGGTACGGCGCCCACGGCAACGACGCCGGAGCGCTGGTGACCCCGCAACTGGCCGCGCTCGACAGCGAGCACGTGATCGGCTCCGTCATCACGGCCGGGCTCGGCCTCCACACGGGTGACCCGGCGCAGCTGGAGGGGTTCAGCGAGGCCGAGCGGGCCGAGCTGGCGGAGATGGCCGCCTGGATGACCGAGGGCAGCGGGTACGGCCCCTACCTCGCGAGCAGGCCGCAGACGCTCGCGTACGGCTTCACCGACTCGCCGGTGGCGCAGCTCGCCTACCTCGTGGAGAGGTTCAAGGAGTTCGACGGGTGGGGGGCGGGGTCCGAGCCCGTCGAGCGCGACCTGGTGCTGGCCAACGCGAGCCTCTACTGGCTGACCGGCACCGGTGGGTCGTCGTCGTGGCCCTACTACGAAGGCGCCGCGGGGCTGCCCGTCGACCAGCGGGCCGTGCCGACCGGGGTGACACACGGCGGGCCGGCGGTGATGCGGCGGATCGCCGAACGCGGCAACGACATCGTCTACTGGGGAGAGGCGCACAGCCCCAGCCACATGGTCGCCATGGCGGCGCCGGACTCCCTGGTGGCGGGCATACGCGCCGCTTTCCGGACGATCCGCTGAGGCTGCCGGAGATTTCCCCTACGGCCTTCGGCGAAGCCGTCCACCGGCCCGCAGGGCGCTGACAGACTGCTGACCTGCGCTGTCGGCACTACTCTGCAGGAGCGACGCGGTGGGCATGGGTCAGCGGATGTTGCGGATGACGACCGCTCTGACGGTCGCCGGCGCGGGTGGCGTACTCGCCGCACCGGGAGCGGCCGGCGCGGGCCCCGCGCCGGTCCCGCCGGAGGCCCATGGGACGGGTGCCGTGCCGGTGGTGACCGGCGCTCCGGAGGCCGGCGGCACTCCTGCGGTGCAGGCCGGCGACGCTCGCATGGTGGGGGAGACGGGCGGTGGCGGCGCGGCGGGTCGGCAGGTGGGCGGTGGCCGCGCGGCGCTGCGGCGGGCGGGCGGGGCGCGGCGAGGGCTTGCCTGGTGGGACTGCGGGGACGGGTTGCGGTGCGCCAAGCTGTCCGTGCCCGCCGACTGGGCCAGGCCGGGCGGAGCCCGTACCGAGATCGACGTGGCCCGGATGCCCGCGCGGGACCCGCGGCGCAGTCGCGGCCACCTGGTCGTGAACACCGGTGCGGGGTCCTCCATCCAGGACGTGCGGGCGCGGCCCGACACCGTGAGCGAGCTGGCGCGGTGGTTCGACGTCGTGATCATGGAGGCGCGCGGGTCCGGCGACCACGACAGCGCGGCGGCCGTACGATGCGCGGTGCCGCCCCCCGACGTGCTGCGCCTCCAGCTGTCCCGGGGCCCGGCCGGCTGGCGCGCCCACGCCCGCGCCAACGCCGCCCACGGCAGGAGCTGCCGCGCCGCCGCGGGAGCCACCCGGCTCACGTCCTGGCAGGTCGCCCGCGACCTCGACGCCTTGCGGGCCGCCCTCGGCGAGGCACGGCTGCGCTACTTCGGCAACTCCTACGGCGCCGTCTACGGGCAGGCGTACGCGGAGTCGTTCCCGGGCCGCGTGGGGCGGATGTACCTGGAAGGCGTACCCGACCTCACCGGATCCGGGCTGGAGCGGCGGATGACCACGAGGGCCCGCGCGGTGGAGCGCCAGCTGTACGCCTTCCGCGACTGGTGCCGTGGCCGGCTGGGCTGCCCTCTGGGCGAGGACGACGCCGTGTCGGTCTTCGACGACCTGGCCGCACGCGTGCCGCTGCCCGACGGGCCGCGAAGCGAGGTGAACGCCCGGCGGCTGGTCGCCGCCGTGTACGCCGGCCTCACCCCGGCACGCTGGCCCGAACTGGCCAGGGCTCTGTCGGCGGCCAGGTCCGGCGATGCCCGCCAGCTGGCCTCCCTGGCGTCTCCGTTCCCGGCGTCGGCGGGCGCGGACGACGCGCCTCGGCTGCCGCTGAGCGGGCTCGCCCCGGGCGGCGGTGCGAACGGTACGACGCTGCGGATGATGAGGTGCCAGGACGTGCCCGCCATGCCTCGATACCGGGATTTTCTCGCCGTGGAGGAGAGGCTGCGCGCGGTCGCGCCCCGCGTGGGGTGGATGAGCGGGAGGCACGAGGCCGGCGGGTGCCTGGGCCTGGCGGGCACGGGGCCCTCCTCCGCAGTGTCCCAGCCGCCCCGACCGTCCCGGCCGTCCTCGCCGTCCGCGGGGACGCGGGTGCTGGTGGGCATCGGGCGGCTGGACATCGAGGCGCCCGCCTCCGGCTCGGCACGGGCGGCCAGGCGGATCCCCGGCGCGGTGGTGTTGTGGCACGGCGACGGGCATGACGCCTATCTGCTGCAGGGCGTACGCAAGCTCCGCGCCAGCTGCCTGCGCACCCGCGTGCACGACTACTTCGTCAAGGGCACGCTCCCCGCTCGCGGCACAGCCTGTAGGGGAGCGCTGGTGGACGGTATGAACCCGAGAGGCGCGAGCGCCGGGTAGGGTGCTGCGCGTGCTGATCGAACGGGCGGTTGCCGCGGACGCGGGCGAGATCCTCACCCTGCAGCGGGCGGCCTACGTGAGCGAGGCCCAGCTCTACGGCGACCCGTACATCCCGCCGCTCGTCGAGTCGCTGGAGCAGATGCGCAAGGCCATCGAGGGCGCCGTCGTGCTCAAGGCGCTCGACGCGGGAAGGCCGGGGAGGATCGTCGGCGCGGTGCGCGGGCAGTTGTCGGGGGCCACGTGCGTGGTCGGCCGGCTGGTGGTCGCGCCCGACCGCCAGGGGCAGGGGCTGGGCACGGCCCTGCTGCGCGCCCTGCACGGGGCCGTGCCGCAGGTGTCCGCGTTCGACCTGTTCACGGGCCACCTGTCGGAGGGCAACGTACGGCTCTACCGCCGCCTCGGCTACCGGGAGACGCACCGGGAGCGGATGGACGATCACCTGACCCTGGTGCACCTGCGCAGGCCCGCGGAGCCCTCACCCCTGCCGTGACCACCGCTCCGTGCCCGCGCTGCGGCCGATAGGCTCGGGTGCGTGCTGACGACAGGGCTCACCGGCGGGATCGGTTCCGGCAAGAGCGAGGTGTCCAGGCGGCTCGCGGCCAGGGGCGCCATGGTGATCGACGCCGACAAGATCGCGCGCGAGGTGGTCGAGCCGGGCACGCCCGGCCTGGCCAAGGTGGTCGCCGCGTTCGGCGAGGGGGTGCTCCACCCGGACGGCTCGCTCGACAGGGAGCGGCTCGGGTCCATCGTGTTCAACGACGCCGAGCGGCTGGCCGAGCTCAACGCGATCGTCCATCCGCTGGTGGGGGAGCGGGTGGAGGAGCTGCGCGGCCAGGCGCCCGACGACGCGATCGTGGTCTACGACGTGCCGCTGCTGGTGGAGAACGACCTGGCCTCGATGTACGACGTCGTCATCGTCGTCGACGCGGCCGACGAGGTGCGCGTCAGTCGGCTCGCCGAGCACCGGGGCATGCCGGAGGCCGACGCCAGGGCCCGCATCGCCGCCCAGGCGAGCCGGGAGGAGCGGCTGGCGGCGGCCGACATCGTGGTGCCGAACGAGGGTTCCCTGGAGGAGCTGGAGACCCGCGTGGCCGAGGTCTGGGACGAGCTGGCGAGACGCGCCGGCCGCGACTGAGCGCGGGCGGGCCAGGCCCGCGGGAGCCGCGCCCCGGGCGTTGACGGGCTGACCCCCATCCATGACCATCGGAAAGATCACCCGACAGGTTTCGTGGAAGGATCCCGATGCCGCGCTTGTCCGCCGTCTTAGCCGCAGTCCTCATCGCGTTCATGGGGGTTTTCCCCGGCGCCGCCGCAGGGAGCGCCGCGACGCAGACGTTCCGCAACCCGGTCAACCCGAGCGCCGATCCCAGCCTGATGTACCACGACGGCAACTACTACGTGGCCACCACGCGCGGCGACCGGATCGGCATCTGGAGGTCGCCCAGCCTGGCCACCTTGCTGTCGGCGCCCGAGCAGGTGGTGTGGCGCGACAGTGACCCGAGCCGCAACACCCAGATGTGGGCGCCCGCCTTCCGCCACGTCGGATCCCGCTGGTACGTCTACTACACCGCCTCCGACGGCGTCGACGCCAACCACCGCATGTACGTCCTGGAGTCCGCGGGGGACGACCCGATGGGCCCGTACACCTTCAAGGCCAAGATCGCCGACTTCGGCGAGTACGCCATCGACGGCGAGCCGATCACCCACAACGGCCGGCAGTACTTCGTCTGGGCCGGCCCGGGCCGCGGCATGGGCGGCCCGGCGCAGCTCTACATCGCCCGCATGAGCAACCCGTGGACGGTGACCGGCGGCCGGGTGGCCATCCCCGCCGACGGGGGTTGCACGGAGGTGCGGGAGGGGCCGACCCCGCTCTACCGCAACGGCAGGACGTTCCTGACCTACTCCACCTGCGACACCGGCAAGCCGGACTACCAGCTGTGGATGAAGAGCATCGCGGACGGCGCCGACCCGATGGTGGCGGCCAACTGGAGGCAGCATCCCGGGCCGGTGTTCTCGCGCAACGACTCCACCGGCGTGTGGGGCCCGGGTCACCACTCGTTCTTCCGCTCGCCCGACGGCACCGAGGACTGGATCGCCTACCACGGCAAGAACACCAGCACCTACACCTACGACTTCCGCACCACCCGCGTGCAGAAGTTCACCTGGAACGCCGACGGCACGCCCGGTTTCGGCCGCCCGCTGGCCGCCGGCGCCACCCAGGATCTTCCGTCCGGCGACCCGGGCGCGGCCACCTCGGTGATCAACGACTTCGACCCGCAGGTGTCGTACGCCGGCACGTGGCAGTCGGGCTCCGGCTGCGGCAACCAGTGTTTCTGGAGCAACGACCACTGGAGCGGCCAGGCCGGCGCGACCGCCACCGTCACCTTCACCGGTACCAGGGTGGCCCTGCTGAGCGTGCGCGACCGCGGCAACGGCATCGCCGCGATCTCCATCGACGGGGGCCCCGAGCAGCGCGTCGACTACTACAGCGGCATCCGGGTCGGTGAGCAGCTCAACTACCTGAGCCCGGTCCTGCCGCGTGGCACGCACACCCTGCGGGTCCGCGTCACGGGGGAGAAGAACCCCGCCTCGGGCAGCACCGTGATCAGCATGGACCGGATCGAGGTGTACTGAGCCTCACGGCCGCAGCAGGTGGGCGGTCTGCTCGTGCAGGCGGCGCGCGTCACCCGGGTCGAGGGTCGGCAGCGACGGGTCGACCGGGGCGCGACGGTCGTAGGCGAGCAGGCCGCCGCCCGGTGGGTCGTCCATGAGTTCGATGATCGGCTCGATGCTCTTCTCGACGGGCTGGGCGAAGAACCTGGCCAGCACCTTGATGACGGCCTTGGCCGGCCCGCGGAGGCTGTCGGTGCCGCTGTCGGTGAAGCCCGGGTGGTGCAGGAGGAAACGCGTACGCCCGTCCGGATGGTCGGCGGCGTAGGCGACGCCGAGGAGGTCGGTGGCGCGACCTGCCTGGAGCACGGCCTTGATGCGGTTGAATCCCTTCTCCAGAGACAGGTCGTCCCAGTGGATGCGGCCCTTGGTGGCGCCGACGCCGCACACGTTGACGATCATCGGGTTCGCGCCCTTGTCCAGCAGGCCGGTCAGGCCGTAGCTGAGCAGCATCCGGCTGACGTAGTAGAGGGCGAAGGTGGCCTCGAAGCCGTCGGGCGTCACCACCCGGCCGGGGAAGTGCCGCATCGCGGTGAGGACGAGCCCGTCCAGCGCGTCGTGCCGCGCCGTGATCTCCTTGACCACGCGTACGTTCTCCGCGACCGAGGTCAGGTCGGCCTGGACGAACGCGGCCCGGTCGCCGGCCCCGGCGCGGGCCGCCTCGTCGAGGAAGCGCCGCCCTTTCGCGGGATCGCTGCCGATGATCGTCACCTGGTCGCCGCGCCGCAGGAAGTGGCGGGCCAACCCTCTCCCCATACCGGTTGTGCCGCCCGACACGACATATGTCCGCATATTCCATCCTCCAAGTCATCGAACGCTGACTAACGGGGAACGTAGCACACCATGGCCGTACAATGTCAACGATCGATGACTATGAGGGGAGTGCCACGTGCGGAAGAGAGACCGGGAGGCCACCAGGGCGCGCCTGCTGGAGGCCGCGAGGCTGCGCTTCGCCCGCGAGGGCTACGACGCCACGAGCGTGCGCGACATCGCCGGAGACGCCGGCGTCGACGCCGGCCTGATCTTCCGCTACTTCGGCAACAAGAAGCGGCTCTTCGACGAGGTCACCGCCGACATCCCCGCCGACATTCCCGCCGACCTGCTCGACGGCCCCGAGGAGGAGCTGGTCGCCCGCATGGTGCGTTCCGTGGTCTTCGCCGACTGGACCCGCTACGGCGGCGAGCACCCGCTGCTCGCCATGCTGCGCTCCTCGGCCCACGAGGACACCAGGCAGCGCATCCGCGAGGAGGTCTGCACCACCTACGTCAGGGCCCTTGAGGACCTCGCCGAGGGCGACGACGCCGAGCTGCGGGCGGAGCTGCTCAGCGCCTGGCTGGTCGGCATCGGCATCCTGCGTTCGGTCGTGGCCACCCCGGCGCTGGCCGAGGCCGGCCTCGACGACCTCGCCCCGCACGTGGCGGCCGTGGCCGGAGACCTGCTGGGCCGTCCCATGTCGGGCACCTCGGACGCGTGACGGCGCCGCCGGGCGCCGCTCGCCCGCCGAGCGCCCTGCGTGTCAGGCGGCGGCCAGCGTGTAGGCGCCGGCGACCGCGCCCAGCGCCCAGCGCATCCGCCTCACGTACGTCTCGGGGTGGTCGCCGGCCTCCTGCGCCACGTACGCCGCGCACCAGGCCGGGTCGCCGCCGCACGCGCACAGCCGCTCGTTCACGGCCTCGCGGATCTGGACGGGCGTCAGCCGGTCCGACGGCTGCAGAGCGGTCGCGAAGAGCACCTGGGCCAGCTCGGTCGTGGTGAACATGTCGGGCTCCTCTCATACGTGCCGTTCGCCGGCACCCTCTGAATAGACCGCGAACGGCGGCGGAACTCATCGGCATACGGCACACAACAGGTGCGGACTTTTCCTCAGACACCCGTGCGAGAGCAAGGGCCGGCCGGATAACAGGTCGAACCCGGATCGCGGCCCGACGTAGGATCCAACGGCATGATCATGGATCCGGAAGTCCGCGCCTACTACGAGCGCGGCGGAGAGCTGACCAGGCTGCGCCAGGGGCGCGGCAGGCTGGAGTTCCACCGCACCCGTGACGTGCTGCGCCGCACGTTGCCCCCGCCGCCCGCCCGGGTGCTCGACGTGGGTGGCGGCGCCGGCGTGCACGCCGAGTGGCTGGCGGCCGACGGGTACGCCGTGGAGGTGATCGACCCGGTGCCCCTGCACGTCGAGGAGGCGGCGGCGCTGCCGGGGGTGAGCGCGCGGCTCGGCGACGCCCGCGACCTGCCGGTCCCCGGCGGGCAGGCCGACGCGGTGCTGCTGCTGGGGCCGCTCTACCACCTGCCCGAGCGGGCCGACCGCGTCCGGGCGCTGGCCGAGGCGCGGCGGGCCGCACGGCCCGGCGGCACGATCGCCGCAGCCTTCATCAGCAGGTACGCGGCCCTGCACGACAGCGTCTACCACGGGACCTTCACGCAGCAGGCCGCGCGGGCCGCCGACTACCGTTCCGTCGAGACCGGCACGATCATCTCGACCGTGGACACGGGATTCCGGGGTTACCTGCACACCCCTGAGGAGATCCCCGGCGAGTTCACCGACGCCGGGCTGCCCGAGCCGCGCCGCTACGGCCTGGAGGGAGTGTTCTGGCTCTACGGGGACGTGAACGCCTGGCTGGACGACGACGGGCGGCGCGAGCTGCTGCTCGACGCCGCCCGCAAGGTCGAGTGCGAGCCGTCGCTCCTGGGGGCCAGCGGTCACCTGCTGGCCGTGACACGGGTCTAGAACCACCCGCGGTGGCGGGCCATCTTCTCCAGCCCGCGCTCCAGGGCCTGCTCCGCCGCGCCCGGCGGATCGTCGTAGCGGATGGTGAACCGGTTGTAGGCGTCATGGCTGGAGGTCAGGAAGCCGCCCCGCTTGTCGGCCTCCAGGATGACGTCCATCTTCCCGGGCCCGGCGATGAACGTCAGCTCCAGCTCGTTGAAGTAGCGCCGCCACTTACCGCCGGCGTAGTACTCGATCTCCTGGAAGAACGGCATCGTCGAGCCGTAGAGCGTGCCGCGCTCCAGGTCGGCCTTCTTGAACCGGAAGCCCAACCGGTCGAGCGCGGCGATCACGTGCTCCTGGACGGGCAGCGGGCTGACGAACAGCGGGTCGAGGTCGCCCTTGTCGAGCGCGCCCGCCAGCGCCAGCTCCGTCTGCACGCCCAGCCTCATCCCGCGCAGCGGCTGCCCCGCGATCGCGCTGATCGGCGTCTCCCACGGGATCGCCACCTCGAACGGATGCTGGTGCTGCGCGCCCGCGGCGAGCTGGAACGGCCCCGAGACCTGCTGGCGCAGGAAGCTGTAGGT
The DNA here is from genome assembly GCF_055586745.1 of Nonomuraea sp. NPDC049378. Classification (NCBI taxonomy): domain Bacteria; kingdom Bacillati; phylum Actinomycetota; class Actinomycetes; order Streptosporangiales; family Streptosporangiaceae; genus Nonomuraea; species Nonomuraea sp. NPDC049378. Next base: position 256,715 of record NZ_JBVJHP010000017.1, read on the forward strand.
CGACTTGTACTCGCTGTCGCCCGACTCGACCTCCACGACGGCCGTCAGGTCGATGTGGATGCCCTCGACCTTGTAGTCCGCCTTGCCGCCGCGGAATTGGACGACCCCGCGCAGCAGCTCGCCAGGGCGCACTCCCGTGTTGGTCAGCACCGTGTCAACCTCGACGCCCGCGCCGAACGCGGCCATCAACTTGCGGAACACCATGGGGGTTCTCCTATGCGGAAGGTGTGTGGCCGTTCTGGCCGGAGCCCGTGCCCGAGATGCGGGGAAGCAGCTGGGCCAGGAGGAGGGTGGAGAGCGCGGAGTCCGACTGCCCCTGCTGGGTGCGTACGACCAGCGGCTGGGGCGCGTTCTCCGCCAGTTTGGCGCCCACGTCGAGGCGCTTGCGGGCCAGCTCGTACTGCAGCACGGCCCGGTTGTCCCGGTACGACTCGGCCAGCCGGCGCAGCGCCTTGGCCTCGTTCTCGGCGGCGGTCAGCTCGGCCCTGCCGCGCGCCTCGATCTCCCACGTCACCCGCTGCGCCTCGGTCTCCTGCTCCTCCAGCATGCGCGCCACGTCCTTGCGCGCGGTGTTGTGGGCGGCCTTGACCTCGACCACGCGGGCGTCACGGGTCTTCTTGGAGCGCTCGATCTCCATCAGCAGGGTGTCGATGCGGCGCTTGCGGGTCAGCTCCCACTCACGCTCGTAAGCCGACATCTCCTTGGCCACCTTCTCCCGGGTGGACAGGTGCTGCTGGTACTGGTCGGGCAGCTGGACGTCGGGGATGTTGGCGCCCGTGATGCGCACGCCGTACCTGCCGAGCTGGCGGTTGAGCGCGTCCTGCATGTCGCCGACGTCGGAGCCGCGCAGGTCGTACGCGCGCTCGGTGTGGACCCTGCGGCTGCGCTGCCTGATCGCGTCCTGCACCGCGCTGGAGAGCACCAGGTCGAAGTTGCCCGCGCCGATCGTGCGGACGAACGCGACCGGGTCCACGATGCGGAACTTCAGGAAGAACTCGATCGACTTCAGCGGCACGTTCTCGGCCGTGGGGCAGGCCACGATCGGCGCCGAGTACGGGATCTCGGTCGAGGTGTCGACGACCGCGTCCACCCGGTCCCACGGCAGCCAGAGGTAGTGGCGGCCAGGGGGCAGCGTGCTGGTGATGGCGCCCCAACGGCTGCGCACGCCGGTGGTGCCCTCCTCGATCTCGATGATCGCCTTGCGCCACATCGTGACCAGCGCCAGGGCCAGGAAGACCAGCGCCGCCAGCGCGGCGATGATGGTGAGGTCGGTCAGCGCGGCCATGCCGGCGCAGTAGAGCGCCAGGAACACCAGCGCCATCCAGGCGAAGCCGCGGCGGTCCTTGGGGATCACGACGGGGACGAGCTGGCCCTGCTCGCCTCCGCGCAGCAGCTGGCGAATCTCGCTCCAGGAGGCCAGCGACTCCTTGATCTTCGAGAATTCCCTGCTCATCGGTCGCTCACCAGCTCCTCATTCGCTCCGCGGAGTGCCTCGTTCCTCGGCCCTCCACTCCGCTCACTGCGTCGGGTTCGCTCCCTGCTCATCGGTCGCTCAGCTCCTCAAACACGCGTCGGTTCTGCTCTCTGTTCACAGGAGCTCACTTCCCTGGGCCCGGCCGCCCGGCAGGAGGCGTTCGACGGTCCGATCGAGCTCCGGGTCCGGCTCCGGGGTCTCCACGGCCTCGCCCACGTCGGCGGCAGCCTTCTTGAGCAGGGCGACGATCTCGTCCTCCCGGCCCGCCACGCGCGCGCCGATCTCGTCGAGCCTGGAGCGGATGGCGGCCATGTCCTCGGGGGAGAACAGCACCGCGCCCTTCCCGCCCACCAGCTGCTGCGCCAGGGCCAGGAAGTCGATGTCGGTCTGCTCGCCCACCTGCACCACCTGCGGCAGCCGGGCCGAGACGGACTCCAGCCTGGTCAGCAGGTCCTGCTGGAAGCGGTAGTCGAGGATCTCGGGCGCCTCCGCGGCCGACAGCGCCCTGATGTCCAGGGCCTGGGCCTCCAGGAGCGCGGCGTTGGCGTTGGCCGTGGACTCGGCCTCGACCAGCCGCTGCCTGGCCTGCGCCGTGGCCTGGTGGGTGGCGCGTTCGAGCGCGGTGTCCATGCGGGCCTGGTAGCCGGCGATCTCGGCCTGGATGGCGCTCAGCGTCTCCTGCAGCCCGGCCAGCTCCTTGATCAGGTCGCCCTCGTTCTGCTCCTTGCGCAGGTTCAGCTCGTACTCGTAGGTGTAGGCCTCCTTGGCGACGCGCACCATCTCGGGGGCCGCCAGGTCCATGCGGTATTCCTGGCTGGAGGGCTCGGCGTGCGTGATGTTCACGTCGGTGAGCCGCACGGCGGGCAGGAACTGCTGGTTGAGGCTCTCCAGCATGCCGAGCGTGCTCTCGCCCACCAGGTCGTAGATCTCCTCGGCCCGCTGGGCGTAGATGAGGGAGCGGGTGACCTCGCTGATGGCGTTCTGGAGCTTCGACTGGAAGCCGCTGACCGAGCCGAGCACGAAGATGAACTCGGCCGGGTTCTCGATCCTGAACTGCAGGAACAGGTCCACGCTCGCCTTGACGCCCTGCTGGGTCGGCGCTTCGCTGATCGGCGCGTTGAACGGGTATTCGCGCGTGGTGTTGACGATGTAGCTGACCCGCTTCCACGGGTTGAACAGCGTCACCCGCCCGGGGTCCGCGATGTGCACCAGCTTGCCGAACTTGGTGATCAGCGCCTTGCATCCCTCGGGCACCATCACCACGCTCCGCCGCCACCACAGGAACACGGCGGCCAGGACCAGCACGAACCAGTAGTGCGGGCCGAAGATCAGGTCGGTGTTGGGGATGACGTTGCCGAGGGCGCCGATGAGGCCGAGCACCACGAGGATGACAAGGGGCACGAGCACTTTCGCGGTGCTGCCCTTGGGGATCACCACGGGCGAGATGACGTGCATGCCGTTGTCGGCGAAGCTGCGGTTGACGATCTCGCCGGCCTCGTTCAGCGACGCCGTCCTGGCCTCGATGAGGGTGCCGATGGAGGCGCCGCCGTCGCGGGCCGCCGCGAAGTCGTGCGGGTTCAGCGCGAAGCCCGGGGCCTGGCCCCCACCGCCTTGGGGCCCCATCTGGCCGGCGAACTGCTCCGCGGCCTGACCCATCGCCTGGCGTACGTCACCCCCTTGCGCCATCGCTTGGGCGATGCCCTGACCTGCTTGGCGTAGTGCCTCTCTGGGACGTGACATTGGACCTTCCTTTTCCGCTACAGGCGATTCCGACCGTATCGGGAATGACTTACTGTTCGCTTGCAATGCGGCGTCACATATGTATTGCTGTTGGTAGCAGGTGTGCTGCGTATGTAGTGGACGTGCTATGTCGGGGATGCGCGCAAGGAGTTCCATGAGCGAGACCGTCCACAACCGCATCGCGCTGCTGCGCGCGGAGCGGAACGTGACCCGCAGGCAGCTCGCCGAGGCCCTCGGAGTCCACTACCAGACCGTCGGCTATCTCGAACGCGGCGAGTACAGCCCCAGCCTCCACCTGGCGCTGCGCATCGCCGGCTATTTCGAGGTGCCCGTCGAAGTGGTCTTCTCCACCAGCCCCTTCCCCAGGATCGGCGAGCGGTCCGCTTGACGTTTTCTGTCAGTCCGGCCGCCTACAGTGGGCACCATGCGACCGGTCACAGATTTGCAGCGGAAGGTGGCGCCCTTCGAGGTCGTCACCGAGATGACTCCCTCCGGCGACCAGCCCACGGCCATCGCCGAGCTGGAGCGCCGCGTCAAGGCCGGGGAGAAGGACAGCGTCCTGCTGGGCGCCACCGGCACGGGCAAGACGGCCACGATCGCCTGGCTGATCGAGCGGCTGCAGCGGCCCGCGCTGGTGATGCAGCCCAACAAGACCCTGGCCGCGCAGTTCGCCAACGAGCTCCGCGAGATGTTGCCGAACAACGCGGTCGAATACTTCGTCTCCTACTACGACTATTACCAGCCTGAGGCTTACGTCCCGCAGAGCGACACCTACATCGAGAAAGACTCCTCGATCAACGACGAGGTCGAGCGCCTGCGCCACTCGGCGACCAACTCGCTGCTCACCCGGCGCGACACCATCGTGGTCGCCTCCGTGTCGTGCATCTACGGCCTGGGCACGCCGCAGGAATACGTCGACCGCATGGCCAGGCTCCGCGTCGGCATGGACGTCGACCGCGACCAGCTGCTGCGCCGCCTGGTCGACATGCAGTACACCCGCAACGACCTCGCCTTCACGCGGGGCACGTTCCGGGTGCGCGGCGACACGATCGAGATCATCCCGAAATACGAAGAGCTGGCCGTGCGCATCGAGATGTTCGGCGACGAGATCGAGAAGCTCTCGACCATGCACCCGCTGACCGGCGAGGTCATCACCGAAGACGAAGAGCTCTACATCTTCCCCGCCTCCCACTACGTCGCGGGCGAGCAGCGCATGGCCGCCGCCGTGGCGGGCATCGAGGCGGAGCTGGCCGAACGCCTGTCGGAGCTGGAGCGCCAGGGCAAGCTGCTGGAGGCGCAGCGGCTGCGCATGCGCACGACGTACGACATCGAGATGATGCGCCAGATCGGCACCTGCTCCGGCATCGAGAACTACTCGCGCCACATGGACGGCCGCGAGGCCGGCAGCGCCCCCAACACGCTGCTCGACTACTTCCCCGAAGACTTCGTCCTGGTGCTCGACGAGTCCCACCAGACCGTGCCGCAGATCGGCGCCATGTACGAAGGCGACGCCTCGCGCAAGCGCACGCTGGTCGAGCACGGGTTCCGGCTGCCGTCGGCGCTCGACAACCGGCCGCTCAAGTGGGAGGAGTTCCTGGAGCGCATCGGGCAGACGGTCTACCTGTCGGCCACTCCGGGGCCCTACGAGCTGGGCCGGGTCAAGGGCGAGGTCGTCGAGCAGGTCATCCGCCCGACCGGCCTGGTCGACCCCGAGATCGTGGTCAAGCCGACCAAGGGCCAGATCGACGACCTGGTCCACGAGATCCGCGAGCGCGCCGAGCGCGACGAGCGCGTCCTGGTCACCACGCTGACCAAGAAGATGTCGGAAGACCTGACCGACTACCTCCTGGAGCTCGGCATCCGGGTCCGCTATCTCCACAGCGAGGTCGACACGCTGCGCCGCATCGAGTTGCTGCGCGAGCTGCGCACCGGCGAGTTCGACGTGCTCGTCGGCATCAACCTCCTGCGCGAGGGCCTCGACCTGCCCGAGGTCTCGCTGGTGTCGATCCTCGACGCCGACAAGGAGGGTTTCCTCCGCTCGGAGACGTCCCTGATCCAGACCATCGGCCGTGCCGCCCGCAACGTCTCCGGCCAGGTCCACATGTACGCCGACAAGATCACTCCGTCGATGGAGCGGGCGATCGACGAGACCAACCGGCGCCGGGCCAAGCAGATCGCCTACAACGAAGCCAACGGCATCGACCCGCAGCCCCTGCGGAAGAAGATCGCCGACATCCTCGACTCGCTGCAGCGCGAGGACGCCGACACCGACCGGTTGCTCGGCGGGGGGCGCCAGCAGTCGCGCGGCAAGGCGCCGGTGTCGGGCTTCGCCGCCCGGCAGGCCGGTCAGCACGCCAAGGCCATCGCCGGCGACATGCCCAGGGCGCAGATGGAGTCCCTGATCGACTCGTTGACCGAGCAGATGCACCAGTCCGCGGCCGACCTGCAGTTCGAGGTGGCCGCCCGGCTGCGCGACGAGATCAAGGAGCTCAAGCGCGAGCTGCGCGACATGCGCGAGGCAGGCGTCGAATAACCGATCCCCTGGCGGTTGGCGCCACGCGTCGACGGCCCGGCCCGCTCCCTCCCGACGCTCGGTGACCAGGGGGAGCAGCGGGATGAGGGCCGGGGGGGGGGGGGGGGGGGGGGGGGGGGGGGGGGGGGGGGGGGGGGGGGGGGGGGGGGGGGGGGGGGGGGGGGGGGGGGGGGGGGGGGGG
>NZ_JBVJHP010000018.1:0-78478 GCF_055586745.1 Nonomuraea sp. NPDC049378
ACCCCACCCGTGACTACCAACCCCAGGCAAACCCCAACACGACGAAACCCCCGAACCCGTAGGTTCGAGGGTTTCCGATGTCCTGAGACATCACATGGCGGAGGGTGTGGGATTCGAACCCACGAGGCCATCGCTGACCTGGCCGCTTTCAAGGCGGCTGCACTCGTCCACTATGCGAACCCTCCTGTGCGGAACCCACGATAGCGGCTGTGGTGGCAGGGGTGTACGTTCAGGAGGTGGCGGATCTAGACGTCGAGGTGGAGCGGGGGCCGTGTCGCGCGCTGGTGCGGCTCGACGGCGACCTCGACAAGCTCACGGCGCCGCTGCTCAAGGAGTGGTTGGTCAAGCTCTACACCGAGGGCTTCGTGCAGGTCGTCATCGACACCTCCAGGCTCGAGTTCTGTGACTCCAGCGGCCTGTGGGCGCTGGTGGAGCACCGGCGCCGGGTGGCCGAGCACGCGGGGTCGTTACGGCTCGTCGGGGTGCACGGCGTGCTGCAGCGGGTGCTCGACGTGACGCGGCTCAAGGCCGCCTTCGACAGCGTCGCGTCCGCCGACGGCTGACACGGCTCAGAGCCGGCGTCCACAGTGCGCCGACGGCTGATGCGCCTCAGGGCCGGCGTCCGCGGTGTCGCGTGCGCGGACGGCCGGCGTGCCGGGCCGCTGGCGGGGTCTACGTGCCGAGCTGGGCCAGCAGCCACTTCGGGCCCATGGTCTCGGCGCCCAGCGCGCCGACCCGCTCCTTCAGCCCCCGGTCGGCGGTGACGACGACCACGCGCTCCCACGGCCTGGCCCTGCGCACGACGTCGACGATCGCGTCGTCGCCGCTGCCGGTGGCCGCGACCACCTGGATGCCCGGCACGTCCGGCGCGTTCCTCGCCGCGCCCTCGACGACCGCCACCATCCTGGGGAACCACTGGGCCAGCACCGGATGCGCCAGCCGGTGCCGGGAGACGTCCTGGAGCAGGCGGGTCGCGGCGCCGAGCCGGTCGTTCCACCAGCCGTGCTCGGCCCGCGCGCCGACGATGTTGGCCACGTCGAGGACGATGATCTCGGGCTTGATCGCCGCCTGCACCTCACCCCAGGTCGCGGCGAAGCCCGGATGGAGGTTTCTGCCGGTGATCTCGGGCAGCGGCAGCCAGCGCAGCTCGTCGCTCTCGGCGTTGGCGGGCGCCGCGGCCAGCAGCTCGGCCGACTCGGCGATCACCGTCTCGAACGCCCACCCGCCGTGGTCGTCGAGGTAGACGCCCTGCACGCGGAGCGCGTCGCCGGCGAGCGCGGCCTCCTCGTGGGCCTCGCGCAGCGCGCTGGTGACGGCGTCCTCGTGGCTGTCCCGGGCTCCGCCCGGCAGGCCCCACGTGCCGCCGTGGTGGCTCCACACGGCGCGTTTCTGCATGAGCACGTGCGGGACGCCGCGGTCGTCATGGTGGACGATGAGAAGTCCTGACGCGCCGTGGATGCCCCAGTGGCGGTGCCCCAGGCCGCATTCGGTCCAGCCGTCGCCGTCTCTGGCCGTCATGGCGTGATGCTCAGCCTCCGCCCTTGGAGAAATGCTGGTAGTCCTTGGTGCCCGACCAGTAGCCGCCCCACTCCCAGCCGACCCGGGCGAACGCCTTGACGACCTTGTCACCAGGATTTATCACACCTTTACCCTTAGTTGGGCGCTGGGTGAACTTTTTCGCATTCTGGTGTGCGGTGTTGCCACTGGCGGTGACATATGGGTTCTCGCGGGGATTGATGTCTATCGCTGCGCCGTAGGCGTGATTGGACCAATTGCTCGATCCGGTGGCCCGGCGGCAGTTGAAGGCCGAGGTGTTGTCGGCGTCGATCGAGTCGTAGTCGTCCGCCTTGTACGCGTCGACCAGCTCCATCTTCCGGATCGGCCAGCGCTCGTCGTACAGCTTCTCGAAGACCGTCACGATGTCGTCGGTGACCGTCTTGCGCACCACCAGCTCCCCGGTGTGCGGCTTGTCGTCGAATCCCCAGTACGTCAGCGTGACCAGCCGCAGGTCGCGGTAGGAGACCGGGCAGCCGGCCTTCCAGGAGTACGGCAGGCGGTCGCGGGTGACCCGCGAGACCTTGGCGCTGAACGGCGGCGGGCCCGTCGGCTCGGGCGTGACGGCCACGGGCCTGGACGTCTCGTGTGGCGGATCGGACGCAGGGGGGACGGGAACGGAGGTCGTGGGCGAGGCGCCCCGCTCCTGAGCCCCACAGGAAACGGACGCGAGCACCACGAACGCCATGGCGGCAGTACGTTTCATCTGGCCACCATATGCGACGTCGGAGCAGGTCAGGGGACGATCAGCACCGTACGGCGAGCCCGTTTGGCCAGCTTGGCCGCCACCGAGCCGCCAAGGCGGGAGCGCGAGCGGCCCACCACGATGGCGTCGGCCCTGTAGGCGCCGGCCAGCGTCTCCAGCTCCCGCGCCGCGTCACCGCGGACGCTGACGAACCGCCAGGGGACGCCCGCGCCCTTCAGCTCGTCCCTGAGGTCCTCGGTCAGGTCGGCCGCCGCGTCGGGGATGACGGGCGACCCGTAGAGGAACCACAGTGACGGGCTGTAGAGCGACTCCACGAAGGCGACGACCAGCGCGGCGTCGTCTCTCCTGGCGAGCCCGGCCGCGTACGCGAGCGCGTTGCGGCTCGGGTCGGATCCGTCGTATCCCACGACGAGAAGGCCGGCGCCGTCCTTGCCGATCTCGAACCGCCCTGCGGGGAGCCGGCCTTCCAACGGCTCCCCGTGAGGGTCCGTGCCACTGCCGAACACGGCTGGTCTCGTCAGGTGTCGGCGTGCTTGCCGCGGCGGGTGAGCTCGCGCAGCGCGTCGGCCGCGTAGATCACGAGGGACACGAACGCGAGCGCGGCGATCGAGCCGCCGAGCCACAGGTCGTTGACGGTCGCGTCCGCGTAGGCCGCGCCGCGGGGCTGGTAGCCGACGACGAACGGGGCCGCGACGAGCCACAGGCCGCCGAGGAACAGCAGGACGAGGGCGGATACGCCCAGCTTGGCCTTCACCGGTTCTCCTCCACTCCGACCAGGGAGCCCTTGCCGTTCGGGCGAGGGGTGTTGTTCAGGTCCTCGCGCAGCGCCTCGACGAGCGGGGCGAGCAGGGTGGCCAGCTCCGCGGACGACGCCTGCGGCGCGGGGGCCGGCACCGGCTCGGGCGCCGGCTCGGGGGCGCGCTGCTTCACCTCCACCAGGCCGCGCGCCACCAGGTCCGCGTGGATGGCCAGCACGAACGCGATCGCGCCCGCCAGGCCCACGACGGCCACGCCGATGCCGGTGAAGAACTCGGAACGGGTGGCGTCCGTCCAGTCGCCGGCCTCCGGCTGGGTGCCGAGGGCGAAAGGCGCGATCATCAGCCACAACCCGGCCAGGGTGGCCAGGGCGGCCGTGACGGCGCCGACAAACTTGCGAATCATTGCGAGATTCCTCCCGTGACAAGGTCCTTCTCCGGTGGCGCGGCCTGCGCGATCAGGGCGCGCGAGGTGGGTCGCAACACGTCCTGGGCGACCGACCTGGCCCGCTCCCGCTCGGAGCGGCCGTCGGGCGGCGCCATCCTCGCGACCGCGGTGAGCAGCGCGGAGCGCTCGCCGTTCGTCCGCTCGATGCGCTGGGCCACGAGCTCCAGCAGCAGCCCGGCCAGCACCAGGTCGTCCTTGCCGAGCGGCTTGGGCTCGGGCGGCGCCGCCATGGTCGACCCGCGCAGCGGCAGCTCCTTGAGGAAGATCGTGGCCACGAACCCGATCAGGGCGATGGGCACGCCCACCATGAACACGGTCTCCAGGCCGCGGGTGAACGACTCCAGCACGATGTGCTTGATCGGCTCGGGCAGCCGCTGGATGGCGTCGGGGCTGCCGAGCTTGACGTCGGAGCCGCCGGGCAGCGCGACGTTCGCGGCCCTGAGCATCTCGGCCATCTCGTCCTTGAGCCGGTTGGTCAGGATCGCGCCGAACGCGGCCACGCCGACGGCGCCGCCCAGCGAGCGGAAGAACGACACGCCCGACGTGGTGGAGGCCATGTCGCGCGGCTCCGAGCCGTTCTGGGCGGCCAGGATGAGCATCTGCATGGACATGCCGAGCCCGGTGCCCAGCACCGCGACGTCGAACCCGATGAGCCACTCGCTGGAGTCGACGTGCAGCCTGGACAGCAGGAGCAGCCCGACGGCCACCACCAGCAGGCCCGCGACCGGAAAGAGCTTCCACCGGCCGGTCTTGGTGACGATCTTCCCGGAGATCACGCCGGAGACGAACAGCGCCGCCACCATGGGCAGCGTCATCAGACCCGAGTCGGTCGGGCTGAGCCCTTTGACGATCTGCAGGTACTGCGGCAGGTAGATCATCGCGCCGAACATCGCCATGCCGACGAACAGCGAGGCGAGGCTGGTGAGCACGAACGTACGGTTGCGGAACAACCGCGGCGGAAGGATGGGGTCGCGGGCGGTCCGCTCGGACAACACGGCGAGTGCCAGCATGAGCAGGGCGATCGCGGCGAGGAAGTAGGTCCAGACCGAGTTCCACTCGAACTCGTTGCCGCCGAGCGTCAGCAGCAGCATGAGGGCGCTCGCGCTGGCGGTGATGGTCGTCGCGCCCCAGATGTCGATCGAGGTCTCCCGCTTGACGACCGGAAGTTTCAGCACCTTCTGGATCACCAGGAAGGACACGATGGCGAACGGCACGACGACGTAGAAGCACCAGCGCCAGCCCAGCCAGTCGGCGTCCACGATGAACCCGCCGAGCAGCGGGCCCGCGACCGTGGAGATGCCGAAGACCGCCCCCATGTAGCCGGAGTAGCGGCCGCGCTCGCGGGGCGAGACGATGTCACCGAGGATCACCTGGGAAAGGGCCGACAGGCCGCCGACGCCCAGGCCCTGCACGGCGCGCGCCGCGATGAGCTGCCCCATGTCCTGCGACATCCCGGCGACGACCGACGCGGCGACGAACAACCCCAGAGCGGTCTGGAAGAGCAGCTTGCGCCCGAACAGGTCGGACAGTTTGCCCCACAACGGCGTGGAGACCGTCATCGTCAGCATGGTCGCGCTCGCGACCCACGAGTACTGATCCTGCCCGCCGAGTTCCCCCACGATCGTCGGCAGCGCGGTGCCCACCACGGATGTCGAGATCATCGACGTGAGCATCGCGAGCATCAGCCCGGACATGATCTCGAGGATTTCGCGGTGGGTGTACTGCCGCTTCGTGGGGGTCGCGGCATGTGCCTGGGCTACCAAGACACCACATCCCCCCTGAAACAGTCGTGACTCAGTGGAGTATACGCCCGTTTACTAGCCGCGCGGCAAGTGGGTCGGCGGTCGCGCGCCGCCGACTAGAGTCCTGGTATGGACGGCCAGGCAACGGAGGCGGGAGCCAGGCCGCGCGACCGGGAGGCCACGCGCGAGCGCATCCTGCAGGCGGCCCGCACCCTGTTCGGCGAGCAGGGCTACGAGACGGTGACCGTACGCATGATCGCCGCGGCGGCCGAGGCCAACGTCGCCCTGGTGGGCCGCTATTTCGGCTCCAAGGCGGGGCTCTTCCACGCTGTCCTGCAGGGCGAGCCGACGCTCAACACGTTGTTCGAGGGGGACGCGGAGGCCCTGCCGCGCAGGCTGGCCGAATACGCCGCCGAGCGCATGCGGCGACCGCCGGACAGCCCGATCCTGCGGGCGCTCGAACGTTCCGCGGCACACCCCGAGGTGCGGGCCGTGGCCCGTGAGCGCCTCATCACCGCCGTGCTCAATCCCATCGCCGAGCGTCTCGACGGCCCCGACGCGCAGGTCAGGGCCCGCATGGCCACCGCGGTCTTCCTCGGCATCGGCGCCACCCGGCGCCGCCTCGGCCCGCAGGAGCCCACGCCGGCCGACGTCGACCGCCTCACCGCGGTCTTCGAGGCGTGCCTGGCCGGCTGAAAGTTTCAGCTCCCGAGGCGGCTCTGGCCTGGGGCGATGGTGTGATGACCGATCCGATGTCTTGGTGCGGGCGGTGATGGCTCCCTACATTCGGGGTGCCGGTGGGAGCGCTCCCACATGACGGACGGAGTAAAACCCATGTCTCGCAGGAAGCCCCTCCTGGGGGTGCTCCTCGCCGCGGCCGCCACGGTCGCCGCGGGGGCGGTCGTCCTCTCCTCGTCCACAGCCAGGGCCGCCGACTCCGCTTTCTACGTGGACCCCCAGACGAACGCCGCCGAATGGGTGGCCGAGAACCCGGGCGACAGCCGTACCCCCGTGATCAGGGACCGGATCGCCGCCGTGCCGCAGGGCAGGTGGTTCGCCACGTACAACCCCTCGACCGTGCGCGGCCAGGTCGACGCGTACGTCGGCGCGGCAGCGGCGGCGGGCAAGAACCCCATCATGGTCGTCTACGCCATGCCGAACCGCGACTGCGGCGGCCCCAGCGCGGGCGGCGCCCCCGACCACTCCGCCTACCGGGGCTGGATCGACCAGATCGCCGCCGGCATCGGCGGCCGGGCGGCCACCATCGTGCTGGAGCCCGACGCGCTGGCCATCATGTCCAACTGCATGAACAACTCCGAGCAGGCCCAGGTCCAGGCCTCCATGGCGTACGCGGGCAAGAAGTTCAAGGCCGCGTCGTCGCAGGCCGAGGTCTACTTCGACATCGGGCACGACGCCTGGCTGTCCGCCTCGGAGGCCGCGACCAGGCTGAACGGCGCCGACGTGGCCGGCAGCGCCGACGGCATCGCGGTCAACACCTCCAACTACCGCTCCACGCCCGGCCTGGTGTCGTACGCGAAGAACGTGCTCGCGGCGACCGGCGTGTCCGGGCTGAAGGCGGTCATCGACACCAGCCGCAACGGCAACGGCCCTTCCGGCAGCGAGTGGTGCGATCCGCCCGGACGCGCGACGGGCATCTGGAGCACCACGGACACGGGTGACTCGGCGATCGCCGCCTACCTGTGGGTCAAGCCGCCCGGCGAGGCCGACGGGTGCATCGCGGCCGCCGGGCAGTTCGTGCCGCAGCGGGCGTACGACCTGGCCATGGCCGCGCCCTCGCCCACGGTCACGCCGACCGTGACACCCACCGTGACACCCACTGTGACACCCACTGGGGGCCCCGGCGGGTGCACCGCGACGTACAAGGTGACGAACGAGTGGCAGGGCGGCTTCCAGGGCGAGGTCACCGTCACCAACACCGGCTCGTCCCCGATCGGCGGCTGGCAGGTCGGCTGGACGTTCCCCAACGGGCAGACGATCTCGCAACTCTGGAACGGCACCCTGTCCGGCGGCGGCGGCTCCGTCTCCGTCACCAACCTCGGCTGGAACGGCACCGTGCCGGCGGGCGGCAGCACCACGTTCGGCTTCCTCGCCGCTCACAGCGGCCAGAACGGCACGCCCTCCACCCTCACCTGCACCGCCTCCTGATCATTTGCCGGGCCCCGTCCGGGGCCCGGCGAAATATCCGCGCCCCGGACGATGTTGCACAGAGCCATCCGCACTCCTCGAAAGGCGCGTACCCATGGCTCTGCCGCTGTCCATACTTGATCTTGCGCACATCGGCGAGGGCGAGACGGCGCGCGACAGCTTCACCGCGAGCGTGGCGCTCGCCCAGCGCGCGGAAGAGCTCGGCTACAAGCGCATCTGGTACGCCGAGCACCACAACATGCCGAGCATCGCCTCCTCGGCGACCAGCGTGCTGATCGCCCACGTCGCCGCGCACACCAGCACCATCCGCCTCGGCGCGGGCGGCGTCATGCTCCCCAACCACGCGCCGCTGACCATCGCCGAGCAGTTCGGCACCCTGGAGACCCTGCACCCCGGGCGCATCGACCTCGGCCTCGGGCGGGCGCCGGGCAGCGACCAGCAGACCTTTCGGGCCTTGCGCCGCAGCCCGGCCTCCGCCGACTCGTTCCCGCAGGACGTGCTCGAACTCCAGGGCTACCTGACGGGCGAGTCCCGCATCCCCGGCGTCGAGGCCACGCCCGGCAAGGGCACCGACGTGCCGCTCTACATCCTCGGCTCCTCCCTGTTCGGCGCCCAGCTCGCGGCGGCGCTCGGCCTGCCGTACGCGTTCGCCTCGCACTTCGCGCCCAACGCGCTGGAGGAGGCCGTGGCCGTCTACCGGCGCGACTTCAAGCCATCGGCGCAGCTCGACCGGCCGCACGTCATCGCGGCGCTCAACGTGATCGCCGCCGAGACGACGGAGGAGGCCGAGGAGCAGTTCCTGGCCTCCAAGCGGCTCAGGGTCACCCGGTTCCTCGGCCGGGGGCGCACGTTCACGCAGGAGGAGGCCGACATGATCCTGGAGTCGCCGGCCGGGCAGCAGATCGTGCAGATGGCCAAATACTCCGCCGTCGGCAACCCGGCCGAGGTCGAGGCGTACGTCGCCCGCTTCGCCGAGCACGCCCAGGCCGACGAGCTGATCGTCGCGTTCTCCGCGGTCGACAGGAAGGCCTGGATGCGCTCGGCCGAGCTCCTCGCGGACGTTCACGGGCTGCGCGCCTGAGGTCGGAGTCAGTCGGCGACGAGGCGCATCCTGGGGCCTTCGCGCTCGCGCTGCCGCCGCACCACGTACGTGCCCGGCGCGCACCCCGTGCCTCCATGCTCGGGGTGCAGCAGGTAGACGGTGGCGTGCGCCTGGAACATGCCGATCGCCAGCCGGTCGGAGTCCATCACCTGATTCGTCCAGAGGCACGGGCCGGGGTCGGCGACGAGCGTGTGCGGGTTGCCGCCGGCCTCGCCGCGCAGCAGCTCGACGCCCGCCGACGGCACGGGCTCCCACTCGGCCTGGTGCCGGGCCTCGACGGAGCCGGCGACCATCGCGAGCGGGATGACGATGAGGTCGCCCTGGGCCTGGAGGCCGTCGACGACGGGGATGCGGACCGACTGCTCGAGGTGGTCGAGCACGGTGAGACCGGTCCGCCGGGTCAGGGAAGCAAGAGTCACGTTCATGGTCATCACCTCAGGTTCTGCGCTGGAGCAGGGAGTAGTGCTCGGCGGACAGCCCGTAGGTCCAGCCGGCGGCGGCGATCGGGTCGTCGAAGGCCGGCACGGTGAGCCCGTAGCGGCGCCGGTGGCCGTCGCGTTCGACGGATCCGTTGACGGCGAGGAGCACCCTCGTTCCCCCTCGCATGTCGTAGAGCCGCAGCTCGCAGCCCGGGTTGCCGGGGTCGGGCGCGGTGGCGACGAGCCGTAGCCCGGCCTGGCCGACGTACGCGGCCCAGCCCATGTGCTCGATCGCGCACCGCCTGACCTCCACGTTCGGCTCGTCCGCGATCCGCCGCACGTTCGGATCCGTGATCACCCAGGCGGGCACCGGCATGCCGTGCCAGGCGTGCAGGTCCCAGCCGTCCGCGTACCGCACGGCGGGGCCGTCCGCGTGGTGCGGCCGGACCTCGCCGTTCTCGCCGCACACCTCGGTGTGCAGGGCGGCGGGACGCTCGGAGACCACGCACGTGTCCTCCCTGGGCCACCACCAGCCGCACGACGTGGTCGCGGCGGTCCACAGGCCGAGGTGGCGCCGCTGCTCGCCGGTGAAGACCGCGCCGGCGGCACGGCGCAGCGCGTCGTACTCGGCGATCCAGGAGACGTACAGCGTGTCGTACCAGACGCGCCGGAGCGCCCGCGACTCGTGCGCCGCGTTCAGCGCCGGGACGAGGGTGCTGGTGACGGACCGCTGTAGGGGAAAGAACGTCGTACGGCGGACGATCTGGTCGAGCGGCTGCCGACGCGGTCTGACCCGTGCGTCGAGCTCGTGGCGCAGCGTGCTCGCCAGCGTGGACAGCCGTCCGGGCACGGGCCACTCGGCCAGGCGGTCGATGCTCTCCCAGGCGCGGGTCCCCGGCGGCACGGTCGCCAGGCCCTTGGCGGGCGACGAGACCCAGTGGAAACGGGGTGGGGGCAGGCCGATCAGTCGGTAGAGCCCCGAGATGGCGGCCTCTGCGGCCGGACGGTCGGCGGGCCGCGTCGACAACGCCCGGCCCAGCCATGCTTCGCGGATTGCGGCAGCTTCCCGCTGCACGTGGACGCTCACCGGATGCGGGTGGCGTCGTCCTTTCTCACGATCATGGATGAATGGTGACAGATCGGCGTCGCCCGTGTCCAGCGGCTAGCGGGCCTGGCCCTGCTCCTTGAGGGAGGGCGTGCCGCCATCGGGGAGATCGCGGTGGGTGAAGATGTCGATCAGCACCTGAACGGGCATGTCGGCCTCCGTGTGGTGGCGGAAGCTCAGGCCGGGCTCGATGTGGTAGTGGTTGCGGCGGCCGACCCTGTTGCGCTGGATGTAGCCGGACTCCTCCAGGTCGGAGACGATGCTCTGGGCCGCGCGCTCGGTGATGCCGATCGATGCGGCGATGTCACGGACCCTCACCTGCGGGTCGACGGCGATCGCCAGGAGCACCCGCGCATGGTTGGTCAGGAACGTCCACGCTGCGCGGCGTGCGCCTTCCTTTACCATCCCTGTACGGCTCCTCCCGGTGTCGAGCTGACCAGCAGCATACGATGATCTGCACCTCGTTGCACGAAGTTTGATTGCAGAAAAGCTATTCCGGTATTCTGCTTACTAGTTTAGCGTAGAGGTGTCCGCCCGCCCAGGCTCGACGCCCATGATGATCAGAGGGGATGCGATGTCGCACGCGAGGCACAGCGTCAAGCCGCGACCGGCTTACGGATCGCGTCGCCCTGCGAACGCGGCTCGGCACGTGCGCCGAGACCGCCACACGACTGTCGAGACCTCGTGCGCCGACGAGGGCGACATGGTCTTGTCAGCGCCTCCGCCCACGCCGGAGCACCTGTTGTACGTGGACCACATCCTGCAGGTCACCTGCACCGTCAACGCCGGGCCTTCCGTGATCCGTCTCATCGGTGAGATCGACTCCAGCAACAGCGGAGAGGTCCTGCGCACGCTGACCGAGGCCCGCTACATCGACGATCACCTGATCATCGACGTCAGCGACCTCTCCTTCGCCGACGTGTCGGCCGTACGGATTCTGCAGTCCTTCGCCTCCGGCGGCTCAACCGTCATCCGCAACGCTCAGCCGCAGCTGAGCCGCCTGGCGGGCCTGCTCGGCCTGACCCTTCTCGACTGACGTGCCGCCCCCGTTCCCGCGGGGGCGGTCAGTCCAGACAGAACTCGTTGCCCTCGGGGTCGGTCATCACGATGAATCCGGCGCTCATCTGCTGGTCGGGTTCGTGGCGGCGGACACGCGTCGCGCCCAACGCGACGAGCCGGTCGCACTCGGACTCCAGCGCCGCCATCCGCTCGTCTCCCTCCAGCCCGGGAGCCGCGCGGACGTCGAGGTGGACACGGTTCTTGGCCACCTTGTCCTCCGGCACCCGCTGGAAGAACAGGCGTGGGCCCCGCCCGTCCGGGTCCTCGACGGCCGACGCCACGTTGCGCTGGTCCTCGGGCACGCCGGCGCGCTCCAGGAAGTCCTCCCACGCGGCCAGCGGGTCGGCGCCCTCGGGCAGGTCCACCCCGGGCGGTCCGGGGTGGACGTAACCGAGCGCGTCCCGCCAGAAGGTGGACAGGGCCTTCGGGTCGTGGGCGTCGAAGGTGACCTGGATCTCGCGGCTCATCGGGCTGCTCCGTTCGCGGCTTTCGTGTGCAGGTAGAGGTCGCGCAGCAGGCACACCTCGGACATGTGGTGGATCAGCTCACGGTGGATGTGCAACACCAGATCCGCCATGGGCGCGTCCGGGTAGGGCTCCTTCTCGCCGACCGGGACCAGGAGCCCGTCCTCGCCGAGGCCGCGCACCCCGGCCAGCCAGACGTCGAGCTGGGTCTCGAGCTGGTCGAGCGCGGTGGCCGCGTCGCCCGCGTACTCCCAGGTCTCGTACGACGCGGGCGGCGCGCCGAAGTGCGCCGCGTTGCGCATGGCGAGCACGCCGACGATGACGTGGCCGAGCCGCCAGGCGATCGTGGTGAAAGGCGAGGGGGACGGCTCGGGAAAGGCGTAGTCGATCGTGAGATCCCCGGCGCCGGCCTGCACGGGCGCCGTCGAGGTCCCGCGCGGCCGCACGCTCCAGGCGTCGGGAACCGGTGACCAGAGATATTCCTCGTCGGTGAGGCCGTCGAGCCTCGGCCTGAGGTGGTGATTCCAGTGCCACTCCGCCTGCTCGCGCAGGGAGCGGTTCCAGTCGGGTGTTCGTGTGTCCATGGATTCACTGTCGCTGCACTAGCGGACAGTATCGGTCCGCTATCTGGCAGGCTGGACGTCATGGACGTGGCGAACGGTGACGAGCGGGGGACGACCGAGCGGGTGCTCACCCTGCTCGGGCTGCTGCAACAGCGCCAGCTCTGGACCGGTCCCGAGCTCGCCGGCCGGCTGGGGGTCACGCCGCGCACGGTACGCCGCGACGTCGAGCGGCTTCGCACCCTCGGCTATCCGGTGCACGCCACCCAGGGCGTCGGTGGCGGCTACCGCCTCGGCCGCGGGCAGGACCTGCCGCCGCTCCTTCTCGACGACCAGGAGGCCATCGCCATCGCGGTCTCGCTGCTGGCCGGCGCGGGCGGCGCTGTCGCCGGAGCCGGCGACGCCGCACTGGGGGCGCTGAGCAAGCTCGACCGGGTGCTTCCCGCCCGGCTGCGGCACGAGGTCCGCGCCCTTTCCGGCTCGGTCGAGTCGTTCGGCGGGGGTCGCACGCCGGTCGACCCCGAGATGCTCATGACGCTGGCCCGAGCCTGCCGCGACGAGGTCGAGGCCGGCTTCGACTACCCGTCAGGCGGCGAGGTGCGTCGGCGGCGGGTCGAGCCCTACCGCCTCGTCGCCTCCGACCGGCGCTGGTACCTCCTCGCCTACGACCTCGACCGCGACGGCTGGCGCAGCTTCCGCGTCGACCGGATGGCCGGCGTGACGGCCAGGACCTGGCGCTTCAGCCCTCGCGCGGCGCCCGACGCGGCGGCGTACGTGCAGGAGAGCGTGGCGAGCCGGGTCTACCCGCACCAGGCACGCTTTCTCGTGCACGCCCCGGCCGACACGGTGCGCGCGCAGGTCCCGCCGTCGGCGGCCGTGGTGCGACCGTGCGGAGCCGGGCGGTGCGAGGTGCTCAGCGGCGGCGGCAACCTCGACTTCGTGCTCATGCACGTGCTCCTGCTCGGGCACGCCTTCGAGGTGCTCTACCCTCCGGAGCTCGTCGGGCGCTGCCGCGAGCTGGCGGAGAGGCTGCTCGCGGCAGGCGCGGCCGACGCCGGACCGGTGTGATCATCCCCAGCACCGAGGTCTCCCCGCGCGTCGCGGCGACTTTTCCACCGGTAAATTTTGTGTAGCCGGCTTTCACGGAAACTCCGGCAGGGTGCCGACGCCGTTGTTCGCTTTTTGCGGGTGACTCTACGCTCGGCGGCGACGGGAAGTTCCTGGCCCGAAACCGGAGGCGTTTGTGAGATTTTTCGCGAGAAATGCGTTGCGGCTGGCGGCGGTCGTGGTGGCCGGTTGCGGCGTGGTGCTGGCCGGCGCCGTCAGTTCGGTGGCAGAACCGCGGCCTCCGTCCCAGCTGGCCCAGCTGGCCGGCGCCGACCTGGGCACGGTCATCACCATGGTCCCCAGCTTCTTCTGCGGAAACCGGCTGGTCGCCTACAACTCTCCTTCGTCCAACTCGCCCACGAAGTGCATCAACGGCGCTGAAAACAGCGGCAACTCCACCAACAGCGGGAATTACCACAACGAAGGCGATCCCATCAACAGCGGCAACTTCGCGAACGGGAACGGATCCACGGACAGCAACAACGCGACCAGCAGCGGCAACGCGGCCAACGGAGCCCAGACCCACTCGGTGCGCCGATGACGCACCACGCGCGGACCTTCGGGAGGACGAACGATATGAGCAGGGCCGGACTGTTGATCGCCGGTTGCGGGCTGGCGGTGCTCGCGGCCGGCACACCGGCTTCTCCAGGGCAACAGGTGCTCGTGGCGGATTCCTCGGCCTTCGCGGCGGAGACCGGAAATATCCGGCCCCGGGGAAATGCCAAGAAGGCGGGAAATTACTGGAGCAAGGGCCGGTCGGTCAACAGCGGCAACTTCTCCAACGTGATCGATTCCTACCGGTCCAACAATTCGACACGCGGCAGCGCCAACAACGTCAACGGTCCGCAACGGCTCGTCGTGAAATCCGGCAGGAGCAAGTGAGATCGCCGCGTCATCGCGGTCCGGCCCGGAACGCCCGGCGATAGGCGCCGGGCGTCGTGCCCAGGGCGTTGAGGAAACGCCTGCGGAGGTTGGTGGCCGAAGAGAGACCGACGCGGCGGGCGACGGCGTCCAGCGGGAGGTCGGACGACTCCAGCAGGCCCCGGGCGGTGGCGATCCGCTGGGCGAGCAGCCACTGCCCCGGGCTGGTGCCGAGCTGATCGACGAACCGCCGGGTGAGCGTGCGCGTCGACAGGCCCGCGTGCGCGGCCATGCTCTCGATGGTGACCGCTTCGCCGAGCCTTCCGGCGACCCACTCCAGCAACGGCGCGAGCGTGCCGTCGATCTGGACGGGGTGCGGCGGCGCCGCGTACTGCAACTGCCCGCCCTCGCGGTGCGGCGGCATGACCATGGTCCGTGCGATGTGCGCGGCGTACCAGGCGCCCTGGTCGTTGCGGACCAGGTGCATGCACAGGTCGATGCCGGCCCCGGCGCCTGCGCTGGTCGCCACGTCGCCATGGTCGACGTACAGCACATCCGGGTCGACTCGCACCTCGGGGAAACGCGTGGCGAGCTTGTCCGCCAGCGCCCAGTGTGTGGTCGCCCGCCGCCCGTCCAGCAGGCCGGCGTGCGCCAGCGCGAAGGCGCCGGAGCAGATGCTGACCACCCGCGTTCCGCGGGAGTGCGCCCGGCGCAGTGCATGAACGACCGCGGGCGCGGGCGGGACATCGGCGGGCAGCCAGCCCGGGACGATCACGGTGTCGGCACGGTCGAGCGCGTCCAGCCCGTCGGTCACGAGCATGTCGTAGCCGGCATGGGTCGCGACCGGGCCAGGACGCTCGGTGCACACGCTGAAGGTGTAGCGCTTCGGGAGCCCTGGCCGCTCGATGCCGAACACCTGGGCCGCGCAGCCGAGCTCGAAAGTGGACTGCGGCGGGCGGATCAGCGCCGTTACCCGATGCATGGCGTAAAAGTACCGCATGATGTCTTTTCTGACACTCGGCGAGGGCCATGACCGGCCGCCAGGCTGGCCCTATGACGACAGAACAGAGCGCCTCCGCCTATGCGTGGGCAGCCGTCCAGGACGCTCCGGTTCGCGAGCTTTTCCCGGGCATCCGGGCGCGGATGTTGTGGACCGGGGACAACGGCGCGAAGGCCTGCGTGCTGGAGATGGACGCGAACACCTGCTGGCAGGGGATCGACGTCCACGAACCCGGCCCCGAGGAGGTCTTCGTGGTCTCCGGCGTCTTCAACGACGGCGACCGGGACTACCCGGCCGGCTCCTTCATCCACGCCCCCGCGGGGTCCTCGCACGTTCCGCAGACGGTGACGGGCTGCACGTTGTTCCTCTTCTATCCGGAAGGCTGAAAGAGCCACCCGGCGATCCCGGGTGGCTCCGGTGACGGATGTTCCGGTCAGAACACCTGTTCGACGTTCGTGGTCCGTACGGTCCACGGCGGCCCGCACGTGCCGCGCCCGGTGAACCGGTAGCCGGCGAAGATGATCGGGCTGGCGAACTGGTAACCGTCGGAGCAGATCACCACGACCCTGATCGCCCCGCTGAACACCGAGCAGTCGATGTCGACGTAGTACGCGGGGATGGGGACGCTGCGGGAGCACGAGTAGGTGGCGGCCAGCCCGGCGCCGCCCTTGCCCTGGGCGTCAGAAAGCTCGGTCGACTGGTCGGTGAACCCGCGTTCGGGCGCCGCGGCGGCCGAACCCGTGTGGAGCGCGACAGAGAACAGCAGCGCCGCGATCGCGGCCAGCACGCCGATGAGCGTTCTTCTCGCATGTACAGCCATGTGATCGAACCTCTCGCTGGGTTTCCTGGCGGCCGGCCGAGCCTTGTCAGTGCTACTTTCGCCAAGCCAGGAGCGCCGGTCATCGTCACTTCTCGTAAATCTCCGCCGCGGCCGCCGGGGGACGGTTGTCACTGATGTCAAAGGGCTCGGGCGCGGTCAGGCCAGGCCGTGCTCGGTCCACGCGCCCGCCAGCATCCGCGTGACGGTGGTGCTCAGCACCCGTACGCCGTGCGTGGAGCCCGGCTCGATCCCCACCAGCTCCCGCACCCGCCGCAGCCGGTAGTCGAGGGTGCGGGGATGGATGTGCAGGGATTCGGCGGTACGCAGGCGGTTCATGTCGTTGCGGTAGTAGGCGTCCAGCGTGGGCACCAGTTCCGGCCCGTCGCCGAGCCGCTGCGCGGTCTCCCGTAACCACTGGTCCACCTGCGGCGTCTCCACCGCGCCGAGCTCCGCGAACACGTCGGCCACCCCGTACGACCGGCGCGGCACCCGCTCGATCGGCGCCACCCGGCTGACCTTCCGCGCCAGCGCGGCCGCCTGGACGAGCGCGCGGCGGCGCCCGTGGGCGATGCCGACGGAGCACGGCCGTCCCACGCCCTCCGCGACCGCCCGCGCCAGCGCCAGTCCTGAGCCCTCCGCGGCCGCCCGGTGCTCCGGCCGCGCCCCGTGGTACGGCACGAGCGCCACGAACTCGTCCGGCTCCTGCCATCCGAACGGCACGCGATGCCGCTGCAGCAGGGTGCACACGACCTCCTCCCTGCACTCCTTCGGCGGCGCCGTGGCCACCCGGACCACCGTGACCAGGTAGTGCTCGGCCAGCGGCACTCCGAGGCTGCCGGCCAGCCCGCCGGCCATGGGGTCGTCGTGCAGCACCATGGTGGCCAGCAGGTGGACGCGCGAGGCGGTCGGCAGGAAACGCTCGTATCCCCGGAAGTAGCCGCGGGTGTAGGCCGCCTGCGCCGTCGCGCCCTGCTGGGCCAGCCAGTCGATCATGCGCATCGTGTCGGTCAGGTCGCCGGGCCCGGCCGCCTCGGAGATCTCTCGCATGGTGAAGGCCGCGTGCAGCGCGAGCGCGCCGCGCTGGCATCCCGGAGCCACGCCCTGCATGCCGCGCTGCTCGCCGACCGACTCGATGAAGGCCAGGTCGCTGTCCAGCAGCGGCTCGCCGGAGGCGGCCAGGTCGGCCGTCCGCTGCCGTACGACGACCGCGAACTCCATCATCGACGCCCGCGCTCTCGGCTCGATCGCCTGGAAACCGGCGAGCTCGCCGACGCAGGCGTCCACCACCCTCCTCGCGTTGTCGTCGACCCGGTTTTTGAGCATGCCGAAGAGGTCGCCCATGAATTCTCCCCGTGACGTCGCCATTGGTCGTGTCTCCCTGAAACGCGCGTCCGGTATTCGTCGGCCGGATGCTTTCGTATCAGTGGGTTTCTTGGAAATCGGCGCGTGACCAGGTGGGGAAGGTGGAAAGCGCCATTATGGCCGTGGGGTGCGGTGAAAGTTTCATGCGGCCGGTGATTCGTGATGACCGAAATTGTGACGCACGATCACGAGGTGATTGCATTCCGCCTCGGTGCGCTCGGGCGGGCCCGGCAACAATGGCCCGACTAAGGATTTTCCACGGGTCTGACCCTCTGTGGGGAGAAGGATTAGCACTGTTTCCTCCGCGCTGTGGCCCGGATTGGCTGAAGGACCCGGAAGAGTACGAACCCGACCTGGCTCCGAGGGCCCCGGCTCGGACAGCCGGCCGGGACCCGCGCGTGGACGGATGCCGGTCAAATGCCTCGTCCCGTCAGACGAAGGCCCCCCGGCGAAGTCCACCTGGCACAATCGCACCTCACCTGCTTTGACCCCATAGACCCGATCTGCACGGCTGTGACCAGTCGCCCGCGTACGCGTCTCATCGGAGCTCACGATGCCCTCGAGTTACCAGGCGTTCGTCGAACGCGCAGCAGCCGACCCCGCCGTCGTCGGCCTCGTGCTCAAGGGCTCCCACGCCCACGACGGCATGACTACCGAGCACTCCGACCACGACCTGTACGTCGTCCTCGCCGACGGCGCCACCACGGATCTCACCCGGTTCGCGGGCCACCGCAGCCCCGAACTCGACCTCGTCATCGTCTCCCTCGCCGAGTTCCGTACGGTCGGCATGCCCGGCTTCGAGCGCTACGCCCTCGCCCGCGCCAGGATCGTGCTCGACCGCCTCGACGGAGGCATCGCCCGGATCGTGGCGGCCAAGGCGCGGCTCGGCGCCGACGAAGCGTTCCGCGACTGCGGCGAATGGCTCGACGCGTACGCCAACTCCCTTTACCGATCCGTCAAGAACGACCGCGACGGACACGCGCTGGCCGCCCGGCTCGACGCCGCCGACAGCGTCAGGTTCCTGCTGGAACTGCTCTTCGCCATGGACCGCCGCCCCCGCCCCTACAACAAGTACCTGGAGTGGGAGCTCACCCGGCATCCGCTGCCGGGCTGGGACACCGGCAGGTTGCTGGACGCCGCCGACCGCATCTCGGCAACGGGTGATGTGCTCGTGCAGCGCCGCCTCTTCGCCCAGGTCGAGGCGGCGGCCCGGCACGCCGGGCACGGCGCGGTGCTGGACGCATGGGGCGAGGACCTCGACCTGATGCGACCGCAGTAATCTCCCGCGGCTGCCGGAGAAAAAGTCGAGGTGATCCATCCTAAAATCTCGTGCCATTTCGCGCGTTTTCTTGATTGGCGGTTTGCTCGCGGTGGGAGGGTTTTCGTAGACTGCTTTCATCCTATGGCTCTCCGGTGACGTATCCAGAAACGCCGGACAGGCTAGGTGGAAGGGGCGAGGGCCAATGGATGATTATCCGTTGCTCAATATCTTCCTCACGATGATGTGGTTCTTCCTCTGGGTCCTGTGGCTGATGCTGCTCTTCCAGATCATCATCGACATCTTCCGCGACGACAGGCTGAGTGGCTGGGGCAAGGCGGGCTGGTCGATCTTCGTCATCGTGCTGCCGTTGCTGGGCGCCCTTGTGTACCTGATCGCTCGCGGCAAGGGGATGGGCGAGAGAGAACTCGCGGTGAGGGCCGGACGCGAGTCCCGCTACTACGAAGCCGTCGAACGCCGCCTGGGGCGGACGACCGGACAGGCCGACGAACTCACTCGTCTGGCCGATCTCAAGAACCATGGTGAACTCACCGCGGAGGAGTACGAGCACGCCAAGGCCAAAGTCCTGGCGATGTGAAGGGCCTGGTGCCGGTCGGGTGGACCGGGTGGTGTGCTCTCTCATGCCGGGGCAGCCACGTCGGAATCGCCGGCGCCGTTCGTCGCCCCGCTCCCGCCTGACCGTCGCCGGGAACCCACGCCAGGCCAGCCGTAACCTTACCTTTACCTAAATGCATCACGCCTGTAACCCATGACGGACGTCTGTCAGATTTGACTGATGTACCAACGCGGCAAAGAGGTACAAAACGGGACATAACGGACATGGGCTCGTGGGTGGTCCGCCGGTGGGAGTGGTGTGGTGAAGGTGGAGGAACGCTCGGCTGACGCCATCCTCGAGGTGCTCGCCGGAGCGCCGGAACCGCTGGGCGCGCGGCAGGTGCTGCAGGCGCTGAAGCTGGACACCGACCTGGAGATCAGCGAGGCCACGGTCGCCCGGCGGCTGCGACTGCTGGACCGGCGCGGGCTCACCGTGGCTGCGGGGACCAAGGGCCGGATGCTCACCTCGTCCGGCCGCCAGCACGTCGCCGCGGTGCTGCGCGGGCGCACCACCGCGACCCGGTTCCTGGAAGGCACGCAGGTACGTACCTCTGAAGGGCTGATCAACCTGCTGCGTGCGCGGCGGACGGTGGAGCCCGAGGCGGCCAGGGAAGCGGCGCTCGCCCAGGACAACGGCTCCTCGGCGGAGGCGCTCACCCGGCTGGTCGAGCGGCACGGCAGGCATTTCGCCGACGTTCACGAAGTGCCGCGGGACATCGCGCTGACCTTTCATCGCCGGGTGGCCAGGTGCACCCGCAATCCGATCGTGAAGGCCATGCTCGACGTCGTCCTCGATCCGGCGCTCGACCGCCTGGAGGCGGCCCTGGACGTCGTGCTCGACTCGCACCGTTCCGGCGAGGTCACGGTGATCGAGCACCAGCGGATCGCCGACGCGATCGCCGCGGGGCGGGCGGACGCGGCGGAGGAGGCGATGCGCGCCCACATGGATCGATTGCTGGACGAGGCCGGCCGCTTCCTCACCGAAGAGACCGCCCCCATCGTCGAGCGGCTGCTCACCTGGGGCATGCCCGGACCTACCGGACACGACACGCGCGGAGGGCCTGAGCCGGATGCCGATCATTGAGTTCACCGGCGTACAGAAGTCGTACGGCGACCTTGAGGTGCTGAACGGCATCGACCTGTCGGTCGCCGAGGGCGAGGTGGTGGTTCTGCTCGGCCCGTCAGGCTCGGGCAAGAGCACGCTGCTGCGCTGCATCAACGCCCTGGAGGACGTCTCCGGCGGCACGATCGTGGTCAACGGCCGCGATCCGCACAACAAGGCCACGAACCTGAACGAGCTGCGGAGCGGAGTGGGCTTCGTCTTCCAGCACTTCAACCTCTACCCGCACATGACGGTGGCGCAGAACATCATGCTCGCCCCCGTCAGGGTGAAGAAGGTCTCCAAGGACGTGGCCCGCCGCCGGGCGATGGACCTGCTGGAACGGGTGGGGATGCCGGAGAAGGCGGACAGCCTGCCCACGCAGCTCTCCGGCGGGCAACAGCAGCGGGTGGCCATCGCCCGCGCGCTGGCCATGGACCCGGCGATCATGCTGTTCGACGAGCCGACCAGCGCCCTGGACCCGGAGATGATCCAGGAGGTCCTGGAGGTCATGGTCGACCTGGCCGGCAGCGGGATGACCATGGTCGTGGTCACGCACGAGATGGGTTTCGCGCGCAAGGTGGCCGACCGGGTCGTGTTCATGGACGGCGGTCGCGTCGTGGAGTGCGCCGCGCCCGAGGACTTCTTCGCCAGCCCGTCGACCGAGAGGGCCCAGGAGTTTCTGCGCCGGGTCTCACATATCTGACAGAGAGGTGCCTGTACGGATGAAAGGGGTCGTGTGCCTGGCGCTCGCGCTGCTCCTGCTCACCGCCTGCGGTGACCGCCCGAGGGCGGGGCTGTCCCCGGTGGCGGAGACCAAGGGCGGGACCGGAGTCAACTCGATGGAGAAGATCAGGAAACGCGGGGAGATCGTGTTCGGAGTCAAGTTCGACACCCCGCCGTTCGGGTCGATCGGGCAGGGCGAAACCGAGCCGGAAGGCTTCGAGATCGACCTCGTCACGGAGGTCGCCAAGCGGCTGAAGGTCAGGCCGAAGTTCGTCGAGGTCAACCCGAAGAACCGGGTGGCCAACCTGGACAGCGGGAAGATCGACGTGATCACCGCGACCATGATCGCGACTCGGGCGCGTGACAGGGCGGTCGACTTCTCCGAGCCGTACTTCGAGGACGACCAGCGCCTGATGGTGCGCGGCGACTCCAAGATCTCCAGCGTCGACCAGCTCGACGGCAAGACGGTGGCGCTGGTCCAGGGCTCGACGGAAGAGAGCGTGCTGAGGGAGAAGGCGCCGGGCGCGAAGATCCTCAGCTTCCAGTCCTGGCCCACGGCGCTGCAGTCACTGCTGCGCGGCGACGCCGACGCCGTCAGCACCACCGTCGGCATCCTCACCGGCCTGAAGTCGGCCGCCGACAAGGCGGGCGAGCAGGTCAAGATCGTCAGCCCGGGGATCGCGCAGGGACCGCTCGCCATGGGGTTCCGCCAGGGCGACGCCGCCCTCCGCGACGAGGTCAACACCGCGCTGATGGGCATGGCCGAGGACGGCACCTACGACCGCATCTACGCCAAGTGGTGGGGCAAGGTGCTGCCCGAGCCGTACGAGATCCGTGTCCTTCCCGCGGGGTCCTGAGCCATGTTCAACGACCTCAGCTGGTCCGTGGTGCTCGAGGATCCGGGCAGGAGCTTCCTGCTGCACGGCGCGTGGGTGAGCCTCCAGCTCGCCGTGCTCGCCATCATCGGCTCCACGGTGGTGGGCACGCTGGTGGCGCTCGGCCGCGTGTCGACAGCACCCGCGCTCGCGCCACTTCGCTGGCTGCTCTCCGCCTACGTCGAGTTCTTCCGTAACGTGCCGCTGCTCGTGCAGCTGGTCTTCTGGAGCTTCGGCATGTTCAGCCTGGACCTTGTCAGGGCCGCTGCCGCGCCGCTGAACCCGGTCTACAGCAACCAGTTCCTCGCCGGGCTGCTCGGCCTGACGATCTACACCTCGGCGTACGTGGCGGAGGCGCTGCGCAGCGGGATCCAGTCGGTGCCCAGAGGGCAGCTGGAGGCGGCCAGGGCCGGCGGCCTCGGCTACTGGACGGCGATGCGCGCGGTGGTGTTGCCGCAGGCGTTCGCGCTGGCCTTCCCCGCGATCGGCAACCAGTACATCAGCGCCACCAAGAACACCTCCGTCGTCATGGCCATCGGCGTCACCGACCTGGTCTTCCAGGCGCAGCAGATCGAGTCGGCCACCTTCGCCGCATTCGAGGCCTACACCGCTGCGCTCGTCATCTTCATCGTGATCTGCCTGGCCGAGTCCGCGCTGCTGGCTCTGATCGTCCGGGGAATGCTGACCAGGATGCGGCCGGGCGCCAGGACCGCCACCCCAACGCCGGCGTTGGAGGCGTGACCATGGGCGCGATCATCGACAACCTGCCGTTCATGCTGGCCGGGCTCTGGGAGACGGCGAAGCTGGCGGTGCTGGCCATCGTGCTCAGCTCCGTGCTCGGCGTGCTGGCGGGCGCGATGCGCTCGGCCCGCTCGCGGCTCGTCCGGTGGCCGGCGATCGGCTACATCCAGCTCATCCGCAGCGCGCCACTGATCGTTTTCATCCTCTACTGCTATTTCGTCCTGGCGGACCTCGGGTTCGACCTGACCCCCTTCTGGGCGGGTGTGGTCGCGCTGGGCGTGTTCACCAGCGCCTATCTGGCGGAGATCGTCCACGCCGGCATCGCCTCCGTGCCGCCCGGGCAGTGGGAGGCCGCGCGCGCCTCCGGCCTGTCCCAGGCGAGCACGATGCGTGACGTGGTGCTGCCCCAGGCGCTGCGCCGCATGGCCCCGGCACTGGTGTCGGAGTTCATCAAGCTGATCAAGGACACCTCGCTGGTCTCGATCATCGGGGTCTTCGAGTTCTTCCACCGGGTCGAGGTCACCAACTCCCGGCTGCTGACCGAGCCGTTCGCGGTGCTCGGCTTCGCCGCCGTCTGCTACTTCCTGCTCAACTATGGGCTCAGCCGCGTCGCTCGCCGTCTTGAGCTGCGGCTGGATGCCTGACGCATCACCTACAAGAAGGAAAATCACGCACTATGTCGGATCTACGGCTCAACCTTCCGTTCGTTGGCATCCCGAGCTTCCAGCGGTCGCCCATCGTGAGCGACCTCTCCCAGCTGGATGCCGACCTGGCCATCCTGGGGGTGCCCAACGACGAGGGCTCTCCCTGGTACCCGGGCGCGCGGATGGCACCGCGGGCGATCCGGGAGCAGTCGGTACGGTACGCCGGCTACGGCCGCATGCAGGCCAGGTCCGGATATTTCGACATTGAGGAGGACAGGCGCTTCCTCGAGTACGAAACCGCGAACCAGCGCATCGTGGACTGCGGCGACGTCGACATCATCTACTCCAACCCCGAGCAGACCTTCAAGAACATCACCCGCAACACCGCCCAGATCCTGGAGGCCGGAGCCGTCCCCATCGTCCTCGGCGGCGAGCACTCGGTCACCTACGGCGTGGTGCGGGCCTACGAGGAGCCGGTCTGCGTCGTCCACTTCGACGCGCACCTCGACTACCGGCCCTTCATCCACGGCGCCGAATACGGCAACGGCAGCCCCATGCTCAAGATCGGGAAACTGCCGAACGTCGAGAAGATCGTCCAGATCGGCAGCCGCGGCATGCGGGCCGCCCAGGACGACCTCGCCGAGAGCCGCGCCAACGGCAACGACGTGTTCACCATGAAGGGCTTCAGGAAGGCCGGCATCGACGACGTGCTCGCGACCCTGCCCAAGGGCAGGAAGGTGTACGTCAGCGTCGACATCGACGTGCTCGACATGCCGCTCGTGCCCGGATGCGCCTCCGCCGAGGCGGACGGCATGTCGTACGAGGAACTCCGCCAGACGATCTTCGCGATCGTCCGCGAGCACGAGCTCGTCGGTTTCGACGTCGTGGAGATCAACCCGATGCTGGACGTGGCCTCCAACGTCACCTCCCAGCTCGGCGCCCAGCTGGCCATCGAGACGATGGCCCGCGCCGTCGAGAACCCCGAATACCTGCGCCGCAAGGGCCGCCTGTCCTGACACCCGGTCCCGCGCGGGGACCTGACCGGCGCCCCGCGCGGCGACCACGTGGAGGATGATGTCCTCATGAGTCCAGCGCCGAAGAAGGCACCCGCCATGAGCCCCACCGGCGCATCGGTCGAGGAGTTCCTGGCCGCGGTGCCGGTCGAGACCCGGCGAGCGGACGCCGAGCAGGTGTCCTCGCTCATGGCGGAGATCACCGGGGAGCCGCCGGCGATGTGGGGCACGAGCATCGTCGGGTTCGGCGCCTATCACTACCGCTACGCCAGCGGCCACGAGGGAGACGCGCCCCTGACCGGCTTCTCCCCGCGCAAGGCGCACCTGGTCGTCTACCTGGTCGCCGGGTACGAGGACCGCTGTCCCGCGGCGCTCGCCCGCCTCGGGCCGTACAAGGCGGGCAAGGGATGCCTCTACCTGAAGCGGTTGTCCGACGTCGACCTCGGCGCGCTGCGCGAGCTCATCGACCACTCCGTCCGCGTACACCGAGGGGCGTAGCCTGACGTCCATGCAGAAGGTGCAGCTGAGTGGCGAGAAGGCGACGATGCTCGCCACTCTGTACGGCCGGGCCGTGGACGCCGAATCCCCCACCCCCATCCTGGGCGACACGATGGCGCTCGAAGCGATGCGCGCCATCGACACCGACTTCACGAAAGTCGGCTTGAGGCGCGGCGACGCCGTGACCGTCGCCATGCGCGCCAGACACCTGGACGACTGGACGCGCGACTTCCTCGCCGAGCATCCGGAGGCGATCGTGCTGCACCTGGGGTGCGGCATGGACACCCGGGTCCACCGCGTCGACCCCGGGCCGGGCGTGCACTGGTACGACGTGGACTTCCCGGAGGTCATCGACCTGCGCGAGCGCCTCTACCCGGCACGCGACCACCACACCGTGATCCCCTCGTCGGTCACCGACCTGGCCTGGCTCGACCGGGTGGAGGGCGACCTTCCCGTACTGGTCGTCGCCGAGGGCCTGACCATGTA
The DNA here is from genome assembly GCF_055586745.1 of Nonomuraea sp. NPDC049378. Classification (NCBI taxonomy): domain Bacteria; kingdom Bacillati; phylum Actinomycetota; class Actinomycetes; order Streptosporangiales; family Streptosporangiaceae; genus Nonomuraea; species Nonomuraea sp. NPDC049378. Next base: position 25,186 of record NZ_JBVJHP010000018.1, read on the forward strand.
CCTCGAAGAGGGAGAAGGCCACGCGCTGTTCCGCGCGATCATCGACCGGTTCCCCTCCGGCCGGTTCGTGTTCGACGCGTTCAGCAGGCGCGGCATCAAGTGGCAGAAGATCAACCGGGTGGTCCGGCTCGCCGGCGCGACCCTGCACTGGGGAGTGGACAACCGTGCCGACCTCGAGGCCATCGACCCCCGGTTACGCGTCGTCACCGAACTGAGCGCGTTCGACCTGCCGGGATACGAAAGGCTCAAGCCCGGCTACCGCGCGCTGGTCGCGGTGGCGAGAGCGCTGCCGTTCATGCGCAGGATGGCCGTCTTCTACCGCCTGGACTTCCCCGCGTGACCGCCGCCGGACTGTTCAGTTGCCCACGCCGAGGTCGGCCATGAACGCGGACGGGTACCGGTCGCCGCGGGCCGCGTTCGGCGGCACCGCCTTCTCGATCTCCGCGAGGTCGTCCGCGGTGAGGCGCAGGTCCATCGCGGGCAGCGCCTCGGCCAGCCGCTCCCGCGTACGGGCGCCGACCAGCGGCACGATGTCCTCGCCCCGCGCGGCCACCCAGGCGATGGCCAGCTGGGCGACGGTGCAGCCCTTCGCCTCGGCGACCCGGCGCAGGGCCTCCACGAGGGCGAGGTTGTGCTCCACGTTCTCGCCGGAGAAGCGCGGGCTGAAGCCGCGCACGTCGCCGGGGCGGGCGGCGCGGTCGGCGGACCAGTGCCCCGAGATGAGGCCGCGGCTGAGCACGCCGTAGGCGGTCAGGCCGATGCCGAGCTCCCGCAGTGTGGGCAGGACGTCCGCCTCCACCGCGCGGGAGATCAGTGAGTACTCGATCTGCAGGTCGGCGATCGGGTGCACGGCGTGCGCCCGGCGGATCGTCGCCGCATCGACCTCCGACAGGCCGATGTGCCGTACGTATCCCGCGTCGACCATGTCCTTGATCGCGCCCACCGTCTCCTCGATCGGCACCGCCGGGTCCAGGCGGGCGGGGCGGTAGACGTCGATGTGGTCGGTGCCCAGCCGGGTCAGCGAGTAGGCCAGGAAGTTCTTGACCGCCTCGGGACGGTTGTCCTGCCCCCCGAACTCGCGGCCCGGCCCTCGCAGGGCGCCGAACTTGACGCTCAGCTGGTAGCTGTCGCGGTCCCGGCCGCGCAGCGCCTCGGCGAGCAGCATCTCGTTGTGGCCCATGGCGTAGAAGTCGCCGGTGTCGATCAGCGTGACGCCGCTGTCCAGCGCGGCGTGCACCGTTGCGATGCTCTCGGCCCGGTCGGTTGCGCCGTAAGCGTCCGACATCCCCATCGCACCCAGGCCCAGCGCGGAAACGGCCGGACCTGTGCGGCCCAGGGTTCGTCGCTGCATCACATTCACCCCTCGTTGTCGATGTCGCCACCATGCTGTGCCCGGGCAGGCAGGCGCGAAAGCGGAGCGTTCATCATGGGAGAGCCGCTCCCTGGCTCGGCCGTTGCCCCGCGAGGCAGGATGAAGGCATGCAACGTGTCCAGCTCGCCGACTTCCTCCGCCGCCGCCGCGAGGCGATCCGGCCGACGGAGGTGGGTCTGGCCGACAGCCCTCGCCGCCGCACCGCCGGCCTGCGCCGGGAAGAGGTGGCGATGCTCGCCGGCATGTCGGTGGACTATGTCGTACGCCTCGAGCAGGGCCGCAGCAGCCAGCCGTCGACCCAGCTGCTCGGCGCGCTGGCCCGGGCGTTGCGCCTGTCCGACGACGAGCGCGACCATCTGTTCCACCTGGCCGGCCACCGGCCACCGCCCGCCGACGGGGTGGCCCGCCTGGCCCGCGCGGGCCTGATGCGCATGCTCAACCTGCTCGGTGACAACCCGGCCATGGTGCTGTCCGACCTGAGCGAGGTTCTCGCCCAGAACCGGGCGGCCCTCCTGCTGACAGGCGACCACACCGGCTTCTCCGGCGACCGGCGCTACGTCGTGTACCGCTGGTTCACCGAGCCCGCCTCCCGAGCCACTTACCCGTCCGAGGAGCACGACCACCAGACCCGCCAGCTGGTGGCCGACCTGCGTGCGGTCGCCGGCCGCCGGTCCGGCGACCCGGTGGTCGAGGGGCTCGTCGACCGTTTGCAGGCCGCGAGCGCCGACTTCCGCCGGCTCTGGGCCGAGCACGAGGTGGCGGTCCGGCGCGCCGACCGCAAGACCGTGCTGCACGCGAGAGTCGGCCGGCTGACCATGGACTGCGAGACCCTGGTCACTCCCGATCAGGGTCAGCAGCTGCTGGTGCTCACCCCCGCGGACGCCGAGACGCGCGAGCGGCTTGAGCTGCTGCTGGTGCTCGGCATCGAGGAGTTCCCCTCGGGGTCAACGGTGAAATGATTCAATGTACGTTCGCATCCCGCCGATGAAGGAGTGACCGTGATCACCGACACCACGCTCACCCGGATCGGCCAGGCGGTGGAGCTGCACCACCACCAAGGCCAGCGTGAGGCCGCCCGCGACCTGTTCGCACAGATCTGGGATGACATCGGCGGCGAGCAGGGCGACCCGCTGCACATCTGCGTCCTCGCCCACTCGATGGCCGACGTGCAGGACGACGTGCAGCAGGAGCTGCTGTGGGACCTGCGAGCGCTCGCCGCCGCCGATTCGATCACCGATGAGCGGGTGGCGCACGCCGGGGTGGCGTTTCCGGTGGCCGGCCTCTACCCGTCGTTGCACCTCAACCTGGGCGAGTGCTACCGCAAGCTGGGCGATCTCGACCGCGCCCGTGAGCATCTCCAGCACGCACAGGCCACGATCGGCGCGCTCGGCGACGACGAATATGCGCGGCTCATCAAGGGTGGTCTGGAACGGCTGACCGAACAACTCGGCTGATTCCACCGACATGCCGCATTCTGGAGCGGCAACAAGCGTGAAGGTCACATCGCCAAGTCCCAGACGCTCCATCCGGGCCCGCATGCCACGCTCCGATACGACGACTTGGCCGCATCCGAGAACATGAGGGTGTAGGCGAAGCATTTCCGCAGGTGGGCGAGCCGGCCATGCTGTGTATCGGCGTACGCGTGGATTCTGATCACCACATCGGTGCGATCGGTCCGAGCGCTGTAGGCCGTGAGGTCGACCCCGCGTCCGGCCAGGACTTCGTGGAAGTTCCCCTTGGAGGCCGACGCCGGTAGCGCTGAGAATTCCCGGAAAACCTCGGCCGCCGTTTTCTGCACGCGGCCCTCAGCCTCACGGCGTTGCATCTGCTCCCATTGCGAGTTGCGGTGCACTATCCAGCCGAACCCGCCGACAACAAGCGCGACAAGAACGACCATGAAGACGAGCGCACCGATCGAGCCTTTGTCCCCGTCGGACTTTGCCCTGGCCGATGACTCCATGACGGCTCCGCTCGCGCCGTGACTTCCCTCACAGGACTTGCCTCTGACATCAATGTGAGGTTCTAGCGTATCCGCATGCAGATCAACGGAGCACACGTGCTGGTCACCGGGGCCAACCGGGGCCTGGGCCGGCAATTCGTCCTGTCCCTCCTCGACCGCGGCGCCGGCAAGGTGTACGCCACGGCCCGCCGGCCCGACCTCGTCGACGTACCGGGGGTCGTCCCGCTGCGCCTGGACATCACCGATCCGGAATCGATCGCCGCTGCGGCGGCAGCGGCACCTGACGTGAAGATCGTCATCAACAACGCGGGCATCTCGAGCGGAGCAAATCTGGTCGCCGGGGACCTGGACACGATTCGCCGCGAGATGGACACCCACTTCTACGGCACCCTGAACATGATCCGCGCCTTCGCGCCCCAACTGGCCGGCGGCGCGATCCTCAACGTCATGTCCGCGATCTCGTGGCTCGCCGTCGACGGTGCGGGCGCCTACCACGCGGCGAAGGCCGCCGAGTGGGCGCTCACCAACAGCGTACGCCTGGAATTGGCCGAACAGCGCACCCTGGTGACGGGACTGCACCTGGGCGCTGCCGACACCGACATGATGGCCTGGTACGAGGGCGACAAGAGCGCCCCCGAGGTGATCGTCGCGGCGGCCCTCGACGGGATCGAGGCGCACCGGCCCGAGGTCCTCGCCGACGACTGGAGCCGCCAGGTGAAGGCTTGGCTGTCCGAGGACCCGGACGTCATCTACCGGGAAGCTGCGGCCGCCCTCACGACCTGACGTGCCGCTCCTGCCGGCCATGGCGTCCACGGCCGTGACCTCGAAGAGGTCCTGATGGCGGGCCTTTCAGCTGCGCGCGGCCGACAAGGCCGAACCCGTGTACGTTACTGCCGCACACCACTTCACGAGATGCGACCCACTTCACCGGGTGAGCTGCACGGCAAATACCGGGAAGGTGTGCTCGATCTGCTCGTCCGGGCCGGCGTCCTCCTCGGCGGTGACCTCCCGCAGATCAGTCCACGGCACCGCACCCGGCAGTGTGTCCGCGGCCATCAGTGCGAGCACCGGTGCGGGACTGTCCACAGGCCGAAACCTGCCCCGGAACGGCAGACCACTCGGCTCGACGACGAGAGCCCGCTCCACGGACCCGGCGTCGAAGCCCTCCGGGGCGAAGCCGAACGCCATCAGATTGCCCCGAGCCTCCGCGTTCGCATTTCCCCGGTCGAGAACCAGTTCCTGATCCAGGAACGATTGCACAAGCCGCGCGAGACTCGCCGGCACCCACCAGCGCCGATCCCCAATGTGTCACTATCCGAGAACACACGCCAAGGCTGGGCGCTAATCGCTTCAGTCAGGTCTTTCCCCCGTGCTCCGTGTGGCAGACCTTTGTCGACGAGCTGGAGGTGCACACTTTTACGGAGACCGCCTTGCCTTCGTCGTAGCTCAGGTCCCGGTTGCCCGCGCCCTCGAACCTCGCTGTTCCCGAGCCTGCCACGGTCAGGTAGGCCACCACGCTGTTGGGGTCGCTGCCGTGGTGGTCTTCGAGCTCCAACCTCTCGTCGTATGCCCGGAAATACGCCCGCACCCACTCGCTGCCCTTGTGGCACTCGGCCCATACATCTCGGCCGCCCTTGTCATCGGTCGATTCGCCCGAACCGCTGAGGCTGGTGCAGTTCCATGCACTCACCGACTGCGCCGCCGCCGGCGAGGCCGTCGACAGGAGCGGCCCGATCACCGCGACAGCTGCCAGCGCGACAGCCGTTGATCTCGGTAGATTCATGAGCTGAATTCCCCCTGTGATGCCGTTGTGTTTTCATGGCTACGGTAGTGTGCGTCGATTTATCTTTGCTTTCGATCCGGTTGAGCGCATTACACGGGCCGGCGGTTCCCCGGTTCAGGAGATGAAGGGTTTGATCAGAGCGGCCGCGCGGACCACCGCGGCGAGGGCATCGGGATCGTTGGTGCGGTGGTAGACGTCCAGGGCCGTGTCGGCGAGTTTGATCACGTGCTCATCCCCGTGCCGGACGGCGAGTTCGAACACCTCCTCCGCCGATCCGGGGACAACAGGCAGATCCCGGCGGGGCGCGGGTTCGCCCGGGGCGTAGGCGGCGGTCACCGCGGCGCCTGCCGCCCACGCCGCGTTGAGGCTGGCGCCCCATACACCGGCAGGCAACGCGGGTAGAGCCCGCAGCACGGCTGTCGGCGCCGTCGCGGTGTGGACCAGCATGATGGGATTGCCGTGCGCGTGAGCGGCGTAACGCAGGGTCGCCGCGTCCGCGAGCCCGGTGAGGTGCGCACGAGCTTGCTCGGCGTCGGCGGCCGGTTTGAGCGCGGTGAGCGAGGAGCCCCACTCGGTGATGCCAGCCAGCTGTTCGAGGCGATGGTTGATGCCCTTGCTCTGGTCCGGCACGCGGGGGATCCCGGCGAAGGCGCGCTCCGGCCCGGCGGCGCCGGACGGCGCGTCGACGCCCGCGATGGCCTGCCAGCGCGCTGCCCAGTAACCGAGTGACTGGCCCAGTTCGGCAAGACGCCTCTCGTCCTGCTGCCGCAACAACGCATGGATCGCATGCCCCGTGCGAATCACCCCGTGGGTGGCTCCGGCCGCGATACCGGGCAGCAATCGTGGCCACCAGGTTTCCAGTACGGCACGCCACGGCTGCTGCCCCAACTCTTTGTCGAAGTACGTCAGCCAGTCGCCGAGACGGTTCGGGTCGCCGAGCGCCTCGCGCCAATCCTCGGCGTCGATCGGCGAGATGCCGCGTGGAAGCTCGTCCAGGCGGCCGACGTATGCGTCGAGCCAACGGTGCACTTCACGGCTGTATCCGTGTCTGACCATGGATTCGACCGCCATCGGACCGTGGTTGGACAGCCATCCGTCGAACTCGGGGCCCGTCCTGTGCAGCCGCCCGTACGCTTCTTCCAACGTCCCGGTGTCATTCATGACAGTGGACGCTAGTGGCGATCGCCGGCACGCACCTCGGTCCCGCGAACGAGAGACCCTACAGCCTTGGACCTAGGCATGTGTCTTCTGACCTTTTCGGGTGCCGGAGCCAGAGCACGCTCAGCTCTGCTGGGCCATTCCGCAAGGGGCGCCCCGCATGACCTGACCGCGGCCCGCGTCGCCGGCCTGATCGAAGCGCTGACCGCCACAGGGGTGAAGACCTGGAAGATCCTGGCCCGGTTGCGTCGCTGCCCGCTCCGCCACGACCGTGCAGGTGTTCTTCGTCCTGCCTAATCAGCGGCGAAGTGATCCACCGTCCGCGACCAAATCGGGCTGGCTCTGTAGGTGAAACGGGGAGCCAGATGTCAGTCAGTGGCTCTGTGCCGCCCGAGAGGGCCGGGGTCGTGTTGGTGAATTCGGGAGCCACCTGAGGAATAACGGTGGGAACATCGATGCGTTACTCCGCGTGAGGAGGCCACCCTAGCGGTGACGAGACGGTTCGACCCGACCGATGAGCAGTGGGCGGTGCTGGAGCCGTTGCCACCTGCGCCCAAGCGGCCGGGACGGCCATCGCTGTTCGGCAAGCGGCAGTTGATCGACGGGATCCGCTGGCAGGTGCGAGTCGGCGCCCCGTGGCGCGACGTGCCCGCCTGCCACGGATCCTGGTAGGCGGTCTATGCGCTGTTTCGACGGTTGCAACGCAACGGGACCTGGCAGCGGATCTTGACCGCGTTGCAGGCGATGGCCGATGCGGCCGGGCACATCACCGGAACGTCAGCGTGGATTCCACCATCACCCGCGCGCACCAGCACGCCGCCGGTGCGCGTAAAAGGGGGATCTGCAGGCCGAGCCGCCCGGCGGCGAGCGTCTCGAACCGGCCGATCATGCGCTGGGCCGTTCCCGCGGCGGCTGGACCACCAAGCTGCATCTGGCCTGCGAGCAGGGTCAAAAGCGACCCGGCCCGGCCGCCGGGTGTCACAATCGGACGCGCTCGCGCTGCCGGGGGCCACCTGACCTCTGCTTGAGAGATGGCCCTGTGAGGTTGGCCGGGGCGTGCGCCGCGCTGTCAGAGGCCCAGCGTCGCGAGGCGGCGGGACGGGCGGTGCCGTCGCCAGGCGGCGACCAGGAAGGCGATCAGCCCGAGCACGGGCAGCGTGCACAACGTCCAGCTCAGTGCCAGCGGCGGGCCGGGCTGCTCCAGCACGGTGACATCGGCGAGCGTGGCCGTGCCCTGGCCTTGCGGGCCGTTCACAGTGAAGGTGAAGCTCCACGGCCCGGCCGTGGGCAGGGCGTGGATGTCCAGGCCCCAGACGTCCCGTTTGCGTGGGTGGCGGGACAGCGGGCTCGTCCTGCGCATCCCTTGCTTCATGCCGGGGCCCGTCATGCTGAGGGTGCCGGACTTGCCGGTCAGCCCTCCGTCGGGGACGAAGGTGAAGTCCAGCGACTGCATGGCGCGCAGCGGCCAGGTGGAGAAGCCAACGGTCAGGTGGTAGGGGCCGGCCTGCACCCGCTCGGTGTGGACGACCCCGACCGGCGCGTACGCCTGCTCCGGCTCGGGCTCGGCTTGAGCGGCCGGGGAGGCGAGGAGCACGACCGCGCCGACGACGCAGGGCGCGAGGAGCGTTGTGAGACGCATCGGTTCAGCGTCCTTCCTGGTCGAGGGCGGGGGCGGGAGCGTTGAGGTGCAGCAGGACCGCGAAGCGGGCGGCGAGGAACCCGGCCAGCGCGCCAAGTGCCAGCCCGAGGAGCACGTTGGCCACCACCGAGGTCACGGAGGTGGCGGGCCGGCCCATCGGCCCTCCCGCGCGCAGCAGCGACGTCTGCACGAGCATCGACAGGCTCACCACCAGGCCGCCGGCCGCGCCGGTGAGTTGGGGCAGCCAGCGGGCCGGCCAGCCGCGCCCGCGTCCGAGCCGGAGCAGCCCTTCGATCACCAGGGCCGCGGCGAGCAGGAACATCGGGATGCCCGAGGGCAACTGCGGCGGGACGTCCAGGAGGTTGTCGCGCAGCGGCAAGCGCACGTAGTCCGCGTAAACCCGCGCCGCCCACGGCGCGAACCACCAGAGGAACAGCTGCATGAGGCCGAGGACGACCGCGATGGACACGGCCACCCGCGAGCGGCGCAGCGTCATCGCGCCCATCAGGACGAAACAAACGGCGAAGAAGACGCTGCTCGCGAGCTGAGGGCTGACGGGCAGACCCAGCCTGTTGAAGGCGCTCGTGGTGAGGGGAGTGAACATGATCAGCACAGGGATGCTGGTGATGAGCCCGATCTGCCCCCACCGTCGTGCGCGGGCGGCGGCGAAGACGATGACGCTGCCGAGCATGGTCAGGCTGATGGAGATGAACAGGGCGACGTGGGGCGGGGAGTCCAGGACGGCGTCGAAGCCGTACAGGGAGTGCCACCACAGGTCGAGCAGGCCGTACAGCAGGAACAACGCGCCGCCGATCCCGGCGACGAGGTAACCCAGGGGCGCGGTGAACGTGCCGCCGAGAACCCGGACCGGGCTGCCGCCGACCGTGGGATCGGGCGGGTGCCCGGCCCGCTGCGCGGAGGTGGCGCCCAGCACCATCACCAGGCTGGCGACGCCGGCGACGGCGCTTCCTGAGTACAGCAGGAGGTGGGGCAGGGTGAAGAAGGTGTCCGGGCCGACGTCGACGTGCCATTGCACGTCCCAGTTGACGCCGACCAGCGACAACAGGGTGCCGGCCAGCACGGTGTACGCGCCGGCCGGGGCCGCCTGCCGGGACGTGGATGCGGGGACAGGGGCCATCAGGCTCATGCCTTTCGGGGGGATCAACGGGGGACGGTGAGCGGGAAGACGAGCCGGTCGTGGCGGCCGTCGCCGTCGACGGCGACGACGACCTGCCAGCGGCCCGGCATCATCAGCGGAAGGTCCGCCACGTGGTAACGGCCGTCCACGGTCCGCGCAGCGGGGTGGTCCGGTACCGCGTGACCTGCGGTGGGCAGCACCGCAGAGACCGTGACCACCGGTGGGGCCCCGCCGGTCGCCGCCGCGTCGCGCGGCACGAGCCGGACGTCGACAGCCGTGGTGCCGGTGACCGGCGTGGAGACCGTCAATGTCACCGTCTCGCGGGCGGTGCCGCCGGTGAGCGTCGCCGCACCGGGCGGGGCATCCGAGGCGGGCTGCGCCGTGCCGGACCACGGCGCCCACAGGGCACGCACCGACAACGCGGTGAGCAGGGTTCCCGCCAGGAGCACCGCGGCGACCAGGAACCGCCGGCTCATGGCGTCTTATCCGCGGCGCCGGTGACGTGGAGCAGATACGGGACGGTCAGGATGGTGTTGCCGCGTTCGGCCTGGATCCAGACCCGGTAGTGGCCGGCCGCCGGGAAGGTGTAGACGAAGGAGACGTCGGGGCCGTAGGCGGCCACGGTCTCGTCGGCGGTGCTGTCGCCGTTGACGGAGGTCAGTCCGCTCATCCCGGGCATGCCCGCGTCCATGTCATGGGCGGATGAATGCGTCGCGTGCCCCGTGCCCGCCGGATCGCTCATCTCGTGAGGGCCGTCCGGCAACGCGCCCATGGAGTGGGAGTGGGCCCAGACCTGGGCACCCTGCGTCCCCGTCCCCGCCGCCGCCGTAGGAGAGAGCGGGCCGACGACGATCAGGTGCCCGATCATGCCGAGCCAGGGCTGCAGGGTCGCGGTGTCGCCCACGCGGGCGGTCAGCACGGCCGTCTCGCCCGCCACCAGCGAGGACGCCGTGAGCCGCACCTTGACGCCGGCCACCGTCCGCGGACCGGTGCCCACCTGGAGACCGCCCGGTTCCGTCCGCGCGGGGGCGGCCGATACCGCGTCGATGCCGGTGGCGGAGCGCACCTGCTGGACGCCGCCGCCCCGGCGGGCGAACTCGGCGGAGAGCGCGTAATGGCCGGCCTCGGGCAGCGACAACGGGACCTCGTACACGCCGGTCCCGGTCCGCACCGGGTGCAGATGCCGCAACCGGCCCGAAGGGCTGACGACCAGCAGATGCAGCAGCGCCCCGTCGTGCACGACGATGTCGTCCAGGGGCAGGCCGGTGGCGGCGTCGGAGAGGGCGAGCCGCAGATCGGCCACCTGTCCCGCTCGGTTGGTGGACGACGACAACAGCAGCGTGCCCGGCGGGCGGGAATAGTTGCTCACCTGCTGCTCCACGTACGCATAGGGATCGGTGACGCCGTCGATGGTGGCGTCGACCTGCCCGCCCTGGGACGGCGGCAGCGGCAGCCGGGACGACAGCAGCGCGCCGGTGACCGCCACGGCCAGGCAGGCGACCAGGGCGCCGCCCGGCACCAGCGTCCACCAGCCGCGGCGCGCGCGCACGGCGACCAGGACGGCGACCAGGACCAGCAGCCCGGCACCGCTGAACCCCAGGTACACCGCGGTCTCGGGCGGCGAGGTCACCTGCTTCGGCACGACGAAGGGGATCGTCGCGGTCCTCTTCTCGTCGCGCAGCGACAACTCCCACGGCCCGGCCCGGGTGACGTCCAGCACCGCGGAGTAGGTGCCGGGCCGGCTGCCCAAGGTGACCACGGCGGTGTCGACGGTCGTGCCCGACGCCGAGCCGGCGGACGCGGAGGCGGAGACGCCGGTGGGGACCACCGCCAGGTCGAGCCGGCCGGCGGCCGTGCCCGTGTGGGTGATCACGTCCACGTGCAGCGGCCCGGGCACGCCGGTGACGCGGCGCAGGATGACGGTCAGCTCCCGATCACCGAGCGTCTGGGCGACGTGCAGGTCCGCGCCGTCGGCGGAGTCCGCTTCGGCCACCGGGCCCAGGACGAGCAGCAGCGTCACGCCGCTCAGCAGGACGGCGAGCACGGCGCGGAGGCGGCGTGGCGGAGGAGCCGTGCTGTCGTGCCCCGTCATCGTGCGCGCTGCGGTGTCGTTCATCGTGCGGGCAGCCTAGGGATGCCCGCCTGCCGCTGTCGTCACGGTGTCAGGGGATGGGGGTCCCCCGGACGGGGGACCCACCTATGCTGCATGACCAGGCATTATGGGTGATCATGGTGGCCCGCCCACGTAGCCGCGGGCCCGTTGCGGCGCAGGACGGGAGGGGTGCCGGTGTCCGGCAGCGAAGGGCGTGGCGGGCGCGGGGCAGGGCCGGTCCGCATCCGCGACGTCAGCGGGTCGCTGACCCGCCAGGCGATCATGATCGCCGCTGTCACCCTCGGGGTGGACGTCCTGGCCTTCGCCCTGTTCATGGGATACGGCCCCGCTCCGGCGGTGTGGAGTTGGGCCGTGCTGGCGGCGATCGTCGTGGTGGACGCGGCCCTGGCCGGCGCGCCGCGCCTGTCGGGCGTGGTGGCCGTCGCCCAGGCGGCCGTCATGGTGGCGGGCGCGGTCCTGTTCGCCCATGCCGGTCAGGCAGGGCCCGCCGAGCCCAGGCCGGTGCCCCTGCTGAACAGGGCGGGCATGCTCATCTCCGCCTACCGGGTCGGCGCCTGGCTGAACCGGGCGCCGGCGGTGGTGTCCCTGCTCTGCCTGACCGCGGGCGCGGCCATGCGGCCGATCCTCGGCGGGGCGCCCTTCGAGCAGGGACGGTTCCTGCTCAACGTCCTGGGCGATGCCCTGCTGCCCTGGCTCGTCGGGCGTTACACCACCGCGCGCCGCGCCTACATCGCCGAATTGGAGCAGCGCTCCGAGCGGGAACAGGCCGAAGCCCGGCAGGCGATGGCCGCGGCCATCGCCGAAGAGCGCAGCAACATCGCCCGCGACCTGCACGACGTGATCTCGCACCACGTCAGCGCGATCGGCATGCACGCGGGGGTGGCCCGGATGCGGGCCACCACGACGGCCGGCGCCCAGGACCTGACGGCATCGCTGACCGCCGTGGAGACCTCCAGCCGGGCCGCCATGCTGGACCTGCGACGCCTGCTGGATGTCCTGCACGGCAACCCGGCCGAGGAGGACAGCCAGCCCGGGCTGGACAACCTGCCCGAACTGCTCGACACCCTGTGCGCCGTGGGCCTGCGGGCGCGGGTGAGCGTCCACGGCGTTCCGTCCCGGCTGCCGGAGTCACTGGACATCGCCGCCTATCGGGTGGTGCAGGAGACGCTGGCCAACGCCCTGCGGCACGGCGCCGGCGGCGTCGCGGAGGTCGAACTGCGCTACGACCGCGCCGGGCTCACCGTGACCACCTCCAACCCCCTCGGCGCGAACGCCCCCGCCATCCGCGCCCGGCCGGACTCGCCTCACCGTGGCCTGCAGGGCATCCGCAACCGTGTCACCATGTTCGCGGGGTCGACCAGTTACGGGCCCGCCCCCGACGGCAACACCTGGATCACCACCGTGACCTTCCCCTTGGACCCCTCGTGACCCTGCGCGTCCTGATCGCCGACGACCACGCCATGTTCCGCTCCGGCCTGCGCGCCGTCCTGGACACCCAGGCCGACCTGGTATGCGTGGGGGAGGCTGCCGACGGGCGGAGCGCGGTCGACGAAGTGTCGCGGCTGCGTCCCGACGTGGCGATCATCGACATCCGCATGCCGCGCCTGGACGGCCTGCGCGCCACGGAGGCGATACTCGCCGACCCCGCCAACACCACCAAGGTGATCCTGCTGACCACCTACGACCAGGACACCTACGTCCATCGTGCACTGCGGGCCGGAGCCGGCGGGTTTCTGCTCAAGAGCCTGCCGCCGGAGGAACTGATCGCAGCCATCCGGGTGGCCGCCCGCGGCGACACCCTCATCGACCCGTCGGTCACCCGGCGCCTCAGCGCCCGCCTCGCCGAAGGCATCGCCCCGCCCCCCACCCCGACCGGCCTGGATCTTCTCACCACCCGGGAACGTGAGGTGTTGTTGCTGCTGGCCGAGGCCCACAGCAACGCCGAGATCGCCGACCGCCTCGGCATCGGCGACGAGACCGTCAAGACGCACGTGTCGCGCATCCTCGGCAAACTGCACCTGCGCGACCGGATCCACGCGGTCGCCTACGCCCACCTGCACGGCCTCGTCGGCCAGGCCTCCGCGCGGCCTCCGTCCGCCGGACGCCCGTGCGGCCCAGGCGGGTGAGCAGGTCCGCGCGGGTGGCGGGCAGCAGGTGGTAGCCCGCCAGGTCCAGCTCGTCGACGGCGGCCGCGCGAGTGCCGGCCCGTGCACATCGGCGACGGCGCGGTGGAGCGCGTGCGCCACCTGCGTGACCAGCGGGTCCAGCCGAGCCATGCCCCGCCCGCTGGGGCATGGCACTCGTTTTCACCGACACTCCAGGCCCAGTTGGTCACCAAATGGCTCTCAAACTGACTGACATCTGGCTCTCGGATTCACCCACATAGCCATCGGGCGCCGCGGACGGTGTTTTGCCGCTATGCAAAGGCTGATACACCTACCGAATAGAGCAGATCCCTTGCCCACTTCCGAGCATATTTTGTGGATGCGCGTTTCAGGGGCAGCGCTCCTTAACGGTGATGGTGACGGGGTCGGACAGAGTCTGCGTCCCGTCCGAAGCCGTCAACTGCGCCGTGTAGACGCCGATCGGCAGCGGCTCGAACTCTGCGGTGACCCAGCCGTTGAGCGTTGTCGAACCGTTGGGCCTGGTGTAGTTAGAGCCGGGGGGAATCGCGTCGGCATTGGTGACGACCGCACCGGGGGGCAGGTCCTCCAGCGTGACGTGAACGGTCGACGACCAGCTGCCGACGATGGCGGCTACGAAGTATGTCCAGTGGGAGTGGGGATGTTGGATGCAGATTTGATTTTCCCCCCAGAGGTCCCATGTGGCCGCCGACGCGGGTGGGCTGCCGGCCAAGGTGATGGCCAGTCCTGCCGTCAGGCCGAGCGCTGCCCTGGCGGCGCGGTGACTCTTTTTCACGGCTGCCTCCCTTGGTGCTTATGCCTAAAGTTCCCTTACTCGGCGATCATTGATCATTAAAGGACCCTTGACAAGAAAGTTTCTGCATTCTTATGAAATTTTCATCCTGAGGTGAAAGGGCTCGTTGCGATCTCGGCAAAGAGGGGCTGTTGGAGACCGGCAGGGTGCGAGTTGAGCAGGCCTTTTCTGCGGCTCGAGTCCACAGCCTTCGAGGGGCTCGCCGGCACCTCAGTGGCGGGCGTCCCATCGGCATGGGCTGTTCGCGGGGGGATCGGCTGTGCCGGGCTGCGCTGCCGTACGCAAAAGGCCCTCCGGAATCATCCCGGAGGGCCTTTGACCAGGTGCGCGGCCGACAGGAGTCGAACCCGTAACCTTCTGATCCGTAGTCAGATGCTCTATCCATTGAGCTACGGCCGCTTGTTGCTAGACCAGCATAGCGGGTCCTTGGGAGTGCCTCGAACCACATGCCGCAATCATGAGCTCGCCGATTCCACCTTGCGGGGCCACAGCGTGTAGCTGAGCGGCCAGAGTACGGCGATCAGCGGTATCTTGAACAGCCCTTCCATGAAAGCGACCAGGCCCTCCGTACGCGCCGGGTCGTCGACGAGCCACACCAGGCCGAGCAGCACGACGCAGGCGATCCCGTACGCCAGGACGATGCGCAGCCACAGCACCCATTCGTACCGGGCTCTCGCCATGCCCCCGGCGGGCGGTTTCCAGGGTGGGGGGCCGCCGGCGAAGCGGTGGTGGAAGGTGGCGTCGGCCCAGCGGATGGTGCGGTGGCCGAAGACGATGGAATAGGCGAGGTACGCCGCCGCCAGCCCGTGGCGGACGTCGCCCGTGGCGCCGCCGCGCATGTCGATGACGGCCGCCGCCAGGAGGATCACGTCCAGGAGGGGGACGGCGAGCAGGAGGGCGGTGCTCAGCGTGCGGCGGTGCCAGAGGTAGCGGGAGGCCAGTCCGAGGGCCAGCAGGATCCAGAAGCCGATCTCGCAGCCGATGATGATGGCGACAATCACGTGTTCCAGTCTCCGGCCGGGGGCGGGCCGGCACATCGTCAGTGAAAACGAGACTGTGGATACATCGAAGGGTGTATCCACAGGCGGTCGCGCAGCAGGAGGGAACCGGGTCCGGAGGGTGGTGGGATGAGGACATGAAACGGGTGGCGTTGGGTGCCGGGCTCGCGTTCGCGACGGGGCTGGTGCTGATCGCGGGCGGGGCGCACTTCCAGCGTGGCCTGCCCGAATGGTGGCTCGCCGGGCCGCTGGCGTTGACCTGTGCCGCGGTTCTGGTGCGGCGGCGGGCGCCGCTGCTGTGCCTGGGGCTGGGGACGGCGGGGATCGCCCTCGACGTGGCGGTGGGTCCGTCGCTGGGCACCATTCTCGTCTTCACCGACAACCTGTACGCCGCGGCGCTCTACGGGCCGGCCAGGCTGGCCCGGTGGCTGCTCGGCGTCAGCTCGGTGCTGGCGGTGGTCGTGGGGGCGGTGACGGGGTTCGTCGAGGGTGACTGGCTCGTGCCGGCCGTCATGGGCATCCAGGCGGGGCTCGTGCTGGTGACTCCGGTCCTCACGGCGATGGTGCTGCGCGAGCAGCGGGATCGGGCGGCGGCCGAGCGGGAACGGGCCGAGCAGGTGGCGCGTCTGGCCGAGCTCGATCGGCAGGCGGCGGTGGCGGCCGAGCGCACCCGGATGGCTCGCGAGCTGCACGACATGATCGCCAACCATTTCAGCGCCATCGCCATCCAGTCCACGGCCGCGCTCTCGCGCAAGGACCTCGATCGGGCGACGGTGCAGAAGATCATGGAGTCCGTACGCGAGAACAGCCTGAAGGGCATGGCCGAGATGCGGGCGATGATCGGGCTGCTGCGACAGGAGGGCGATGAGGCGGAAGAGGCGACCCGGCCGCGGCTGGCTGACGCGGAGAGCCTGGTCGACAGGGCCAGGCGGGCGGGCATGGAGGCGGAGTTCCGGGTCGAGGGCGAGCCGCGCGAGATCCCTGCGGCCGTCGATCTGGCCGGCTACCGCATCCTGCAGGAGGCGCTGACCAACGCGCTCAAGCACGGCGACCCGCTGGTGGAGGTCGTCGTGTCCTACGGCCCCGAGCAGGTGTCGTTGACGGTCGTCAACGCGGTCCAGGGGAGCGACGCGCGGCTGCCAGGGGCCGGGGCGGGGCTGATCGGGATGCGGGAGCGGGCGTCCCTGGTCGAGGGCTCCTTCGAGGCGGGTCCTCGGGGAGACGGATGGCGGGTGGCCGCGGTGCTTCCCGCGGCTCCTGGTGAGAAGTCGTGAGAAGGGGTGACGTGGTGGAGGTGCGCGGGTGAGCATCAGGGTGCTGGTGGCCGACGATCACGCGGCGGTCAGGGCCGGGATCGTGCTGATCCTCGACGGTGTGGACGACATCGAGGTGGTCGGTGAGGCGGCCGACGGGGAGCAGGCCGTGGCGATGGCCCGGGAGTTGCGGCCGCATGTGGTGTTGATGGACGTACGCATGCCGAGGCTCGACGGCATCTCCGCCGCCAGGGAACTGTCGGGGGTGTGTGATGTGCTGATCCTGACGACGTTCGATGTGGACGACTACGTTTTCGGGGCGCTGCGGGCCGGGGCCGCCGGCTTCCTGTTGAAGAACACCGACGCCGACGCGCTGGTCGAGGCGGTCCGGCTGGTGGCGCGGGGCGACGGGCTCATCTCGCCCGGTGTCACGCGGAGGCTGATCGCCGCTTTCGCGGATCAGGCGCCGCGCAGGGAGCCGCGCCCCGGCCCGGAGATTCTGACGCCGCGGGAGCGGGAGGTGCTGGCCTGCGTCGGGCGGGGCCTGTCCAACGCCGAGATCGCCAGAGAGCTCGACATGGCGGAGGCCACGACGAAGACGCACGTCAGCCGGGTGCTCAACAAGCTGGGCCTCAAGAGTCGCGTGCAGGCGGCGATCTACTACTCGGAAGGGGCATAAGGCTGGCTGACCGGAAAGCCTCGTCGGGGAGGGACGATCGGGCGGGCGCCGGCGTCGCTTGTGCACGGAGCTGTATGCCTAGCCGGGGCCTGTTGGCCAATGTCAACCGGTTCCTCCTAGTCTGATCCCGACTAGGAGGTGAGCGTCAGTGAGCACGCCGGGTGATGAGGGGCCGGAGCAGCGGTGGGTGCCACCGCAGGGGCCTCCGTCCCAAGGGCCTCCCTCTCAAGGGCCGCCGCACGGACCACCGCACGAGGGTCCGCCCCAAGGCCCGCAAGGTCCGCACCAGGGACAACCGCCCTACCAGCACCTCCCGTACGGCCCGCCGCCCCCGTCGGGCGGCGCCTCCACCGGTGTGCTGGTCGCGTTCGTGTTCGTCGGCCTGACCGTCTACAGCCTCATCAACGCGGTGCTCGGGTTCGCCGTCTTCGTCGCCGCCATGGAAGCCGAGGGCAGCTCCACCCCTTACGTGATCGTCGGCGCGGCCGTGCTCGCCCTGGTCGGCCTGGGCGCGGGCATCGGGTTGTGCCTGGTCCGCGGCAAGGTCTGGGCGAGGGGCACCGGTCTCGGGTTGATGATCGGGTGGGCGCTCTGGTCGATCCTGACCGCCGGCCTCTGCACGGGGCTCAACCCCAGCTTGTACGGCTGAAGCATGCCCTACCACGAGATCTTCGTCGGCCTGGGCGTCCTGGTGGCCTCCGTGGTCTTCGTGCGGGAGGCGAGAAGGCGTGGGGCGCTCAGCGAGCAGTCGTTGATCGCTGTCGCCGGGGCTCTGGTGGGCGGCGCCATCGGGATGCGCCTGGCGGGCTGGCTGGAGACGCTCGACGCCAAGGACCTCTGGCTGTACGGCTCCCGCAGCATTCTCGGCGGCCTGACGGGCGCGTACGCGGGCGTCCTGGTGGCCAAGAAGCTCATCGGCTACAAGGAGCGCACCGGTGACCTGTTCGCCCCGGCCGTGGCGCTGGGGATGGCGGTCGGCCGGATCGGCTGCCATCTGACGGAGGCGCCGGGCAGGCCCACCGACCTGCCGTGGGGCGTGCACGCCCCGGCGACCACCCCCGAATGCCCCGGCTGCCTCACCGGCCAGGCGATGCATCCGTCGTTCGTCTACGAGATCGTCTTCCAGCTCGCCGCGTTCGCCGCGCTGCTCTGGGCCCGCGGACGGCTCACCCAGCCGGGGGAGTTGTTCACCCTCTACGTCGCCGCGTACGCCGTCTTCCGTTTCCTCGTCGAGTTCACCAGGGCCAACGAGACGGTCTGGCTGGATCTGACCAGGCCGCAGTGGTTCCTGATCCCGGGCGTGCTGCTGCTCGCCCTCAGGCTCGGGTACGGCTGGCGGCGCGGCTACTACGTTTCCCTCTTCAACCGGAAGGTCCTGTCGTGAGCACAGGGATGGGGTTGCGGGGCGACCGCATTCTCAGGTACGTCAACGCGTTCTGCCCGAGGTGCCATGGCCGGGACCTCGACCGGGTGGAGCGGCTGAGCGGCTATCTGGCCGAGCGTGACGGCAAGGTCTGGCTGGAACGCGGATGCCGAGAACACGGATATATCCGGACTTTGTACGACGAAGACCCAGAAATCCTGGCGTACCTGGAGGAATGGACCGCCCCCACCAAGCAGCACATGCCGGATATGTCGGGGAACTTCCTCCCGATCCCCGAGGCCTACCTCCACGGACTCCCCGAGATGCAGACCCAGCACACCTGCATCCTCCTCGAGGACATCGCCGAAGCCTGCAACCTGCGCTGCCCCACCTGCTTCGCCGACAGCTCGCCCGACCTGACCGGCATCGTCCCCGTCCCCGACATCCTCGCGAACGTCGACCAGCGCCTCCAGCGCGAGAACGGCAAGCTCGACGTCCTCATGCTGAGCGGCGGCGAGCCGACCCTCCACCCCGAGCTCGGCACCCTCCTGGCCGAGCTGGCGGACCGCCCGGTCACCCGCATCCTGATCAACACCAACGGCGTCCTCATCGCCAGGGACGACGCCCTGCTCGACCTGCTCACCGAGCACAGGGAGCGGGTCGAGGTCTACCTCCAGTACGACGGCTCCGCCGAGGCCTCGAAACACCACAGGGGCGGCGACCTCACCCGCATCAAGGCCCAGGCCGTGCAGCGCCTGTCCGGACGCGAGATCTTCACCACCCTCGTCATGACCGCCGCGCTCGGCGTCAACGACGGTGAGATCGGCGACGTCGTACGCCTCGCCCTCGACACCCCGTACGTCGGAGGCGTGTCACTCCAGCCCCAGTTCGGCTCCGGCAGGTCGGGCACCATCGACCCGGAGGACCGCCTCACGCACACGGGCGTGCTGAGCCGCCTGGGCCCGCAGACCGGCGGCCTGGTCACCTGGCGCGACCTGACCGCGCTGCCCTGTTCCCACCCGCACTGCTGCTCGGTCGGCTACCTCATCCGCGACGACGCCCGCGAGTGGCGCTCGCTGACGGCGCTGATCGGCCACGACCGGCTCAAGGAGAACCTCGGCCTGGTCTCCAACCGCATCGCCGACTCGGAGATCCCGCGCGAGCTGCGGCTGGCCGTACAGGAGTCCCTGCTCGGGCTGCTGTCGGAGCAGTCGTCGCTCTCGCACCCCCAGATCGGCGACCTGTGGCGCAACATCTGCGAGAACTGCGACCTCGGCGTCTCCACCCTCCTCACCCTGGCGTCGTCGGCCCTGCCGGGCCGGCGGAAGAAGCTGCGCAGGATGATGGGGGAGCGGATCGTGCGCATCACCGTCAAACCGTTCATGGACATCTCGACCATGATCGAGGAGCGGCTCACACAGTGCTGCGTGCACGTGGGGACGCGCGCCGAGCAGGACCAGTGCGCGCCGTTCTGCGCCGTGCAGGCCTGGCCGCAGCTCTCCCGGCAGCGGTTGTCCGCGGTGGCCGCGCGGCCCCGCGCCCCGTTCGAGGTGGTGTTGTGAACAAGGAGCCGTACGATCCGCTCCGGTTGTGCGTGTACGCGACCGTCGCGCTGCTGGCCTGGCTGCTCGGGCCGTGGGCGGTGCTGGCGTTCGCGGTCCTGGGGTTCGCCGGTTACTGGAGGGCGCGGCGAGCCGGGCTGACCCGGAGCAAGTGCCTGCTCAGGGACACCCGGCTCGTGCTGGCCTACCTCGCCCTCATCGGCCTGGCGGCGATCGCGGCGATCGTCCTCTGACGCTATTGGGCGGGCACGTAGAGGCTGAGGGTCTCGGCGACGCAGGCCGGGCGCTTCTCGCCCTCGATCTCGATCGTCATCTTCAGGTTGGACAGGTAGCCGGCCGGCGTGCCCTTGACGTCGGTGAGCTCGCCGGTGGCCCTGATGCGTGCGCCGACGAGCACCGGCCGGGGGAAGCGGACCTTGTTGAGGCCGTAGTTGACGCCCATGGCGATGCCCTCGACCTTGACCATCTCGAACATGAACGACGGCAGCAGCGACAGGCTCAGATAGCCGTGCGCGATCGTGCCGCCGAACGGGCCCTCCTTGGCGCGCTCCACGTCCACGTGGATCCACTGGTGGTCATGGGTGGCGTCGGCGAAGAGGTTGACCTGGTCCTGGGTCACCGTCTGCCACTCGGTCGGGCCGAAGGTCTCGCCGACGGCCACCTTGAGCTCCTGAACGTTCGCGAAGGTCCGCATGGTCCCGAACGCTATTGCCCGGGTGGCGCGGCTGCCAAGTTCGCCGCCTTCAGCAGGACGCGTCGAGCTGTTGCGAAGATCTTTACTCGAAACCATCGCATAGATGTTCGAGTCCGCGCTACAGTCTTCAGTACCGCAATCGAACAAGGGTTCGGCCTGGTGAGAGGGGGTGTGTCCGATGACGGTGCTCGCACTGGCCCCTGTCCGGACACGCCGTAGCACTTTCTTCCCAAATCTAAGACGGCCGCTATATCCGGCAATAGAGTCCGAGAGCGTGGATCCTGTGCGCAACCCCTATGCCCCCGGCGCCGGGCAGCGTCCGCCGGAGCTCGCCGGGCGCGATCGAGAGCTGCAGCAGTTCGAGGTCGTGCTGGAGCGAGTGGCCCGTGGGCGGCCCGAGCGCAGCATGGTCGTCACCGGCCTGCGGGGGGTCGGCAAGACCGTCCTGCTCAACACGTTCAAGTCCATGGCCATGCAGCGGTTGTGGGGCACGGGCAAGATCGAGGCCCGGCCCGACCAGTCGATCAGGCGGCCGGTCGCGGCCGCCCTGCACATGGCGATCCGCGAGCTGGCCCCGCGTCACCGCGCGCCCGAGCGCATCGAGGAGTTCCTCGGGGTGCTCAAGGCGTTCGCCATGCGCGATCCGTCCGCGGCCAAGGGCACCTCGCACTGGTCGCCCGGCATCGAGGTGCCCGCCAGCCGCGGGCGCGCCGACTCCGGCGACCTGGAGATCGACCTCACCGAGCTGTTCGTCGACGCCGCCGGCGTCGCCACCGACCTGGCGGTGGGCATCGCGCTGTTCATCGACGAGATGCAGGACGTGCAGCCCGCCGACGTCTCCGCGCTCTGCGCCGCCTGCCACGAGCTGTCGCAGTCGGGCGGGCCGCTGATCGTGGTGGGCGCCGGGCTGCCGCACCTGCCGAGCGTGCTGTCGGCCAGCAAGAGCTATTCCGAGCGGCTCTTCCGTTACGCGCGCATCGACAAGCTCGACCGCGACGCCGCCGACATGGCGCTGATCCTGCCGGCGCGTGAGGAGGAGGTGGAGTTCACCCAGGAGGCGCTCGACGCCCTCTACGAAGCCGCCGACGGTTATCCCTACTTCGTCCAGGCCTACGGCAAGGTCGCGTGGGATCTCGCGCCGCGCAGCCCGATCACCATCGACGACGTCAAGGTCTCCGCCCCGGAGGCAGAGGAAGAGCTCGCCGTCGGGTTCTTCGGCAGCCGCTACGAGCGGGCCACCCCCGCCGAGCGCGATTACATGCACGCCATGGCGCAGATCGGCGACGAGCCGGTCGCGACCGCCGAGGTGGCCGACGCCCTCGGGCGCAAGCCGTCCAGCCTCTCGCCTGCCCGCGACAGCCTCATCAAGAAAGGGCTCATCTACAGCGCCGAGCGCGGCCTGATCGCGTTCACGGTGCCGCACTTCGGCAAGTTCCTGCGCGCTCAACCCGTTTGAGCGACGCCCCTAGACCTCTATTGGGCTGTCTAGTGGGGAAGCTAGACAGCCCAATAGAGCTATATCAGCCTGCCTGTCGAGCGAAATCTAACGCTCTCTAGCGTCAGGCCGATACTGGCGTATATTCCGTCAGAGATTCGCTGCCCTCCGAACCGACCACGGCCATCCGCACCGCCGGGCGCCGGCCGCTGAGATAGACGGCGAAGACGACGTCGTCGTGGTCGTGGTTCTGGAAGGCGAAAAACCGCCAGCACAACTCGCGCCAGCTGTCGTACGGCTCCGGCGACGCCAGCCCGTCCCGATGGGTGCGCCAGGCGCCACTCGACCTGAGCCGGGCCAGCGTCGCCGACTCCGACGGGCCGCGCCGCCGCTCGCACGGCGCACGGAAGCGGGCGCGTTCGATCAGCTCGTCGATCTCCGGCGACAACCCGAGCAGCAGGGCCATCCCCGCGGCCGTGAGCCACGACGGGTGCGACACGGCCACCCACCCGGGCACCGGTGCCAGCACCGAGACCCCGGCCATCCCGGTCAACACCACGGTCCGGCCGATCGAACGCAGCCCGACCGGCGCCGAGCTCACCTCGCCGAAGCAGCCGCACCCCGCGTCCGGCCGCCGCCTGCGCAGCTCCAGCAGCACGTACGTGGACATCGCGAAGAAGGCGACCGTCGCCCACCTGAAGATCGCGTGGTCGGTCACCAGCAGGCCCGTGGCCAGCACCAGCTCGCCGGCCGCGCACGCCAGCAGCGCCGGAACCCGCAGGCGCCCCGGCACCAGGACCGCCGGCCCCAGGTTGGACAGCGCGCCCGGCTCACCCCCCGAGCGCACCGTGATCACCTTGGCCATGGTGCCCAGAACGAGCAGCACGACCAGCAGCGGGAGCTGCGATTCCCACACGTGCGTCACCCCAATCCGATCTGAGCGTTGAAGCACCCCTTGACCAGGTCACCGCCGAGCTCCACGTAGGAGAACGGCGACAGCTCGACGATCCGCCCGCGCGGCGAGGTGTCGCACTCGACGCACCGGTCACAGAACCGCCCGGCCAGACATCCGCACGCCACCACCGGCACGTCGGCGGCGCGCTCGGAGCACACGTTCGTGACCCGGAGCAGCGACCCGACCGACAGGTACGGCAGCCCGGCGCACGACACCCCCGCCTGGGCGCAGCCGGTGTCGGCCCGCTCCAGCATCGGGTAGGCCGCGCCCCGCTCCTCCTCGTCGAACGTGTCGGACCAGGTGGCGGTGCCCGAGATGCCGCCCGCCATCCCCGCGTGCACGTGCGGTGGCGAGGGCACGGCCCGCGCCGGGTAAGGAGGTTGGGAGGTCGCGGGGAGCAGCGCCAGGCTCCCGCCGTCCTGCCTGATCCCGATCGCGTCGAACAGGTAACCGGGCTCGAACTTGGGATGCCGTACCTGGATCCGTCCTGAAGCCCGGTAGGGGATGGTGATCGTCCGGTGGCCGCGGTGCGGGCCGCAGTCGAGCTCGACCGTCAGGTCCCTGCGTCCCTGGATGGACAGGATCGTTCCCGTGACGCGCGTGGCGTCGGCCCAGATCCGCTCCACCACCCGCCCGTCGCGTAAGGCGCGCATCATGACCATGGCCCCTACGGGAAGGTCGGTGGGAGCCGCGTCCCGCCCGTGCCACGCGGTGGCCCACGGCGCGATCACGAGCCGTTCCTCGGCGCCGCCGGGGGTCTCGATGATGATCAGGTGCGGGCTGACGTCCAGAATCTCGCCGGCGACGGCGCGTAAAGGGTCCGCGTTGTCCGGAGCGGGATCCGAATCGCGACCCAGTACGGCGGCGGCGAGCACCCGGCGGCGCTCAACGCTCGGATACCCCATGCGCCCCTCCCTCGTCGGGTACTAGATTCACACGACTTGGGGGTGGCTTACACCGTACCGGGGCAGACAAGAGCAAAATACGCAACCCCGGGGAAGTGACTAGACACCCGGCGGCGTACAAACCGCCACCGACCTTGACGGACCTTTGTCGTGGGCGGGCCGAAACCTGAATTCCGGTTCAGGCCCAATAGGGCATCGGGCTGCGATTCTGGCCACGATGCAGACCACCGGCTGGGAAGACGAGTTCCGCGAGTACGTGCAGGCCCGCGGGCCCGCACTGCTGCGCGCGGCCAACCAGCTCACCGGGCATCCGCTGGACGCCGAGGACCTGCTGCAGAACGCGCTGACCAAGACGTACCTGGCCTGGGATCGCATCGAGGACAGGGGCGCACTCGACGGCTACGTGCGGCGGGCCATGGTGAACATCAACATCTCGCAGTGGCGGCGCCGCAAGCTGGAGGAATATCCGTCGGCCGACCTGCCCGAGGCGACCATGTCCGAGCCGGTGGGCGGCGGCGAGGTGCACGAGCAGCTCGAACAGGCGCTGGAGGAACTGCCCGAGCGGATGCGGGCGGCGATCGTGCTGCGCTACTACGAGGACATGACCGAGCCGGAGATCGCCAGGACGCTGGGGATCAGCGTCGGCACGGTCAAGAGCACGGTGTCGCGGGCGATGGCCAAGCTGAGAAGCGCCCTGCTGCCGTCACGCTGAGGCCGGACGCCTCTCTCCGCGTTTCTCCGCGTTCGTCATGAGGAAGCCGGCGACGGCCCTCTCCTCACGAGGAGGCCGGCGCCTCGGCCTCCGCTTCGACCGCGCCGGCGGTGGCGCAGGGGCGTACGACGGCTCTGATCTTGCGCAGGCTGCCCAGGAACGCCTCCAACTCGGACCTGCTCAGCAGCCCGGTGAAGCAGTCGTCGATGTCCTGCACATGTTGCGGCACCACGGTCTCCAGCCGCTCGCGCCCGGCGTCGGTCAGCACCGCGTAGGAGGCCCTGCGGTCGGTGGGGCACGCCTCGCGGCGCACCAGCCCTTCGCGTTCGAGCCGGTCGACGACCCTGGTCACGCCGCTGGTGGACAGCCCGGTCTGGGCGGCGAGATCACTCATCCGCAGCCGCTGCCAAGGCGAGCGGGCCAGCCGGATGAGGGTCTCGAAGTCGATCTCGGACAACCCCGCCGCAGTCAGCACGGGCTGGAAGCGGGCCATCAGACCGGCGTACGCCTCGCTCAGGAGTCCGATGGCCGTCAGCCGGGGGTCGTCGAAGTTCAGCACACTCACAGCCTAACCGACGATAGTTGACGTTCGGAATATTCCTCGTGTACATAGTTGTTGTCGCAGATAACTGCACCGGAACCCCCTTCTGAGGAGAACCCCTATGAGCACTCGTACCTGGGAGTCCCTGACCATCCCGGCCGCCGGCACCTACAACCTAGACGTGGCCCACACGCGCGTCGGTTTCGTGGTGAAGCACATGATGGTCAGCAAGGTCCGCGGCTCGTTCGACACCTTCAGCGGCTCGGTCACGATCGCCGAGAACCCGCTCGAGTCGTCCGCCGAGCTCACGATCAAGGCCGACAGCATCACCACGGGCGTCGCCGACCGCGACGGCCACCTGCGCGGCGACGACTTCCTGTCCGCCGAGAAATACCCGGAGATCACCTTCAGGAGCACGCGCGTGGTCGGGCACAAGGGCGACGAGTTCACCGTCGCCGGCGACCTGACCATCCGTGACGTCACCAAGGAGGTCGAGCTCACGGTCGAGTACGGCGGCGCAGGCACCAACCCGTGGGGCCAGGCCGTGTGGGGCTACACGATCACCACGGAGATCGACCGCGAGGAGTTCGGCCTGACCTGGAACCAGACCCTGGAGACGGGCGGCGTGCTCGTGGGCAAGAAGGTCAAGATCGAGATCGAGGGCGAAGCCAACCCCGCCTGACGCCCGTTGGGGTCGCAGCCGTCCGCGGGTAGGGTTATCCACAGCCCCGAAGCCCGTCCACGCTGTGGGCGGGCTTCATCCACAGACAGTTACCCACAGCCTGTTGATAACTCTTGGCGAAGCCGGGCGGGGAATCGCTTTGCCGCCTCGCCTGAAGGCCGGTACGCTGTGCTGAGCCGCGGTGGCTTCCGGGAGGATTCGCCTAGTCAGGTCTATGGCGCCGCACTGCTAATGCGGTTTGGTGGCAACACCATCCGGGGTTCAAATCCCCGATCCTCCGCAGTTGAGTGGCCCTCACCCTGAGAGCGGGTGAGGGCCTTCTCCTTGCCTGTGGACATCAGGGTTGCAGGTGCCCGTCAGGGCCGGTCCCCAAAGGGCTTCGTCCACGCGCTGGCCGGCGTCCTTCATCTGCAGTGTGGCGACATGGTGTAGCGCTCTGTCGTGGTGACACGGGTGTGGCGGAGGACCCCCTGGACGACTCGGAGGTTGACGCCCTCCTCGATCAGGAGGTCGCGGCGTTGTGGCGTGTCGTGCACCCGGAGGCGAGTTCTCCCGAGTCATCCATCTCCGCGAGGGCCGGTCAGCCTACCCATGCGGAGCACGCGCCGTCGGGCGTCCCATCGTTCTCGCAGACCCGGATTCCGCGTACGGGGCCGGGGGCGTTGCCCGTGACGCTTTCACCGTCCGCTTTGCGGTCCCATACGTTGTGCACGCGTATCTGCGCGTACCGAGAATCCCACCATTTGACCTGCCCGACGACATCACGTCCATCCTTCTCGCCGTCGTTCACATAGATCGTTTCGGAGGCGATCCAGACAGTCGCAGTGTCAGACCCGTGCTTGGCTTTGTAGGTGTCGCGTGCTGATGCCGAAGCCGGCCCTTGTACGGCCGCTGTCGCCAATAGTGCAGACAGCACGCCGACGGAAGCCGGAATGGCGCGGAGTAGCATTTTGCTCACCGTGTTCCCTCCACAGGGGCAGGCGGCTCTCTTCCACGTGGTCTCGTGGGCCGCAAGGGCTTTTCCGATTTCCAGTCTGCAGACATCATGTTAAGTTGTCATTGACGCTGGGCATTCAGATACTTCGCTATCCGTCTACTCCGCTGGGTTCGCGGGGGCCGATCATGCAACCCGGTCAGGTTGCAGTCCCCCGTGATGTCGTCCCGTTCCGGGAAGATGGCATGCCGGGCGGGTTTGCCGCCGGTCGGACATACCTTGGCGATATACGGCCTCCGCATCGTCGAAACGGCTCTGCAAACGGAGGCGATGCCGGGTGCTGTGGCTGTCGTTTCGGAATGAGATTCGCCGAGCACTCGGCCTCGATGAATCGCGCGGTGGTCGTCCCTCCTGATCAGTTTGGACTGATGAAGATCTCCGCCTGATCGCCCCATGCGCCTCCGGGCCGGGTGGTGAAGATCAAATCGTGATCGGTCCACTCATCCCCAGCCTTCAGCCTCTCTCCCATCCGGAGCCCACGTATTCCACCAGCGCCGTCTCGCCGAGTCCCGGCCTCGCCATCGCAAGCACGCGCCGCGGTCGCGTCCAGCCCTGCTGCTCATGGCCGATCCATGAGATACGGGTTATATGTCGGTCGACGAGCACCCGTGTGGGACAACACCGTGCGGAGGCGTGTCGTATATGACAGGTGACTGGGTTTTGATGATGTACCTATTCTCCGGGCGGCACGACAGTTAGGTTTGCGGTCGATACGGGCATGATCGATCGCCCTTCTGCACACGAGGGTGATGCACGCCCATCGGCTGCGGGCGTCGTGATGACGTCGGCTTGAATGAAGGAACCCCCCATGCTCCGTTCCATCAATCACCTGGCCGACCGGCTCCTTGACCGAGTACTGCCCAGCACGACGGCCAACGCCGAGACGTGCTGGTATGAGTACCCCTCCCCCTTCTACCGCCTCCGGTGCTGCATCGTCGCCGGCAGGACGTACTGCAACCCTGCCTGATCGACGAGCCGTCTCACTCGAACATGCAGTATGTGGCCCTGGGCTTGCGTTGCGCGATCGGCCTGGTGTT
This sequence comes from Nonomuraea sp. NPDC049378, assembly GCF_055586745.1. NCBI lineage: Bacteria > Bacillati > Actinomycetota > Actinomycetes > Streptosporangiales > Streptosporangiaceae > Nonomuraea > Nonomuraea sp. NPDC049378. The sequence goes on from NZ_JBVJHP010000018.1 coordinate 53,096, forward strand.
TCTGGTGGCGGTGCTCGGCAAGCTCAGAAGCAAGGACGCGTTCGGCCGGTTCGCCGGGTCGGTGCCTGATGTGCTTCCCCGTCTACCTTCCAGGGTGACGGTCGCCGTCGGCGCGGCTGTCGTTGCCGCTGAGGCGAGCGTCGTCGTACTGCTGGTGGCCGAAGGGACGGCGCCGGCCGGTCTCGTGCTGGCCGGCGCCGTGCTCCTGACCTTCTGCGCGGCGATCGGGCGGGTGATCCGCACCGGCGCCCGGACCCCTTGCCGATGTTTCGGCGCCACGGCGTCGCCGCTGGGCGGCCGGCATCTGATCCGCAACGTGCTCCTCGTTCTCGCCGCTGCGGCGGGTGTCGCGGCTCATCAGGAAGCACAGCCCGACAGCCTGCATCCCGCGGGCGTCGTGATCGCCTTGGTGGCTGGTGCGGCTGCCGCGCTGGCGGTCGTCCTCCTCGACGACCTCGTGGACCTGTTCGCCGGCCGGCCGGCCGTTCAAACGCCACGCCCTCCGCGAACGCTCGCAGCCCTCACCCAAGGACCGCCTCATGCCGTATCTGGTCGCCGCCGTGATCCTCCTCGGCTGCCTGACCGCTGTCAACCTGCTGCTGGTGCTCGGCGTCACGCGCCGCCTGCGTGAGCACGGCAGCCGCCTGGACAACCTGTTCACGCCGCCGCCATTTGCCCTGCCGGGCACGGAACTGCCGGACTTCACCGCGGTGAGTCTCGACGGGAGCGTCATTTCGCGTGGGTTCTTCACCGGCGCGGAGACTGCCGGCGGGGCGTCGGCGCCCTATTGTCTCGTCGGGGTGTTCTCGACCGACTGCTCGGTCTGCAGGGTGTACCTACCGGGGTTCGTCGAGCGCGCCAAGGCGGCCGGGCAGGCGCTGGCGATCATCGCGGCCGACGACGGCGACGCCGCGATCTACGCCGACGACCTGGCGCAGGCGGCCACCATCGTGGTCGAGCCGCATGACGGGCCGGTGGGCAAGGCGTTCCAGGTGACCTCGTACCCTACCTTTTTCCTGGTCGACGCCGGCGCCGTGATCGTTGCGGTTGCGGGCGACCCCGCCGAGCTGTCCGGGTCGGCACTGGCGTGAGCGTCCCCGGTTCCCGGCCGGGCGCGGGCTCGCTGCCCGAGCGTGCCCGTACGGCTGCCGCGCTCAGCTGGCGGGCGCACCCGCTCGCGACGGTGGGCTCGGTGCTGATCGCGCTGGTCTCCGGCGTTGCCCCGGTCCTGACGGCATGGCTGACCAAGCTGGTCATCGACGGCCTGGCGACCCGGCAGGACCTCGGCCGGCTGTTGCCGGTGACGGCCGCCCTGGCGGTGGCGGGGCTGGTGCTCATCGCCGCGCCCTCCCTGTCGACGTATGTGCAGGGGCAGCTGCGCCGCACGCTCAGGACGCTCATCTATGACCGCCTGTTCGCAGCCGTCAACATCCATCCAGGACTGAGCAGGTTCGAGGATCCCGGATTCCATGATGATCTGCGGCTGGGTACCGAGGCGGGCGAGACCGCTCCCGACCGCCTGGTGACCTCCTCGCTGGCGGCCGGCCAGGCCCTGGTGACCATGGCGGGTTTCGTCGCGACGCTTGCGGCGATCAACCCGCCATTGGTGGCGATCATCATCGTGGCCGCGCTTCCGTCGGTGGGGGTGCAACTCTCGCTGAGCCGCCGCCGGGCGGCCGTGCAGGCGCGGATCACGCCCAACATGCGGCGGCAGATCTTCTTCGGCTCCCTGCTCACCACGCCGGAGGCGGCAAAGGAGGTCCGCCTGTTCGGGTTGGGGGATTACCTGCGCGGACTGATGCTCGCCGAGTTGCGCACGGTCAACACCGCTGAACGTGACCTGGACAGGAGCGCCCTGCGCCATCATGGGCTGCTGTCGCTGCTGGGGACGGCCGTAGCCGGGGCCGGGATCTTGTGGGCGGTCGTGAGCGCCGCCGGGGGCGGCATCAGCGTCGGCGATGTGACCGTCTTCATCGCCGCGACCGCAGGCGTGCAGGCGGCGCTCGGCTCCCTGGTGGGGCAGTGGGCTGAGGCGCACCACGCTCTGTTGCTGTTCGGGCACTATCTCGCCGTGGTGCGGGACCGGCCGGACCTGCCGATTCCAGCCGCACCTGCCCCGCTGCCCGCGCTGCGCGCCGGCATCGAGCTACGGGACGTCTGGTTCCGCTACTCCAGCGATCATGCCTGGATCCTTCGCGGCATCGACCTGTTCATCCCGTACGGCCGGTCCGTGGCACTGGTGGGACTCAACGGCGCAGGCAAGAGCACCCTGGTCAAGCTGCTGTGCCGGATGTACGACCCGGACCGCGGAGTCATTCGCTGGGACGGGACGGACCTGCGCGAGGTCAGTCCCGTCGACCTGCGTGAACGAATCGGCGCGGTCTTCCAGGACTACATGTCCTACGATCTGACGGCCGGGCAGAACATCATGTTGGGCGACCTGGCCTCCGCCGGAGACAACGGCGGGGACCGCATCGAGGCCGCCGCCGCCGAAGCCGGCGTCCATGGGACTGTCAGCGCGTTGCCGCGCGGCTACGACACCCTGCTCAGCAGGACCTTCTTCGGGGAGCACGATCAGGAGTCCGGGGTCGTGCTCTCGGGCGGTCAATGGCAGCGGGTCGCCCTCGCTCGGGCCCTCATGAGACGCCATCGTGACCTGCTGATCCTGGACGAGCCCAGCTCCGGCCTCGACGCCGAGGCCGAGCATGCCGTGCATATGAGCCTGCGCCGGCTCAGGCAGGGCCGGACCAGCGTGCTCATCTCCCACCGGCTCGGCGCCATCAGGCACGCGGACCTCATCGCGGTGCTGGATGACGGGCGGATCGTCGAACGGGGAAGTCACGACGATCTCATCGCCGCGGGCGGCGTCTATGCGCGGCTGTTCGACCTGCAGGCCTCGGGTTATGAGCCCGCCCCGGCCACTCCGGGAGGCGACAGCGTGCGCACCACCACCCCCAGGACGCGGTCGTCCGGTAGGTAGCCCCAGATCCGGGAGTCGGCACTGTCCACGCCGTCCCCGACCACGACCAGATTCCCCGGCGGCACCGTCGCGCCTTCGGAGGCGCCGACGGCGGTGATGACCTGCGGCGGCACTGCATCGCCAGGCAAGGCGACCAGGCGTTTGATGACCCACTCGGCGGCTTCTGGCCGTGGCAGCGGGCCCCTGCTCCAGCCCTGGGGGCCGCACGGCTCGAACACCAGCACGTGGTCACGCCGCAGTCGCCGGAGGGCGATCTTCCGCACCAGCACCCTGTCTCCCGGGCGGTAGGTGGGCAGCATGCTGCTCCCCGCCACCGTCACGATCGTCAGGCGGCGGCGGGCGAGGACCAGCGCTGTTGCGGCAGCCACGCACACCGCGAAAGCTGCCATGAGGTAGGACATCGGCCGATGCTAGCTCAAGCCGCCAGTGCCGCGGCCCGCCGCACCGGCTGAACCACGCGTGCCCGTGCCGGAACGGATCCGCCAGGTCGCCGCCAAGGCGCATACCGCGAAACCCAGTCAGGAGACTGATTCGCGGGGTCGCCTGGGTCCTTACCGTCTACGTCGTGCCCAGTCGGTGTAAGCACCAGGGAGGCTCCATGCGTCACGCCCGCCTGCCGGCCGCGATCATCTCGCTGATTCTGGCCCTGGTGCTGGTCACCCCGCTGCCCGCTGTCGCGTCGGCGCTCCTCCCGCCGGGGTCCGCCCAGGCCGCCGCGGCCCAGAGCTCCGCCAACCCCGACGCGTCCGAGCTGCGGGCCATGTTCGGCAACTACGGCAACAGCGGCGGCCACTGGACGGGCGGCGACTCCACCGTCTCGGTGCCGCTGCCCGACGGCCGCACGGCGTGGTTGTTCTCCGACACCTTCCTCGGCACGGTCAACAGCGACTTCTCCAGGCCGAAAAGCGCACCCTTCATCAACAACTCGATCGTCGTGCAGCAGGGTTCAGCTCTCGGCCCCACGATCCACGGCGGGAGCAGTGCTCAGCCCAAGTCCCTGGTGATCGCCTCAGCCGCCGACGAGTTCTACTGGGTCGGCGACGCGACCGTGGCGGACGGGCAGTTACAGGCTGTCTATGGGAAGTTCCGAAAGACGGGGGAGGAGGGCCCGTTCGCCTTCGAACGCGTCGGGACCTCGCTCGTGACGTTCGCCCTGCCGGGCCTGACCGTCTCGTCGGTCCGCGACCTGTCGTTGACAGGGCCGGTGGGCTGGGGCTCGGCCATCATGGAGGACAGCGCGTACACCTATGTCTACGGCAGCGAGCCGGCCGGAGGACTGAAGTTCGGCCACGTCGCCAGGGTCGCGTCCGGTGATCTCGGCGGGGCGTGGGAGTTCTGGACCGGGAGCGGCTGGTCGGCGCAGGAGTCGGCGTCGGCCCGGTTCATGAGCGGCGTCCCTGAGGGCATTTCGGTCCACAAGAGCGGCAACCAGTACGTTCTGGTGACGCAGGAGAGCCACGAGCCGTTCAGTCACTGGCTCGTCGCGTACGTCTCCAACGCCGCGACCGGCCCGTTCACCGGGCCCATCTATCTGGAGAGCGCGCCGGAGCCGGAGCTGAGCGCGTACCGCCAGTTCATCTACCACGGCCGGGCCCACCCGCAGCTCTCTGATCCCGGCGAACTGCTGCTGTCCTACGACGTCAACACCATCGAGAACGCCGATCATTACAAGGACGTCCGCATCTACCGGCCCAGATTCCTGGAGGTGCCCTGGCCGCCCCCGTCGACCGGCGGCCCCGCGGCGCCGACCGGCGTGCAGGTGAAGGTGTCCAGCGAAGGGGTCGCCACGATCGGCTGGACGCCGCCGCCGGGCGACTCGCTGGACTACTGGGTCTACCGCAAGAACCTCGACAACGGTCAGACGCACTTCGCCCGTACCGGATATCCCACCCAGGAGCGAAGCCTGCAGGACGGCGGGTTGTCTCCCGGCGTGAACTACGCCTACTACGTGCGCGCAGTCGCCGCCAACGGGGTGGAGGGGACGCCGAGCGCCGTGGTCACCACGCGCGGCCGCAGTTCCGTGCCGCCCGCGCCGACGAACCTGCGCGTCACCGCCGGGACCGTGGGCGATGCCACGCTGACGTGGACCGCGGCCGAGGAGGAGGTGGCCTACCTGGTGCACCAGCGGGATGTCACCGCAGGCGAAACCCTCTTCACGCAGGTGCCGGTGGAGGAGGCGGAGGCCACCACGCAGAAGATCGAAGGGCTCGAGAGCGGCCACACGTACGAGTTCAAGGTGACCGCAGCCAACTCCGTGGGCGAGAGCCTCCCCAGCAACGTCGTCACCATGACGGCGCGGTTCGCCACGCCCAGCGCGCCCACAGGCCTGACGGCGACCGCCGAGGTGGACGCGACGGTCACCCTGCGCTGGACCGGGTCGGCCACCGGCGACCCGGAGACGTACCAGGTCTACCACCGTCCCACCGGCACGACCGAGTTCACGCCGCTCGACCTGCCCAGCGACACGACCACCATGCGGTCCACGCAGCTCATCTCGGGAACCACCTACGACTTCAGGGTCGCCGGCGTCAACGCGGGCGGCGAAGGGCCGGCGAGCAACGTCGTGAGCGCCACGGCCACCATGCGTCCACCCGGCGCTCCGACGGGCCTGACCGCGACCGCCGGGACCGACGGCACGATCAAGCTCACCTGGAACGCGGTCGCGCGGGCCGGCGCGTACTGGGTCCACCGGCGCGACGTCACCTCGGGGCAGACGGACTTCGCCAGGTCGGACGCCCCGGTGGAGACCACGACGGCGACAGTGGACCGGCTGATCAGCGGTAACACCTATGAGTTCAAGGTGACTGCGGTCGGCGACGGCGGCGAGGGCCCTGCCGGCGACGTGGCGAGGGCGGTGGCCGACGTGCCGCCACCCGCCGCGCCCACCGGCGTGGCCGCGACTGCCGGCGACGGGAAGGTCACGCTCACCTGGCAGGCCGTGGAGACCGCCGGTACGTACTGGGTCTATCAGCGCGACGTCACCGCCGGGGAGAGCACGTTCGTCAAGCTGGCCTATCCCGCGTTCGAACCCCGTGCCGAGCTGGGCCTGCTGACCAACGCGCACACCTACGAGTTCAAGGTGACCGCCGAGAACGCGGGAGGCGAGGGGAAGGCGAGCGCGGTGGTGTCCGCCGAGCCGATGCCGCCGCTTCCCCGACAGATCACCGGGCTGACCGCGACCCCGCAGGCCGGCGGGAAGGTCGATCTCACCTGGACGGCCATCGACGGCGCCTTCTACTGGGTTCACTACCGCGACGTCACGGCCGGGGAGACGGAGCTGCGCAAGCTCGAGTATCCCGCGACCACGGCCCAGGCCCAAGTGGGGCCCTTCACGGGCGGGCACGTATACGAGTTCGCCGTCGCTGGGACCAACGCGGCCGGTGACGGGCCGCTGTCGGACCGGGTCCGCGTGACCGTCACCTCTTCCGCCTCCTCCGCCACCGCCACGCTGTCCAGCCCGGCTCAGTCGAGCCGGGCCGCGCGACCGGCCGCACGGCGTGAAGCCGCCGGGGCCACGGCTGCGGCCACGTCCCTCCCCAAACCGCCGACCGGTCTGCAGGTCGCCGGCACCGGTGACGGATATGTCCAGCTCGAATGGAATGCCACCCCGTCCTTCCCCGTCTACTACCAGATCCACTTCAAACCACACGACCGCAGCGCCTGGTACGTCCTGCAGGACACGACGCCCGCGACCGTGACCAAGAAGATGGTGACCGCGCCCCTGTGGAACCACTTCTGGTACGACTTCCGGGTCGTCGCGGTCAACGGCGTCGGCGCGAGCAGCCCGACCAACACGGTCACAGCCATGCCGGGCCCCGGCCTCCCCAAGCCTCCGTCCGATCTGGTGTTCCTCGGCACGGGCAACGGCTATGTGGATCTGGCCTGGAGCCCGAGCCCGACCTCTCGCGTCTACTACTGGCTGTTCTTCAGGTCGGCGGGCTCCAGCACCTGGTACTACTTCCAGCTCCCGACCCTGAAGACACGGACGCGGGTCGGCTACCCCCTGTGGAACGACCAGCCCTACGACTTCAAGGTCGTCGCGGCCAATTCCTTCGGTCAGAGTTCGGCGACCAACGTGGTGCGCGGCGGGCCGAAGCTGTCCCCGCCGCAATCGCCCACCGCCTTACGCGCCGAAGGCCACCAGGGATACGTCACCCTCAACTGGAACCCCAGCGCGACCCGCGACGTCTACTACTGGCTCCACTACCGCAGGGCCGGCGGCACCTCCTGGAAGCGGGCGCGCTATCCGATCGCGAGGACGTCGATCACCTTCAAGTACGTTCCGTGGGGCGACTACGACTTCAAGGTGACGGCGGTGAACAGGGCGGGGAGCGCGGACAGCAACGTGGCCTTCGCCACGCTGTGGACCAGCAAACGCGGCCTTATGTACCTCATGACCCTGAACACCAAGGCCAGCCGGGACATGTTCTGGGCGGCGCGGCACAACGTCCGTTACGACAGTTACAACTTCAACTGGGACACGAACGAATGCACGCACTCGCCCACCCGCCCGTTGGTGCCGCCGAAGGGCGCCGGGTGGCCCAAACAGGTGGATTTCACCAGGGCCTGCACCCGGCATGACTTCGGTTACCGGAACTACAAGCACGTCGGTTGGGACGGCTACGCCAAGCGCCTGTACCTGGACCGGCTTCTCGTCGCGGACATGTACCTCGCGTGCGACAACCAGTTGCCGCCGAACTACAACGAGAACTGCAGAGGGATTGTCTGGATATATTACGGATTTGTCCGGAAGTTCGCTCATTTCTGATGAATGGGTGGCATGGAGGACGGCACTCACACATACGTATACGGCCGCGAACAGGCCCGCTACCGCCTCCCACCGTCATCCGTCCGGGTCGAGGTCCATGCGGGCCAGGTCGTTGCGCGAGCCGATGCCGAGTTTGGGATAGGCCTTGTACAGGTGATAACTGACGGTACGCGGGCTGAGATACAGGCGGGCCGCGATGTCGGCGTTGCTGAGCCCGGTTGCGGCCAGCCTGACGACCTGCAGCTCTTGAGAGGTGAGCCGGTCCAGCAGCCCAGACGTCTGCTCCTTGGGTTGGGAGGTCTCGCCGGTGGCGCGCAGCTCGCTGCGGACGCGGTCGATCCAGGGGACTGCGCCGAGTTGCTCGAAGGTGTCGAGCGCGGACCGCAGAAGCGGGCGAGCTCTGTTGCGCTTCCGCCTGCGGCGCAGGAACTCACCGTAGAGCAGATGGGTGCGGGCCGCTTCGAAGGGGTACGCATCGTCTTGCCGGTGTAGGCGTATGGCCTGCTCGTAGTGTCGTTCGGCCTCCTCGCCGCTGGCAAGCTGGGCCTGGCATCGTGCCGCGATGGCCACGGTCCACGGCTGGCCCGTAGCGTGTGCCCATCGCCGCAGCCGGGCGAGTGGGACCACGGCGAGGGTGGGGTGGCCCTGACGGACCGCGGCCTCCACGAGGGTGGCGGTGCCAAGGCTGTGATCGATGGCGGGATGGTGGCGCATCAGAGCCTCGGGAACTCGCGCGAGGCGGCGCAGCACCGCCTCGTGCTGTCCGTTTCCCAGGTCCAGCAGCGCGCGTGCATACACGCATTCGATGCCGCGCTCGCTCACACCATCGGCGAGGATGTCCTCGGTCAACTCGGTGCACCGCGCCTGGTCGCCCTCGATCGCCGCCACGCAGGCCAGCAGTCCGGCGTGGTGGCCGACGAAGTGGGGCTGTTCGGTGTGCGCTGCGACGCGCAGGCCCTCCTCGCTGGTGGACAGCACGTCTCGGTGCCGGCCGAGGAGCAACTGGCTGCGCGCCAGATGCAGCAGGGCGCGGGGCAGCATACCGATGTTGCCCTGGGCCTGGCATCGGTCGGCCAGGACCATCGCGCCCTCCTGGCCCGCATGGATGTCGGCGAGCCACAGGAACCACCACTGTACGGTTATGCGCTGCCACGTAGCCAGGTTCGCGGTGTTGGAGATTTCCTGGACGAGCGATCTGATGTGGGGGACGGCCTGCGCCCATCGCTCGTCGGCGAGGTGAGCGATCGCTGCGGTGACATCGGCCAGCATGGGTGAAGAGCGGGGCACGATGGCCGTACTGGCGGCGAGCTGGGGCAGCTGGTACGGCTCGCCATCGCTCCAGACGCTGATCAGTGCGAAGAGGAGCATGGTGGCGGCGGTGTCAGGAGCCTGCTTCGCGAGCCCGGCGGCGGCCTCGACCGTCTCCTCCGGCCGAGCCCGCAAGTCCTGCTCCTGGGCGATGGCCGCGCGGACCATCGCCAGGCCGGCGCGGACCATCGGGTCGCGCGCGATCGGCCAGGCGCGATCGGCCAGGTGGGTCGCGAAAGAGGTCATCCCGGCATGGAGTGCGGCCTGTGCCGCCGCGTCCAGGCGGCGGGCGCGCTGCCCCAGGTCGGATGTGAGCTGAGCGGCTCGATGATAGGCGGTGGCCACCGCTGCGTGACCGCCCCTGGCGCGAGCGTTCTCGGCGGTGCGTTCCATCTCCGCGGCCACGCTCTCGTCGGTGCCGTGTACGGTGGCGGCGCGATGCCACGCGCTTCGGTCTGCCATGCCGCCCTCCCTGAACGCCTCCGACAGCGCGGCATGAGCGGCCAGGCGGGCCGGCAGCGACGACGAACGGTAGGCGGCGGCGCGGAAGAGCGGGTGGGTGAATCTCAACCGGTCACCGCAGATGTGGATCATCCGGTCGTCCTCGGCCGGCTCCAGGTCGGCGACGTCGGCGCCCAACTGCCGGCCCGCCGTGAGCAAGAGGTGCAGATCGCCGCTGTCGTCGGCCGCCGCGGCGAGGAGCAGCGATCGGGTTCGCTCGGGCAGCGCTCTGACTCGCTGGGCGAAGGCCGATTCCAGCCGTCCGGACATCGGGCCGTGATGGAGGTGGAACGTGGCGCCGGGCAGTTCGCCGGCACGCTGCTCGGGCGTGAGGGCGGCCGACAGTTCCAGCAGGGCGAGCGGGTTGCCCTGGGCCTCGGCCAGAAGATGGTCTTTGACGTGACCGGCCAGGTCGCCCAGCAGCATGGCACTGGAGTCCCGGTCCAGGGCCGTCAGCCGCAGGTCCCGTACGTCCGGTACGCCCTGCGCGGGCGTCGGGTACCCGTCTCGCACGGCGAAAAGCAGCGCGACGCCCTGGGCACGCAACCGGCGCGCCACCGACGACAACACCGCAGCCGAGCACCGGTCCATCCATTGCGTGTCATCGACCAGCACGAGCAGGGGATCCGCCGCCGCCACCTCGCCCAGCAGCGACAAGGTGGCCAGCCCGAGCAGGAACCGGTCACTCTTGGCCTGGTCGACCAGGCCGAACGCCGCACCCAACGCCTCGGACTGCGGCCTTGGCAGCTTGTTCCGGAGGTGCAGCAGGGGAGCGAGCACGAGATGCAGCCCTGAGAACGGCAGCTCCGTCTCCGATTCGATGCCCGCAGCACGCAGCACCCGCATGTCCGTGGCGGCGTTGGTCGCGGCGTACTCCAGCAGCGCCGTCTTACCGATTCCCGCCTCACCACGCACCACCACGACCCCGCTGTCGCCGGCGCGCGCGCCGGCGAGCACCTCGTCGATGACAGCCCTCTCCGCACTTCTTCCGTAGATTTCAGCCACAGGGAGTCCCAAAGGGTCGTCGCGCTCGCTCAGTCGAAACAGCTACGGCACGGTCGCGAAACGGCCACCGCTGCCCGCTCTCCCATGGGCGGCGCGTTACAGCTCTGGCCACACCGCGCCGTGCGACGCGTGCGCCACGGCCCTGTCTGGCCATGCTGCGCGTGCCCGCTCCACGTGAAGTGTGCTCATATCCGGTTGACGAACGAGCATCCACCGAAGGGACGGGCCCGAGCAGAGAGGATCGGAGGGGACGATGTCCTGGCCGAGATCACCCGTCACCCGGTCTCCGCGCTGGGCAGCCCACGCATCCAGGACGAGCACTACCCGACCACCCCCGGCGGGCGCAGCGTCCACGCCTCCCAGACCGCGGTCCCGCACCGAGGTGGAGGCCGCCCGCTCGCCCGCTTCTGCTCGGTCATCTGTCGCATTTCTCCGTTTCGCCAGTCATAACAAGTGACGCGGCCAGGCCGAGAAATGTGACACCCGGGCGTTACAGCGCCCAGGAGCTCAAAGCCGGCACTCAGGACCATGTCCAGTCATGCGACGGATGCGCAGCCGGAACGGGGCCGCCAGTCTTGGATCATGCTCGCCAACCTGGAACCGGTCGCGACCCGGCCATGACCAAGGTCACTGCCCCACGGCGGACAAGTATCCGGGTGGGTTCGTCCAGGGCCCTGCCGCCTGGCCACCGTGTGGTGTTGATCGCAAGGAAAACCGAATGTCGTTCCGACAAAGGAGGATTCCCATGGACGCTACACACGCCGAGAGTCACAACACGCGGATCGTGGTTGCGCTGGCAGCCGCGGCGTCGCTCGCGCTCGCACCGCAGGCCCCGCTGATCGCGCAGGCCGTGACCGAGACCGCGGCCGAGGCCGTCTCGACCGCCTCCTCCGTCCTGGACAACGCACTGGCCATCCGCGCGGGGGCCGAGCCCGAGGCCAAGATCCTCGCTGGCAGGCACAACCGGTAGGTCCAGAAGAGAGCGGGCGCGGCTGACCACCGCGCCCGTCCAGCGTCGAAGGGACCCTGATGATGTGGCCCACCGAGGAGTGGAGCGCGGCTGCCCGCGACAGCGGGGCCTGGCGACCGGCGCCGTTCCAGCAGTTCTCGCTCAAGCTGCACGGCTGGTGCAACCTGGCCTGCGACTACTGCTACGTCTACGAGATGGCCGACCAGTCGTGGCGGGACCGTCCGCGAAAAATGGACCCAGCCACGGTGGAGCGCGCCGCATTCCGCATCGCGGAGCACGTGGTCGCGCATGGCGTCGAGTACGTCAACGTCGTCTTCCACGGCGGCGAGCCGCTGCTGGCTGGACGCGAAGCCGTCGCCCATGCCGCACGCAGCGTCCGCGCCGCGCTCCCGTCCGGAACCGAGCTCAGCTTCCGGCTGCAGACGAACGGCACGCTGCTGACCGACGAGGTGCTGGACGTGCTGCTGGCCGAGGGTATCGCGGTCGGCGTCAGCCTCGATGGGGACGCGCGGGCGCAAGACAGGCACCGCCGCTACACCGGTGGCCGTGGAAGCCACGCCGAGGTGACCGCTGGGCTGCGGCGGCTGCGGGCCGAGCCGTACCGGGAGTTGTTCTCGCACCTGTACTGCGTGGTCGATGTGGCGAACGATCCGGTGCAGGTGTACGAGTCGCTGCTGGAGTTCGGGCCGCCCGTCGTCGACTTTCTGCTGCCGGACGGCACCTGGTCCACGCCGCCGCCACTGCGCGCGGCCGGGGTGGAGGCGACGCCGTACGCGGACTGGCTGATCGCCGTGTTCGAGCGCTGGTACGGCGCACCCCGGCAGGAGACGGGTGTGCGGTTGTTCGAGTCGATCATCCAGCTGGTGCTCGGTGGGCAAAGCAGGGTGGACTCCGTGGGGCTGGCGCCGAACGTGCTGGTCGTGGTGGAGACCGACGGGACCATCGAGCAGGTGGACACGCTGAAGTCGGGGTACGAGGGTGCTGCCGGGACTGGGCTGAATGTCTTCGACCATCCCTTCGACCGGGCGCTGGAGCACCCAGGCATGGCGGCACGTCAGGCGGGGGCGGCCGCGCTGTGCGAGACCTGCGTGAGCTGTCCGGTGGCGAGGGTGTGCGGCGGAGGTTACTACGCCCACCGCTACCGCGAGGGCACCGGGTACCTCAATCCGTCGGTGTACTGCCCGGACCTGTTCAAGCTGATAACGCACATCCATGAGCGGGTCCAGGCAGATCTGCGGCTACGCGCTTCCTGAACTTTGAAGAGCGAACCCGGACGAGTCGTGGAAACGCGTCCTCATGGCCCGCCGCGTGTACGGCTCCCAGGTGTGCGTGTCCGTTCTCTTTCGGTGGTGCGGCGGCGGGACCTGCCGAATGGGAGCACCGCCGCGCCTGCTCAGGGGGTGTAACGGTCACACCGCCGGCGCCCCGGCTTCCGTGGCTGTCGCGCGCCATACTCGGTGGGTGCATCAGTCAGGGGCGATACCGGCGAAGTCGCGAAATGCTTCCAGCAGCTCACCGAGGTTCAGAGGCCCGCAGACTCCTTCGAAGTGGTCGCTCCAGGCGTGTACCCAGTCGTCCTCGGTGCGTTCCGCTACCTGGCGGTCCAGCGAGGCTCCGGCGAGAGGCACGTCGACCAGGTCGATCTTTCAGCCGGTTAGGAGCCCTGTCCTTGGAACTTCTTGGCCCGAGCCGTCAGCCATCGGACTGGTGACGGCGCTCCCAGGTGCCGGCCTTCCTGCCTTTCACCCAGACGGGTGGCACCCACATGCACGGTTCATCCTCCTCTCCGCTGGGGCTCACCGCGCTCCCTGTGTTGTCTTGTGACGAGTTCTCGAAGTAACCGTCATAGAAGGGCTCGGGGAAGTCGCGGCCGATCGACTCCGCGAGCCACGAAGCGAAGGTGATGTCCTGAGGAAAAAGCGCGTGATCCAAGCAGCACGCGTTGGGATCCCATCCCCACATCGCGCCCTCAGGATCACGGCAATCCACCAGTGACGCGATCGCACACCCCCAGTCCAACAACTGGATCATGCCTGCCCGTCGTCCGTGGGACGCGGTGCGAAACGCCTCAGCCGATTCGGTGATGTCCGCGAAGATGTCGCTGCTCCAGAAGTCGTGACCCCGTACGCCGATGATGCCACCTCGAGGTCCGAAACCTCCGTTTCCCACCTCTAGATACAACCGCCGTAGCAGCGAAGGGAGCGGGTATCCAATGGCCGCTTCAGCCTCAGCGACCGCCTCGGCCGAGGCCACCGGCAGGACATCTGGCCCAGCGCCGGACCGTATCGCTTCGAAGATCTCACCCTCGGTCATGATCTGCACTCCGCCTGCGGGGATCGTTGGAGGACGAGCCTGAAGTCGTTCACGTCCATAAGGCTGCATCCTGCCGGCTTCGGCCGACACTGACCTTGCCCGGAACGCGCGAACTCGGAGCCGGTGGGAGCCGAGTGTAGTTGGACAGCTACCCCGGAGAGCTGGCACGGTGTCCTGATGAATTTTGTCAGGGGATTTGTCGCGAGTTTGTTAGTTCTGGTCGGGTGTCTCGTGGCGATCACCGCCGTACCTGTGCGGTGGGCCGATGGCCAGCTGCAGACCGATGCGTACGGAACCACGGTGGCTCCGCTCCTGCAGGATCGGGAGCTGCAACGCCTGTTGGCCAACGCCGCGTTCGACGCGGCCGACGAGAAGGGTTACGCGGTTCCGCCCCGGTGGAAGGACCGCGTGCACACCCAGATGGCCACCATTCTCGCGACCCCGGAGGCGCGGCAGATCTGGCTGGACGCGAACCTGGCGGCGCGTGACCTCGTGGTGGACGGCACCGGCACCAAGATAGTGGTGGACACCGGCGACCTGATCGATTACGTGCGCAAGCGACTCAGGGCCCACGGCATCACCCTGCCGCGGGCGCCGGCTGAGGCGGACACCCGGCTCACGCTGGTCGACTCGCCGCAGATCGCTCGGGCCCGGGAGTCCGTCACCCAGCTCGGGACGCTGGCCGGCGTGCTGCCGGTTGCCGCGCTGGGCGTACTGGGGCTCGCCATCCTGATCGCGCGGCGGCGGTTCGTGACGTTGGCTGCGGCCGGCTGCGCGGTCGCGCTCGGCATGGGTGGTGCGATGGTCGCGCTGGACGTCGGCAAGGATCAGCTGCTCGGCAACAGCGCGGTCGCGGCCGACGAGGTGACCGGCACACTGGTCGCGGCGGTCTACGACGCGTTCGGGAATTCGTTGCGCGCGGATCTGTTCGGCGTTCTCATCGCGGCGGTCGTCCTCGGCGCGGCGGGCGTGGCGGGGGCGATCGCGGTCCCGCTGCTTCGCCGGCGTGCCGGCGCGGCGGAGCGGCCAGACGGACCATGGGAGGACGGCGCCCCCATGCAGCCGGGGTACGAGCAGCCGTACGCGCAACAGCGGCACCAGCAGGCACCCTGCGAGTCGCAACGGCCGTACTCGGAGCCGGGCCGGGGACGGCCGTGGTCCTGACGCGCGATGCCGCGCCCGCTCGATCCTCCGGCGAATAGCGATCTTCGCGGTTGCGAGCCCTTCGTTGGTGTCCCGCTCAGCCGGAACGGGGGCCGGCGGCCGGGCGGCGGGCGCGGTGGTTGGCGACGTTGACGCGGTTGCCGCAGAGGTCGGGCGTGCAGTAGCGGCGGCGTCCCGCGCGGCTGGTGTCGACGAACATGCCGTCGCACGTAGGGGAGGCGCAGTGGCGGAAGCGGTCGTGGCTCAGGGTCCGCAGGACGGCGAGCAGGCCCACGCCTATGAGTACGGCCAGCTCGTCGGCGACGGAGGCCTGCGGGGTGGTCGCGACGTACCACTGCCATCTGCCGTCGGCGTCACGGTAGAGGCCCGGAGCGGTGCCTGCTCTTCTGGCGAGCGTGGTGGCCAGGAGCGCGGCGTGCTCCTCGGCGGTGGCCTCGAGGACGGCGCGGACCTCATGGCGGAGGGCGAGCACCTGGGCGAGGTCGTCGCGGGACGGGGTGCGGCCGGCGGCCAGGGCGTCGGGGTGGAGGTCGTGCTCGGCCAGGAACCGGGAGAGCGCGGCCGGATCGGGCAGCAGCTCGCCCGCGCTCTGGACTGCCGGTGAGGTGTTGACCAGGTCTGTCGCCACCCCGGCCGCCCACGCGTAACCGGTAAAAGTTGCCTTCAAGCCTTACATCTCCTACTGTAACCGGAATAAGCCAACTATACCCCTTACAGGAGGAGTGGTATGAGCGCGCACACCGAGTCCGGCACATGGCAGCTTCGTCACCGGGTCCGCGTGTCCGGCGGTGAGGTCGCCACCGACGTCTTCGGCCAGGGATCACCCGTGATCCTCATCCACGGCACCCCCGCCTCCTCCTTCCTGTGGCGCGAGGTCGCTCCCATCCTGGCCCGCGAGCACGCCGTACACGTGTGGGACCTGCTCGGATACGGCGACTCCCAGCCGGGTCCGGGCGTCGTCCCGTCCATCGACCTGCAGGCCCGCACGCTCGCCGAGCTCGTCGGGCACTGGGACCTCGACGCCCCCGCCCTGGTCGGGCACGACATCGGCGGGGCCACCGCGCTCCGCGCCCACCTGGTGCACGGGATGCCCGTCCGTCGCCTCGCGCTCCTGGACGCCGCCGTCCTCGGAGCGTGGCTGACGCCGTTCACCCACCACATGCGGACCCACGCCGACGTCTACCGCACGATGCCCGCGCACGTCTTCGCCGACATCATCCGCCCGCGCCTGCACACCGCCACCCACCGGCCCATGTCCGAGGCCGTCGCGAGCTCCTACCTGGCCCCGTGGGACGGAGCCGCCGGGCAGCAGCGCTGGATCGATCAGGTCGCGGCGGTGAGCGACGACGACACCAGGGACATCGAGGACCGGCTGCCCGAGATCACCGTTCCGACCCAGGTCCTGTGGGGGGAGAACGACCAGTGGCTTCCCCCTGCCACCGCCGCCCGCCTCGCCGCCGCGATCCCCGGCGCCGGCCTGACCATGATCCCGGACGCGGGCCACTTCCTTCCCGAGGACAGCCCGTACGACACCGCGCAGGCGCTCCTGCGGTTCCTCGGCTGACGGCCGAAGAGGAGACAGGCGCGCACGTCAGCCGGCGCGCGGGTCAGCTGGCGAACCGCTGCGCCCGGTCGCGGGCCCAGCGCGCGGCCTGGGTGGCCTGGTCACCGGTGATGGGGGAGCCGGGCATACCGCCCAGCCGCTCCGTCAGGTCGGCGAAGCGTACATATTCCTGCTGGGCGTGTTCGCGGCAGGCGAGGCAGGTGACGCTTTCCGGATGCGGCGAGGTCATCGCGCTGGACACCTGGATGCCGCAGCCGGTGGTGACGACCCCAGGCGCGTCAGGTGCGCGGCCCAGCGTCGATGCGATCACGTTGCGGAAGTCGGCGCCGGCCTCCAGCACCTTCCGGTCGACATGGATGTGCGGATCGGTCTCGCTCATTCGCGCCCGCGCCTCCGTCCGGGTCGTCCCCGAACCAGACTAGTGCGCTGCCCCTTCATCGGTCGCCTTGGTGTCCGGTGCGCCGTTCCGGGCGGTGTCCGTGGGCCCGGACGTTCGGCGCTCCTGAGGCAGGCGATGCTCGAGGCGCAGCATCAGCGCCGCGCCCAGCGCGGCGAGAAGGCCCACGGCGAGCCAGGGGAGCAGCCGATTCTGGCCGAAGAGCAGGCCGAACAGGCCGGGGGCGAGGATGTTGGCGGCAGCGAAGGAGTACTGGAACGCCGCCAGGTAGGTTCCCCTGGACCCTGGCGGTGCGGCCTCGGCGGCGAGCGCGTTCGACGCGGGTCCGTACACCATCTCGGCGGCCGTGTAGCACAACACCACCGCCACGAGGTAAGGCACCAGCGCCTCGGACGGCAGCAGCACGGCGGCCGCGGACGCGGCGCACCACAGCGTCCACAGCACCCCGGCCCACGCCATGGCGCGGGGACGGGTGCAGCGGCGACGGACGAAGCGGGTGAGGGCGGCTGTACAGGTGGCCAGCAGCAGGGTGTTCAGGGCCAGCAGCGGCCCGGACACCCAGCTCGGTCCTGACAGGCCCTGGACGACGTAGACGGGCAACGACAGGGCGAGGAACGAACTGCACAACGCGAAGATCGTGGACGTCCCGATCAGAGCGAGGTAGGGGCGGTCCCGCAGCAGCGCCCGGTGGCCGGAGGGGCCCTGGACCGGGGCCTGGACGTGTGGTGTGGACGGCACCGCGAACACGACCAGCAGCGCGGCGGCCAGGAACGCCAGCGCGCTGCCGAGAACCAGCCCGTCGTAGACGCGCGCGGAGTCGACGGCGAGCACCGCGCCCGCGAGCAGCGCTCCACCGCCGGCCCCCGCCTCCCGGATCATCCCCGTCCTCGCGAACCAGTGGTCCTTGGCCTCGCTCCCCTCGGCGTCCGCCTGGTCGGCGACGAGCGTGAAGACGGAGGACCAGTAGACCCGCAGGCCGACCCCCGTCATCAGGACGGCGACCACCAGGGAGGCCGCTCCGGAGACCGTCAGGTAGAGCAGGAAGCCGAACCCTTGCAGCGCCTGACCGCCGGCGACCACCATCCGCGGCCCGAACCGGTCGACCAGCCAGCCGACGACAATCGGCACCGGCAGGGTCAGGGCGGTGGTCACGCTGACGAGGACACCGATCGTCGCCAGGTCCAGGTCGGTGACTTCGAGGAAGTACAGCAGCGACAGCGGGAGGTACAGGCCCGTGCCCAGCGCGTCGATCGCCACCGCCAGCAGGAGCGGCCAGCGCCTCCGTCCGTTCCGTGTCGTGCCGTCGTCCGCTGCTGCCTGTGCCACGCGCTGCACCGCCCTGTGTACCGCTCCCGCTTGAAGCCGTGGTCATCCAACACGGGCCGCTGACGGTTCCTCAACCCCTTTTGTGTGGTTTGCGGCGGGCATGGTCCGTGCGGCGACCTCGTGCTCCGGCGCCCGCTCACCTCACCAACCGGCGGCCGCGTCAGATCAGTTCGCGGAGCACGTCGTCGACCGGTGTGGCACTCACTCCCAGGACCTTCTCGGTCTCGGAGTGGTCGACGACGAACGGGTGGCCCGGCTTGATCAGCACCTCGTGCAATTCCGCCCAGAACGGATCATTCAGCGCGAGCAGGGTCAGGTCGCGTTCGGTCAGCTCTTCCAGGCGCGGCCGCGGCGCCCCGGCGAGTTCGGCGAGCCGGCCGGCCAGGTCCCGCACCGACAGGGTGGAGGTGGGCGCGTGCCACGCCCGCCCGTACGCCTGCTCGTCGCGGGCGGCGGCGACCAGCGTACGCGCGGTGTCGCCGATCGCCGAGTAGCTGTGCGGCACGTCGGGTTCCTGCGGCACGAGGGCGAGCCGGCCTTCGAGCACCGGGCGCTGCACCATGAGGCTGAACACCGAGAAGGCGCCGGCGCCGAAGAACTGGCCGGCCCGCACCTCGGTGACCCTCACCCCCGAGGCGGCGGCCTCCTCCCACACCCGCGCCCTGGCCCGTCCCTTGGGTCCGGTGGCGGCCAGCGGGAAGTCGGGTCTGATCGGCTGGTCCACCGGCCCGTAGCCGTACAGGTTGCCGAGCATGACGTAGGCGGGTCCGGTCCGCTTGACCGCGGTGAGCAGCGACGCCGACAGGATGGGGAACTGCTCCGGCCACGTGTGGTACGGCGGCGCGGCGGTGGTGAACAGGGTGTCCGCCCCTTCCGCCAGCCGGGTGAGCCGGTCGGTGTCGGTGGCGTCCGCGGCGACCCTCTCGACGAGCGGGTGCTCGGGCCCTCCGCCGGTGCGGCTGATCATTCGTACGCGCTCGCCGTCGCCGGCCAGGTGCAGGGCGGTCCTGGTCGCGGTGGCCCCGCGACCCACGATCACATGAAAGGTCATGCGGACCACGATGCCGAACGGCGACTTCATGGCATAGTGGCCGGAATGCCGATATTCCGGAGGATCTGGCCATGCACCGCATCGCCGCAGTCGTCGTGCCCCCCGTGCTGAGTTTCGACGTCTCGATCCCGCTCATGGTGTTCAACAGCGTTCCGCACTATGACGTGCGCATCTGTACGGCAAACCCCGGCCCGCTGGCGACCGTCGGAGGCCCGGACATCGTGGTGCCGTACGGGCTGGACGCGGTGGAGGGCGCCGACACGGTGATCGCCGTCGGCAGCGGCGGCGAACAGGCTCCCCCCGAGACGCTCGACGCCCTGCGGAAAGCCGCGGCCGGCGGCACGCGCATCGCCTCCCTGTGCACGGGCGCGTTCGTCCTGGCCCAGGCCGGCCTGCTGGACGGGCGCCGCGCCACCACCCACTGGAACCTGGCCGGCGACCTCGCCGCCCGTTTCCCGTCGGTCGAGGTGCAACCCGACCTGCTCTTCGTCGAGGACGGCGGCATCTACACCTCGGCGGGCGCGGCCGCCGCCATCGACCTGTGCCTCCATCTGGTCAGGGCCGACTACGGCGCCGCGGTGGCCAACACGGCCGCCCGGCTCGCCGTCGTCCCTCCCGTGCGGCCAGGCGGCCAGTCCCAGTACATCGAGACGCCGATGCCCGCCGAGCACGGCACCTCGCTCGCCGCCACCCGAGCCTGGGCGCTCGAGCGCCTCGACCGCCCGCTCTCCCTGGCCGACCTGGCCGGTCACGCGAGGATGAGCGTGCGGACCCTGACCAGGCGGTTCCACACGGAGACCGGGATGAGCCCGCTCCAGTGGCTGCTGCACCGGCGCATCGACCGTGCCAGGGAACTCCTGGAGACCACCCGGCTGCCCATGGATCAGGTGGCCGCGCGGAGCGGGCTGGGCAGCGCCGATTCCCTCCGCAAGCACATGGTCGGCCGGGTCGGGCTCACCCCCACGGCCTACCGCGCAAGCTTCACCCAGGTGCCCGCGGGTACGTAGGCAAGGCATGGACCCCGATCGTGCCCGTGCTCTGTTCGCCGGCGAGCGGGTCGCCCGCCTGGCCACGGTGGGTGGCGACGGTGTCCCCCATCTGGTGCCCGTCACGTTCGCCGTGTCGGGCGACGTCGTCGCGACCGCCGTCGATCACAAACCGAAGTCGGCCACCCGCCTGCGGCGGCTGCGCAACATCGAGGAGAACCCCTCCACCTGCCTCCTGGCCGACCGCTACGACGACGAGGAGTGGGCGCGGTTGTGGTGGGTGCGCGCCGACGGCCGGGCCCGTGTCGTGTCCGGCGGACCGGATCACGACCGGGCGATCGACGACCTCGTCACCAAGTACGCGCAGTATCGCGAGCGACGCCCGCGCGGGCCGGTGATCCTCGTGTACGTGAGCCGATGGTCCGGCTGGGCTTCCGCGGAATAGCCGGGGCGGATGCGCACGGTCCCTTACCGCCCGAGGTCGGCGAGGAACTCGTCCCGGGCGGCCGCCGCGGCCTCCTCGGCCGTGGTGATCGCTGCGAAGATGGCGTCGGCCAGGTTCGTCGCGTCCAGCTTTCTCCTGCTCCGTGGTGAGATCTCCAGCCGGGTGAGGACGCCGAGCGCGTCGGTGACGGCCACGATGCCGCCACGGTCGGCGCGGCCCGTGAACTCGGCGGCCGTCCACTCCTCCACCCTGGCCTCCGCCCGTTCGGCGGCGGCGATCAGCGCATCGAGCCGTGCCTGCGCCTCCTCCATCGATCACTCTCCCCGAAGGACGTCGCGGATGTGGCCAGCGAGCGGGTCTGCGGGCACCGCGGTGTCCGAGGGCCTGCCCGCGAGGGACTGGACGACCTCGGTCAGCCGCTCGTCCATCGCGAGGTGGGCGGCGACGATCGCCTCGCGGACGGCCTGGGCGAGCTGCTCGTGGTCGAGGGCACGCAGACCGCGCGGATCGATGGACAACTTGCGCAGGCGGCCGGTGCCGGACACTTCGACGCGGACGGTGGCGGACGGGTCGGCGCCCGCCAGGCGCTCCTCTTCCAGCTCGCCCAGCGCCCCGGTCACGGCGCGGGCCCAGCCGTCGGTCTCTCGCAGCAGCCCGGCGACGTCGTCCTGCCGGCCTGCCGAGAACGCGTCCGCGCGCCTCATGAGGACTCCCCGCCGACGGGGATCCAGTAGTCGTCCACCATGGACGGATCCTCGATGTTGGGCGTGAGGTGGAGGGGGCGCGCACCCATGTCCGGGTTCCCGGAGCGGTAGAAGGCGCCCCTCACGTCGTTGAGCTTGAGCTCCAGCTTGTTGAGCTCACCCTCGTAGGAGTTGTACACGTCGGCGAACTGCTTGACCAGGTTGCCGGCCGCGCTCATGAACAGGCCGACCTGGGCCATCAGGGCGACCTTCCCCACGGGGTGCGCGCTCATGGCGGCCACGCTGCGCAGGATGGGAGCCGAGGTGGCGTAGAGCCCGAACACCGACAGGTCGTACCCCAGCACCTGCTTGTACTGGCCGTGCATGGTGCCGCTCATCGCTTCGGAGACCTTGGCCAGCTGGCCGTACAGGCCGTTGATGTTGAACCGCACGTATTGCTGGAGAGTTTCCACCGCCGCGCCCTTCCAGTTGGGCGAGATGTCGTCGAAGTAGGAGCGCCACAGGTCGGACCGGCTGGCCTCCAGCAGCCCGGCCATCTCCTTCCACTGCTCGCGGCGGTCGTAGAAGAGGAACGGGTTGCCCAGGTTGAGGGTGGCCGCCACGTCCAGGGCGAGCGCGGCGACCCCGATCCCCGACATCGCCATCGCCGCCCTGGTGGACTGGCGCAGCGGGTTCAGCTGCGTGATCAGCCGCTTGTAGAAGCCGGGGTCGGTGCGATTCGGAGCGACCGTGACGGTCTGTTGCACCGTTCCGCGGGCGTTGGCGACGTGGAGTTGCTGGTTGGCCGTCGGCGTGCTCTGGCCGGGCAGGATCAGCTTCGGCGGTTCGCCGGTCGACATCGTGCCCCTCTCACTTGATGGTGCCGGCCCGCTCGGCGGCGACGTAGTTGTCAGCGGCCCTGGAGACCTTGCCGCTGTCGGTGCGCAGCACTTCGGAGAGGATGCCGGCGCTGTCCTTCCAGGTGTCGGTGATCGTGTTGAACCGGTTGACGAACCTCAGCCCGACGATGGGCATGCCGGCCAGAGGGATGAGGCTCCAGCCCTCGAAGCGGGGGGTCGCCTCCTTGACCGTGTCGACCCCGGTGGCTGAGATGTCCATGATGCCGGCGAACTTGCGTACGTGGCTCACGCTGGTCTCGTAGCCGCCCTGGGATCCGCCCGAGGTGTCCGGGGCCTGCGTGGGCTCGGGGGTGGCGGCCGGCGTTGATGTGGTGCGCAGGCTCGACGGGAGGCAGACGGGCGGAGGGCACGCGGGAGCGTGCGGGCACGGGCTCACCAGAGACTCCGAAGGGCCGGGTGTTCCGGGTGTGGCCGCCGGAGGCGTCGTGGGCGGTTGGTCCGTTGCCGTCGGCGGCGTGGTGGGCGGTGTGGTCGGCGGCTGCGTCGGCGTGTTGGTCGCTGACGGCGTGGGGGCCGGGTCGGACGCCGACGGGCTCGGAGAGGCGGTCGGCGAACCGCTCGCGGATGGCGTACTGGCCGTGAAAGACGATTCATCGGTCGACACGGGGTCTTTCTACCATCACCGGGTGTGGCCAGACCGCCCGCCCCCATTCTTTTGGCAGCATCTCAAAGACGTTCAGCCGGAATTCACTCCCGCGAGGCCTTGACGACAGCAGATACTCAGGTTCTCTCGGTGTAAATAGCCAGGTCAGTGACTGGTTGATCAGGCCTTTCTTCGTACGGCCGCTCGTGCATTTCGGAGCGGGCAGGGAAACGCCCCGGGTAAGGGCGCGGTCACGAGGGTGGTGGCCTGGCGATCGCGCCCGGTCCGGGGCGTGGATCCGGTGGTGGCGGTCACTCGGGCATGAGGACCTTGTCGATGACGTAGATGGTCGCGTTCTTCGTCTGCACGCCGCCGCAGACCAGCTTCGCGTCGTTGATCATGAGGTTCTCGCCCGAGCCCTCGATCTTGAGCTCGCCGCCCTCCAGCGACGTCAGGGTGCCTTCCTCCTCGAGGTCGGCGGGCGTCTTCTTGCCCTCCACGACGTGGTAGGTCAGAACCCTGGTGAGCTCTTCGTTGTCGCCCATGAGCTGGTCGCGGGCATCCTGCGGGATGGCCTCGAACGCCTTGTTGTCGGGCGCGAAGATCGTGAGCTCTTCGGCCTGGTCGAGCCGGTCGGCCAGACCCGCCTCCTGTACGGCCTCGTCCAGCGAGGACAGGTCGGGCACCTCGGACAGCGCGGTCGCGGCCGTCTGGTCGGCGAGGCCCGGCAGGCTGCTCTCGAGCGCGGAGCATCCGGGGCCGATCGGGGCGCCTCCCGGCCCTGGCGACGTGCCGGGCGACGTGCCGGGCGACGAATCCGGCGAGGGGACCGGCGAGGAGAGGGCTGGCGAGTGCGCGGATGCGCCGGTCATACCGGCAGTGGAGGCGGTCAGCGCCAAGGCCGCCGCGAGAAGCATTCGTTTCACTGTGTACCCCCGTGTTCTGTGGCGCCGTGCGGGGCGGGGCCCCGGCACGGCGTCGAGGTGCCCGGGTTCGCGACCCGGGTCTCCACTACCAGTGTCGGAGGTCATTGAGCATGTCGGAGTTGCATTTACCCCAAAAGGGACAAAAGGCATAGAACTAAACTTTTGCCGTATGAGGGATTTAAACCTCATAAGTAGTTATTCAACGCGACTGTGCCCCGGGCGGGCCGGTGACGTAGAGGCCCATGCCGGTGAAGTCGAACGTGACGGCGAAACGCTTGAGGAACTCGTGGCCGAAGGTCGCGATCGTGTCGAATCCCAGACGGTCGTCGAACAACGGCCCCACGACCCCCGGAATCCCGCGGCCCGTCGCGGCGCCGAGCGCCACCTGGTCCGCGACGATCGGATAGCACGGGCCGCCGCCGCTCCCCGTACGAGGGGTCTCGAACTTCAGGCCGCAGAGCGTGGCGAACTTCTCCGAGGTAGTCACCCCGACGCCGGGCTCGCCCGTGGACAGGCAGACCAGGCGCGGGCCGTGGCCGTTGACGCTGCCCACCGTGCACGGGAAACGCCCGCCCGCCAGCCACAGCGGCAGGATCTCCGCGTCATGCCGCGCCGACTCCGCCCTGAACGCCCGCAGCTGCGACCTGCGGCGCAGGACGAGGGCCTGGCGGACGTAGTCGATCGTGGTGAGGAAACGGGAGAAGACGCTCATCCCGATGGTGCCGGACGCGGACACGTCGGCGTCGCGCCAGACGACGGGTACGTTGCGCACCTCGATCGATCCCAGCCGCAAGGATCTCGCGACGCCGAGATGCGTCTCCGTGCCGTCCCGGGCACGGGTGGAGGCCACCGCGCGCAGGCGCGCCCGCTCGGCCGCCTCCATGGTGAGGAGCGGCTCCGCCACCGTGTCCAGCAGGAACCTCATCGGCTCCGACCCGTTGACCGACGCCTCCACGGTGGGCAGCGGGTCCAGCTGCTGGAAGACCAGCTTGGTGCTGCGCGGGCCGTACAGGTCGAACGGGGTGTCGCCGGCGGCGGCGGCGTACTGCGCGGCGACCGCGTCCCTCCCGGCGGCCCTGAGCATCGGGACGGCTCGGGCAAGCTTGTACTGGCGTGCGTAGCAGTCCGCCAGCAGCTCCTTGAGCACGTCGTCGCCGGGGGCCAGCTCCACGGCTCTGGCCAGATACTTCTCGGCGGTGATGAACGCGTTCGACAGCAGGGCGATGCGGCCGATCTGCGCGTTGGCGTGGGCATCACCCGGGTCGGTGCGCAGGATGTCCGCGTAGCCGCGGCGAGCCTGCGCGAAATGGCCGGCGCGGAACAGGCTGTCAAGCAAGGTCGGCATGGTCAGACCAGGAGACCAGGCGGCGTGTTTCCAGGGCGTTTCCGGCGGCGGGGGGGGGGGGGGGGGGGGGGGGGGGGGGGGGGGGGGGGGGGGGGGGGGCTGGGGAGGGGGGAGAGGGGGGGGGGGGGGGGAGAGAGGAGGGGGGCGG